>NZ_NRSJ01000010.1 GCF_016584085.1 Halochromatium glycolicum | reverse complement strand
GCTTTTGTCCGATGGGTGTGCAACGATTGTTGTGTAGCGACTGCTCAACTGAGGAGCCGGATGCGGGAATTCCGCACGTCCGGATCTGTGGGAACCACGGGTGAGCAATCACCCGTGGTCACCCGGCGGCAATCGCCTAACGGGCCTCGTCCTCCGGCATCCGCGCGCGCAGCACCTCGAACAGGAACCAGACCAACGCCAGGCCCGGCGCGAGCCAGCCACCGCGCAAGAGTTGCCGAAGCAGTAAGAGGACCAGCACCGTAAACGCCAATGCGCGACGGTCGACGCGATCGCTTGCGTTTCCCTGCTGCAGCGCTGGCTCGGTCTCGTTGGCGGCCGTCTCGTGGGGCGAGGCAGCCCGATTCGCGTCGGGCTTGGCGAGCGCGATGCCCTCGAGCGCATCGATCGCCGCTGCAACGCCGTCGCCTTCGCCCTCGGCGAATCGCAGCAGCACGCTTGCCGTCGCGGGCGTCATCAATGCCGCCTCGATCTCGGGAATAGCCGCCAGCTGTTGCTCGAGTCGCGCGAAGAAGGCGGTATCGTGGCGCCGCGAGGGCACCTTGAGGCGCATCCGCCGACCGGTCTGGTGCACCAGGTGGGCGTTGGCGGGCGGTGTCGGGCTGCTGCCCTGGTCTTGTCCTGGAACGCTCGCCGGCTCAGCCATGCGGTGTGCTTCCGAGGTGGAACATCAGCCAGGAATTGAGTGCGAACAGACCGATCAGCGAGAAGCTGACCCAGCCGCCGAGTCGCAGCACGCGCACCCTGGGGCGAAAATAGAGGGCAACCACCACGGCGCCCGTCATCGTCATGGCAGCGAGCACCGAGGTGAGATGGCCCAGTGCGAGATCGGCATAGATCGGTCCGGGCAGGTAGAAGAGGTCATCGACCGCGAGCACCAGGATGTTGAACATGTTGCTGCCGAAGATGTTGCCGACTGCCATGTCGATGGCGCCGATGCGCAGTGCCGACAGGGTGACCACCAGCTCGGGCAACGAGGTGCTCAGCGCGGTGAACAGGGTGCCGGTAAAGGATTCGCCCCACCCCATGACCGCGGCGATATCTTCCGAGACATAAGGCAGCCAGATGCCCGCAGCGATCACGAACCCGGCCGCGATCGCGTACCGGGTACCGATCTCGCGCAGCGAGCGCTCGGCGTAGCGGTCCGGCTCCTCCTCGGTAAACTGCTCGATCTCCTGCTCCTGAAAGCGGTGCAGGCTGCGGATCGCCACGATGTAGACGATGATCAGTAGCGGTGTGATCCAGGAGACCCGGTCCGAGAATCCGGAGAGGCCCGCCTGCCCGGCGATCAGCCCGAGCCCTGCAAGGCCGATCAGCACCAGCCCAAAGCCGCCTGACAGCACATGCTCTCGACGCGCCAAGGCCAGCACCGGTTGATTGCGGGTGAACAGGTCGAGTATCGCGAGGATGGCGAGGTTGTAGACGCAACTGCCGAGCACATCACCGGCGGCGATGTTCGGGAGCAGCGCCACCGCCGAGGCGGTGATGCCAGCGGCCAGCTCGGGTAATGAGGTCACGGTCGCGATGAGCACGAGCCCGACCCAGGTGCCGCCCATGCCGGTCTTGTCGGCGATGGCGTCTCCATACTCGGTGAGCTTGACGCCGGCGATCGCGATCACGACGACGCAAATTGCGAATTGACCCCAGACGAGCACGGCAGTGATCATCGGATGGCTCCGGTCCTCGACAGTCCGAGGGCGACGTTGAAAGGTCGAGCAAATGCCGCCCGAAGGGAGACTGAGAAGCCCTGGCAGCAGGCCCCTTGGCTATCGAAACAGCGGATAGTGCGGACCGGGGTCGTTCTGACAGGGCTTTCAGGTGCGTACCCGAGCGCTGACTTGTGCACCCAGCTGGGGGCGTACGAGCCCGCTCAGTAGAGAGCAAGTGCGGCGTCTACTTGACGCTCCCGAATGAGCTATCGACCGCACCGGCAGGTGGCTTGAGGCCGGCGAGACGGCAGCCCTGGGCAACCGGGCCACCGGGGAAGATCTCGTAGAGGTACTTGAGGCCGCCGCGGCTGTGGAAATGCTCGTCCAGCGCGTCGTGCAAGACGCGGGTGTTGGGATGCGCGTCGCCCTCGAAATAGGCTTGCAACGAGCGGATCACCTCCCAGTGATCGTCGGTCATTGTCAGACCTTCGTCGCTGGCGCTTCGCTCCGCGTCGTCCGCTGTCCAGTCGCTTGGTGCATGGGGGAAGCGGTCATCGTGACTCGCTGCCCCCGGATTCATGATGTCCTGCATCGTCTCTGGCATGGCTGCGTCTCCTCGAGAGTCCGTCGCTTATGGTGGTTGGGTTACTACGCCGTGGAGCGGATTAGGTCAAGCTTGAGGCGCCGAGGCGCCGAGGCCTACTGCGATCATAACGCGAACTGCACTGCCGGGCGGTGCGGCCGACCTGCTGTCCGCGGTCACGACCGGCCTGTTCGCAGCGGCGGCTGCCGCTGGCCGCAGGCGCCGCTGCAGGCTTACCATGGGGCGATCTGAGATTGAGGGTCCAGCACGATGAATCCCGAGACCATTGACCTGCCCGGTGCCAAGGTCAGCCTGTTCGACGATCAAGCGGCCGTGGCCCGCGCGACGGCAGAGACCATCATGGACGCAGCTCGCGCTGCAATCGCTCGAGCAGGGCAATTCCGGTTGTGCCTGGCTGGCGGCACCACGCCGACAGCGGCCTATGAACGGCTTGCTGGCGCGGATGCGGACTGGGGGCGCTGGTGGATCTACTTTGGCGATGAGCGCTGTGTCGCCGCCGATGATCCGGCGCGTAACAGCTTGGCTGCTGAGCGAGCCTGGCTGGGACAGGTGCCGGTGCCGCGGTCGCAGGTGATGGCGATCCCGGCGGAGGCGGGTGCCGAGGCCGGCGCGCGGGCCTACGAATCCACTGTCCGTGCAGCGCTGCCGTTCGATCTGGTGCTGCTTGGGATGGGCGAAGACGGGCATACTGCGAGCCTGTTCCCAGGCCGGAAGGTTCCGGAGGATCGCTTGGTGATGCCGGTTCATGCAGCCCCGAAGCCGCCGCCTGATCGGGTCTCATTGACTCCGGCGGCGCTGACCGATAGTCGGCAGGTGCTGATTCTGGTGACCGGTGGAGGTAAGGCCGATGCGCTAACCGAGTGGAGGAATGGCGCGGCGCTGCCGGTCGCTGAGGTGGCCGCGGCGGCGAGCAGCAC
The DNA here is from genome assembly GCF_016584085.1 of Halochromatium glycolicum. Lineage (GTDB taxonomy): Bacteria > Pseudomonadota > Gammaproteobacteria > Chromatiales > Chromatiaceae > Lamprobacter > Lamprobacter glycolicus. Next base: position 111,313 of record NZ_NRSJ01000010.1, on the reverse strand, counting down.
GGTTTTTGCTGACAACGCCGCGGTCGGTTCGATCGCTGGCTGAGCGTCAAGCCTAGGTGACGGCCCAGAAACAGCAAATGACGGACGATGCGTGGGCCTGAGCGCTCGACTCAAAGCGCTCGACTCAAAAGGCGGGGCCGGGCTCTTTTCCGATCTTCTTCAGGATCACGGCAAGCGGGCAGAAGCCGGTGAAGGCCGACTGCAAGAGGTTGAGCCCCACGAAACCGGTGAACCAGAGCCATAATGGGCTGACGGTTGCGGCGAGGATCGCCGAGATCAGCACGAAGGCCCCGGCAACAGCGAAAACGATACGTTCGATAGTCATGTGATGCGCCTCAGAACAACAAACTGTTACTGGATGATGCCTAATAGTCTATTGAGTCGCCGCCTGTTTTCGCAAGTCGGCAGCGCGCTGTCTTGCGTCGGCGTCGCTGGCCCGGGCGTCGGCGTACACCTGCAAGCGCAATATTGGCACCTGCTCGGCTGGTGATGGCAGAGCATAAGGTGGAGGCCGACCAGTCCCAGGCATTGGAGGCGTTGCTCGATCCGGCTGCCTATCCGCACCCGGTCGATCGCGTGGAGCGCGTGATCACCCATATCTCGCAGGTCTTTTTGGCCGGTGAGTTCGCTTACAAGGTCAAGCGCGCTGTCTCGCTCGGCTTCGTCGATTTTTCGACCCTGATGCGGCGGCGCTTCTATTGCGAAGAAGAGCTCCGTCTCAACCGCCGGCTCGCAAGGCCTCTCTACCTGGATGTGGTCCCGATCACGCGCTTGGAAGATCGGGTGCAGATCGCGGGCGCCGGGGATGTGATCGACTATGCGGTGCGGATGCGGCGGTTTCCGCAGGAATCTCTGCTTTCGGCACGGAAACTGGACGGCCAGCTGATCGACCGGCTTGCTGAGCGGGTTGCCCAGTTTCATCTCAGCCTGACGCCGGCCCCACCGGATTCGCCCTATGGCGAGCCCGATGCCGTGCTCGCGCCGATGCTCGACAACTTTGGCCCCCTGCGTCGCGCGCTGGTTGGCGACGCGGAGCCACAGGACTTGTTGCTGCAGCTCACGCGCCTGGAGCGCTGGACGCATAACCGGTTTCGCCGGCTGCGCGGGCAGCTCGAGGCGCGACGCCGCGAAGGCGCGATCCGCGAGTGTCATGGCGATATGCACCGCGGGAACATCGTCGTCATCGACGGGGAGCCACTGATCTTCGACTGTATCGAGTTCAATGCGAGCCTGCGTTGGATCGATACCATCAGTGAGATCGCCTTCCTGACGATGGATCTGGCCGAGGCGGGTGAGCAGGCGTTGGCGCGACGCTTCCTGAACCGCTACCTGGAGGTGACTGGGGATCACGGGGGCCTGGCCGTGCTACGGTTCTACCAGGTCTATCGGGCGTTGGTCCGCGCCAAGGTATGTGCGATCCAGCTCAGTCAACAGGCCGAGGCAGGAGGCGATCAGGCGGGTCCGCGCGCTGCGATCGGTCACTATCTCGCGCTTGCCCGCACCTGCAGCGGCCGCCATCGCCCGCAGCTGTTCATCACCCATGGTCTTTCCGGTAGCGGGAAGACCGGCCTTGGGCATCTGCTACGCGAGCATCTTCCGATTATCCAACTGCGCTCGGACATCGAGCGTAAACGCCTGTTCGGTGTGCCCGAGCAGCATCGACCGCAGGCGCATCAAAGCCAGCAGCTCTATTCGGCCCAGGCCACCGAGCGCACCTACCGCCGGCTGCTCGAGCTCGCCGATAACCTGCTCGGCTCGGGCTTCAGCGTGCTGGTCGATGCCACCTTCCTGAGGCGTGACCAACGCGCCCCCTTTCTGGCACTGGCGCAACAGCGGCGGTGCCCTTATCGTATCCTGGTCCCGGAGGCACCGATTGCCGTGCTAAGAGAGCGTGTACGAGCACGTTATGCCGACGGCCAGGATGCCTCCGACGCCGATATCGACGTGCTCGAGCTGCAGTTGGCGCGTGCTGAGCCGCTGACGGCAGAAGAGCGCCGGTTTGCGCTCTTTCTCGATACCGAGCATCCGCTTCAGATCGAGTCAGTGCTGGCACGCATCGTTGGGAAAGAGTGCAATCAGACGCACTCCGAATGATACGCTTCCTTTAACATCCGTCCGCGGTCTGCCAGCATGCAACATCAAGACAGGACGCAGCTCATCTCAGCGATCACCGAGGTCGTCGAAGACCTCTATGGCGCTTCGGGATCGCCACCTGCGGATGGGCAATTGGTGGAAACGACGCGAGAGCATGAGCTCGCAAGGCGACTGAATCCGCTCCTCGATGCGTTCCTGCTCGAGTCGCAGCCTCGCGTCGAGGCCTATGCGACGGTGTTGATCGCCGACATCCGTGGCTTCACGGCGTTGATGGCATCGATACCGCTCGAGAGCATGATCGCGGTGCTGCAGCGCTGGTTCGTCGCGATGACCGAGATCATCGAACGCTTCGGCGGCGTCGTCGACAAGTTCGTCGGTGACGCGGTCATGGCCCTCTTCGGGCTCCCAGAGCCCCGCGGCGATGATTCGGCACGCGCCTTGGCCTGTGCGGTCGAGATGCAGCGTGCGATGCTCGAGCTCAACCGCGCCTATCATGCGCAAGGGATGCCAAGGATCTATGCCGGGATCGCGGTCAACACCGGAGAGCTCGTGGCCGGTAGCTTCGGGGCGCCGACGCACAGCGAGTATACGGTGATCGGCGATGTGGTGAATCTGGCCTCACGGATGGAGTCCTTCGCGATGCGCGGGCAGGTCTTGATCAGTGAGTCGAGCCGGACCGCCGCCGAGGACCTGATCGAGGTCGGCGCGGTGAACGAGGTGCGCTTCAAAGGCATCCCGAACCCGGTTCGGTTGTACGAGCTTCAGGCGGTGCTCGGGCCCGACCGGCTCGAGGTGCCCAGGGTTGAGGTTCGCCGAGCACCGCGCATCCCGGTCAAGATGAACGCCACCTTCCGCCAGATCCATGAGAATCGCATCCGGCCCGGCCAGATTCCGGGGCTCATCAATGATCTCGGCTACTACGGCTTGTCGGCTGATCTGCCGTTGGGTCTGCCGCGCGCCGCCGATGTCGTGATCAACCTGACGCCACAGCAAGGGGGGCCCTCTGTGGGTGATGTCTATGCGCGCGTGCTGCGGAGTGTGCCTCGAGCCGGGCGCTTTCGCACGAGTCTAGAACTGACCTCGATGGAGACGCCGGCGCATCAGCGGCTCAAGGAGCTGATCGACGAGTCCCTCTGGCGGCACTGATACCGCCACTGCTGTGCCGTCTCTGTCGCCGAGGTGGGTCGGCACCGAGCGAGGCTCACCCGCTCTGTTCGGGATTGATCTGCTCGCGGTCGATATAGAGCTCGACCCGGCGATTCTGTCGGCGGCCGCTCGCGGTTGCATTGCTCGCAATCGGGTTGGCGGCGCCAATTCCCTCGGCGCGCAGTCGTTCAGGGTCGATCCCTCGGTCGATCAGGGCCTCGCGAACCGCATCCGCGCGTTGCTGCGAGAGTTGTCGGTTGAGCTCGGCGCTGCCTGTGCTGTCGGTGTGGCCTTCGATCAGGATCGGGCGATCTGGGTGCTGCGCGAGCACTGCGGCGACCTGGTCCAGCATCGCTGAGGCGTTAGCCGGGATCACGGCGCTTCCAACCGGAAACTCCAGGCCCTCGCCAGCGAGATTAACCAAGAGTCCACGCTCGGTGACGCGCGCATCAAACGTGGCGAACCGGTCATAGAAGGCATGGACCCGGTCCGCGGCTTCGTCGGCGGCCTGCGCTCGTGTCTGGCGCACCCGCGCCCGCGCATCCTCCAGGGCCTGCTGCGTCGTTTCCATCTCAGCCCGCATCGCCGCGAGCGCCTGCTCGGCCTGGGCGACGCGCGTCTCATACTCGGCAGATTGGCTGCGGAGTGCGTCATGACGTGCCTGAAGCCTCTGCTCGAGCGATTGGATCGACTGTTCGGCCTGAGCGAGCTGCGCCTTGAGCGCCGCCTGCTCGTCTTCGAATGCGGCAGCCTGCTTGGCGTTGGCGCTCTCGACCGCCTGCAGCTTGTCGGTCAGGCGCTGGATGCGGGCGTTCGCCTCGGCCAGATCCTCCTGCCGTCCCGTTCGACGCTGCTCGAGCTTCGCGAGGGCTGACGCATGCTCGTCCTCGAGGGCCTGGATACGGGCCTCGTTGTCGGCCAGAAGCGCCTCGCGTTCTGCAGCCTGCGCTGCCTTCGCCTCCGCTCGCTCCTGCTCGAGCGCGTCCCGCTCGGCGCTCAGTTGCTGTTGCACCGTCTGAACACGCCCCTCAGCGTCGGATAGCTTGGTTTCCAGTGCTTGGCGGTCGGCTTCGAACTCTGCGCGCAGCTCCGCCCGCGCTGCGGCGACCCGTGCCTCGACATCGCTCGCGGCATCTTGCGGCTGCTCTTCTCGTGCGCGCTTGAGCTGATCACGCTCCGCATGCGCCGCTTCGAGCTGTTCGGTGAGCTCGGCACGTTCCTGGGCCTGGGTCTGCTTGAGTGAGGCCGTGGTCTCGGCATGGCCGGCCTTGGCCGATGCGAGCGCCTCACGGTGTGCTGTCTGCAGGGCGTCGATCTCGTCCGCGTGGGTCTGCTTCAGCGATCTGAGCTGCGCCTTGGCAGCGCTTAACGCCTGCTTCGCGGCCCCGAGCTCGTCGGTGGCCGAGTCGAGAGCCTGGTCGAGCGCGCGCAGTGCCTGTTGCTCATCGCTGATCGCTTGGCTTAGCTGGTCACTGTGAAAGTTGTACAGGAGGTAGACACCGATCAATGCGGCCAACGCGAGCCAGAAGAGGGGCTTCCAGACAGTCTGGGACGAATCGGACAACGCGTCATCCTCCGGAATCTGTCGCGCTCAGGAGCAGGCGCGATCTTGTTCGTTTGGCTTGCGCCGGGTCGGGCGCCTAACGATCGCCCCTGCGCCGGCGAACGTCTTGTGTCATGAAAGAGGACCATGCGCCGCAGCAGGCTGGCTTGATCACGCGAGCCATTATGCCGATTTCTGGCCGGCTCAGCAGCGCTCGGCCGTGACGGGCCTCACATCCGGTACCGGCTCGCGCCGGGATCGCGGGCTGGGGCAGGACCGGGCGAATACCCCAGAACGCCGCGAGTACTCGAGAATGCCGGCGCTGGATTGCGCCGGGCTCGCGGGCTGAGGTTATCGTGAATCACGTGAGATTCCTCGTCCGGGTGCACCGTGCCATGAACGTTAGGCAGGCTGTGAGGTCGCTGCACGAGGGGCAGGCGTTGCGCCGATGACCTGGGGTCAGCGCGCCAAGCGTGCCAGCCGGCGCTGGTAGCGGCGCATCACGGCAAGGTGGACAGCGGCCTGGGTCACGACATAGAGATACCAGGGAAGCGCCGGTGCATAGTCGTGGATCGCGGTCATCGTATAACGCCCGTCGAGCAGGGTCTGGAACTCGAAGCGGGCGCGTCCGGCGCCGCTGCGGGCAAGCCGACCGGCGGCGATCTCGTAGACCTGGCGCTCGGGGCTGCTCTCGTCGGCCATGTGCCTCAAGACCAGCATGCGTATCGGCGGTAGCCGCGACCAGACCTCCACGTCGCCGTTCGCGTTGACCGCGCTGCGCACCAGCGGCCAGCAACACTCGCCGAGCCAACGGAAGTAATTGCCGGCGAGCCAGGCGGCGTCTTGGCCCGGCGGCAGCAGCGCGCGCTGTATCGAGCGCACCAGCGATTGCTCGCGCATGACCTCGCGGTCCTGTTCCTTGAGGCGTTGTCGCGGGCTGGGTCTGAGGCGCCCGGTGGCGGGATCGATGCTGGCCTCCAACGCGGCGCGAAAGCCGAGCGCGCCGGGTGCGATCGCCCGTTGCACCGGATTGTCGCGCATCAGCGTGTCCTGCGGCAGGCTTTCGACGATGGCGCCGACCATCGCCGGCGGCGCGCCGCTCACAACCTGGGCCGTCAGCGAGGCCGCCGTTATCGGCAGCGCAGGCACCTTGATGAAGCGGCGTCTCAGTCCTAGCACCTCGGCGGTCTGTCGGAGCATCGCCTCGTAGCTCAGGGTCTCGGCGCCGCCGATATCGAACGCCCCTGAGAATGCCTCGGGTCGGCCAAGGCAGAGCAGGATGGCGCGCACGAGATCCGCGAGCGCGATTGGACGGGTCGACGAGGCGGCTGCTGGCGGAAGCAGCAGCACTGGCAGCCGCTGAACCAGGTCGAGCAGCAGGCTAGGGCCGGTGCCGCCGGGGCCGAGGACCAGACTGGCGCGCAGCGCGGTGACCGGCGTCCCGCGGGAGCCGAGGACCATCTCGACCTCGCGTCGGCTCCAGAGCAGCGGCGAGAAGCGGAAGCTCTCGGGCATGACGCCGCTGACGAAGACGATCTGCTTGAGAGCGTTCGCGGCGGCGGCATGGGCGAAGTTGTCGGCTAGCACCAGGTCCATGTCGCGCGGCCGGGCCTGAGTGAGCCGGGACGATGGGGCCAATGAATGCACCAGATAGACCGCGTAATCGATGTCGGCGAGCGCTGTCGTCAACGCGGGCGCAGAGAAGAGGTCGCAGTGGCGCCAATCGACGTGGCCGGCCGGGTCTGGTGTGCGCGCCCGCGCTGGCGAACGCGTCAGCGCGATGACCTCGAAGTGCTCGGCGAGCAGCGGGCAGAGGGCGGTTCCGATAAAACCGCTGGCGCCAGCGACGGCGACGCGCGGCCGGTTGCGTTTGGATGGGCTCATCGGTCAGGTTGGTCAGGTACAGAACGGGTTGAACGAAATCGAAATCGGGTGAGGGCACTGTCAGGAGCGCACGGCTCGCCGAGGGTTGGCGACGGGCGGGCAGGGCGGTGCGAATTCTACAGCCGGATCGCAATCCGGACCGATGCGTCAGGAGGACCCCAGCGGTTTGGGGTCGGCGGGGAGGTTCGCGGCCGCTGTGCAGGCTTCGGGCTTGAAAATCGACCTAGATTCGCAACCTCTTCGGCTTGCGTGATCCGGTGCGGCCTGTTGCCGCAGCGATGATGCGGTCCTTGCGCACCGACTGACCGAAACAGAGGTGACCGATCTCTCAGTTCAGCGAACCGATATGCGGATGGGGTCGCTTCTGGCTCTCGGATTGCTTTATATCGCCTTCCGCTTGGGCTCTGCGGCAGCTCGCTTGGCAACGAACCCGTATTGGGCTGGCTGTTTAGCCGCTCCAAACAACCCAGCATGGAGACTCCCACAGATGATTTCTGACGACATGGCATCGCGCATCAATGCGCAGATCAACCGTGAGCTCTTTTCCGCCTACTTCTATCTCGGGCTCTCCGCGCAGGCCGAGAGCAGCAACCTGAAGGGCACTGCCGCCTGGTTCATGGCCAAGCACGGCGAAGAGATGACCCATGCGCTGAAGATGTATCGTTACCTGCTCGACCAGGACGCAATCGTCGCGCTTGACCCGGTGGAGGCGCCGCCGGCGAAGACCGCTGGTATCACGGACATGTTCGAGCGTACGCTCAGCCACGAGCGCGCCGTGACTCAGGCGATCAACGACTTGGTCGATCATGCTGCGCAAGAGAAGGACCATGCCACCCACATCTTCCTGCAATGGTTCGTAACCGAACAGATCGAAGAGGAGGCAACCGTCAATGACATCCTCGGCCGGCTGCGGCTGTTTGGGGACCAGGGCCAGGGATTGCTGATGATCGATAACGAGCTGGCGGGGGCGGCGAAGCGGGTCGCAGCTGCCGCACCGGCGACCGAAGTTTAGCGGGGCAGACGCCGCAGATGGCGAAAAAGAACGGCAAATGTTGCAAAAAGTACAAGGAAGGGAAGCGTTGTAAGAGTTGTCCGAAGCGCAATGTCGGCACATGAGGGGCCATACAGAGTGTGCGCTTGGACCGGCCGGCATGCGGTCGCGGTCGTTGAGTGGCGACCCGCGTCGCGCGACGCCTCAACGCATAGATTGCATCGATTGATCCCGCGGAGGACTGTCCATGGCGACATCAGGTCACAACACCCCCTCGTCCGCTCGTGCTCAGCGATTCGGCGACGCTTCATGGGTGCGGCTCGCCGCAGTGGCGATGGCGCTGCTGGGTCTGATGATCTCGGTCGCCTTTGCCGCCACCGAGGAATGGCCGGAGGACTGGCCCGACGAGGCCGACCTCGAGGCCCGGGTCGCGCGGGTCAACGAGGGTGACCTCGAGTTCATTCCCGCTCCTGCTGCCGAAGGAGCGCATTATCACCAGAACCGGATCGCGATCACCGAAGCGAGCTTGCAGCGCGGTTGGGTCGATCTGGAACAGTGCCATGAGAATATCGATCCGGTACCGGCTGCCCAGATCCTGTTCCGGAAGGATGGGATAAGGAAGCTCGCGATCGATCGCAGTGAGAATATCGGGCGAGCCTGGGTCGAGGGCCACAGCGTCCAGCTCGAGAATGTCGGCCGCGATGCCGAGCTCTGCGTCCGCGCCCAAAGCCGGGCCTTACAGTCGCTCGGCGACGGGATGTACCGTCTACGTAACGGCCCCTATATGCGGCGTTTCCTGGACGGCTATTATCCAATGCGGGTCGCGCTCGAGATCGCTTACCCGAGTGATCGACTGCGGCTCGTAGGCCAGACGCCAGCGAGTCAGGAGGGGTTTAGGGTCGATCGCACGCGTGAGGGGCTCGATGTCGAGGCGACCTTCGAAGGCCGCCTCATTACCTGTTTCGACTTCTGTGAGCGTGGCGACAAGACCTGTGACGGGATGGCACCGGCCTGCGCGACATCGGCGGCACGTTAAGGCGATTTCTGTCAAAGCTCATACCGCCTTGCTGGTCTTTTCGCTCGCCTTCTTCGTCGCGCCGCCGGTTACATAGCCCGGCTATGCTGCCGTCGACGCTCCTCGAAGGCAAACGAACATCCTGCGCAATTCGGTACGAGCTTTTCCGGCAATCGCCTAAGCCGGGTCTAATGGCCATCCTCGGGGACGGTGCGCCATCCTGATCGTTACTGTGAAACAAGGGCTGCGAACCTTCCATTCTCTGGTTTGGCGCGTCACCATGGTGGCTAGATCAACAGCTCCTGGGTGACGAACAGATAGCCTATCGTTACCGTCACGAGCGCCACAGTAAGGTATGGGATCAGGATGCAGATCCCGGGCAGATCGTTGCAATGTTGGCTCAGTTTGCAGAGTTTGCAGTTCTTCACTGGGTGGCGTCTCCGCGTCTGAATGACCCGTTGGGCTCGTTAGGGGCAAGCTGCGCCCGGTGCGCTATGCTACCGCTCGGGCCGGCTGTGGCAATCAAATTTTTTTATGGGGCTTGAAGCCTCGTTGAGTCGCAATCGTTGAATCGCATAAGGAGTAGACCTCTCGATCGATTGGCTCTCGTTATCGCTTCGGACGATCGGGAAGAACAGCATGACCAGGCGAGGTCTCTTTGTAGGCAGGGGCGTACACGCATGCGACTAGGGGTCTTGCTGACCGCGGTGTTTGCGCTGGCGTCGGTTGGCTGGCCGAATGGCGCGCGCAGCGACGGGACCGAGCCGACCCCGGTCACATTGGCCGAGGTCCGCCGCGAGGCCTGGCGCGCCGAGATCGAGCTGACCGGCACCCTGACGGCCGTGCGCCGCTCGGCCCTGTCGCCCGAGGTCGAAGGCCGCGTGGTCGAGCTGCGGGTCGACGAGGGCATGGAGGTCGAGGCCGGCGCGCTGCTGCTGCGACTCGATGCCAAGCTCGCCGAGATCGACCGCGATGCCGCCGCGGCGCGGCTCGCCGAGGCCGAGGCGCGCGAGCGTGACGCGGTGCGGGTGCGCGACGAACTGCTGCGCCTGAAGGAGGGTCGGCATGCGTCCGCAACCGAGATCCAAGCAGCGATCGCGCAGGTCGAGATTGCGGCCGCGGCGGTGGAGGCGGCGCGCGCTGAGGTGACGCGGGCCGAGGAATTGCACGCGCGCCACCGGCTCAGCGCCCCGTTCGCGGGCATGATCGTCGCCAAGCGCACCGAGCAGGGCGAATGGCTGCAGCGCGATCAGGCCGCCTTCGAGCTGATCGCGATGGACCGGCTGCGGGTGCGGGCGACCTTGCCGCAGCGCGACTATGCCCGCATCGCCGCCGGCGCGCCGGCCCGCATCCGGTTCGATGCGTTTCCCGGCGCCGTCTTCGACGGCGAGGTCGCGGCAAAGATTGCGGCCGGCGATGCGCGCTCGCGGATCTTCCCGGTCTTGATCGACCTGCCCAACCCCGGCCATCGGCTGGCGCCGGGGATGTCGGCGCGCGTCCGGGTCGCGGCCGATCGCGGCACCGAGCAGGTGCTCACCGTGCCGCGTGATGCGATCGTCGCCGAGGTCGGCGGCGCGCGCCGGGTCTGGCGGGTGGAGCAGGTCGACGGAGTGGCGACGGCGCAGCCGCTCGCGGTCGAGCTCGGCCGCAGCCAGGATGGGCGGGTCGAGGTGCTGGGCAGCACGCTCAGCCCTGGCGATCGCGTCGTGCTCTTGGGCAATGAGCAGCTCGAGCCCGACGAGCGCGTGGCCCCGCAATGATGATGCCTGCCCCTTCGCGTCCCAACCAGCCGCGCCCCGACCAGCCGCAACCCGGCCAGCCGCGCCCCAACCCGGTTCACCCCACCCAATGCGCCCCAGCCATTCGGCTTGACCGGCTCAGGTAGCAGGCAACAACGATGTTCCGCTTCGCGATCGAACGGCCGGTCATCCTGACCGTCGGCATCCTGATCCTGACCCTGTTCGGCATCCTGGCGATCTTCAACCTGCCGGTGCAGATGATCCCGGACCTCGACGCCCGCGTGGTCACGGTCGAGACCCGCTGGCCCGGCGCCGCGCCGCAGGATGTCGAGAAGGAGCTCGTCGTCGAGCAGGAGAAATACCTCGGGCGCATCCCCGGGCTCGAGCGCATGGTCGCGACCGCGAGCACCGGCCGCGCGACGATCGAGCTCGAGTTCCCGTTCTCGATCAGCCTCGAGGAGGCGCTGCTCAACGTCAACAACGCCCTCTCGCAGGTGCCGACCTACCCGGAGAACGTCGATCAGCCGAGCATCCGCGCCGAGGCCTTCTCGTCGAATGCGTTCATGTTCTTCCGGCTGATGCCGGAGACCGGGCAGTTCACCGAGGACGAGATCGTCGCCCTGCGCGACTGGGTCGAGGAGTACGTGCTGACCCCGATGGAGCGGGTGCCCGGCGTCTCGAGCGTCGATCTGCGCGGCGGGGCGCCGCGGCAGATGCAGGTGTTCGTCGATCCGGTGCGCCTCGCCGAGCGCGAGATCACGCTGAGCCAGGTGCGCGCGGCGATCCGGGCGCGCAATCAGGATGTCTCCGGCGGCGACCTCGACAGCGGCAAGCGTCGCTATCTGCTGCGCACGATCGGCCGCTTCGACGGCCCGGAGGCGCTCGAACGACTCGTTATCGCCGAGCGCGACGGCGCCTATGTGCGGCTCGAGGACGTCGGCCATGCCGAGCTCGGCTATGCCGAGGTGCGCAGCTTCGCCTACTCGGAGGGCCGCCCGATCCTGTCGTTCGCGGTCAACCGCCAGATCGGCAGCAACGTCATCGCGATCAAGGAGGCGATGCTCGCGACCGTCGACGATCTCAATCAGCGGCTGTTGAACCCGCGCGGACTCAAGCTGGTGCGCACCGCCGACGATGTCGTCTATGTGACCGATGCGATCGCGGTGGTCGAGCGCAACCTGGCGATCGGCGCGGTGCTCGCGGTACTGGTGCTGTTCCTGTTCCTGCGCTCGGTGCCGGCGACCCTGATCGGCGCGGTCGGTATCCCGCTCTGCACCATCGCCGCCTTCCTCGGCATCCTGATCACCGGGCGCACGATCAACGTGATCTCATTGGCCGGTGTCGCGTTTGCGATCGGGATGACGCTCGACAACAACATCGTCGTGCTCGAGAACATCGTCCGGCATCTGGCCAAGGGCAAGGACCGGATGACGGCCGCCTTACAGGGCGTGCGCGAGGTCTGGCCGGCGGTGCTGGCCTCGACCCTGACCACGGTCGCGGTGTTCCTGCCGGTGATCTTCGTCGAGGAGGAGGCCGGCCAGCTCTACTCGGACATCGCGGTCGCGATCTCGGCCTCGATCCTGATGTCGATGCTGATCGCGATCACGCTGGTGCCGGCCGCCTCCGGCCGCTTCCTGCGGCTGCCACGCGCCGACCGTTCCGAGGGCCGCCCCGAGGGCCGCCCCGAGGATCGCCCCGACGGCCGCCCCGATGACCGCTTCGACGACTACCCTGATGACCACTCCGACAGCCGCCACGGCGACCGCCCAACGCGCTGGCTCGATCGCGCCGGCGGCGCCTTCGCGCGGGCGGTGCTCGCGGCGGTGCGCTGGATCAGCGTCGGCTGGGTGCGGCCGGTCGCGGTGATCGCCCTGGTGCTGGCGATCGCCGGGGCGATCATCGCCTGGCTGACGCCGGCGGCCGAGTACCTGCCCGAGGGCGAGGAGGCGAAGGTCTTCACGCTGATGTTCGCGCCGCCCGGCTACAACATCGACATGATGCGCGAGGCGTTCCAGCGCGTCGATGCCGACTTCTATCCGGCGGTCGGTCAGGACCGGTCCGCATTCGCGGCCGGCGAGACCGCCGTCCCGCCGCTCAACTTCACCATCGGCTTCGCCAGCGAGCGGCTGGTCTTCGTCGTGCGCGAGGCGACCCACCGCCGCGACACCGAGGCGCTGATGGACGTTGCCCGCGAGAAGACCCGGGAGCTGCCGGGCCTGCGCAGCTTCTCCAGCCGCGGCTCGATCTTCTCGAGCAACTTCGGCGGCACGCGCTCGATCAACATCGAGATCAGCGGCCCGGACCTGCCGACCCTGTTCGAGGCCGCGCGCCAGGTCAAGGCCAAGGCGCGCGGGCTGTTCGATGCGCCGCGTCTGAAGTCCGAGCCCTCGAGCCTGGTGCTCGGCCAGCCGATGCTCGAGATCCGGCCGGACTGGGAGCGCGCCGCCGAGCTCGGGCTGACGCCGGGCGATCTCGGCTATGCGATCTGGGCCTTCTCCGACGGCGCCTTCGTCGACGAGGTCTTCGTCGGCGATGACGAGATCGATCTCTTTCTCTACAGCACCGAGGGCACGATCGAGCGGCCGCAGGATCTCGAGCGGCTGTTGCTGTCGACGCCCGCTGGCGGGGTGGTGCCGCTGTCAGCGGTCGCCCGGCTCGCCGAGACCGTCAACACCGAGACCATCCGCCGCGTCGATGCCGACCGCACCGTGACCCTGAGCATCATCCCGCCGCGCGCGGTGCCGCTGGAGGAGGGCGTGCGGCTGGTGCGCGAGCAGATCATCGCCGGGATGCCTGCGAACGGCGAGCTGCCGCCCGAGATCGCGCTGACCCTGAGCGGCGCCAGCGACCGGCTGGAGGCGACCCGCGATGCGCTCGCCGGGTTCTTCGCGGTCGCGCTGCTGATCGCCTATCTGCTGATGGTCGCGGTGTTCAGCCACTGGGGCTGGCCGCTGCTGATCATGACCAGCGTGCCGATCGGCGTCAGCGGCGGCATCGCCGGGCTGGCCCTGCTGAACCTGATCGGCGGCCAGCTCGATCAGATCGGGCTCTACCCGATCCAGCAGCCGTTCGACATGATCACGATGCTCGGCTTCCTGGTGCTGATCGGGACCGTGGTCAACAACCCGATCCTGATCACCGAGCGGGCGGTGAGCAACGTGCGCGACGCCGGCATGCGGGTGATCGATGCGATCACCGACGCGGTACGGGTGCGCCTGCGCCCGATCATGATGTCGATGGTGACCACGGTGGCGGGGCTTTCGCCGCTCGTGCTCAACCCCGGTGCCGGCACCGAGCTGTATCGCGGCCTGGGCGCGATCGTGCTGTTCGGGCTGCTGTTCAGCACCCTGGTGACCCTGACCTTCATGCCGGCGCTGCTGGCGCTCACGTTGCGGTTTGCGCGGCCGGCGGCCGCGGCTGCACGGGCAAGGCCGGCCGTGGAGGCCTGATCGCTGCTCGGGGCGTCCCGGATGGGCCTCGCACTGCGGCGGTTCAGGCGTGCGCCGATGTCCCTCCACATCGGCATTGCGCCAGACGATCTGCGACGGATCGCGTCGCTGGTCCGGCTGCCGATCGCGTTCTGCCTCGCCGTCAGGCCGCATCGAGCTGGCCGATCGCATCGGCGATCAGCTGGAAGCGCGCCTGATCATCGGCCCCATCGTCTGGGAGTGAGAACAGGTCAAAGGACTGGGCGGGGCGTCCGCTGGTGTCGGGCCCCGCAGCGTCCTGCTCGTCTCAGAAGTCCATTGTTTTCAGGTAACGGCGGAAGGACTCGCCGAGTTCGGGGTGGTCGAGGGCGAGCTCGACCGTCGCCTCCAGATAGCCCTCTTTGCTGCCGCAGTCGTAGCGCTTGCCCTGGAACGGGTGGGCGAGCACGGTCTCCTCTTCGAGCAGCGCGGCGATCGCGTCGGTGAGCTGGATCTCGCCGCCGGCCCCAGCCTGGGTGTTCTCCAGCTTGTCGAAGATCGTCGGCGTGAGCAGGTAGCGGCCGACGACGGCCAGATTGGACGGTGCATCGGCCGGCTTCGGTTTCTCGACGATCGAGGTCACTCGCAGGGTGCCGTCGGGCTGGGTCTCGGTCTCGACGATGCCGTACTTGTGGGTCTCGTTCGCGGGGACCTCCTCGACACTGAGGATGCTGGCGCCGGTGCGCCCATGCAGATCGGCCATCTGCTGGCAGACGCCGTCGCCGTCGTTGGCGATCAGATCGTCGGCGAGCAGGATCGCGAATGGCTCGTTGCCGACCACGGGCTTGGCGCAGAGCACCGCGTGGCCGAGCCCGAGCGCCTCGGGCTGGCGCACATAGATGCAGTTGACATGCTCCGGCAGGATCGTCTGGACGATCTCGAGGAGCTTGGTCTTGCCGGCCGAGCGCAGCTCGGACTCGAGCTCCGGATTCTTGTCGAAGTGATCCTCGATCGAGCGCTTATGGCGGCCGGTGATGAAGACCAGCTGCTGCGCGCCGGCCTGCTCGGCCTCCTCAGCGGCATACTGGATCAGGGGCTTGTCGACGACGGGCAGCATCTCCTTCGGGCTGGCCTTGGTGACCGGGAGGAAGCGCGTGCCGAGGCCGGCGACGGGGAAGACAGCCTTGTTGATCTTGGCCATGAGGACTCCTGTGGATGTGTTGGTTGAATGCGCGGATGAGGTTCCGTCCGGTGATCTGAACGGGGGACCTGGTTGGAGTGGTCAGGCGCTCCCTGCTGGGAGCGCGCTCAGTTCGGCTCGAATCGCCTCGACCGCCGCCATTGGATCGGGCGCGGCGGTAATCGGGCGGCCGATCACGAGGTGGTCTGCACCGGCAGCGATCGCTTCAGCAGGCGTCATGGTGCGTTTTTGATCACCGCTGGCCGTGTCGGCCGGGCGCACACCCGGAGTGACCAGGAGCGGCTGCGGGCCGAATCGCTCGCGCAGAACGGCCACCTCCTGCGGCGAGCAGACCAGACCATCGAGACCGGCCTGCAGCGCCAGCTCGGCCAGCGTCTGGACACGATCGCGCGGGTTGCCAGCGCAGCCGATCGCGGCAAGGTCGTCCGTATCGAGGCTGGTGAGCACGGTCACGGCGATCAGCAGCGGCGGCGCCGCGGTCTGCGCGAGTCGCTCACGCGCTGCTTGCATCATCGCCAGCCCGCCGGCGGCGTGTACATTGAGCATCCAGACCCCGAGGTCGGCGGCCGCGGCACAGGCACCGGCAACGGTGTTGGGGATGTCGTGGTACTTGAGATCGAGGAAGACATCGAGGCCGCGCGAAACCAGCTGTTCCACCACCACTGGCCCGGCACGCGTGAACAGCTCCTTGCCGACCTTGACGCGACACTGAGCGGGGTCGAGCCGGTCGGCAAGCGCGAGTGCCGCCTCGGCCGAGGCGACATCCAATGCAACGATGATTCGGGTTTGAGGTGAGGGCGGCATAGTGGGCCTATGAGCAAGGTTGGGGCTCGGCGGCAGGTGCGAGGTTATACCCATCGCAAACCGATTTTCGGTTTTCCTCGACCGCTGCGGGTCGCGTCACGGCGCTCGGGGGACGCCGTCGCTCGACCCTCCGCTCTGCCGTGCCGAGCACTGACGTGCTTTGGGTATATCGTGCAACACTGGCTGAGATCGTCTCGTTCTCCGGGGGGGTGGCCGCCATGATCGTCAGTGGGTGATGCATGCTGAAGCCGCTGAGGCGATCCCGTTGCTGGATTGATCAAGCGGCGGCGGAGCAACGGCCTTGACGCTGCCCCAGTGCTTGCAGCTTGGGCACTGCCAATGCAAAGCACGCGCCTCGAACCCACACTGATCACAGCGATACCCCGGTTGGCTGGCGACCAGATACCGAATCACCTCGAGCAGCTGGGCATCGCCGTCGGCGCTTCGTAACGCTTGAGAGGAGAGCCGCAGCTCGAGCAAACGCTCAGCGCCGACCAGATCGGCGTGCGCACCGAGATACTCGACAAGGAATTCGCGCACCGCCTCAGGGCCGGATTCGCGCTCGATGGCCCGCGATAGCTCGAGCATCAGCGGCGGCGAGGGGTGCGTATTGAAGAGGTCCTTGAGCTCTTTGGCGACCGCGTCGCGGCCGAGACACTCGCAGCATCGGAGGAGCTGCGGCAGCATCGCCGGCAGATAGTCCGGCCCGCGACGCACCAGGTGTCGGTACAGCATCAAGGCCGAGGCGGTATCGCCGCCATCGAGCTCCATCTGTGCCTGGATCATCGTTGCACGAATGCAGTTCGGGTCCACCGCCTGTGCATCGAGCAGGTGCGCACGCGCCTGATCGTGCTGATGGTGGCGAAGGCACTCCTCGGCGAGCTCGCAATGATAGTGCGCGATCTCGGTCTGCATCGGACGATCGGACCGACGTTGCAGCTGATCGGCGGTCTGCAGACAGCGATGCCAGTCCTTTTCGGCCTGATAGATCTCGATCAGGCTGCGCAGCGCATTCCGATCCTGGAGACCTTGCTCCACGAGCTCTTGAAACAGGCTCTCGGCGCGGTCGAACAGGCCGGCCAGCATGTAGTCGCGACCGAGCTCGTAGAGGGCATAGCCGCGCTGCGCGTTGCTCAGCGTCCCGCGTGCGACCAGATGCTGGTGGATACGGATCGCACGATCGACCTCGCCGCGCCGGCGGAAGAGCGACCCGAGCGCGAGATGCGTCTCGGCCGTCTCGCCGTCGATCTCGGCAAGCTCCAAGAAGACGTCGATGGCCTTGTCGGGCTGTTCGTTGAGCAGGTAGTTCAGCCCTCGAAAGAAGACCGGGGCGGCATTGCCGGCGTTTGCGCAGGCGCGCCGGCTCGCACCGGTGCGCCGCGCGACCAGCCAGCCGGAGGCGGCTGCGATCGGTAGCAAGAGGAAAAGCCACTGCATTGGATGCCGGCCTGGTTGCAGCCTAAAACAGGGTGCGCATCGTCGGAACGCGCGTCCCAGAGGGCGGCGATTCGGTCAGCCCGCTCTCTGCGAAGTGCGGCATAGCGGCGCTGAGCCGCAGGCGCTTCGAGCGCTCGCGACCGCTACGCCCTTCCGCTATCGGTCTACGCTGCAATGCCAAGTGTCTGAACCCTGCGTTACAACAACCGCACATGATACAGAGAACAATGGGGGGTCGCATGGTGGTCAACGGCGCAAGCGCCCCAAAGGTTCTGCCAATGCGACATTTACAGTCTGTCGCGCTGCCTTTAAGTTGTTGGCAGCGGGGTCGAGTGGCGCTGTCCGCCCTGTGCCCCAACCCGATTTCAAACCGCTGGCGTCAGGAGCCTTCATATGGGGCAATTCAAAGATCAGGTTGCAGTGGTCACCGGTGCGGCAGGTAACCTGGGCCGGGCGCTCTGCACCGCCTTGCTCGGGCAGGGCGCGAAGGTGGCGATGCTGGATATCAGTCCGGAGCGTCTTGATGAGGTCACCGAGGCCCTGCCAGGTGGCGATTGGGACACCTTTCCTGTCGATCTGCTGTCGGCCGGCGAGGCCGAGCGGGTCATAGACGCGGTCAAGGCGCGCTTTGGCCGCATCGATATCCTGGCCAATGTTGCCGGTGGGTTCGCGATGGGGCCGCCGCTGCACGAGACCGATGACGACACCTGGGACAGGATGCTGGATCTGAATCTTCGCAGCGTCTTTCACTGCTGCCGGGCGGCGGTCCCGGTCATGCTGACACAGGGAGCGGGGACCATCGTCAATGTCTCGGCTCGGGCCGCCCTCAATGCGAAAGGCCGCATGGGGCCGTACTGTGCCTCGAAGGCCGGAGTGATCGCGCTGACCGAATCGCTTGCGCAGGAGCACAAGGAACAGGGGATTCGGGTGAATTGTATCCTCCCAGGAACCGTCGATACACCTGAGAATCGTGCCGCGATGCCCGACCAAGACCACAGCAAGTGGGTGCCGCCGGCAGCGCTGGCCGACGTGATGCTCTTCTTGGCCTCCGATGCAGCGCGCTGCGTGACCGGTGCCGCCGTGCCAGTCTATGGCCGGAGCTGAGAGCAGCATGCGTTCAAAACGATGTCATGGGGTGCGCTCCGCGCGTGCCTTGGCGGCGTGGGGGCTGCTATCGGCCCTTTGGGCGATCCCCATCTTATCCAGTGCTGCACCGCTGCTCGATGAGCAGACCGAGGCGCTGATCGTCGATGCGGTCGAAGCGGCATTCGAGCTTGACCTCTACAACAGCCGTTGCCGACAGGATCGGTCTGGGCGCCGTACCGAGAACCTCAATAAGGCCTTGGCGAGCGGGTTCCGGATGACGGTGATCGACGCTCAGGATGATCTTTTCCCGGAAGGGTATTATCGTGATGTCCAAGAGCGCATGACGCGTGACTTTCTCGCGCGGCTGCGTGCCATGGGCGGCTGTGCGGGCGCCAAGGAGGCCAAGCTGCGGAACGAGCTGCGCGCCCGTTACGAGCAGGCTATGGAGCAGCTCGAGCAGTTTCCGTAACGGGCTCAGCCGTTGCTGCATCGAAGCGCCTCGTTTCGGTCGCTGACCCGACCCGAGAGACCCGACCCGATAGACCCGATCCAGTAGGCCTGATCCCGAAGCGCGATGGCGGGAGTGCATCCTCAGGAGAGCGGCGATGGCCAGCACTGACCCGGCGCCGGAGCAGCGGCGCAACATCCTGATCGTCGATGATGTGCCAGAGAACATCGAGGTGCTTGCGGCGGCGCTCGGCACCGAATACGAGGTGTTCTTCGCGATCTCCGGCGATGAGGCCATCGAGCTCACCTCGTCCCAGCGCATCGATCTGATCCTGCTCGACATCATGATGCCGGAGGTCGACGGGTATGAGGTCTGTCGGCTGCTCAAGCTGGACCCAGAGCTGGCCGAGATCCCGGTGATCTTCGTGACCGCGAAGACCGACCTCGAGGACGAGGCCAAGGGCTTCGCGGTGGGGGCCGTCGACTACATCACCAAACCGATCAAACGGCTGACCGTTCGAGCCCGCGTCAAGACGCATCTGGAGCTCAAGGCGAGCCGCGATCGGCTCAAGGCCCTCGCCAATCTCGACACCGTTGCCGGCCTGCCCAATCGGGCGACCTTCGATCAGGTGCTCGAGCGCGAGACGACGCGCGCGCAGCTTGAGGGCGCGCCGCTCTCATTGCTGTTGCTCGGCATCGACGCCTTCGATCTGGTTGCCCAAGCACAGGGGCGCTCGGCGCTGCAGCGGTCGGTCGAGCAGGTCGGCTGCGCTGCTGCTGCCAAGGCATCGGGGCCGCTCGATCTGTGCGCGCATTACGGCGGGCCGCAATTTGCGCTGTTGTTGCCGCATGCCGATGTCGCCACCGCCTCGGCGCGCGGCGCGGCGTTGATCGATGCGGTCGCGGCACTCGGGCTCCAGCATGGCGAAGGGGCCGCGCGTCGACCTCTTACAGCGAGCGTGGGCGGGGTCAGTGCCGATTTCGTCCTGATCGATCCGACCATGCGTGTGCGCCCGCAAGAGATGACGCTACTGGCAACCCGGGCGTTGGATGAGGCCGCCAGCAGTGGTTGCGGTCAGCTGTCGCTGCGCCGCTGGGAGATGCAGCCGATGGGGTTCTAGGGACGGAAACGGGAGGGACGGCTCGATGAACCGACTCTGGGGCGCCCTCGCATCGCTGGCACTGCTGGTGCTGATCCTGCTTGCTCCGGTGTCCCCGGTGTCGGCGGCTGATGGGGATCGGCCCAAGGGTGAGGCGCTGCGCGTTGTCAGCGATCAAGCGCGTTACAGCACGATCGGTCATCTGGAGCTGCTGTCGGACCCAGACGGCTCGCTGACCCTGGAGGCGGTGCGCTCGGCGGCCTACCGTGATGATTTCGTGCCGACGACCGGTACCACGCCGAATCTCGGCTTCGAGCGCAGCGTGGTCTGGGCGCGGCTGCGGATCGACAACCGGCTCGAGCATCCTGCGACCTACTACCTCGACCTCGCCTATCCGCTACTGGATTGGGTGAGCCTCTACATCGTCTCGTCGTCCGGTGTGACTGCATACCATACCGGGGATCGCGAGCCCTTCTCCGCGCGTCCAGTAGCGGCTCGGACCTTCCTGTTCCCGGTCCAATTACAGCCCTCACAGCCGGTGACGGTCTATCTGCGCGTCGAGACGGTCGGCTCGCTCAACCTGCCGTTGGACCTGCTCTCCCAGAACGCGGCCTTCGAACACCTGAGCATCGAGACCGGAATGCTTGCGCTCTACTACGGAGCGCTGCTGATGCTGGTGATCTACAACCTCTATCATGCCTGGCGGCTCCAGGACGTCAATGCCGCCAACTATGCGGCGTTCATCCTCGGCTATATCGCCTTCCAACTGGCGCTCAACGGGCTCTCGTTCCAATTCTTCTGGCCCAATCATCCCTGGTGGGCCAATGTCAGCCTACCGATCTTCCTCTGTGTCGCCTATCTGCTCGGGGTACGCTTCAGCCGCTCGATCCTGGATACCGCGACCAAGGCACCGCAGATCCATCGGGTGCTCGGTATGCTGCGTTGGCCCGCGCTCGCCGGCATCCCGCTGGCGTTGTTCGGTCCTTATGACCTGGCATTGCCGTTCGCGGTCGCGCTGGTCTTCACCGTCGTGCTCTTCATTGCGGCAGGGTTCAAGATCAGTCTGCAGGGCTACCGTCCGGCGCGCTATTACTCGCTGGCCTGGACGGTCTTCCTCGGCAGCATGTTCATCTATGCACTAACGGTCTTCGGGGTGCTGCCGACCAACTTCTTCACGACCTGGGTGACCCAGTTCGGCTCAGTTTGGCAGGCCGTGATCCTGGCCTTTACGATCTCCGACCGCTTCTATCTGCTCGAGGAACAACGGCGCGCGATGCAGACCTCCTACGCGCAGGCGCTCGAGGAGGCGAACGATGAGCTCAATGCCGCAAAGGCCGAACTCGAGGATCGCGTCGAGGACAGAACGCAGGAGCTGACCGAGTCGAACACACAGTTGCGCGAGCAAAAAGAGGTGCTGCGGATCGCTGAGCGCAAGGCGGATGCGGCGAACCGGGCGAAATCCGAGTTCCTGGCCAATATGAGCCATGAGATCCGGACGCCAATGAATGCGATCGTCGGTTTCCTGCATCTGCTCAGCGAGAGCCGGCTCGAAGCGGTGCAGCGTGATTATGTCGACAAGGCCGAGCGCGCCGCGCGCGCACTGATGCACCTGATCCGCGACCTGCTCGACTTCTCCAAGATCGACGTCGGGAGACTCGAGCTTGAGGCCGCGCCGTTCGATGTCGGCGAGCTGGTGACCGAGGCGCGCGACCTGATCGCGTTGGCCGCGCGCGAAAAGGGCCTCGAGCTGCGGACCGAGCAACGGGGTGTCGAGGGTTGCTGGGTCGTCGGCGATCAGGCCAGGCTGCGTCAGGTGCTGGTCAATCTGCTGCACAATGCGGTCAAGTTCACGCCGTCGGGCGAGGTCTGCCTCGAGGTCGCCTGTGAGCCTGGCGAAGAGGGCGCCGAAGAGGGCGCCGAAGAGAGTAGGGTGCGGCTCGAGATGACTGTGCGCGATACCGGTATCGGTATCGCCGAGGAGCAGCGCAAGGGTCTGTTTCGGCCGTTCACCCAGGCCGATGCGTCGATCACCCGGCGGTTCGGCGGCACGGGTCTCGGGCTCTCGATCTCGCAGCGCCTCGTGCAGCAGATGGGTGGCGAGATCGCGCTCGAGAGCCAGCTCGGCGTGGGCAGCCGCTTCTCGTTCTCGCTGTCGTTGCCGATGGCTTCGCCGCAGGCAGGCAATGGACAGGGGCCTGTTGAGCGCGTCGGTGACGAGCGCCTGGCCTCCGAGCGCCCGTTGCAGGGTATGCGGGTACTCGTGGTCGAGGACCAGCCGCTCAACCAGGAGGTGATCGCGGCGCTGCTGCAACGCGGCGGGGCACAACCGCTGATCGTCTCATCGGGGATCGAGGCGCTTGCGAGATTGCGTGCACGCGAGGCGGTCGATGTGGTCTTGATGGATCTCCAGATGCCGCAGATGGACGGCTATGAAACCGCCGAGCGTATCCGTTCGATTCCAGGCTATGCTCAGCTGCCGATCATCGCGGTGACCGCCCATGCGGGCGCCAGTGAGCGCAAGCGTTGCCTTGAGGCGGGCTTTCACGGACATCTCGCCAAGCCCGTCGACCATCGGCAGCTCTTACGGGCGTTGCAGCGCCTCTGGCGGCCTGCGGCGCGGCGCTCGGAAGGGCTCGAGGCGTCCGAGCAGGCCCCGGACGCTGTCTCTCAGACTCGGTCGCTGGAAGCGCCCGTCACGGCTGACCTTGAAACACGCACCGCCCCGGGGTCAACCGGTACCGAGCTGGCACCGGGGCTGAGTCGGCCCGATGACGGAGAGACGGGCGCCCACCGTCGGCGGCTGCGGCGCTTCGCCGAGCATTTCGGTGAGCACCCGGCGATGATCCGGGCCTCCCTGGAGGCCGGCGAGCGGACAGCGGCGACCGAAGCGGCGCATACCTTGGCCGGGGTCGCCTTGACGCTCGGCATCCCGCAGGTGGGCATCGCCGCGCGGCAACTCGAGCACTGTGTTGATGTTGACAGGGTTGATGTTGAAGGGGAGGCGGCATGCGCGGCGCTGGAGTCGGCGATGAGACGTGCGCTCGAATCGATCGCGTCCTTGGACATCGACTGCGGCCTCGAGGATCGTCCAGAGGGCCAAGGCGCGATCCCGGAAACCGCAGAGCCGATGGGCCGAGCCGCCCTGAGAGCGGAGCTTTTGCGTTTGGATGGGCTATTGGCAGGGCGTAATCTACGTGCCCGCGTTGAGGTCGAGCAGTTGGTGCAATGCACGGTCGACGCCGAACTGCGTCCTCTGCTCGATGCCGTTGGCGAACGGGTACGGCGGTTCGATTTCGACGGTGGTCGCATTCAGCTTTCCGAGCTGCTCGCGCGGCTCGGACCGGGCGAGCCTGCCGCATGAACTCGAAACCGCGGTTGGCCGCTGCGCAGAGCAGACAACAGATTGGGTTGACTGGGATGACTGCACCTGAAGAGAACCGAGAAGAGAACGGAGAGAATCGATGCCCATGCCCGTTGGTCCCACCGAGCCTGACTGGCTTGAGTCCGCTGCAGACGCCTCCTCGGAGCCTGAGGATGAATCCAGGCTGCCAGTCGCCGACGATAGACCGAGCCGCAGCCAGATCAAGCGCGAGCATCAGGCGTTGCAGGCCTTGGCCGAGCAGCTCGCCGGCCTACCGCGAGCCGAGCTCGAGGCGCTGTCGTTCGGCGAGACGACCTGGGCCGCCCTGGACGAGACCGCGCGCATCAAGGACCAGCGCGCGCTCCGTCGTCACTACAAGCGCATCGCCAACTGTCTGGCGCGCGAGGACACTGAGCCTTTAGAAGCCCTGTTGGCGCAGCGCGAGTCGCAGGCGCAGGCCGCGGCCGCGCGTCAGCATGAGGTAGAGCGTTGGCGACAGCGGCTGATCGAAGGGGGCGACGAGGTGCTGACCGAGCTCATCGACGCCTATCCGGCGGTCGACCGCCAGCAACTGCGCAGCCTGGTACGTGCGGCGCGCAAGGATACCGAGCGCGGTCGACCGGAGGCGCCACGGCGTCTGTTACGATACCTGAGGGGACTGCTCGAGGCATCAGCCCGTAAAGACTGAGAGTGATCGTGTCTTTAGAGCCCTATCAAAATGCCCGGCTAACCTACACAAGCTGCTGATTTGTTAGGCCATAGAGGGCATTCTGTTATAGCCGTTCCGCCTGATCGCCGGACAGAAAGCGCCGGAACAGTCGGCACCGATGGGCTCAGCCTGTCCGGAAACCAGGGCGAGCGACCATAGGGTTTCTTAGCCAACAAAAACAGTGACCTAGAATGTCTAACGGAATGACTTCAGCGGCCTCTGAGACCAGGTCTTGGCGTCAGTCAAGTGGCCGTTTTTTGGTCACGGAGAAGACTCAACGAAATCAGGCATTTCTTGCCAGGTTTCCGGAACAACCGGCTGTGCAGATTGGGAATGGGCGCTACGAATGGGGGACAGCCTGATCCTCGAGTGCCCTATTCTCAGCGCCTAGCGCGAACGGTCGTGCAGCTGTTTCCGGGAAGTCCTTCGCTTGCGGTGAGCTCGAGGCTTTGAAAATCGCTGCCAAAACCCCATACTTGCGCGGTTATCGATCCACTATCTGGCGAGCTTGACGATGCCTATCTATGCCTATCGCTGTGCG
Source organism: Halochromatium glycolicum (assembly GCF_016584085.1). Taxonomy (GTDB): domain Bacteria; phylum Pseudomonadota; class Gammaproteobacteria; order Chromatiales; family Chromatiaceae; genus Lamprobacter; species Lamprobacter glycolicus. The sequence continues at coordinate 86,808 of NZ_NRSJ01000010.1, read as the reverse complement.
GACTGCGGCCATGAGCTGGAGGCCCTGCAAAAGATCAGTGACGCGCCCTTGACCGACTGCCCGGCTTGTGGGGCTGCTGCACTCGAGAAACAGATCACTGCTGCCGCATTCCGGCTGAAGGGGAGTGGCTGGTACGAGACCGACTTCAAAGGGGACAAGGACAAGCGTAAGAACCTGCATCAGGACGGCGAGCCTGCACAGGGCAAGGACGGTAAGACTGAGAAGCCGAAGGAAACGGCAGCGGCCGATTCCAAGGGCAAGGATTCGAAGGGCAAGGATTCAAAGAGCAAACAGGGGGCCGACGCAACGCCTCCACCCAAGTCCAAGCCGGCGTCGACGGCGGCCTCCGCCGGCTCCTGAGGAGGCCTGCTCGGCAGCGCGGCCAGTTCAGCTTTGGGCCGGCCGCGGCAGGGCGGCCGGCGCCGAGTCTGCCGGCATCGCCGCTCCACTTCAGTGCCAGATGGTCTGAGCTGCTCGGGTTGCGTCTGCGGGAGCAGCCTGGCCTCACGCGCATGGCCGCCGCGTACCGCCCCGCTGAGTGAAACGCTCGTAGCCATCGGGTTACGACAAGGTAGCGCAAAGCGCGATCCCTTCTGCGTCCGGGCCGCCGCGCGGATCGATCGGCCGATGTTTCGGCTTGCCCGTGTTTTAGCTTGCTAAGGACCGTTCCGGCCGTTATCTTGAACGGCTTTTTCGGGCAGCGTCGGCTGTCCGCGCCCCGCCTATCGGAACCCAATGCGCCAGTCGATCGGGCGCTGACCGGCAGGCCGGGCAGATTGGCCGACAGGCAGTGACACGGGGATCGGACGCTATGCGCAGTCATTATTGCGGCGAGCTCGACAGCGGGCTCATCGACCGCGAAGTCAGCCTCTCCGGCTGGGTTCACCGCCGCCGCGATCACGGCGGTGTCATCTTCGTCGACCTGCGCGATCGCAGCGGCCTGGTCCAGGTCGTGTTTGATCCCGACCGGGCCGAGATCTTTGCACTCGCCGAGCAGATCCGCAGCGAATACGTGCTCGCGGTCACCGGTCGGGTCCGCCGCCGTCCCGAGGGCACCGAGAACCCAGAGCTGGCGACCGGCGAGGTCGAGGTGCTGGGGCTGTCGCTCGAGGTGCTCAACGCGGCCGAGACCCCACCGTTCCAGCTCGACGAGCACGGTGCCGATGCCTCCGAGGAGGTGCGGCTGCGCTACCGCTACATCGATCTGCGCCGCTCCGAGATGCAGCAGCGCCTGCGCCTGCGCAGCCGCATCACCCAGACCTTGCGCAACTTCCTCGATGCTCACGGCTTCCTCGATATCGAGACGCCGATCCTGACCAAATCAACCCCCGAGGGGGCGCGCGACTATCTGGTCCCGAGCCGTCTGCACCAAGGCGAGTTCTACGCACTGCCGCAGTCGCCGCAGCTGTTCAAGCAGCTGCTGATGATGTCCGGGATGGACCGCTACTACCAGATCGCGCGCTGCTTCCGCGACGAGGACCTGCGCGCCGACCGTCAGCCCGAATTCACCCAGCTCGACATCGAGGCCTCGTTCCTCGATGAGGCCGAGCTGACCGGCCTGATGGAGCAGATGGTGCGCGAGCTGTTCGCGAGCGTGCTCAAGGTGCAGCTGCCCGACCCCTTCCCCCGGATGACCTATGCCGAGGCGATGCGCCGCTTCGGCTCGGACCGGCCCGACCTGCGCGTGCCGCTGGAGCTGGTCGACGTCGCCGACCTGATGGGCGAGGTCGAGTTCAAGGTCTTCGCCGGGCCGGCCGCCGATCCCGAAGGCCGGGTTGCGGCCCTGCGCCTGCCGCAAGGCGGGACGCTCACGCGCAAGGAGATCGACGACTACACCCAGTTCGTCGGCATCTATGGCGCCAAGGGGCTGGCCTACATCAAGGTCAACGACTGGGCCGGCAAGGGCCGCGACGGGCTGCAGTCGCCGATCCTGAAGTTCCTGCCCGATTCCGCGGTCGACGGCATCATGGCCCGCACCGAGGCCGAGGACGGCGATCTGGTCTTCTTCGGCGCCGATAAGGCCAACGTTGTCAACGAGGCGCTCGGCGCGCTGCGGGTCAGGCTCGGCCATGATCGCGGGCTGATCAGCGATGACTGGCAGCCGCTGTGGGTGGTGGACTTCCCGATGTTCGAGAAGGAGCCCCATACCGGGCGCTGGACCGCACTCCATCACCCGTTCACGGCGCCGAAGGAGGAGCAGCTCGACCAGCTCGAGGAGGCGCCCGGCGAGTGCCTGTCTCGCGCCTATGACCTGGTGCTGAATGGCACCGAGCTCGGCGGCGGCTCGATCCGTATCCATCGCGAGGAGGTGCAGCGCCGCATCTTCCGGCTCCTCAAGATCACCGATGAGGAGGCCAACGACCGCTTCGGCTTCCTGCTCAATGCGCTCAAGTACGGCTGCCCGCCGCACGGCGGCATCGCCTTCGGCCTGGATCGGCTGGTGATGCTGATGACCGGCAGCCACTCGATCCGCGACGTGATGGCGTTCCCGAAGACGCAGACGGCCTCCTGTCTGCTCACCGATGCACCGTCGTCGGTGGACGAGGCGCAGCTCAAGGAACTCGCCCTGCGGATCAAATTGCGCGCCTAGCGACGGCTTCGTCCGTGCCGGCCCGAGGCTCGGTCCGGTCTCATCGGCTCGGTATTGCGGCGGTTGTGCCAATTGCATAAGCAATCTGATCCGTTGGGGTCGGTTTCCTGCGTGTAACTGATGACCTGAGAGGGCTGTTGCGATGGGATCGACGACGTCGTTCAAGCGTCCGGTTTCGGTGCTGGTGGTGGTCTTCAACGCGGCCGGCGAGTTCATGCTGCTCAACCGGGTCAAGCCGAGCGGGTTCTGGCAGTCGGTCACCGGCAGCCTGATGCCAGGCGAATCGCCGCGCAGAGCGGCGCTGCGTGAGCTGAAGGAGGAAACCGGCCTGCTCGGGGCCGCCGGGCTGATCGATCTGCATCAGTCGCGGCTGTTTCCGATCATCAAGACCTGGCGTCAGCGATACGCTCAAGGCGTCTGCTTCAACCGCGAGCACTGGTTCGCGTTGCACCTGCCCTATCGGCGCCATATCCGGATCAATCCGAGCGAGCATACCGAGGTGCTCTGGCTGCCGTTGGACACGGCCCTGGAGCTGGCCGGCTCCTGGACCAACCGTGAGGCCATGCGTCTGCTGGCGATGCTCTTTCAACGCGATCCCGCCGTGCTTTGCTCGAGCTGAGGTCCATGTTGACCTGCCAGCCCGGACCAGATAGATCGCTGACGCGCTGGAGCTGATGAGGCCTGAAACGGAAACGGCGGTTTCGGAGCGGGACAGGCGCGTAAGCCCGTTTCCTACCGGGGCCTTGCGAACCCAGCGGTTGCTGTCGTGGCCCGGTGCGGATGCGACGCGCTCGTCTGCCGGCGCTATGCGGAGCTGCGGGCGAAGGATCAGCGCACGCTGGTCCGCGATATACCCATCGCAAACCGATTTTCGGTTTTCCTAGACCGCTCTGGGTCGCGTCACGGCGCTGGGGGCAGTGATGGGGACGCCGTGAATCCATCCCTGGAGGCTTGACGACGGTCTCCATGCCGTCGACATCCCCGCTCGCCGTCACCCGACCCTGCGCTCTGCCGTGCCGAGCATTGACGTACTTTGGGTATATACAGCTCTATCTGGCTAAGGGGCAGGCATATGGCCTCGGGATTCCGGAAGCCTATCGCGAGCGGGTCTTCGCGGTCTTCGAACAGCTCCGTCCTGCCGATGACCCCGGCGCACCGGCATTGGGCTTGCGATCGTCGACGCATCATGGAGACCATCGCTGGTCGGGTGTAGGCTGAAGAGACGCCGGGCGGCGGCACCGCTATCGTGCCTGAATTCCCAACAGGAGCAAGGCGCAACGAGGCGGAAAGGGTTGCGCCTGACAGGACGTCCCTTTGAGCGATCGAAACCAGTCGCGCGAGCAGGCGGGTCGGCCGTTCTGATTCGGGTCGGCCGTTCTGATCGGACCGGCCGTTCTGATCGGGCCGCAAGGGGCCAGTTGAAGCGAGCCCGACGGCTGTCGCCTTGTGTGACGGGCTACACCCGCTGCTCAGAGCTCCTGATAGAGTCTCACCCGGGCGTTGTCGATTCGGTAGCCGGCGGTGCCGAGCTCATGCTGGGAGGGCATCACCTGCAGCCGTCCTTCGACCCAGACGGTATCGAACAGGGCGCCGGCAGAGGGCTGGCCGGCCGGCGCCCTGACCAGGATGGTCTGGTTGGCCGGTGGTGGCGGGACGTGGATGCAGGCGCCGAAGTACGGGACGAGCAGGAACTCACGGACGGTCGTCGCTTCCGATGCAAGCGGCAGCACTAGGCCTGACAGACGCACCTGGCGACCGTCGAGCGCCTCGACGAGCGGCGCATCGGCCCAACGCGCCTCGAGCTTCCTCATCAGCGCCTGTGCGCGCGGGTCCTCGTCGCTGAGGTGGTCGGCGTCGATCTTGGCCAGGAAACGTTCGGGTTCCCAGTCTGCTGGCATAAGGTGGTCCCACTCGAGCTCCAGCGGCTCGCCATCAGCGGCCTCAGGAATTCCGGGTGACCGCTCGTCAGACAAACCCACACCCTGATCTGTCGCATCCTCGCCGCAGCCGCTCGTGAGCAACAGCGCGAGCAGCGACAGCGTGATCCAACTGCCCAACCAACGGCGCGCCGGGAACAGTGCTCTGCGGCACGCGAGCGGAAAAGGATGCGCCGGCATGCAGCCGCTTTCGATAGGGTCGCCGCTTAAGCGCTCCGAGCGCATCGCAATCTCACCCTTTAGTGGATGGCACTGGTGCAAGACAGCGGAAATCCCGACACTGATTGTCGCTGCCTTCAACCTAGAAACCGCAGTTGGACGGCCGTCACCCATGGGTGCGCTTCATGAAGCGCCAGAAGTGGAACCAGTGCAACGGGTTGCATGTTGGGCTAAGGCGATTTCTGTCAAAGCTCATACCGCCTTGCTGGTCTTTTCGCTCGCCTTCTTCGTCGCGCCGCCGGTCACAGAGCCCGGCTATGCTCCCGGCGACGCTCCTCGAAGGAAAACGACAATCCTGCGCAATTCGGTACGGGCTTTTCCGGCAATCGCCTAAGCGGTCAACTGCGGTTTCTAGGTTCAATGGTCGTCGGGTAGGGGCCCGCTTGCGGGCGATTTTCGCAGCTGCAAGCGCGTCCTGGTCGCCCGCAAGCGGGCTCCTACAGCGCTGAGCGTCAGATGGGAGGAAAAGGGTCTCGGCATTTCTGACGCGATGTACTCGGGTCAAGCAGTAGACGGCCGGGCGGGTCAAAAGCGGTTCACTGCGGACAACTGTCAGGGTCAGGAGGCCGACCTAGATCCGTTTCGGATCTTCTTGGTGCAATGGGCGCAGGTGCCGATCACCTCGACTACCGGCCGCTTGGGCCGGAAACCGGCCGCCTCGGCCACCGAGCGCAGGTCGCCTGAGATCCGGTCGCTCTCGAGCTCGTTGACGCGCCCGCATTCGGCGCAGATCAGGAACTGGCTGGCATGCGGATGCTCCGGATGGGTACACCCGATGAACGCATGTAGGGTCTCGAGCTTGTGCACGAGACCTTGCTCGAGCAGGAAATCGAGCGCGCGATAGACTGTGGGTGGTGCGGCCGAAGCACCATCGCGTAGCTGATCGAGGATCTCGTAGGCGCCGACCGGCCGTTGGGCCCGGCAGACGAGCTCCAAGACTCGACGCCGCTGCGGCGTGAAACGGACACCGCGCTGGGCGCAGAGGTTTTCTGCGGTGTCGAGGGCGCGTTGGAGTTGCTCTTCATCCATCTCGGTGCTCGTTCATACTGCGGACCGCTCTGCGTGCGCGGCGTTTTGCGAGGAATCCAGCGCTGACGGCTGATATCAGATAGAGGGCGCCGGCGAGCAGGATGATTGTCGGGCCGGTCGGCAGGTCGGGCGCATAAGACAGGGCCAGCCCGCCGCTGGTCAGCAGCACACCGATGCCCATCGCCATCCCCATCATCGCAGCCAGCGTGCGCGTCCATTGGCCGGCCACCGCGGCCGGCAGCGTCAGCAGCGCGATCACAAGGATCAGCCCAACGACCTGGATCATCAGCACGACCGTCACGGCGACGAGCACCAGCAGCAGCAGGTAGAACAGCTCGACGGGGACGCCGCGCAGACGCGCGAATTCATCGTCGAAGGTGATGGCAACGAACTGCCGATAGAACAGTGCCACGCTCAGCAGTAGTACCAGATCCAAGGTCGCCATGAACCAGAGCTCGCGGGCCGGCACCAATAGGATGTTGCCGAACAGGAAGCTCATCAGATCGGTCGCGTAGCCCGGCGTCTTGGAGACGAACAGGATACCGATCGCCATACCGATGGCCCAGAGTGCGCCGATGGCGGTGTCCTCGCCGGTGCGCCAGCTGAGACGGACCCAGCCGATCAGCAGCGCGGCCAGCACCGCGGCCGCAAGCGCGCCCGTGAGCGGATCATACCCATAGTAGAGTGCCGCGCCCATCCCAGCCAGCACCGAATGCGCGATGCCGCCGGCCAGAAAGGTGATGCGCTTGACCACGACGAACGGGCCGACTAGCCCGCAGCCGATGCTGGCGAGCAGGCCGGCGATCAGCGCCTGCTGGAGAAAGGCATGCGTGCTCAGCGCGTTGAGGAACTCAGCCATGAGGGGTAACCCCCCTGGCGTGGTGGGCGCCGGCACCTGTGCTCTGGCCGTGTTCATGGTCATCGGTGCCATGATCATGGGTGATCATCCGCACCGGCTCGCCGTAGAGGGTATTGATCATCTCGCCATCGATCGACTCGGTCTGATGGCAGATCAGGGTCCGGTTTAGGCAGGCGACCCGATTCACGTAGCTGGAGATGAAGCCGATGTCGTGGGAGACCACGACGATGGTCAGGTTCGTGTTCAGCCGCGCGAGCAGCTCGAAGATCTCGCCCTCGAGACGTTGGTCAATGTTGGCTGTCGGCTCGTCGAGGATCAGCAACTCCGGCTCGCCGACGAGCGCGCGCGCAAGCAATACCCGCTGCAGCTGGCCGCCGGATAACGAGCCGATCGGCGCCGATTCAAGGTCGCCGGCCTCGACCTCGAGCAGGGTGCGGCGAGCGATCTCGCGATCACGCCTGCGCCAGCCGCCGAAGCCGGTGCCGAGCACGGCGCTCAGCCCCGCGCCAACCCCAAGCCGGCCCATCAGCACCACATTCAGCACGTCGATTGGGAAATCACGCGGGAAGGACGGGTACTGCGGCACATAGCCGAGCCGGTGGCGGGCCTGTTTCGGCGGCCGCCCGAGCACACGGATACGGCCTTGCTGGGGTGTCAGCAGACCGAGCATGAGCTTGAGCAGGGTGCTCTTGCCGCCGGCGTTGGGTCCGACCAGTCCGAGGAACTCGCCGGCCTCGATCTGGAGGTTGACGTCTTCGAGGATCGGCACGGCGCCATAGGCGAAGCTCAGGTGCTCCGCCTCGATGACCCGCTGCGACTGCCCTTGCATCAGTGCCCGTCCGGGGCAGTGGTCTTCGCCGTCTCAGGCGCCTGGTTCGCGTCGACGAGGATTCTGGCGAAGCGTTTCAGGTTGGCCACGTAATCGACCGCCAGTGGTGTGGCGACCTCGACTCGGCCGTCGATGCTGCGGGCGATCTGCTCGGCGATGCGCTGATCGAATTCGGGTTGGACGAAGATCGCGCGGGCGCCGACCGCCTTGGCCTGCTCGATCAGCGCCGAGAGACGGCGCGGTCCGGGCTCCTTGCCGGCGCGCTCGATCGGGACCTGCTCGAGCCCGTAGGTATCGGCGAAATAGCCCCAGGCCGGGTGGTAGACCAGGAAGGCGCGATGATCGAGGTCGGACAGGGTCTCTTCGAGCCATGTATCAAGCCTCTGCAGCTCGGCGTCGTAACGCTGTCGATTGCGCTCGTAGACGCTGCTGCCGTCCGGATCGAGCGCGGTCAATTGATCACGAATGGAAACGAGCATCGTTCGGACATTCGGCGGGCTCGTCCAGATGTGCGGGTCCATCGCCTCATGCTCGTGATGGTGGTGGCCGTGGGCGTCGTCCGCACCGTGGTCATGGGCTGTCTGCGGGCGGAGATCCAATCCGTCGCGCAGATCGAGAACGGCCATCGCCGGGTTGGCGGCCCGGATGCGCTTCATCCAGGCATCCTCGAACGGCACACCGACTCGAACATAGAGCTCGGCGTCGGCCAGCGCGGCGACCTGTTTCGGGCTCGGGTCATAGGTTGCCGGGCTTTGCCCTGGCACGACCATGACCCGCGTCTCGACGCGTCCGTCACCGACCTCGTCGACGAAGGTCTGCACCGGCAGCACGCTGGCAAATACCTGCAGCACGGTCTCTTCAGCTGCAAAGACCGGCGAGTGGCTGATCCCGAGCAATAAGGCCAAGGGCAAGATCGAAGGGCGCACGATGGTGGATGAGATTCGGTGTTCAGGCTGGTGGACGAAATAATATAACAAAAATCGCGGAGGGCAACCGGCTTTGTGCTCAGTTGCGCTGTTCCAACAGATCGTCATCGATCGGGCCGCAGTTGCGTTTCTGATCTATCTCAATCTCTTGTGATCTTTTTGTCTCAAGCCCGGTGCTTGGGTGAGCTCGATGATACAAATGTTGCGAAATTGTAGTAATTTGTTGTTGGTTATAGACAGAATAACGACCACCCACCACGAAGAGGAGGAGGATGATGCTGAGGCAGAGGGGAATGTTGGCGATGGGACTGTGCACCGCTGTCGCGAGCACCGGCGCAGCCGCCTACGACCTGTCGATTCAAGGCAACGACTACGGAACGCTCAACGCGCGGCTGCGGGCAATAAGCATCCTGACGGCCAAGGACAACGGCTGGGACCCCAGTAGCGGTAATGCCTATTCGGTCATGGCCGGCTACAAGAGCCCGAGCTGGAACGGCTTCCGCTTCAATGCGGCCGCTTACCTGAACGGAGACATCTTCGGGAGCACTGACTTCGATCCGACGATCCGCGAGGAGCGCACGGCACGCGGGCTTTTCCTGGCCGATGACGGCGCGCAGAAGGGCCAGCTGACCAATGTCAATGTCACCTTCGAGAACGAACAGCTCTATGGCTTCATCGGACGCGGGCAGATCGCTTCACCGCTGACCGAGAACACCTATAACCTGGTGCCGAACGCCTACACCGCGCTGATCGTCGGGGCCAAGCCGGTTGAGGGGTTCGACATCTCGCTCGGGCAGATCACCCAGATGTCGTTTGGTACCCGCGCGATGACCGACTGGGGCTTCATCGGTGAGGGGAGCGGCACCGGCGGCGCGGCGCAGTTGCCGAGCCAGGATGGGCTTGGTCAGGCAAGGTTCCTCAATCTGGGGCAGATCGCTCTGGGTCCGGATGCCGACGATATTGCCGGCATGACCATCGCCAGCGTCCGCTATGCCGGCCTTCCGCATACCAAGCTCGGACTCTGGAACTATTACACCGAGGATATCGCCAACAGTCTCTACTTCGACGTCGATGCCAAGATCCCACTCAACAAGCTGAAGCTGGACCTCGGTGCCCAGTACCTGCGTCAGGATGACGTCGGCGATGGCACCGAGGGTATCCAAGGTATCCCGGCGATCCAGGCCAACTTCGGCAGCGGCGAGCTCGATTACAACCTGTTCGGTCTGAAGGCTGGCCTGATTGGCCCGAAGAAGAAATGGACCGCCCACCTAATGTGGAACCAGTCCGATGGCGATACGGCATTCTTCAATGCCTTCGGCGGCGATCCGGCCTATACGAGCTCGATCTTCTCACGCAACGCCTATCGCCAGGATGTCAGCTCCTGGGGCGCGCGCGCCAGCTACGCGATCATGCCGGGCCTGCGCTTCGTTGCCGCCTATTTCGACTACGGCCAGTCCGAGACTCGAGGCGCAGTGCCCAATGTCTCGCCCAATGCGGCGCCAACCTCTGACGCCAGCGAGCTCGACCTGGTGCTGGTCTGGAAGCCGAAGCAGGTTAAAGGGCTCACGCTCAAGACCTTCTATGTCAACCGTACCAGCGAGTACGATGAGTTCGTGAATCAACGCAGCGGTATCAAGGCCGACGCCACCATGAGCCATTGGCGCCTGATCGCGACCTACAGCTTCTGATCATCTGCAGGTCCTGATCGCCTAAGGACGCGCTGATCCATCGGCGCTTCCCGCGCGGGACAGGATGTCCCGCTCTTTTAATAGGCACTAACAGAATACCCTCTATGGCCTAACAAATCAGCAACTTGTGTGGGCTAGCCGGGCATTTTGATAGGGCCTCTAAAGCGCCCAAGCCCCTGAACATGAAGGGGCCGGGAAGCCGCCCACTTGCGAACAGGTTCCGGCGCCGTCTGAACCTCTTGTGTCATTCAGCCAGCAGCCAGCAGCCAGCGGGAAGCTGCTGTGTCTGCGGTTAGTCCTGCCTCAGCTGCGCCCGGTAGCGAGCGAACAGCTCCCGGCTCGCTTGCCCCGGCGGCGCGGTCAGGAGGCTGACGGCGATGATCGCGAGGGTTGCGAGCAGCACGCCCGGTACGATCTCATAGAGCGCGAAGATCCCGCCCTCGAGCTGCTTCCAGACCACGACCACCAGGCCGCCGGTGACCACGCCGGCGATCGCGCCGTGCCAGTTCATCCGCTCCCAGTAGAGGCTGATCAAGAGCACCGGGCCGAATGCGGCACCGAACCCGGCCCAGGCATAGGACACCAGTCCAAGCACGGTGCTGTCGGGATCGGTGGCGAGACCCAGGGCAACCAGTGCCAGCAGGACGACTGCCAACCGGCCGATCAGCACGATCTCGCGCTGGCTGGCGCCGCGACGCACCAGTTGTCGATAGAGGTCTTCGGCCAGCGCTGATGAGGAGACGAGCAACTGCGAGTCCGCCGTGCTCATGATCGCCGCTAGGATCGCCGCGAGCAGGATGCCGGCGATCACTGGGTGGAACAGCGCCTCCACCAGCACCATGAAGATCGTCTCGGCGTCCTTGAGCTCGCCGCCGAGGTTGTTGCCGACATAAGCGACCCCGGCGAGTCCGACCAACACGGCGCCGACTAGACTGAGCGCCGTCCAGCCGACCGCGATGCGCCGGGCCGTCGGGACGTCCCCGGGGCTGTTGATGCCTTTGAATCGGGCGAGGATGTGCGGCTGGCCGAAATAGCCGAGCCCCCAGGCCATCAACGAGACGATGGCCAGCAGCGTGAGCGGTTTGCCCTCGTTGTTCGACCAAAGGTTCAGCAGGTCCGGGTTCGTTGCCTGCAGCGTTGCGATGGTCGCATCCCAGCCGCCGTCGGCCTGGATCGCGATGACAGGGACGATCAATAAGGCCGCCGCCATCAACAGCCCCTGCACGAAGTCCGTCCAGGATACCGCCAGAAAGCCGCCGAACAGGGTATAGGAGACGATGAACAGGGTGCCGGCGACGACAGCGATCAGATAATCGAGCCCGAAGACGGTCTCGAAGAGTTTGCCGGCTGCCACGAGACCTGAGCTGGTGTAGAACAGAAAGAACAGCAGGACGAAGAAGGCCGCGACCGCCTGCAGCAGATGGCCGCGGTCGCCGAAGCGGTTGGCGAAGAACTCGGGGATCGTCAGCGAGTCGTTCGCGGCGGCACTATAGACGCGCAGCCGCCGCGCCAGCAGCAGCCAGTTCAGCCAGGTGCCGAGCAACAGCCCGCCCGCGAGCCAGAAGGCCTCAATGCCTGACGCGAACGCGAAGCCGGGCAGCCCGAGCAGCAACCAGCCGCTCATATCCGATGCGCCTGCCGAGAGCGCAGCCGGCCAGGGGCCGAGACTGCGGCCACCGAGGAAATAGCCGGACGAGTCGGTCGTGCGGCGATAGGCCCAAAACCCGATGGCGATCATTAGGGCAAGATAGGCGACAAAGGTCGCGATGACAGCGGCGTTGGCATCGAGCATCGTGGCAGAGGACCTGAGGTTCGGTTGAGCGTTGACGGCGCCTGCGTTGGGCGAAGGGCGACCGTCCTGGTCGCGGAACGCTAACATGACGCTGCCTGGAGCGTCTCGGCGCGATGCCGTTGCGGGGAAAAATGGGCGGCCGACGCAGACAATCGGTTACCGTGAAGCTCCTCGGATTGAGCGTCCGGAGTGGCAGCGTGCCATCGGCGTTACCGTGAATCAGGCGGGATTCATCGTCCGGGTTAGGGCCGTGCGATGCTCGTTGGAGTGGAATTGACGTCATTGTCCTTGGCTCGGAACCTGCTTTACTGATCTGATTGCCAATTTGCGAGCAACGGCTGCTCGCCGCATGCTCGGCGAGCAAGGCCCATCACACGCCAGCATGTCCATCGTTACCGCCAAGGCCTTTCGCCAGCAGATCATGAAACCGGCCGAAGGCCTGTTTCTGTTCCATGCGCGTGCGATCGAGCGTCTGATCGAGGGGCAGCTGGGTGAGCGGCTCGCCGGCGTGGCGGTGCCGAATCTGCCGTATTACCTGATGCCCCAGGCCGACTTCCTGCTCGGGCTCGAGACCGAGAACCCCGAGGCGCTGTCGGTGATCGAGGGGCTGCAGCTCCCGAGCCAGGTCATCCTGCTGCCGAGTCCGCCGCATCAACGTCTCGAGCAGCGCAGCTTCACCCGATTGCGCTACGACTACTGGGCGCGCTCGTTCGAGGCCGAGGTCGCGCGTACCTGGCAGACTGCGCAGGAGTGTGGCGATCACCGTGAGCGTTTGGGTGCGGATTCGCTGCGTGCGCTGATCGGCCACTATGCCTTCGCCGAGGTCCGTGAGGTGCTGGGCCACGATGGACTGATCCTCCCGGTCTGGGATGACGACCTGATCTGCCGCAGCTTTGTCGCATTCGTCGTTCGGCTGCGCTATTTCGCGCCCGGCGCGCGTGGCTTCTTCTTTCCGGCGATCCAGGTCTGGCCGCAGGTGGATCGTTGGATGTCGCTCGGTGGGCTGGACCTGCCGAGACCGCTGGTCGATTCCCGTCTTCCGCGCCTGCTCATCAAGAGCCGCCCTGGCAGCGGTGGGAGCCTGCGCGCCGATGCCCCCTTGCTGCCGGTGGCGCTGCCTTATGGCCGCAGCGATCCGGACCTGGCGCAGGTCATGGCACGAATGCAGCAGTCGCTCCCGACGGCATTGCGCCTCGCTGGCGGTCAGGCCGAGCATTCACCGCTGCTCGGGGCGATCATCCCTGACGCCGTGGAGACCCCTGCCCTGAGCCCCGCATTGGAGCAGCGCTGTCTCGATGCGGTTGCGCGCGGTGTCCAGTTGGAGCAGTGCCCAGGATGGCGTGAGCGGATCGGGGATCAACTGGGGATCTGGCGCACCCAGCTGCTGGCCGTGCTGCGCTGGGTGCCGGCGGTACCAATGCCCTCGCTGCTGAGCAGGAAACGCCGCCCGGGCGATGCCGACCCGAACGCACCTCCGGAGGTCGAGGTGCGCGCCGGGCTAACGCTATTGGAGCGGGCCGTCGCCGCAGCGACCCGTGCCGAGCGTCGAGGCTATCCGGCCCTCGCGCTGCGGCGGCTCGCGGCGGCGCGCCGGCTGGTGCGGCGGCTGATGACGGAGCTACGGGCCCTGCCTCCGGCGCTCGATCAGGCCATCGGTGAACGCGAAGCGGCCGTTGAATCCTCTTTGAGTGCGGGGCTCGCTCGGCGCTGGTCATTGGACGACGAGACGCACGAGGAGCTCCACACATTCATTCGCCGGCTCACAGCCGACGACCGCGCGCGCTATGGCTCACCGGCGGCGCAGGGGCTGCTCGGCTGCCTGGAGCAGCTGCAGCTGCAGGGGCCGAGCGACTATTATCGGCTTCGACTCGGGCGCTGGCTGCTGCAGTTCGGGCGCGGCCAGGTGCGCGAGCTGCTCCCGTTTCAGCCGATGCTCAAGGCCCTGCGGGCGCTCGAGACCAGCCGCGCCCGGCTCGAGGAGCTCCATTGGCCGCTCGCCGATCTCGAACGGTTCTCTGGGGTATTGCGGACGCTGAACCGCCGCATCACCGACCGCCTCGAGACCGCGCTCACGCCGCGGTTGGAGCAGGCGATGCGCGAAGCCGATTTCGTGCCGCGCGATCACCGCGAGATCGTCGCCGCGCATAAGATGAAGCTCGAGCTGCTCGATGTGATCAAGCATCGGCGGCACCTCAAGTTCACCGATGTCCGCGACATCGTCGCGCGCAACATCCTGCGCCTGCCTGATCCGACCTGGAGCGAGTTCTTCCGGGGCGACCGGCTGCGCCGGTTCGACCGGACCGCCGAGCGAGCGCTGCCCGGCGTCTACCGCCCCGGCGAGATCTACATCAAGGGGCTGCAGCAGCTCGGTGCGCCGCTGTTCGGCACCCCGCTCGGGCGCGACCTACTGCGCTATCTGCTGCTGCCGTTCGGCGGCGCCTTCATGGTGCTGAAGAGCCTGGATCTGCTGATCGAGCTGATGCCGTATGTCGAGAAGGGGTTTCACCTCACCGAGCCGATCTCGGTCGCGTTCAGCGGCGCCTTGATCAACCTGGTGGCCTATACCGGTATCGGCCGCCATCTCGCCAAGGCGGTTGCGTTTGGCAGTTGGCATATCCTGCATTTCCTCTTCTGGGAGGGCCCGCGCGCACTGCTGCGCTGGTGGCCGATCGCGGGCCTGCTGGGTACCGGATTGATGCGCGGGCTGGGGCGCAACCTGATCCAGCCGTTGTTGATCGGGACGCTGCCGCTGGCCCCGATCATCGCGCTCGCGGTGCTCGTCGACGAGGTCCCGATCCAGCCCGGCCTCTGGCTGCTCGGGCTCGCGTTCGCTCTCGGGACCCTGGCCCGGAACACCCCAGCCGGACGGCGCTTCCTCGATAATCTCAGCACGAGCATCGGCATCTATCTGCAGCGGATCAACCAGGCCCTGTTCATCGGCCTGATCCAACAGCTGCTGTTCTTCTTCAAGGAGGTTACGCGCCGCTTCTCGCAGATCCTGCACCGTGTCGATGAGTCCTTGACCCATCATTTGAGCGAGCGCTGGACCAGTCTCGCCGCCAAGGCCCTGCTGGCGCCGATCTGGCGCTTCTCCGAGGCCCTGATCCAGTTCTATGTCACCGTGCTGGTCGAGCCACAGGTCAATCCGGTCAAGCACTTCCCGATCGTCAGTATCGGTCATAAGCTGTTGCTGCCGTTCCTGCCCGCCATCACAACGGCCTTCGTCGAGATCTCGAAATCGGTCTTGCCGAAGGTCATCGCCTATCCGTTGGTCACCTTGACCATCGTGCTGCTGCCCGGGCTGTTCGGGTTCCTGGTCTGGGAGCTGAAAGAGAACTGGAAGCTCTATGAGGCCAACCATCGCGAGCGGCTGCGCACCCCGGACGGTGGCGGCCAGCCGGTGCTGCAGATCGAGCCGGCGAGCGTCGGCGCCCATGGCGAGAGCATGCGCGGGCTGATGTGCCGAGGGTTCCACAGCGGCACGCTGCCGAAGGGCTTCGACCGCCTGCGCAAGGTGATCCGCGAGCAACTGCGCGATGACAATGCCTATCCAAAGCGTCTGCGTCGTTGTCAGCGGCATCTCGAAGAGGTCGAGCAGGCGATCGGGGTGTTCGTAGACCGAGAGTTTTCGTTCGCGCTGCGCGAGCGTTGCCGCAACCCGAACTGCACCCTGACCCGGATCGAGACCAATATCCCGCGGCTGGCGACCGAGCTGGTCGAGATCAGCGTCGCGATCCATCCGCGGGCTGCCGATTCCAGTGCGTCCGCCGACCCCTCAGCGACCGCGTCAGAGCCTGTGGTCTATCCGGGCGAGTCCAACGGCAACGGACTGGCTGATCCTGAACCGGTCATGCTCGGTATTCGGATCGTCTTCGATGGACGGCGGATGTGCTTCGACACCGAGCTCAGCGGTGAACCGGCGCGCATCGGACCGCGCTGCTGGGCGATGATCAGTGAGGACCTGAGGCTCTTCGCGGGTCGCGCCGGCGCCGACCTGCGCGGGATCGAGATCGATCTCCCTGCGAGCGCGGAGCTGGTGCCGGTTGCCGAGGAGGTCGACAACGGCGTGCTGGAGCCGTCGACGGCGCCGGATCGGATCGTGCTGCGGCGCAACGAGCCGATGGCCGGCTAGGTCGCCGACCGCTGGGCTCGGCATCCTGAATAGCCGCAACAGTGAGTAGCCGCAACAGTGAGTAGCCGCAACAGAATGACTGCCGCGCGCTGGGAGATCAGGAGCTTGCGCGAGTCAAAAGGGGCGTTTTGACAGGGCCTCTAAAGGAGTGTCTCGCGTTTGTTGCCCGATGTTGCCGCGACCGGTCCCGCTCCGGAAGCGGAGACTGGTTTCCGAGCAGTTACTCAGCTGGGCCGTCTCAGAGCGCCAGGTCGATGCTGCTCACCAAGATGCCCGGGAGCAGGCTGCTCGCCGTCGAGCGTCCATCGTAGGTCTCGGCCGAGAGGCGCAGGTCGCGCTCTCGGGTCAGCTGCTCGAGCTGCTCGCCGAGCAGCCGATAGAGGCTGTCGTCGAAGCGCATTACCGCAAGCGGTGCGACCAGCTCGCCCTGCTCGACCCAGAAGGTGCCGAAGCGGGTCATCCCGGTCACCCGGCAGGCGTTGCGGTCGGACCAGTTCCCGTACCAGAGGTTGCCAATGTAGAGACCGGTGTCGAGCGTGCTGAGGACCCGGTCCGAGGGAAGCTCGCCGGCCGCCATCGCAAGCGACTCCGGCCACTCAGCCCCGGCGTTGACCTCGGCCCCGTATTCCTTGGCCGAGCGGGCATCGGCGAGACAGGTGTCGAAGCGTCCATTCGTGATCAACGGGACCTGGTCGGCCTTGACGAAGCCCTCATCGATGAAGCCGGGCGCCAGCCCGCGGTTGTTGTCCTCGAGGAGCGTGACGGCTGGATGGAGCTGGCGCTCGCCGCTCGCAAGCTGGGTGAGGGGCGATTGGCGGGTGCGATGATCGCGTAGGCCGAAGCCGCCCCAGGCCAATAGGTCCATCAGCTCTTCCAATGCGGCGGGGGCGAGGAAGGCGCGGTACGGGCCCGGCTCGATCCGATGCACCGGTCGTGCCATGACCGCCAGCCTTTCGCGTTGCGCCGAGAGCCTCGAATCCAGCTCGCCGGGCTGCCAGTCGAAGCCGCTGTAGCTGTCCTTGACCGCCTTGTCACTATCCAAATAGGCGCTCCAGTCGAGATTGAAGCTCGTGCTCTGGTGCCAGTGGCGATGACCGAGCGAGCTGGCGAGCCCATCGGCGATCTTGCCGGCGGCGTAGATGCCAACCAGATCCAGCCCCTCGCCGAGGCCTGTCAATGTCGTGACCGCTTCCCTGACGGACGGTAGCCGGGCCGGCAGCTCGGTGTGCGATCGGCTCGGTGCGTCCGAGATGTTCAGATAGGGGTCGTCCGGCACATGCGCGATCCGGTCTCGCAACTGGCCGAGCATTGCGAGGATGAGCGCCCTGTCTGTTTCCGGATCACCGCTCAGATTGCAGCTGGCCTGCACCTGCCGGGCGCCCTCGATCAAGGTCAGTGCCAGCTCCTGGGTCTGGAGCGCACCGGCCTGGCGCACCCGGTTGCGATTGAAGCGGACGAAGTCCGACTGCTCGCTGCGCAGGCTCAGGAACAGCCGCTCGTCGCCCCGGAGGTGAGCGAAGACCTGCTCGGCCATCGCGAAGAAGGGCTCGGCATTCATAGGCCACCTCCGAAGACCTCGACATCGCGAAAGAGACAGGGTGGTGAGGCGTGACCGACATAGACGGACTGGTTCGGCTCGCCTTTACCACAGTTGCGAACGCCGCCCACCTCAACGGTATCGGGCGCGCCGACGCCGTCGAGACTGCGCCAGAACGTGGCCGAGATGCCTCGATAACCAGGGTTGCGGACCAACCCATTGAGCTCACCATCCTCGATCAGCCGCCCAAGCTCGCAGCCGAACTGGAATTTGTTGCGGCTGTCGTCGATCGACCAGGACCGGTTGGTGTCAATCAATACGCCGCGCTCGACGCGGCCGATCAGTCCCTCCAACGAGTCCCGGCCGGGCTCGAGGTTGATATTGGTCATCCGGTCGATCGGCGGGCGGTCCCAGTCGCAGGCCCGCGCGCTCGCGGTGCCGGCGAGCCCGGAGCGCGCCTGGGACAGCGCGCCGCCGAGCGGGCGCTCGAGCAGGCCGTTGCGGATCAGGTGGGCGCGCGTGGCGATGGTGCCTTCATCATCGGCAACGCAGCTGGCGAGCTCGTTGGTCAGGGTCGGGTCGAAGGTGACATTGAGCAGCGGCGAGCCGTATCGATAGCGGCCGAACATTTGGGGCGTGACGAAGCTCAGGCCGGCATAGTTGCGCTCGTCGCCGAGGATGCGGTCGAGCTCGAGCGGATGGCCGATCGACTCGTGGATCTGCAAGACCATCTGATTCGGCATCAGCACCAGATCGCGCCGGTCCTGTGGGCACTCGGGCGCTTGCGCCAGCGCGATCGCCTCCTCGGCGACGCGCTCGCCGTCCTCGCGGAGACGGGCGGCGGCGATGCGCTCCAGTCCGCCTTGGCGCGGCATGAGCGCACCGCCTCCATGTCGGGTCTGCGTCTGACCAGCAAGATGGGCTGTCGCCGCGAGGCCGCCGTGCACATGCTCCCAGCACTGCCGGATCGCAGCGCCGTCGGCGCTGACCAAGAGCTGCTCAGTCCGGCGGTGGCTGAGCCAGGCGTCGCGCTCGACGATGGGCTCGCCCAGGTCCATCTGTCGGCAGCTGTCGAACAGCAGCCCGAGCTTGTCGTCGAGTGACCAGGCCGACCAGGGCTCGGCGACTTCCGTCTCGTACTCGGCGCGCACTGCGGTGCGCGGATAGAGGCGGGCATCGAACAGGCCGCGCTCTGCGTGCAGCGCGGCCAGCTCCCGAGCGCGCCCGGTCGCTTGCGCGAGGCCGCTTGGGCTGAGGTCGCCGGTCGCCGCATAGCCCAGACCGCCCTCGGCGATCAGCGTGATCATCGCGCCCTGGGAGCGCCACAGGCTGCTCGGCTCGGCGACCTCATCGCGGACGTTGACCAGCTCGCCGGTCGTATCGACCAGGCGCAGGGTCCAGTAGTCGGCGCGCGGTGCGGACGCGGTGAAGGCATTGGCGATGCGATCGAGATGGATCATCTTGCTACCCTGAATCACGCCGAACTGGACAACTGTACCAATCAGCATCTTACTAGGTGGGCGATGTCCGGAAGGAATCCCAGGTCCGTCGGCCACAGTGCCTGGCGTCTCGTGCGTCGAGTAAGTCTCACCTGTCATCCTGCTGCAGTGCTTGCGTGATACCATCCGCGCCCATGCTGCACTACCCTGACATCGATCCGGTCGCCTTCGTCATCGGGCCGCTCGCGGTCCATTGGTATGGGCTGATGTATCTGCTCGGCTTCATCGCGGGCTGGGCGCTGGCGCGTTGGCGCGCGTCGCGACCCGGCTCGGCCTGGACGGCCGAGATGGTGGACGATGTCGTGTTCTACTGCGTGATCGGCGTGATCGCGGGTGGCCGACTGGGCTACATGCTGTTCTACGGCTTCGACCAGATCCTGGCGAATCCGCTCAATCTACTGAAGGTCTGGGAAGGTGGGATGTCCTTCCACGGCGGCCTGATCGGCGTGCTCCTGTCGATGTGGCTGTTTGCGCGCAAACACGGGATGCGCTTCTTCCAGGTCAGCGATTTCGTTGCGCCGCTGATCCCTCCGGGACTCTTGGCTGGGCGGATCGGCAACTTCATCAACGGCGAGCTCTGGGGCCATCCGACGACGCTCCCTTGGGGGATGCGCCTGCCCTGCGATCGTTTCCCTGACGTCTGCGCCGGTCTGCCGCCCGATGCCCAATGGAGTGTCCCGCTGCATGCGTCACAGCTCTATGAGGCCACCCTCGAGGGGCTGGTGCTGTTCGTCCTGCTCTGGGCATTCTCCAGTCGTCCGCGCCCGATGATGGCCGTCTCGGGGATGTTCTTGCTACTCTACGGCCTGTTCCGGTTCAGTGTTGAGTTCGTCCGCATGCCTGATGCCCATATCGGCTATCTGGCGTTCGACTGGTTGACGATGGGGCAGCTGTTGACCATCCCGATGCTGGTCGTCGGACTGGTGCTATTGCTGCTCGCCTATGCCCGCTCTGGCGCTCAATCGGGGGCTGGACGTTCCGCCTGATCGAGCCGTTGAAACACGAAACGGCAGTTGACTCGTGCATCGCGTCAGACGTACCGAGGCCCTTTTCCTGCCACCGGGTCCTGCCACCTGGGCTCTCAGCGCTGTAGGAGCCCGCTTGCGGGCGACCAGACCGCGCTCGCGGCGGCAAAGATCGCCCGCAAGCGGGCTCCTACCTCACGACCATTGCGGGCGGCGACAATCGGTCTCGGGATTTCCGCTGTCTTGCACTCGAGGCAGCAGTCGGCCGCTGCGCAGATCAGGCAACAGCCTGGGTTGACTGAGGTTTTGCAGCCACTCGATGCTCATCCCTGGGTGCCGGCCGCCACGGCCCCCATCGCACGCGCAGCGCGACGCCCCCTGGATTGCGGCTCGTTTGAACGGAACACTGATTCCGCGTGGTTGTGCCTTGCTGGATACCGCTCCCTTCGACACTCTCGGTCGCTTACCGTGAATCACGCGAAGTTCATCTTCCGGTGTGGCGCCGTGCCATAAACGGTACCGTAAATCACGCGAAGTTCATCTTCCGGCGTGGCGCCGTGCCATAAACGGTACCGTGAATCACGCGACATTCATCGTCCGGGGTGGCCCATTGCCATCAACGTTAGGACGGTCATCGAGTCCGGGCGAGACGGACTCGCCCCCGGGCTCACTCGGCTGCCACCGCGTCCAGATCGGCAGCGGCGGTCGGCCGCAGCGGAATCGGCTCGAGCCGCAGCGCGTGCAGGACGCGCCAGGCGAGCTCATCGGGCGAGCGCGAGATCACCTCGACCGGGATCTCGTGCTTGTCGTGCAACCGCTCGAAATCCTCGAAGCCATAGGAGACCATGAACGGGTGCATGCCCGAGTTGACGGCGGCACGAAAGTCCTTGGCTTCATCGCCGCAAGCGAAGGAGCAGGCCGGGTTGATGCCGAAGCGCTCGCGGGTCTGGCGGAAGTAGGCCAGCTTGTTCTCGCTGAGCGGCAGGTGTACCAGAAAGTCCAACAGGTCGGGCTCGATGCCGTGCCGCTCGAAGAGTCGGGTCAGGGTCGCGAGCGGTTCGATCGTGATATTCCGGGTCACGATCCCGACCCTGACATCGTCGGCGGTCGCAAGTCGGCGCATCAGTGTCTCGATCCCATCGAACATGCTGGCCTCTTCCCGATAGACCTCGGTCAGGGTCGCGATGATCTTGGTCCGGCGCCCCGGGCCGATCTGTCGTCTGAGATTCTGCGGCATCTCCTTGAAACCGCCGAGATACTTGAACAGGTTGCGGCGTTTCTGGAAGCGCGCCAGTGGCCCGATATCCATGCCGTGATGAGCGAAGGTCTTCTCGATGGCGCGAAAGGCGTCGATGGTGGTTCCATCGGCGTCTAGGATGACGAGGCGTTCGTTGGTAAACATTGCATCTGACCGACCGTGCCATGGCAACGCATTGCCTTGCAGCAATGGCATCAGATACCGGGTGCTGCGCGGCTTGCCGATTTTCGCATATCGTTGGCGCTGATGAGGCACGGAAGGTGTCTTGCCGTCGCAGGGTCGTCGGTGCAGAACGCCGGTCGAACAATTCGGCCCCAGACTGCTCTAGCAGGCGGTCAGGGTATCGGCGTAACTTTCTGATTAAGAAAGAAATTGTTTTCTGCCGAAAAATGAAAATCTTTACTTATCAGTGGGTTGTCTCTGGAAGCCCGACAGCCTGCTAGGCCGTGCCAGCGGGCGCGGAACCTCGGCAGGACCCTGTTAGCACCTGGCGGAAGCTGATGGCGTACTGATTTTTTCGCTTCGATCGCGAATAATCGCGGTTCCTGCGCAACAGTCGATTTGATGAGCGAACAGAGGTGGTCATGCCTTTAGCCATTCGATCCAGCGCCTTTTCGGAGGGTGCAGCGATTCCGGTTCAGTACAGCTGTGATGGCGATGATCGCTCGCCACCGTTGGAATGGGACGGGGTGCCCGAGGGGACCAAGAGTCTGGCGCTGATCGTCGATGACCCGGACGCTCCCGATCCGGCCGCGCCGAAGATGACCTATGTGCACTGGGTGCTCTACAACCTGCCGCCGACGCTCCAGGGCTTGCCTGAGGCATTCGAGCCGGCGACCCTCGCCGAGCCTGTCGGAGAGGGGATCAACGATTGGCGCCGCACCGCCTATGGTGGTCCATGCCCCCCGATCGGCCGCCATCGGTATTTTCACAAGCTCTATGCGCTCGATACGGTGCTGAACGGCCTGTTGCGACCCACCAAGTCGGATCTGGAACGGGCAATGCGCGGTCATGTGCTCGAGCAAGCGACCCTGATCGGCACCTACGCCCGATGAATCTGAAGTTGCCGAAGAGCTACAAGCTGTTCCTCGCGATCTGCGTCGTCGCCGGCCCGTTCATCTGGCTGGTGCTGACCGAGGACGGCAAGCGCCGCAGCGATCTCTTCCTGCTGCATCTGCTCGGCCATCAGCCGTTCAACCTGGCGGTTGAGAATCTGCGCCCGGGCCTGGACGAGGCGTTCCTGCTCGACCAATTCTCTCGTGTCGAGTTCGACTGTGACGATGGCCGCCATGCGCTGGGTGAGCGACGCTGCGCGGCCCAGATCGGCTCATTCAACGGTATTCCGGCGCGGCGGGTCGAGCTCTACTGGAAGGATGTCGGTGGCAATGACGAGGACGGTAGCGAGAAGGGTGTCGGGCTCAACGCGATGCGGCTCGATTACCGCGAGCGTTGGCATGCGCTGCTGATCGACGAGCTCAAGACGCGCTATGGCCAACCGCGACAGGACATCGTCGGCGAGCGGACCGTGCTTGCCTGGCGCTTTGACGGCGGGATGCTGCTGATCCCGAAGACGCTCAGCGACGACGAGACACCGACCCTGATGTGGGTGCGCCAGCAGGTCTGAGCGGCTGGCGGCGCGGTTCTTGGTGTACCGGCCTCGTCTCAAAGTTTGAGGGTTGGGTTAGCGATCGCTGCACGCTCAGGGCGTTACGGCCTTGCAGCTAACGCGGCGAGGAATCGCTCGAGCTCTGAGACGGGCAGGGGCTTGGCGAAGAGATAGCCTTGGCCCTGCTCGCAGCCCTCGTCGAGCAAGAAGTCGCGCTGAACCTCGGTCTCGATTCCCTCGGCCAAGATCTCGAGCGCCAGGCTCTTGCCGAGCCCAATGATGGCCTGGGTGATCGCCGCGTCGTTGGCGTCCTCCGGGATGTCGGAGACGAACGAGCGATCGATCTTGAGCTTGGTCAGCGGCAGTTGCTTGAGGTAGCTGAGCGAGGAATAGCCGGTGCCGAAATCGTCCATCCCCAGCTTGACGCCGAGGTCGCGAAGCTGACGCAGGCGCATCGCCGACTCGTCTGGTGAGGCCATGAGGCTGCTTTCGGTGATCTCGAGCTCCAGGTTGACGGCGGCAAGCCCGGCTGACGCCAAGGCCTGCTGCACCCTGTCGACCAGGTCGTCATGCGCGAGCTGGCGCGTCGAGAGGTTCACCGCCATGGTGGCGTCGGCGGGAAGCTGCTCGGACCGCAGCCAGTGCCGCATCTGGGCACAGGCCTCGCGCAGCACCCATTCGCCGATCGGCACGATCAGCCCGGTAGACTCGGCCAACGGGATGAAGCGGTCCGGCGCAATCAGGCCCATGCTGGGGTGTCGCCAGCGGAGCAAGGCCTCGACCCCACAGGGCTTGCCGCTGGGTAGGTGCAGCTGCGGCTGGTAGTAGAGCACCAGCTCCTGATTGGCGATGGCATCGTGCAGGCTGGATTCCAGCAGGATGCGCTCGAAGGCCTTGGCGGTGAGGTCTTGCGAGTAGTATTGGAAGTTGTTGCGGCCCTCGGCCTTGGCGCGAAACAGGGCGGCGTCGGCGTTGCGGATCAGGTCCTCGCCGTTGTCGCCGTGCTCGGGATGCAGGCTGATGCCGATGCTGGCGCCGAGGAAGAGCCGGTGGCCGTGGACCTCGAAGGGCTGCTGGAACAGCGCCAGCACCTCGCGCGCGACCTTGGCGGCATCTTCGTCGTGCTGGATGGTGCTGAGGATGATGCTGAACTCATCGCCGCCCATGCGCGCGAGGGTATCGGCGCCGCGGATCAGCCCCTCGAGCCGGCGCGCCAAGGCGACGAGCACGGCATCGCCGTGGCTGTGGTCGAAGCTGTCGTTGATCTGCTTGAACTGGTCGAGATCGATGAAGAGCACGGCCAGCTTTGCGTGGCTGCGCTGTGCCAACTGAACGGCCTGGCTCAGCCGGTCGGAGAACAGGAAGCGGTTGGGAAGCTCGGTGAGGGGGTCGTGCTGCGCTAGGTGGGCATAGCGTAGATCCTTGGCGTGCAGGGCCTCCAGGAGCTCGATCTGATCGGTGATGTCGCGCGAGATCTCGATGATGCCATCGATGGTGCCGTGCCTGCCCCGCAGCGGGGTGGCGGCGAACTCGTGGGTGTGCTCGCGGCCGTCGGCGCCGAGCACTTGATGCATCACCTTGGACGGCTTGCCGGAGCGCAGCACGTTCGTCATCGGGCAACTGCGCAGGGTTTCATGACAGGGCGCATCGCTCTGGTAGATCAACTGATAACAGCGCAGATCGCCCGCGAGCATGCCCATATCGGCGGCCTTCCCTTGCGCGCTGCGGTTCATGCGGCGGATGCGGCGATCACGATCGACGACCAGGATCGGGTCCTCGATGCCGTCGATGATGTCTTGCAGGAAGCGTCGCTCCTCCTGTAGTGCCTGCTCGGCGGCGCGCTGCTCGGTCACATCCTCGCCGGAGGAGAGGGTGCCGGTGGGCCGACCCTCGGCATCACGGACGACCCGATTGTGCCAGGCGATCAGGCGCTCGTCGCCCTGGGCCGTGAGCAGGTGCCCTTCGACGTACTCCGAGGCCTGGCCGTCGTCCTGCAGCAGATGCGCGAGGATGGATGCGACCGCGTCTCGCTCGGCCTCGGGAATGAAGCCGGTGATCCAGTCGCGGCCGAGCAGCTCGGACTCGGCGAGCCCAATGACCTCGCAGCCCTTGGGGTTGATCAGGGTGATGCGCCCCTCGCGGTCGAGCGCCAAGAGAATGCTGCCGGCGACCCGAAGATATTGCTCGGCGCGGGCGCGCTCGGCCTCGATCTGGCGCTGAGAGCGCTTGCGCTCGGTGATGTCGACATGGGTGCCGACCACGCGCGCCGGCTTGCCATCGGCGTCCCGCGCCAGATAGGCCCGGGAGAGCACCTCGACCCAGTGCCCGTCTTTGTGCCGCATCCGAAACTCGGTGGTGAAGTCATCGCGCTTGCCCTCCATGTAGTCCTGCAGCATGCGCCAACTGGCGAGCCGGTCGTCGGGCGCCACCAGCCGCTCCCAGGTATCCAGGGTGTTCTCGAGCTCGTCGTCGGCGTAGCCGAGCATCGCTTTCCAACGCGGCGAGTAGTAGACCCGATTGGTCTCGAGATCCCAATCGAAGACGCCGTCGTTGCTGCCGCGCATGGCCAGCGCGAAGCGCTCCTCACTTGCCTGCAATGCCCGCTGCGAGTCCTTGAGCGGGGTGATGTCTTGAGCGATCGACAACAGCTTCCGGATACCACCGACCTCGATTACCTCGCCGTTGTAGAGACAGTCGATCGAGCGCCCGTCCTGCCGGGTGAGCCGCAGCTCCAGGTCCCTGATTCGCCCATCGGACTGCAGGATCTCGATCAGGTGCTGCCGTTGCGCCTCCGAGATAAAGCCGAGGTCCACCGAGCGCACGCCGATGGCGGCCTCCCGGGCGTAGCCGGTCCTCTCCACGAAGGCGTCGTTCACATGCTCGTAGACGCCCTCGTCGAGCGAGCTGATGGTGAGCATGGTGCCGGCCGCCTGGAAGGCAGTGGTGAAGAGCGCCGCCGATTCGCGGGCCTCGCGCTCGGCTGCCTGCTGAAGTTCGGCGGCCTCTTGGCGCTCGGTGATGTCCTGCAGAAACCCCTCCAGGCCACTCACCTTGCCCGCCTCGTCCCAGACCGCCTTGGCCCGGCAGGTGACCCAGCGTTGCGTGCCGTCGGGGCGCCGGATTCGATAATCGAGGTTGTGCTCGACGCCGGTGGCGCAACTGTGCTCCAGCGAGCCGAGCACCATCTCGGCGTCGGCGGGCTGCAAGAGCCGGCGCAGCGTCTCCGGTCCGGCCGGCGTCTCTGGCTCGAGGCCGAAGATGCGATAGATCTCCGCGGACCAGTGCGCGGTCTGCGTCTGGGCGTCGAGCGTCCAATAGCCGACCCGGGCATAGCGGAGGGCTTCGCGGAGTTGCCGGTGGGATCTCATCGATGCATCCTGAGCGGCTGCGGGCTGGGCATCCATCAGCCGGTGTCCTTGGCAGTATGAACCTGATTGCGGCCGCCGCGCTTGGCCTCGTAGAGCGCGTTATCGGCTCGGCTGATCCAGTGGGCGCAGGACTCGCCGGGGCGCCAGAGGGCGAGCCCGATACTAAGGGTCACGCGGCCCACGGTCTCGAACGGTCGCTGTCCGATGTCTTGGAGCAGGGCCTCGGCGAGCTGCAAGGCACCGCTCTGGTCCGTCCCGGGCAGCGCCAGGATGAACTCCTCGCCGCCCCAACGGGCGAGGAGATCGTTCTGGCGAACCCTGGCGCCGAGCCGGCGCGTGACCTCCTTCAGCACCGCATCGCCGACGAGGTGCCCGAAGCGGTCATTCGGGATAGGACAGACCATGACGGGCGAGCTCGTCGGCGACGGCCTGCTCGTCGCAGTGCTCCGAGAAGCAGCTCGAGCGCTCGCCACCCTGAAGCCCCGTCAAGAGGAACTTCAGGATGGCGCTCAGGCGCTCGTCATCCTCGCTGTAGATGTGGCAGACATGCACGCCCGGCTCGAACGGCTCGTTGGCGAAGCCGAGGCTGCACCGGTGGGGCGGGTAATCCATGGAACCTCCTGCGCTTGCGCCGGCGTCGAAAGGCCTCGGCATCATTGGCTCATCGGTTCCTGGACAGCATAGCAGCCGCTCTGCCCGGAAGCGGTTGCTCCGCCCGCCGGCGGTCTGGAATGTGACGGCCATCTCGCGTCTTGCTGGTGCGAGGGGCGGCGGGCGCGAGCTGGGCGGCGCGCAGCGGGCCGGCTCAACTACGCGGATGCCCCTTCGGCGTCTCGATCCGGCGCCACTGGCGGCCGTCGCGCTTGATCATGTCGCCGGCCGCGGCCGGTCCCCAGGTGCCGGCGGCGTAGTTTGGGAACTCACGCGGCGGCAATGCGGCCCAGACGTCGATCACCGACTGGACGATCTCCCAACCCTTCTCGACCGTGTCGGCATGCTTGAACAGGGTCGCATCGCCCTTCATGCAGTCGTAGATCAGGGTCTCGTAGCCGGTGGCCGGCTTGTTGCCGAAGTAGTCCTCGTAGCAGAAGTCCATGTTCACGGTGCCGATCTTCATCGTCGGTCCCGGAACCTTGGCGCCGAAGCTCATCTGAATGCCTTCGTTCGGCTGAATCCGCAGGACCAGCATATCGCCTTCGAGCTCGTTGACCTCGGTATCCTGGAACATGATGGTGGGCGCCTTCTTGAAGTGGATCGCGACCTCGGTGTACTGTGCGGTCAGTCGTTTGCCGGTGCGCAGATAGAAGGGCACGCCGGCCCAGCGCCAGTTGTCCATGGTCAACTTGACTGCGGCGAAGGTCTCGGTGGACGAGTTTGGTTGGACGCCGGCGGAGGTGCGGAAGGCCTTGACCTGCTCGCCGTCCGGCATGGTGCCGGCGCTGTATTGGCCGCGCACGGCATGGGTGAGCACCTGCTCCGGCGTTAGCGGCTCGACCGCATCCAGCACCTTATTGACTTCGTCGCGGATCGCCTTGGCATCGAACGAGTTCGGCGGCTCCATCGCCAGGAAGCCGAGCAGGACCAGCAGGTGGTTCGGCATCATGTCGCGCAGCGCACCGGCCTCCTCGTAGTAGGCGCCGCGATGCTCGACGCCGACCGATTCGGCGACGGTGATCTGCACATGGTCGATGTGGTTGCGGTTCCAAAGCGGCTCGATGAAGCTGTTCGCGAACCGGAACACCATGATGTTCTGGACCGTCTCCTTGCCCAGGTAGTGGTCGATCCGATAGATCTGCTCCTCGTCCATGTTGCGGTGCAGGTCGGCGTTCAACGCGATCGCCGATTCCAGGTCGCGCCCGAACGGCTTCTCGATGATCACCCGGCGCCAGTCGTCCTCGGTCTCATGCAAGAGCCCGACCTCGCCGAGGTGATCGGTCACGGGGCGAAACATGCTCGGTGGGATCGCCAGGTAAAATAGGTAGTTGCCCTCGGTGCCGCGCTCGGCGTCGATCCGGCTCAGGTTCTCGCACAGGCGCTCGTATTCGCTGCCTTCGAGCATGTCGAGCTTCATGTAGTGGATGCGCTCTTCGAGCTGTCGCCAGGCGTCCAGATTGAATGCGGTGCCGTAGGTCTGATGCAGATGCTCCGAGATCCGAGAACGGAAGCTGTCGTCGTCGTGATCGAGCCGGTCGAGCCCGAGCATCACGAAGCTCTCGGGGAGTAGACCGGCCGCCCACAGGTGATAGAGCGACGGGATCAGCTTGCGCTTGGTCAGGTCGCCGCCGGCGCCGAAGATGATCATCACATTGGGCGGTGCCGGCGGCGCGGTGTTGAAGCCGGTGTGGTTCAACGACATGGTTTGCGGTTCCATCAGTCCTCCGGCTTCTCGTGGTGGCCACCGAATTGATAACGCATCGCCGAGAGCAGCTGGTTGGCGAACTCGGCCTCACCGCGGGAGCTGAAGCGCTCGTAGAGGGCGGTGGTCAGCACCGGTGACGGTGCGCCGGTCTCGATCGCGGCGATGCTGGTCCAGCGACCCTCACCGGAGTCGGAGACGCGACCGCCGAAGGTGGTCAGCTCCGGGTCGCCGTGCAGCGCATTGGCGGTCAGGTCCAAGAGCCAGGACGAGACCACCGAGCCGCGCCGCCAGACCTCGGCGATGCGGGGGAGGTCGAGCTCGTACTGGTAGAACTCGGGTTCGGACAGCGGTGCGGTTTCGGCGTCGATTGCATGATCGGCGCGGCCGACGCCGGCATGCTTGAGGATGTTCAGCCCCTCGGCATAGGCGGCCATCAGCGCGTACTCGATCCCGTTGTGGACCATCTTGACGAAGTGGCCGGCGCCGTTCGGCCCGCAATGCAGGTAGCCGAGCTCGGCGCGGTCGTAGGCGCCGCTGCGGCCCATCGTGCGCTCGATCTCGCCGGCCCCGGGCGCGAGTGCGGCGAAGATCGGGTCCAGGTGCTCGACTGCGGCGGTGTCGCCGCCGATCATCAGGCAATAGCCGCGCTCGAGCCCGAAGACGCCGCCGCTGGTACCGCAGTCGACGAACTGGATGCCATTGGCATGCAGCCGCTTGGCATGCCGGATGTCGTCCTTGTAATAGGAGTTGCCGCCGTCGATGATCATGTCACCCGGCTCCAGGTGCGGCTCGAGCTGATCGATCACGGTGTCGACCACGGCCGCCGGGACCATGACCCAGGCCGCCCGTGGCCTGCTGAGCTTGGCGCAAAAGTCGGCGAGATCGGTGCTCGCGATGGCCCCCTGTTCCTCGAGCGCGGCGACGGCGTTCGGGTCAGTATCGAACACGACACATTCGTGACCGGCGCGCATCAATCGCTGCACCATATTGGCGCCCATGCGCCCGAGACCGATCATTCCGAGTTGCATGCTGGCGTCTCCTGTTGGTGGTGGAGAGATGGCCCGCCGAGGCGGGTCGGCAGTGGATCAAAGGCGACCTGAGGTTGGCGATCGCCGCTCAACGAGGCTCGATGGGGATTCCGGGCCTGGCGTTTCGGGCTTGGGGTTTCGAGCTTGGCATGACGCGGTCGACATGACGCGGTCGGCTTGACGGGAGCGGCATGATGCAATCGGCATTGCCGGACGGGCTCAGCGCGCTTCCAGCACCAGGATGCTGCGCGCGGCGACCTGCTGCGTGTCGCCGGTGACCAGCGCTTGATCGTGCGGCGACCAGATGAATGGCTCCGAGGCGGTATCGATGGCCCGATGCCAGCGGCGGCCCGGTACCGGCGGCAATGCGAACGCCATCCGGTCCTTCCACATATTGAGCATCACATGCAGGTGCGGCTCATCGGGCTCGAGCCCGGCCAGCGTGAAGGCGAGCACACGGGCGCCGGGATCACCCCAGAGGGGCTTGTCGAGCTTGATGCCGTGCCAGCGGATGTCCGGGATGCCGCCCTCATGCTGGGGCTCGCCGGTGAGGAAATGGTTGCGCCGCAGCGTTGAATGACGCTGACGGAAGGCGATCATCCCGCGCGTGAAATCGAGCATCTCTCGATTGTCATCGGCGAGCCGCCAGTCGACCCAGGACAGCTCGTTGTTCTGGCAGTAGGCATTGTTGTTACCCTGCTTGGTGCGCAGCAGCTCATCGCCAGCCAACAACATCGGCACCCCTTGGCTCAGCAACAGCAGCGCCATGAAGTTGCGCGCCTGCTGGCGGCGTAGCGCCAGGATCGCGGGATCATCGGTCGGCCCTTCGACGCCGCAGTTCCAGCTCAGGTTGTGATCATGGCCGTCGCGATTGTCCTCGCCATTGGCCTCGTTGTGCTTCTCGTCGTAGCTGACCAGGTCGTGGAGCGAAAAGCCATCATGGCAGGTGATCAGGTTGATCGAGTTGCCCGGACGGCGGCCGCGGCTCTGGTAGAGATCGCTCGAGCCGGCGATCCGGGTGGCGACATCGCCGATCAGGCCCGGGTCGCCACGGACGAAGGCGCGGAGGGTGTCGCGGTAGAGCCCGTTCCACTCGGCCCAACGAAAGCCGGGAAAGTCACCGACCTGATAGAGTCCGGCCGCATCCCAGGCCTCGGCGATGATGTGCGCGCGGCCAAGCTCGGGCGAGAGCTCGACCGACCAGAGCACCGGCGCGTGGTACTGCGGATTGCCGTCCTCGCCGCGCGCCATCGCGCTGGCCAGGTCGAACCGGAAGCCATCCACATGCATGTCGTGCGCCCAATAGTAGAGCGAGTCGATCAGGAAGCGGGTGACCAGCGGGTGGTTGCAGTTGACGGTGTTGCCGCAGCCGGTGTAGTCGCGGTAACGGCGACGGTCGTCGAAATCGAGGTGGTAGAAGATCTCGTTACCCATGCCCTTGAAGCTGATGATTGGCCCATCGGCGCCGCCCTCGGCGGTATGGTTATAGACCACATCGAGGATCACACCGATGCCGGCGCGATGCAGCGCCTTGACCATGTCGCGGAACTCGTCGCGCGCGTGGCTCGGGTCGCAGGCATAGTGCGGGTGGGGCGCGAAGAAACTGTGGGTGCTGTAGCCCCAGTAGTTCTCAAGGCCGAGCTGTGCGGTGTTGGGCGGGACATCTTGCAGGTCGAAGGCCATCACCGGCAGCAGCTCGACGTGGGTGATGCCGAGCTCTGATAGATAGGGGATCTTCTCAATGATGGCGCGGAACGTACCGGGGTTCTGCGTGTCCGCAGATGGATGGCGGGTGAAGCCGCCGACGTGCAGCTCATAGATGATCGCCTCGGTGAGCGGCACATGGAGGTGCTGATCGCCTTCCCAGTCGTATTCGTCACGGACCAGCTTGGCGCGCATCGCGGTTTCCAGGTTACAGCCGGGCCGGCTGGCCGCATGCCGGTCCCAAAGCCGGTCGCTAACGGTGGTGCACCAGGGGTCGAGCAGGAGCTTGTCGGGATCGTGCCGGCAGCCACTCTCGCGCGTATCGTTCGGGCCGTCGATGCGCCAACCATAGTAGATCCCGTCCGGGAGGTCCTCGACGAGGACATGCCAGAAGAAGAAGGTGTGATTGACCTTCGGGTCGAGCTCGATGATCTGGAACGGCTCGCGGCTGTGATCCTGCTCGAATAGCAGCAGCTCTACCTTGGTGGCGTGGCGCGAGAAACAGCAGAAGTTGACGCCGCCTTCGGCGAAGGTGGCGCCGGCGAGTCCCCAGTCGCCGGCCTGAGTGCGGTAATGCTTGGATGCCATGAGGCGGAGGTTTCCTGGTCGGTCGTGGCGAGAATGGAGGCCGGTCGCGTGCGCCGCGGGCACTGGCTCCGAGGGTATCCTGCCCCCATGGTAAAGCCTCGCGGCAGATGACGGTATGTCGGCAGCATGACTGTCCGCCCGAGCCGGCTCACCGAATTGGATCGCCGAATTGGATCGCCGAGTTTGATCGGCGGGCCTGATCGCGAAGCAGGGGCGCCAAGCCTGGTCGCGAATGCCGGGGCGGCGAGCGCGTAGAATGCAGCGCAATGCAAGAGACCGAACGAGACTGATGCGATATTGCAGCCAATGCGGGGCGGGCGTCACGCTCACCGTGCCCGAAGGGGACAATATGCCGCGGCACGTTTGCCAAGACTGCGGCACCATCCACTATCAGAACCCGAAGATCGTGGTCGGCTGTATCCCGGAGTGGGGGGATCGGCTGCTGCTCTGCCGCCGTGCGATCGAGCCGCGCTACGGTCTCTGGACACTGCCGGCCGGATTCATGGAGAACGGGGAGACGGTGCAGCAGGGGGCAGCGCGCGAAACGTTCGAGGAGGCCGAGGCCCGGGTCGAGGTTGGCGCGCTCTACGCGCTGTTCAATCTGCCCCACATCAACCAGGTCTACATGCTGTTTCGTGCGCGCCTGCTCGCGCCGGAGTTCGGGCCGGGCAGCGAGAGCCTGGAGGCGGAACTGATGACCGAGGCCGAGATCCCCTGGGAGGAGATCGCGTTTCCCGTCATCCAGGAGTCCCTCCAGCTCTATTTTCGCGACCGCGCGGCGGGGCGGTTTCCGCTGCGTGCCGGCAGCATCCGGCGGCTCGACGGGCCAGAACGCCGCTATGAGGTCACCCTGGAAGACGCGCCCTTGTAGCCCATCGCTGCGCCGCTCTCGACATTATTGCACCTTCCACTCGTGCACGGCACTGCGCTGTGGCGTGCGAGAGACAGATCCCCAAGCGAAGACCTAGCCTACCCGTCAAGATCCTCCGGGGTGGCTCATCGCCTCCCTGACCATGGTTTGCGTGGCTCGGTCGCTGGATGATCGAGCCGCGATCACGGTCGGGTCGGGCTGGCAAGCCAAAGATGGTCGTTCTTTGACTTGTGCGGCTCGATTCTCGAATCGTGCTGAACTGTGAACGCCGTCGGTGGACACCGGAAAATCCATGGTCTATACAGCTTTCATGTAAGTTAGTAAATTATAATATTATTGACTAATTGACTTTTCGCAATGCCAATAATGCTGTGGTGTTCGTGCGACAAGTCGTCGTCGTTGCCCGGTATGGCATTGGGTGGTCGGAGATCGTCGGAGTGGGGCATATCGCCTTGGATGGGACATGCACAGGCTCCGCATTTCCTTGATGTACGAGCCATGAGAGGTGGTAACGGCTCATGAAGACGACAGGTGAGTGGCTAGCGAATGCGATTGGTCCGAGGGTCTCGGACGAGTTGGAATGCAGAGGGATCGACCGGCGCAGCTTCATCAAGTTTGCCGCCAGCATGACGGTGGCGATGGGATTGCCGATCGGGATGTCGGGTCGCGTGATGGCGGCGATCGAGGAGGGATCGTCCCGGCCGGCGGTGATCTGGCTGCATTTCCAAGAATGCACCGGCTGCACCGAATCGCTGCTGCGGGCGACCCATCCGACGCTCGAGACCCTGATCCTCGAGATGGTCTCACTGGATTATTCAGAGACGCTGCTCGCCGCGGCCGGACACCAGGCCGAGTCCGCGCTGCGCGATTCGATGCAGCGCAACGACGGTCGCTTCATCCTGGTCGTCGAGGGCTCGGTGCCGACCGCTGACAACGGCAACTTCTGCAAGGTCGCCGGGCAGACGCCACAGCAGATGCTGCACAAGATCGCGCCGCATGCGGCAGCGGCGATCGCGATCGGTTCCTGCGCCTCCTGGGGCGGGGTGCAGAGCGCGGCGCCGAATCCGACCGGCGCTGTGGGGCTTGCTGAAGCGCTGCAGCTCGAGGGCATCACCCAGGCCGACGGCAATGCGCTGCCGGTGATCAATCTGCCGGGCTGTCCGGCATCGCCCTATAACTTCCTGTCGACCGTTCTCTATTACCTGACGCTCAAGCAGTTGCCCCAGCTCGATGCCAAGGGGCGGCCGCGGTTCGCCTACGGGCGGCTGATCCACGACAACTGCGAGCGCCGTCCGCACTACGACGCTGGTCGCTTCGCCGAGGAGTACGGCGATGAAGGCCACCGCAAGGGCTGGTGCCTGTACAAGCTCGGCTGCAAGGGCCCCGAGACCTATGCCAATTGCCCAGCGATCGAGTTCGGCGATGTTGGCGGCAACACCTGGCCGGTCGGCATCGGGCACCCCTGCTTCGGCTGCTCCGAGCGCGGCGTCGGGTTCCACAAGGCCCTGCATGAGCAGGCCGATGTGACCGCGGTGACGCCGCCATCGATGTTCCCGGGTGTCTTCGCCGAGCACGGCGGCGGCATCACCGCCGCCTCAGCGGCCGTCGCTGGCGCCATCGCCGGCGGTGCGGCCGTCTATGCGGTGGGCGCGTACGACAAGCTCAAGCGCGCCGAGAAGGCTGAGGCCGCAGAGGGCGCTCAGCAAGACGGATGAGGACCCGCCCCGATGCGTTGCCGCTGCAACGCGGGGCGAGCCGGTTGAAGTTTGATCGGAGGTCAGGGCAATGAGTATCGATCGTCGCCATTTTCTGAAAGGTTTGGCGGCTGGCGCCGCCAGTCTCGGAGCCGGCTCCATTGCGGGTCCGGTTGCTGCACGGCCAGCGAAGGCGCTGGCCCCGGGTGCCGTCGGCATCCTTTACGATGCCACCCAATGTATCGGCTGCAAGGCCTGTGAGGTCGCTTGCAAGGCGCACAATGATCTGCCGCCGGTCGAGAACCCGGCGCTCGATCAGGTCTATGGGGTTCGGGGGGCCTGGGACGGTGGCGATGACCTCGACAGTCGCACGATGAACAAGATCAAGGCCTATCCGGGCCTCAAGACCGTCGAGGCGAGTCGCGCGGACGCGGTGCTGGCCGAGTCGGCAGCGGCGAGCGATGAGCTGAGCTTCGTCAAGCGCGCCTGCATGCATTGTGTCGATCCGAACTGCGTCTCGGCCTGCCCGGTAAGCGCGATGACCAAGGACCCGCAGACCGGGATCGTGCAGTACAACCCGGACGCCTGTATCGGGTGCCGCTACTGCCAGATCGCGTGCCCGTTCAATATCCCGAAGTTCGAGTACGAGAAGACCTTCCCGCAGATCGTCAAGTGCCAACTGTGCACCGATCGCATCGCCGAGGGCGGTATCCCGGCCTGCTGTGAGGCCTGCCCGACTGGGGCAAGCCTGTTCGGCCGGGTCGAGGACCTGCGCGCCGAGGGACATCGGCGGCTCGCGGCCGAGCCTGGCTCCCGCCTCGAGTATCCGATCCATGCGCTCGACAGCGCCGATACCAAGGTCGGGACCGTCGCCGACTATAGGCCGCACATCTACGGCGAGACCGAGACCGGCGGCACCCAGTACATGCTGATGGCCGATGTGCCGTTCGAGAAGTTGGGCTTGCCGACGCTGGATAACGAGTCGAGCGCGCGGCTCTCGGAGACCATCCAGCATACCCTCTATGGCGGCATGGTGGCGCCGACGCTGTTGCTCGGCGGACTGGTCTATGCGGCCTATCGCAATACCAGGGACGAGCGCGAGCGGGCGGACGACGGGCTGGGCGAGGGTGCCGGCATTGATGCGCCCGTGACGACCAACCCGAAGTCGGCTTCGGAAACGAAGGAGGGCAGCCGGTCATGAGTGAGCGCTTCCGTCCGATCGGCGGGCGTCTTTTGACCCCGCACTTCTATTTCCTCGGCGTCCTGTTGTTGATTGGCGCCTATTTTATCGTCAAACGCTTCATCTTCGGGATTGGCGCCGTAGCCAACCTGAGTGACGGCTTCCCTTGGGGGATCTGGATCACCTATGACGTCGTCACCGGGACTGCGATCGCCTGTGGTGGCTATGCGATGGCCTTGCTGGTCTACGTGTTCAATCGTGGCCAATTCCATCCGATGGTCCGTGCGGCGCTGCTGACCAGTGTATTCGGTTATACGCTGGCTGGCGCCTCGATCATCGTCGATGTCGGTCGCTGGTGGCAGCTCTATAATGTCTTCCTGCCTCAGTACATGAATCTGAACTCGGTGATGCTCGAGGTTGCGCTTTGCGTGACCCTCTACACCCTCGTGCTCTGGATCGAGTTCTCCCCGGCCATCCTCGAGGCGATGCAGGCGAAGCGTTGGCTGCGCAATCTGCGGCATTTCCTGTTCCTGGCGATCGGCCTCGGCATCCTGCTGCCGACCATGCACCAGTCATCGCTCGGCTCATTGCTGATCATCGCCGGTGACAAGGTCCATCCACTCTGGCAGAGCAACGTCATCCCGCTGTTGTTCCTGTTGACCGCGATTACGATGGGCTATGCGATCGTGGTCTTCGAGTCGCTGTATGCATCGGTCAACCTGAACCGACCGCTCGAAACGCCGCTTTTAGCCAAGGTCAGCGCGCTGATTCCATGGCTGTTGATCGCCTATCTGTTCATCCGCGCGGCTGATATCGCGCGCAGCGGCGAATTCGCAATGCTGTTGCAAGCTGGGCCCGAGCCGATCCTGTTCGCCATCGAGGTTGCGCTCTTCCTCTATGCGATCCGGTTGTTGCGTGACCCACAGAAGCGGGTACGGCCAACGGTGCTGTTCTGGACCTCGTTGGCGGTGCTGTTCGGGGGCGGGCTGTATCGCTTCAACGCCTTCATCATTGCGTTCGATCCTGGTCCGGGCTGGCATTACTTCCCGGCCGTCGGCGAGATGATGATCACCATCGGCATCGTCGCCTTCGAGATCATGGCCTACCTGTTCTTCGTGAAGATGACACCGGTGATGATGGCCGCTCCAGAAGGAGGGGGCTCAGATCGCAGGGCAGGGTCAGGTCTAGACACAGCTCGTTGGCTCGAAGGGGCGCCGTCTAGCACACAAGATTCAGCAAGCTATCGCCCGACGGCTGCGACATCCGCTTGACCGACACATGATTCGGCGGTGAGGGGTGGTCTGAGCGCCCGCGCCGCCAACCGGCTGGAGATTCGAGACAGTGAGCACGAACCGTATAACCGTCGACCCGGTGACCCGCATCGAGGGCCATCTGCGCATCGATTGCGACATCCAGGACGGCAAGGTCGTCGACGCCTGGTCCAGCGGCCAGATGTGGCGCGGTATCGAGACCATCCTGCGCGGGCGCGATCCGCGTGACGCCTGGCTCTACACCCAACGCATCTGCGGCGTCTGTACCACCGTGCATGCGATCGTCTCGTTGCGGGCGGTCGAGAACGCGCTGGATCTGGAGATCCCGTTGAATGCGCAATTGATCCGCAATCTGATCATGGCCTCGCATGGCATCCATGATCATGTCGTCCATTTCTATCATCTGTCGGCACTGGACTGGGTCGATGTGCCCGCGGCGCTGAAGGCCGATCCCAAGGCGACCGAGAAGCTGGCGCAGTCGATCTCGAATTGGCCGAACAATAACGCTCAGCACTTCGCCAATGTGCAGGAGCGGATCAAGAAGTTCATCAACAGTGGCCAGCTCGGCATCTTCTCCCACGGCTATTGGGGCCACCAGGCGATGATCTTGCCGCCCGAGGCCAATCTGATGGCGACGGCGCATTATCTAGAAGCGCTCGAATATCAGCGGCGCTCGAATCAGATCACGGCCGTGCTCGGCGCCAAGACGCCGCATGTGCAGAACCTCGCGGTCGGCGGTGTTGCCAATGCGATCAACCCGGATGATCAGTCGGCGCTGAATATGGAACGGCTGTCCTATGTGAAGACGCTGATGGACGAGATCGGCGCCTTCGTACGTGAGGTCTATCTACCCGATGTGACCGCGATCGCAGCGCTCTATGCCGATTGGCTGCCCTATGGTCAAGGCGTGACGAACTATCTATCGGCGCCGGATTTCCCGCGCGACGGGAAGGGGACCGAGTTCGGGATGCCGGGCGGCTATATCCCGAACGCCGATCTGTCACAGTTCCATCAGATCAGCCATTTCGGTGATCCCTATTTCGAGCAGAACGTCAAGGAGAGCATCAAGCACAGTTGGTATCAGGGTGATTGGACGCGCTCGCCGTATGAGGAAGAGACCGAGCCGGATTACACCGATTTCAACGAGGAGGGGGCCTACTCTTGGGTGAAGGCACCGACCTTCTTGGATCAGCCGGCGCAGGTTGGGCCGTTGGCGAACGTGCTCGCCGGCGTTGCGGCCGGGCATGAGCCGACCAAGAAGTACCTGAAGATCGCAATGGATCGGATCGGTGCATTGACCGGATCAGAGGTGCCGCTGTCGGTGCTGCATTCGACGCTCGGCCGGCATGCGGCGCGTTGTGTACGGACCCAGGTGCTGTACGACATGATGCAGGAGAACTACGACGCGCTGGTGACGAATATCGCGTCCGGTGATTTCACGAGCTTCAACAAGCCGGTGTTCCAGAAGGGCGAGCAGATGGGCTTCGGCTTCCACGAGGCGCCGCGCGGCATCCTGTCGCACTGGATCGTGATCGAGGATGGCAAGATCAAGAACTACCAGGCGGTGGTGCCCTCGACCTGGAACGCCGGACCGCGGAATCAGGATGATGCGCGCGGGCCTTACGAGGCGTCGTTGATCGACAACCCGGTGCTCGAAGAGGATCGGCCGCTGGAGGTCTTGCGCACTGTCCATTCGTTCGATCCCTGCCTGGCCTGCGCGGTCCATCTGCACGACAACGAGCGGCAGACGGTGGTGAAGGTGAGCACGGCTTGAGCTCGGCCGGAGCGGGCAGGGGAGGCGAGGCGATGAGCGATTCCGAGTTGTTGTCGGCGGCGGTGCCGGGCAGGGCGCGGTTCGGCCCTGCTGGTCTGTCGAGTAAGGCTGAGCCCGCGAGCGCGATGCTGATCGGGCTTGGCAACCTAATCATGGGCGATGAGGGCGTTGGCGTGCACGCGATGCGGCAGCTGGAGGCGGAGTACGCGTTCGAACCGCGGGTGGAGCTGGTCGATGGCGGGACTTCTGGGCTGGATCTGCTGCCGCTGCTCAAGGATCAGCGGCGGCTGCTGTTGATCGATGCATTGGCGTCGGATGCGCCGCCCGGGACGATTCGGGTGATTCGCGATGGCGAGATCCGGTCCGCATTGACCGAGAAGGTGTCGCTGCACCATCTCGGCATCGCTGACCTGCTGGCGCTCGCCGAGCTGCTCGATTATGCGCCGCCCGAGATCGTCCTGATCGGCATCGTGCCGGGGCGGCTGGAGATGGAACTGGCCTTGTCGGAACCTCTGCACGAGGTCATGCCGGAGATCGTCGAGACGGTCATGAGCGTTCTCGCTGACTGGGGGATCGCAGCGCGGCCGTGCGGCAAGACCGGCGGCGAACGCGCGGGCGGCGAGAGCAAGTTGAGCTGAGGCCAGATCGAGGGATCATCTGGGAACCGATTGAGGACGTGGGGGCGGCCTTGCAACGCGATCGGCGACGTCTGCCCTGACCACCTCCGCGCCGTATCGCGGAAGTCGGCCGCTCCCACAATTCGAATGGCGGTAGCACGGCTTGCTCAGCCGGCGTCTTCTGTTGATCCAACGACAGGCTGACATGCAGTGGGCTGAGGTGAAGGTGTATCGCATTCGATGCCGGACCGAGCCCGGTCGGGCGGGGGTCCCGCAGGTCTATCCTGTTGCTGCTGCCATCGCGTCGCCTATGCCCACCGCAGCTCGTGACGAATCGCAAACGGAGCCGCTGCTGACGATCGAGGAGCTGGCCGCGGTCGTCGGTGACACGCCTGGCGAGCTTATCGACGGGAGTTTCGTTCCGATGCGACCCACCGGCTGGCCACACGCGTTCACTGAGGCCCATGTGACTGCCAAGCTCCAACAGTACCTCGACGCCAATCTCGTTTTGGATCTGGTCGCGGATCTGTGTTGACGGCGCGGTCAAAAGCGACCCAGGCCATTACCTTTGAGTGGGTGAACTGTCGGCGTGGACCACGCATCTCCCAGATGCCGTCGTCTGGCTCCGTCCACTTGGACTCAAGGAAGTCCAACAGCTCTCGTTGCAGCGACCAGACCTGCGCTTCGGGCTCGATCCCGGCCCGGCGGGCCAGGTGCAGGGCGTCAAAGATTTCGCCATAGACGTCGAGCTGGTGCTGGGAGTGCGCGGCATTACCGATCAGCACCGGCCCGATGCCTTGATAACCGGGCAGCCAGTCCAACGCGTTCTCGCTGAGGCGGCGCTCTTCAGCGAGGCTGTACAGGATCTGCAGATCCTGGGGCCGACCTGCGGCGACCCGCAGCGGCCACTCTCGCCATCGGCGCACCTCGTCCATATAGCCCGAGATCAGAAAAGCGTAGAGCGTTAAGGTCGCATCCCGGAGCCAGCAATAGCGGAAACCAAAGTTGCGCCCCCCCGCCCAACTCTCGGGCAGACCCATCGTCGGCGCGGCAATGATGCCGCCGGTCGGCGAATACGTCAGCGCCTAGAGGGCGACCAGCGAACGCTCGACCGCTTTCGCATAGTCACCACGGTAGGTCGAACGCCGGCTCCAGTCACGCCACCAGCCTTCGGTCATGTCGCAGGCAGCCAACGGATCGATCGGGAGCGGCGGACATTGCTCGGACGGAAAGTGGGTCAGCACGAATGAGGCGACCTGTCCGGCGCCGACCTCGAAGCCACAGAAGGTCTGGTAGCCCTCTCCCTTCAGCGGGAGCTGTGTGCGCAGCTCCAGGGAATCAGGTCCGGCCGTGGCGATGATGCCGCCGTCGTTGGATTGCACCCATGGGATGACGGTGCCGTAGTCGAAGCGGATGGTCAGCTTCATCTCCATCGGCACCGAGCCTTGCAGGCCCTTGACGACCCGAACGACATCCGACCGTCCTTGCCATTGCGGCATGCAGTCGGTGATCAGCACCCGCCCGGTTGCAGTCTCGATCTCGGTGTCCAGTACCAGGGTCCCGGCTCGATAGCGGCGCCTGGTCCGCCGTGCCTCGCCGGTGGGCGCGAGCAGCCAGCGACCCTGATCGGGCCCGTCGAGCAGGCTGCACAGGCAGGCGGGGGAGTCGAACCGCGGCAGGCAAAGCCAGTCGATGGAACCGTCTCGGCCCACCAACGCGGCGGATCGGGTATTGCCGATCAGGGCATAGTCTTCGATGGGCGGTGCCATGCAGGCCTCCATCGTCTTGGTCGAGTGCTCGTCTTGCGGCCAATCCTACCGCGCGGGGCGTCAGTTTCTCACGCGGCGGCAGGTGAATGCTGCCGTTCGCCGCCCGGTGTGTGTCGCCGTTGTGCGGGGGCGCCATGTTGCTAAGGGCCCGCCAAGCTCAGCCTTTGCTCGTCGTTGCCGCTCGTCCAGCATCTGCGCGGGGCAGGAGCGAGTCCCTGATTGCTCGGCTTAGGTGGGTACGCGGCGAGCTATCGAGGGGGGCGGGGCAAGATGCGCCGCTTTTCCGTCGGCTCCGTCCGCTGTGAGGCCGTGGGGCGACCTTCCAACGCGATCGGCGACGTCTACCCTGACCCGGGGGGACCGGGACGGAACACGTAGCCGCAAGCGCCACTTCAAGGTCGGGCTGCGCACCGAGAAGACTCAGCTAAAGCGCAGCATGGCCGAGCTCAGCGAGCTGATGCGACAGATGCACCACCTACCCGTTTGGGAACAGGCGATCAACCTCAACCGAGTCCTGCGTACGCACGACGCCTACTACGGCATAGCCTGACCCAGGGGGGCGTGCATCGGTTAGTGGAAGGCTACTGGCACAAGATGCTCTGTAGTCGCAGCCGCAAGGGACAGGTCACTTGGGAGGTCGTCCACCGGATCAAGGAGCGGTTCCCGTTACAGCGACCGACGCTACATTGCCCTTACGCGGCCTTGCAAGCTCTCGCTGTGCTATGAATCGTTCAGCCCTCGAAGAGCGTCGTGCGGGACATCCGCTCGCGACGTTCTCTGGGAGCTGATGGCGGGTGACTGCCTCCCGCCACGCGGTGGGCGCGCTAAACATCCGCCTTTAGCCGATTAGCTACTTGTACGCGAGAACCTGCAAACAACAACGCGCCGAGACCAGAAAAGAAAAACCAAACGGTTGCTGGGAGGGGTACTACAGACGGGCTTACATCGAGAATCATATCGTCTAGACCATATCCGCCCCAACCAGACATGTCCGACGTTAACATAGTAACTTGCGAGATGTTCGCTTGATTGGAGGACACAAGCCAATCCAAGTCCAAACCACTTTTGCCTTGCTGTCCTACTCGGGTGTGTGTGCTAACGAGCGAGCCATTAATATCCCGTGCTTCAAACGTCACAAAGTCCGTAGCAAGAACTCCATTTTCGAGCAAATCTAGCGTTGTTATCCCGAACCCGAAAACTGGGCTAGAGAAGTCAAAGACGATGGGTTCGACCCAATCAATGGGCCTTATTGGTGAATTTGAGGAGTTTGCAGTCGAAATGAACCTTGTACCCGACACATTGCCTGGATGAAGAGGTACGTTAGGGGTTGCGTTGTGTGCCGGACCTGCGAACGCTTGCGGGGTGGAATCGAAATACGTTCTTCCCTCCATCACTAATCCATCCGAGGGATTTATGAATACACTTATACCACCTATCGAACGGACCTCTACTGCAGCACCGTCGGGGCCGATGTCTTCAAGAGTGTCAGTAATGAACGCGGCTTCAACAGATTGTGCCAATGTTAAGAAGCTGAGAGTGAAAAAGGTGCAAACCAATTCAAGGGTTTTCATTGATTATCTCCTTAAAAAAGCAAATTTCACAGCTTTGTCGCTGCCTGACATATGAGTTAAGACGACCAAAGAGAGCGCTACTCCTAGCGTTTAGTCACACTTTGTGCCAGACGCACGCTTTTTGAACCCGCTTGATTTGCTGGTATACGTCCGGGATGGGCGTGAACACAGGGGACAACGGTGTCCGGTTGCCAAATCAATGAGGTATTGTTTT
This sequence comes from Halochromatium glycolicum, assembly GCF_016584085.1. Taxonomy (GTDB): domain Bacteria; phylum Pseudomonadota; class Gammaproteobacteria; order Chromatiales; family Chromatiaceae; genus Lamprobacter; species Lamprobacter glycolicus. The sequence continues at coordinate 43,934 of NZ_NRSJ01000010.1, read as the reverse complement.
TCGAGTGTAATCGGCTACCAGTAGGCGTCTCTGTTGATGAAGAACACTAGGGCTTGTGGTTTGATTCGAGCGAATACAACGGCACAATCCGGTGCTCAGTCGACGGATTAGCAGGTAGTTTTATATTGACCTGCTCAGGGGTGAAAGTACCCTATAGGGGTACCTGTGTCAACGAATTGGATTGTATGGTCATCCGCAAAATTCTTTATAGTCTAAGACATGCGGCACGAAACGCTCGATCCAGGACCGCGCATAGGAGCAATACTGGCTGGCTTCGTTGAAGGTCACGCGGATGTGGTGTTTCAGTTCGTCGAGCGAGCCGATGAAGTTCACCGAGATGACCCGCTTGACGCTCTTCCAGATGAATTCGATCGGGTTGAGGTCCGGTGCGTAGGGTGGCAGGAAGACCAGCTCGATGGCGTGTTCTTTGGCCGCCTGCTTGACTTCGGCGGCGTGATGGCTGCTGAAGTGGTCGAGGATCGCGATGATGGCCTGGTAGTCGGCATTGGCGGCCTTGATGGCGTCGAAGAACGCGGCGATCGCCGTCTGGTTGGACCGCGGCAGGAAGTCCTGCAAGGACGTGCCGATGAGGGCGTAGAAGCCGATGGCGTTGGCTTTCAGGCGCGCGGTGTTCTTGGTGATCTCGCCATGACCGAAGTGCCAGACCCGGGCGGTGTTGGCCGTCAGTTGGGGGCTGGCCTCGTCGAGGAAGCCGAGGGCGATCTCTGTATCGCTGAGCCCCTGCGCCCGCAGGCGCTCATAGGCGTCGATCAAGCGCTGCTCGAGCTGCGCCTCGGCGTCGCTGGGGCGTTTGGCATCGTAAGGATACGGCTTGCCGAAGTGCATCCCGAGCTTGTCGCGCAAGATGCGGCTGACCTGGCTCTCGGAGAGGGTCACACCAAAGTGCTCGCGGATCAGGGTGCGCACCTCGCGGGTCTGCCAGAACGGGCGGTCTTCGAGCAGGGCCTTCAGGGCGTTCAAGTCGTCGTCATCGAGCGCGGGCGGTCGGCCTGGCTCGCCACCGCTCTCGGTCGGATGCTCGCGATCACGCCAGGCACGCACCCACACATAGGCGGTCGGCTCGGGCACATCGACCATCACGCAGATCTGCGCCAATGAGAGCGAGCGTGGCAGCTCGGCGATCAGGTTCAGCACGGTCAGGCGCAGGCGCACGGTGGGGTCCTTTTCTTCTTCTAAATACCGGCGCAACAACGTTTTGTTCGGAATCTCGATGCGACGACTGCGGGTCATCTTCATCACCTCCGAGTCAGTTCTGAGCTTACCCTCTTAATTATAGACCAAATTGCTGTTAACTATAGTTCAATGGTTCCGCTTCTTCTTATTGCTCCTTGTCATCCCGATAGAAGCGAGACCGGCAACTCCAGAAATAAAAAGCCAGAGTGCAGGTGGCAAAGGAACAACTTGTGTTATGACGCGCATACTATCTGCGCCAGGACCTTGGTTCACATCGAATGTAACTGTGCGGAGATCATTACTAATGACGATCTGGTCTGTACCGTTCACGGCAGTTTGACTGTTGTCATATGTAGTTGTGGGCAAGCCTAGTATGACTCTAGTACTGCTAAGCCTTTCTTTGGTAAACGCGATACCCAAGATATCTGTGTCAAACCTGACCGTTCCAAAGACGGATGTTGATCCGCTTGAACCAATTTGATCTGCATGCAGATAGTAACTAGAAACAAGCGTTCCCTCGGGAATCGCGGCTGGGGGAAAGCTATTCAGATCAGCGCCAGGTCCATAAGATCCGGGATTTAGCGCATCGACGTCGAGAGGTGCGTTGAGAAGAACGCCCTGTAGCTCAGGGAACACTGCAATTCGAGTATTGCTTTCAAATTCTCCCTGCTCTACAGACGGCGGCGGAGAAACGATTGCTACATCCCCAGAGATTTCAACAACACTTGCCTGCGCAAGAATTGGCAGCAAAAGCGTTGAGACGATTGCAAAACGGACCTGTAGCTTCTGAATTTGAGGGAGCATGGATGATATATCCTCCGTGGTGTGTTTAACATGCTAACGCCACCCGTTGAGCGCCTTCGGATGCAGGCGGTATCGTGCTAACAATTCACATGCCAAAATCATACGAGTCTGTTTGGGGGGTTTTTTTCAAGGCTAAGCGCCTGATCCGCGTCAATCGTGTAAAGTTTTCTGACACTTTGAGAGAGTTGCGCTATCACGGTCTTCGAGCGGCCCAAGTTGGTCCTCCTGCGAGTTGCCAAGCTGTCGATGCAGGGCCGACGGATTTCTAGCACGCTGATGATCGCGGTGCCTCGGATGGCGCGCTGCTCAAAGCCGACGCGGCGATCAATCCTGTCGTTGAGTCAGGGACTTAGAGAACGCGCAAAGCGTAAAGGGCTCGAATCGACCTCAACGTCTCCGGGAAGACAGGACCGGAAGAATAATCGCAAGAACCGCGTACTTTGTTCTAACGCTAAGCGCCTGATCCGCGTCAATCGTGTAAAGTTTTCTGACACTTTGAGAGAGTTGCGCTATCACGGTCTCGGAACCGCCCGAGTCTAACCTTCCGCGAGCTGTCAAGCTGTCGATGCGGGGCCGACTGATTTCTAGCACGCTGATGATCGCGGTGCCTCGGATGGCGCGCTGCTCAAAGCCGAAGCGGCGATCAATCCCGTCGTTGAGTCAGGGACTTAGAGAACGCGCAAAGCGCAAAGGGCTCGAATCGATCTCACCGTCTCCGGCAAGGCAGGACCGGAAGAAAAAGGGGTCGAGCGGGTCTGGCTGTTGGCCCAGCAATGCCGGCGCTTCAGCTGTCAGGGGTTACCGAAGGCCGACCGACTTCAATGACCTGTCCCATTGTCAGTTTCCGGCCGGAATAGTGTTATGGCGTTTTCAAGCAGCACCTTGCGCCGAATCATCTCCGGCAGGAACGACGCCCAGCGGCGGTGGAAATCCAGAAAATCCCCGATGTGCTCCCAGCCGGTGTCGGCGCGATCCCAGGCGTCGAGTCGGTCCACTGGCCAGACGGCGTCGGAGCCGATGACGAAGCGGCTCGGATAGTCCAACACCAGCGCCTCCCACTCCGGTAGCAGACGGCCGTCGTCATCGCTGATCGGAAAGCTGATGAAACGCCACGGGTCGCGCGCGGAGAGGTCCATCCACAGGTTCGGGCAGGCGTCGAGCACCCGGCGCACCTCGGCCGGAGAGAGCGCGGCGCCTGCGTGCGCGAGCACGATCCGGTTGTCCGGATTGTCCTTGCAGATCGAGAGCGTCGGCTCAGCGCGCGAGAACTCAGTGTGGATCAGCATCGGCACATCGTGCTCGGCCGTCAGTTTCAGCAGCGCCTGCAGCACGTCGCTGCGGTTCCAGCGCATCGCGAAGCCCCCGATCAGATGCAGCTCGCCGATCCCGCGGTAGGGGCCGTTCTCGAGCGCTTCGCGCGCCTCGTCGACCAATGAATCGCGCGCCTGCCAGCCGAACCAGTCGCCGCCGCGACGGTAGGCGCCGAAGATCGGCACCACGATCTCAGGGGCCTCTTCGTAGAGCTCGAGCGCCCGCTCGGCCGGCGTCCCGGTCACGACCGCCAGCTCGACCTTGTTCGCGCGCAACGCCGCTGCCGCTTCTTGCGGCGAGGTCACCTCGGCCTGGTTCCACTTATAGTGGAGATGCGCGTCCGCGATCGGCATCGGCTCCTTCGCCGCGGGCTGGCCCTGCGCGTTCTGCTCCGCGCTCAGCCCGAGTGGGGCGAGGCTGAGCAGCGCCGCGACCAGCAGCGCCAGTCGGCGCTGTTTCTCGTCAATTCGCCAACGGAGTAAGCTGAGTCCCGCCGGCCGAGTGCGACGCCCGACCCGGTGTCGATGGTATTGTCCGGCGCGCCGGCCGCACAAAGCGGGCCGGTGCTGGCGGCTCGACCCGTTGGACCCTTGCTGGTAGCTCTCATGGAGAACGGATTGATGCATGTTCCGGAACCTGTGCTCGCGAATGTGGGTTGTCGGCTGTTCGCGCGCGGCAGCCTGATGCTGGTGCTGATCGCGCTCGTCGGCTGCGGGCCGCGGATCGTCTACGACTACATCCCGCCCGAGTCGACAGAAGGTCGGGTCTGCACCTCCCAATGCCAAAACGCGGCGAGCAACTGCCGGCAGATGAAGCAGATCATGAATCAGCAGTGCCAGAACAACTACAGCGTCATGCAGCAGAACTACAACGCCTGCAAGGAGAGCGGCGCCAAGCACTGCGTCAGCCCGAGCCCTTGCCCTTACAGCAGCACGCTCGCGTGCGACCAGGGCTACCGCGAGTGCTTCGCCGCCTGCGGAGGCAAGGTGATCGCGCGCGTTGTCGAGTAGGTGCGCTTCGGGCGGCTCGCGCCAAGCCGCGCGCGAATAATCGCTCTGGGGCCAACCTTCCGCTTGAGGCCGGCCCGGGGCCGTTGATGCGGCACGGCGAGGATGCCTAGCGATCGTCGCTAATGGTTGGGCAAGGCTAAAGCAGAGACAGCAGAGACAGCAGCCTGGTCTGATAGCTGCTTACCCCGCCCGGAATGCGCTCCATGCGGGAGCGCGGCCCTGAACCTGCTCGCCCGCCGCCGGGTCCTGCCGCGTCCTTCGCACGACTTTGGCGCCCGGTTTCCGATCAACCGCACCGTCGTAGTGCGTCTGCTGGAATGCCGATGAACCAACCGCTTGCGATTTCACCCGTCCAGCAGTACCTCGAACGCCTGCATGCAGAGCTGCAGACCGTCTCCGCCGGCGAGATCGCCAGTTATATCCCGGAGCTCACGCGCGCAGACCCGGATTGGCTCGGGATCGCGTTGGTCACGGTCGACGGTCACGTCTATCAGGTCGGCGATTCGCGGCAGCCGTTCACGGTACAGTCGATCTCGAAGGCGGTCAGCTACGGGCTTGCGCTCGAGGACCGCGGGCTGGATGCGGTGCTGAGCAAGGTCGGCGTCGAGCCAACGGGGGAGGCCTTCAACTCCATCAGCCTGGAGCCGGACACCGGGCGGCCGCTGAACCCGATGATCAACGCCGGCGCGATCGCGACCACGGGCCTGATCGAGCATGAGGATGGCGTCGACCCGCTGCAGCATCTGCTGGAGGCATTCAGGCGCTATTGCGGCCGCGAGCTCAGTATCGACGAGGCGGTGTACCGCTCGGAGAGCGAGACCGGGCATCGAAATCGCGCGATTGCGCACCTGCTCTATGGTCACGGCATCCTGGACCGCCGGCCGGAAGAGGTGGTCGATCTCTATTTCCGCCAGTGCTCGATGCTGGTGACGGCCCGTGACCTCGCGCTGATGGGTGCCTGCCTGGCGAACGGCGGCGTCAATCCGGTGAGCGGCATCGTCGCGTTGAAGTCCGACTGGGTGCACCGGGTTCTCAGCATCATGAGTACCTGCGGCATGTACGACTTCTCGGGCGGCTGGATCTTCAACGTCGGCATGCCCGCGAAGAGCGGCGTCGGCGGCGGCATCATGGCGGTGCTGCCCGGTCAGTTCGGGCTCGGGGTGTTCTCGCCAAGGCTCGACGACAAGGGCAACAGTGTGCGCGGGATTCGCGTCTGCGAGCGCGTCTCGAGGGATTTCGGTCTGCACATGTTCAACGTCGCTCAAGGGACCTCAGCGTCGGTGATCCGGCGGGGCTATGACTGCGGTCAGGCGCCATCCCGGCGCCGCCGCGGCGATCTGCAGCAGCGTTGGCTGCAGCAGCACGGGGAGCGCATCCGTGTGCTCGAGCTGCAGGGGCAGTTGCTGTTCGGCAGCGCCGAGTCGGTGGCGCTGCAGGTGCTTGGGGCACTCGATGATGCCGAGGCGCTGATCGTCGATCTCAAGCGCCTGATCGACATGGACCAGGCCTCCGCCGGCCTGCTCGGTGACCTCTGCGCGAAGGCGCAAGCCAGCGGCAGCTACCTGTTCTTCACCGAGTGCAGGCACCTGTACCCGTTCCGGCGCCACCTGCAGAAGTCGGTCATCGCCTCCCAGACCCCTGATTGGCTGGTGTTCGACGAGACCGACCGCGCATTGGAGTGGTGCGAAAGCGCGTTGCTGCTGCAAGCGGGGCTGCCCGAGGCCGAGGGTCAGGGGCCGGCGTTGGAGTCGCAGTATCTGTTCGCCGGGTTCGACGAGGCAGAGTTGGATGCGGTGCGCGCTGCCGGCGCCGTCCAGCGCTTCGCGCCCGATACCCTGATCGTCAAGGTTGGCGAGCCCGCCGATTGTCTCTACGCGATCCTCGAAGGCGAGGCCGAGGTCTGGGTCCGGACCGAGGAATGGCCCGGAAAAGGCGGGCGCCTGCGTCTGACGACGCTCGGGCCGGCCACGGTCTTCGGTGAGATCGGGCTGCTGAGCGATCAGGATCGGACCGCGAACGTGACCGCGCAGAGCGCGATGGTCTGTCTCCAGGTGCCTTTCGCGGCGCTCGATGATGCGCTGTGCGCGAAGATGCTCGTGAACCTGGCGGCCCATTTCGCCGAGATGCTGAAGCGGAACGCGCGGCTGCTCCAATATCTGGCCTAGGCCGGCGATCCCGCGACGGTTACAGGCCGACGCTGAACGCCGTCCCCTGTTCGCCGGCGCGCAGCCGCTCGCGGTGGAAGCGCGTGAGGGCATCGTCCGGAAAGCGCGCAGCGCAAGTCTCGAACAGCGCGCGCGCATTGGGCTCGAGATGCTGCATGGCGCGATAGGCTCGTTCGTAGTCGCGCGGCAGCTCGCTTGCGCGCTCGTCCGCCGAGAACGGCGTCAGCGCGGCGACCGGATGCGCCTTTCCCTTGAGCAGGAGGTCGCCGATCGGCCGCATGGGTGCCGGCTCCGTGCAGCGCGCACAGGCATCGGCGCTGACGATGATCCGGGTACCAACGACCTTGTTCGCGGTCTCGAGACGCGCCGCGGTATTGATGGCGTCGCCGAACGCGCGATAGTCGAGGTGCCGGCTGCCGCCGAAATTGCCAACGATGACCTCACCGGTGTGGACGCCGATGCGAGTCTCGCCGAAGGGGACCCCCGCTTGCCGCATCTCAGTGGCGAATGCGTGGGCGGCGTGGTCCAACGCCAGCGCGCAGTCGACCGCGCGCTGCGCATGGTCGGGCTGGTGGACCGGCGCTGAGAACCGGACCGATACCGCGTCGCCGACGATGCGGTCGAGCGTGCCCTGATGGGCAAAGATGACCTCGAGGAGGCGGTCGAGATATCGGTTCAACAGGTCGACGAGGGCTTCCGGCTCGCTCTGCTCTACGAGCGGCGTGAACCCGGCCAGGTCCGTCATGATGAAACTGCATTCGCGGCGCTCCCCGCTCAGCTTGAGCTGCTCCGGGTGCCGCGTCAGATGCTGCAGCAGCGCCGGCGACAGATAGCGCGCAAAGGCCCGCTGGACCCAGCGCCGCTCGTGCTCCGAGATCAGGTAGCTGCTGAGCGCGAGGACGACATAGACCACGGTGATGGTGATCGCTGGGGAGAGAGGATCGAGCAGCAGCCGCTGCGTGCTGAAGAGCAGGTAGCCGGCGGCGATCACAGAACCGACCATGCCTGCGCCGGTCACCACCAGCCACAGGCCGCGCCGCCAGAGCGCGATGCCGATGAGCAGCAGCCCGCCGGCCGCCGCGACCGTCAGCTCGGCGCCGGCGGCCCAGGCGGGCCGCCATGGATGGACGCCGCTCATCAGCTGCGCCAGCGCTTGGGCGTGGATCTCTGCCGGAGCGAGGCGTTCGCCGAGCGGCGATGCGATTGCGGTGCCTATTCCTGCGGCCTCGACCCCGATGATCGCGATCCGGGCGCGCAGCGCGTCATCCTCCGCCTCATCCCGCAGCACCCTGCTGGCGCTGATGCGCGGGAGCGCAGCGCGGGGCGCGAAGTGCAGCCAGACCTCCCCGTTGCCGTTGAGTCGGATGGTCCTGTCGCCGATCTTGAGCGTGATGGGCGTCTCGGCAGCTTGCCCGCGCTGCGCGCGCACCAGGTAGGAGCCAGCGCCGAGCCGGAGGCGGAACACCTCTGCCGCGAGCGACGGGTAGAGCGCGTCCCCCATCTGCACCAGCAGCGGCAGCCGCCGCAGGCGGCCATCCGGGTCGGGAAACACGTTCAGGGCGCCCGCGCCGGCCGCGAGTTCCAACGCCTGCGCCGGTGGCAGTAGGCTAGCCGGAAGCCGGCCCGGCAGGCGCAGGTCGCGCTCGCCGACGGTCGCGAGGCCGGCGTGCCGCGGCGGGTGCAGCGCGCTCCCGCCGCTATGTGTGAGGGCGAAGCCCATGACCGAGGGCAGCCGGGCGAGGCTGACCGCGAGTGGGTCGACGGGCTGTGCAGCCGGCGTTGGGGATGCAGCGTTCGGGTCCGCGGCCGTGAGGGCGCCATCCCCGCGCTCGGACGGGATCAGCGCGAGCGCAACGATGGATGCGCCGAGGTCACGGGTGCGGTCGACAAGGGCGGCAAGCCGCGCTGGCGGCCAAGGCCAGGGCCCCTCGCGCGTAAGACTCGCTTCATCGATGCTCACGACGGTGACCGGGGCGTCGGTGACGGCCGGCCCGGCGGCGATATAGGCATCGAATACGAGGTGCCTTGCCCAACCCATCGCATTCGGGAAGCGGATCTGGGCCGCAAGCAGCAGGCCGAGCGCGAGAAGCCCCAACAGGGTCGGTATCTGGCTCAGCCGCAGCCGCATGATCGTTCGGTACAGGCCCTGGGTTTGATGCCGGCGTCCGCGATAGCGGCGAGCGCGGATCATTGGGGACAGCGCCGCGTGGATGCGAGCGCGCTGGAATGCGATTGACAATAATGCAAGACTGCTTCGGCAAGCCACCGCTCCTCAATGCCAAAGCCGCGATGGAGACCCGGATGAAAGCGTTCTTTTTTGCTGTTCTCGGTGTGCTGATGACGATGGGCCTGATCGTTGTGGACGCCGGCGACGGCGTTGCGGAGCCGTCGGCGGCCAGTCGCACCGATGTCGGCGCGGTCGAGCGCGTCGCCAATCGCGCCGAAGCCGCATTCGCAGACCGGGTCAGGCGCCTGCAGCCGGCCTCCGCGCTCTACTTTCTCGATCTGCTGCGAACCGGGCCGAAGGCCAGACTCAGCGCCCGACTCGAGGATGGATCGGTGGTCACGATGGGCGAGAACGCGGAGCTTGCGATCGACGAGTTCGTCTATGCGCCCGGCGAGACGCGCGCCATCACGCTGCGCTCGCTGAAGGGCGCGCTGCTCTTCATCGGCGAGAAGCTCTTCGGCGGCGACAGTGAGGTCCGCATCCGGACGCCGGTTGCGATCCTCGGGGTCCGCGGTACCGAGGTCTGGGTCGGTCCGATTGATGGTGCGACCGGCGTGCTCGTGCTCGACGGTGAGGTGAGCGTCGGCAGCGGCAAGGGGGTGGTGATCCTCGGTCCCGGCGAAGGGACGATGATCGGCGACGACGGGTCCCTCTCCGCGCCGAAGACCTGGGGTCAGGGCAAGGTCGAGCGCGCGCTGGCGATGGTCGCATTGGGGGATTGAAAACGGCGCTGTCGGGGTCGGACCGGCCCTCTGCCCGATCCTGAAACGGCACCTGGATTCGGTCTCGTCGCCGGCGCAGTGATCCGAACGGACAGGGCGGCAGCGAACGCGCCCAAGCCGCGTCCGCTCGCCGCCGCGCATCGCTGGGCGCTGGCGCTGCTCGGCGCTGCTCGGCGCTGGGAAAGCGCCTACCGGAGCTTCCCGTTCACGTCGTCGATCTGCTCATTCAGCGTCCAATAGTCGTACAGGTAGCCGAGCAGGAAGAGTCCACCGGTGAGCAGCCAGATCAGCCCGGTCAGCCACTTGCCGAGATAGAATCGGTGGATGCCTAGCAGGCCGAGGAACGTCAGGAGAATCCAGCTGACGTTGTAGTCCTTGGGGCCGGCCAAGAATCGGCGGTCCGCTTGGCTGTTCATGCCCGGAATCAGCAGCAGATCGATGATCCAGCCGATGAAGAGGAGCCCCAGCGTGAAGAACCAGATCGTCCCGGTAACCGGCTTGCCGAAGTAGAACCGATGGGCGCCCATGAATCCGAAGATCCAAAGCAGGTAGCCGATCAGGATGGAATGGGTGTTTTCAGACCGTGTCATCGCGGCTCCGGGCGGACTGTGGCGAGATCGATGCTTGGACCGACCGGGCGGCGCCGGTCGGTAGTCTCTGGCGATCAGTCGGTGGCCTCCTCGATACGATCGCCCGTTTCCTCGAGCGCCTCGCGGGTCTGCTCGACCGCCTCATCGGCGGCCTCGCGGGTTTCCTCGACAGCGTCTTGAACCTCGCCGCTGACCTCATCATCGTTCATCTCTGGGGATTGGTCGCAGCCCCCGAGTAGGACGAGGGAGAACACCGCGACGCCAACGCTGAGGGATCGCTTCTGTGATAACGGGTGGGTTGTCATAGCGCATCTCCTAGTTGTGTCGTCCGAAAAGGGCCGGCTCAGTTCCGGCCTTAGGTTGGTCGATTCCATTGGGTCCTATTGGGCGGGCCCTATTTGGCGGCTCCTATTGGGCGGGTCCTGCTGGACCGCGCCGCGACTATTGGGTCATGTTACCGTCGGAGTCTTTGTATTGGCTTGCTTCGGCCTCCTTGAGCTCGAAGGCGGCAAACTCGGAGCGGGTGATCGCGTCGTTACCATAGGTATCGACCTCCTCAAACTGTTCCGATAGCCGCTCGTGATCCTTGGCCTCCTTCGGCTCGATCGCGCCGCTGTCATTCTGGTCGAGCGCGCTGAATAGCTCGCTCTTGGGCTCCGACAACTTGATGATGTCGCGATTGCCCTCGTAACCCGGCTCTCCCGTCTGTTGAGCGGACTGCTCGCTGTCCTCAGGCACCCAGTAGGCGACGATGACGCTGCTGATCTCGGGCCGTCCCATGTTCGGCGTGGCGTGGGGACCGAACGCCGGGGCTTGCGATACTTGCGTCGGGGTGGCGTCGAAGACGAGGTGGTCCTCGCGTGCCAGCGGATAGACGAAATGTCCAACCGGAACCGCCACCAGGTCGCCCTGCTTATTGTCCGCTAGCAGCTGGCTCTTCATGATGACGTAACGGACCTGGCCGAGATCATCCATCACCAGGTCCTTGACGGTTCCTAGCTTGTCACCGGCCGGGTTTTGCACCGGCATGCCCATCCAGCTGCTGAGCTGATAGCGGTCTGGCAGCCGTTTGGTGATCGGCTTACCGGTCTCGCCGGATGCCTGCTGGCCGGAACCGGTCTGTGTCTGCTTCTGCCCGTCCATGTCCTTTTCGACCGAGCCGGCCGCGACGGGGCCGGCTAGCAGCCCTGTCAAGAGAAGGCCGCCACCCCAAGTACTGGCCAATGCGCTGACGGCCATGGGCAGGCGTGGGGCTCGGAAGGCCTGGGTCGGTGTCGGAAGGTTCATGCTGATTGCTCCTCAGGGTGGTGCGAAGACAGCGCGACCGCAAGTGCGGCCGCGGTGCTCGACCAGGGGGAGAGCAAACCTCGGGCCAATACGGGCATTGCCCAGTAGAGCACCGGCGAGCAGCGTGCCGGAGCGTCAGAACATGAGCTTGTGCAGTGCCTTATGAACCGCTGGCGGGTGTATTGACCCGCTACGGCCGCTGGCGCCCCGATCAGCCTGGCTGGCTGGTCGCGTTCAGCAGCTGCTGGGAGGGCGCGTCGTCAACGACCTCCTTAGGCGCATCACAGCCGCTCAGGGTCAAGCTGGGTGGGTCGACCGAAAAGATGAAGGGGGCTGCGCGCCGCAATGCACTCAAGCCAAGGATCGGCCGTGAGGAGCCGGGCAGGACTGCGGCCTCGACATCCTCGAGCCAGCACTCGCTGCCGATGCGCATTCGGGCGATCGTGTACACCGGGACCTCCAACTCGGTCCCGTCGGCCAGCACCCCCTGTAACTGCTTCCGGTATCGGACTGCACCGCGGCGTTTCAGAACCGCGAGGGTCTTCTCGTTGATGGTCATGTAGCCAGAACCGGTGTCGACCATCAGCTCGATCGGTCCATAGCCCTGGATACTCCCCGGTACGTAATAGGTGGCAGCCGACTTCTCTGTCATCGCGATCTGGAAACGGAAGTCCTCGGCATAGAGCGCGCGCGATGCTGCGGCGCTAAGGCCAGCCAGCAGGAGCAAGGCCGAAAGGGTCGATAGGGGATGCCTCAGCAACTTCATTGGGAGACCCGGCTGGGGTGGTGACTGCAGTGAGGGAGCTGTGGGCCCTCCTACGCGCACTGGAGCTGAAACAATAGACCGAGCGCAGCGCTGACACTGTGAGCCAGAGCACGCGAGAAAGGAGGAGACCCACCGACAGACTGTGCGAGGGCCTGATGCCTCGGGCTGCTCAACTTTTGCCGCCGACAACCGACATCACCTCCTAAAGGAGGCTCATTCCTCGGGGCCGTGCGTTCTACCGGGCTCTATCTGAGCACTGCAAGCACGGTCGGTACCACGCAGCAGGTTGACCTCAGCGTCTGAGGGCCAGGACACGCCGGCATTAGCCGCTGCGCAGCACGGTCAACAGTCTGAAGGAGAACGTCATCGGTTCGTTGCCCGGCGTGCCGAAGGAGCGCGCTTTTCGCCTGCGAAGCGCTCTGGTCTCAGTACGCCTGCTATAATTCCGCTAATAGCATGGGGCACATACGAGAATAGACGCTTGTTTGCTAACGGGATACTGTTTGGTCTTCCCGCGAAGAGTGCGATCGGCGGCGTGGATTTCTGTAGGTTGCTCGAATAGGCTCTCGCCGCATAGGGAGATCAGCGCTTTGATCAAACGCGTACCAGTCGAACAGCTGCGGATTGGCATGTATGTGCACAATCTCAACTGCGACTGGCTTAGCCATCCCTTCCTGCGCAACCGGTTCCTGCTCGAGGGGGAGGATCAACTCAGCCGCATCCGTGAGCTTGGCGTCAGCGAGGTCGATATCGATACCGAGCTCGGCCGTGATGCCCCGGGTGCGCGCGGCGGATCGGAGCTGCAGACGCATCTTAAGCCGGCCCTCGACGCCGCGGCCCGACAGCGGCCCCCATCGTTCCGGGCGACCTCCCTGACCGAGGAGCGGGCACGGGCGAGACGGATTCTGCTCGAGGCCAGCCGCGTGGCGCGGAGGATCACGGAAGATGTGCGACTGGGCCGACAGATCGAGCTCGATCCGGCGCGTGCCCTGATCCGTGAGACGATTGCCTCGATCGTCCGCAACCAGGACGCGCTGATCGGCCTCAATCGCATCCGCAGCGTCGACCTGTATACCTTCGAGCATTCGGTCAATGTCAGCGTCTTGATGATCGCGTTCGCGCGGGCGTTGGGGCTCGACAGCCACCTGATCGAGGGGATTGGGCTCGGCGCATTGCTACACGACGTCGGTAAGAGTCAGATTCCGGATGCCATCCTGAACAAGCCGGGTCGGCTCACCGCTGCCGAATTCGATATCATCCGCCGGCATGTGGAATATGGCCATGAGATCCTGGCGCAGACCTCGGGTATCCCGTCGGTTGCGCTCGATGTGGTCGTCGAGCACCATGAGCGGCTACAGGGAACCGGCTACCCTGAAGGCAAGGCAGGCGATGCGATCTCGCAGTTCGGGCGGATGGCGGCCATCGTCGATGTCTATGACGCGCTGACGACGGAGCGTGTCTACCACGGTGCGATCCCCCCTCATGAGGCGCTGCGCAAACTCCTAGAGTGGAGCCCGCACGACTTTGATCGCTCGCTCGTCCACCAGTTTATCCGCTGCGTCGGTATCTACCCGATCGGAACCCTGATTCGGCTCGAGAGCCAGCGTCTCGCGGTGGTGGTCGAAACCGGGCGCCATCAACTGCTGAAGCCGGTCGTTCGCCTGATGTTCGACATCCCCTCGCGCCGGCGCCTGCCGCCGCACGACATCGATTTGGCTGCTGAAAACGTCTACGGACAGGACAGCATCCTCAGTGCCGAAGACCCGGCGAAGTGGGGCCTCCGGCCTGAGTACCTCCTGCGCTAGGTCGCCAGTCGTCCAACCCGTCTCTGGAGTGGCCGCGATGCTGTCCAGGGTCGCTGTGGATAAACCTGTTGAGGAACTGCGGACCGCGAGGCTTAACGCTTGATCTGGGGTGGGTTTTTGGCGTCCTTCGCTTGATCGCGTCAGCGCGGGGCAGCCGCGAGCAGCTCGGCTAGCGTGGCCTGAATGCCCTCCCAGACCTGCATCAGGACGCGTTGCTGCAGTGCCTCGCAGGTGCGCATATCCAGGTGTTTGTGGAGCTTGATGATCGCGCGATGGGTGCGGACACCAGGCGTGCCCATGGCTGCCTCCATGGTCTGCAGATTGGCGCTCGCAGCGGCTGGCGCGTTAGCGATGACCCAGCTCGTCGCGTCGTCCTCGCTGGCCGTGTCGATCGGGGCGGGCTTGTCTTCGAAGTAGGCCAGCATGCTCTCTCGAAAGAGGTCGATGCGCAGACGGTCGGCGGCGGTTGCCGCGCTCGGCCCTTGCTCGGCCAGATAGTAAGGGGCGATCTCCTCGAGGAAACGGTGCGCCCGCCTGGCAATCTGTTCGCCGTCGCGCCAAGCGAGACTGCTGAAGACGCTGGCGATGCCGGTCTCATCGGCGTTCGCGACCGATAACCGCAAGGCCTCGGCCCAATCGTTGGTGTTCTCGATGCGTTTGAATCCCATATCCGTGTCCCCGTTTCCGGCCGGTCGATTCGGCTGCTGGCTCTGCAATAGACTCTAACGCGTTCAGACAGGTTTCAGTGGGTCGAGACTGGATCTGTTGCGCACCCTGATCGGAGCCCGATAAGGCCGTTGGCTGAAGCGCCCGGCTTGACGGCCTGCAGTCGGCTAGACTTTGCGTTTCATCGCCTTGCTCGGTACGGGGAGGAGCGCATGGATCGGGCCGAGCGCCTGAGGATTATCATAGCCGCGATCATCCTGATGTTAAACGGTGGCTGTGACCCATTGCGACCGCCAGGGGAGACGCTCGTCATTGCGCAGGTGGCGGAACCGCGCTCGCTGGACCCGCAGGTGACCACGGCGCTCAACGATTTTCGCATCCTGGTCAATGTCTTCGAGGGGCTGGTGCGCTATCGGCCCGGCACGCTCGAGCCCGCCCCGGCGCTCGCCGAGTCCTGGGAGGTCTCCGATGACGGTCGCGTCTACACCTTCCAGCTCAAGGACGGCGTGCGTTTCCACGACGGCTCGCGTTTCGATGCCGAGGCGGTCCGGTTCAATTTTCAGCGCATGCTCGATCCAGAACATGCCTATCACGAGACTGGACCGTTTCCGCTGGCCTTCTTCTTCGAGGCCGTCGAATCGATCGAGGTGGTCGATCCGCTGACGGTGCGATTCCGCCTCGACCAGCCCTTCGCGCCGTTCCTGTCGAACTTGGCCTATCCGGCCGGGCTGATCGTCTCGCCGGCGGCGGTCGAGCGCTGGGGTGAGGAGGTCGGTCGGCATCCGAGCGGCACCGGGCCGTTTCGGTTCGTCGACTGGCGCCCCGGCGAGCGGGTGCGGTTAGAACGGTTTGCTGGCTATCATGGCTTGAGCGGGCAAGAATCGGGTGGCGCGCGTGAGGATGCGTCAATCGGCGAGCAAGCCATTCAGCTTCCTGGGCAACGAACGAACAGACAAGCGCAGAGGCACGTCGGCCAACTGGCGAAGGGGCAGACGGACTGGCAAACACGAAGGCAGTTACAGCAACAAGCGGGCAGCGCAACGGTCACGCAAGTCGGCATTCAAGACGGAGAACCGGTTGAAGCGAGAATTGGCGAGGCGCGAGAGCGCCGAGTAGCCGAGCGGAGCTGTGCCAAGAATAGGACGTTGGTGTACAGGCTCATCTTCCGCCCGATCACCGACCCGATGACGCGCGTCGCGGAGCTGCTCGCCGGCGGCGTCGACGTCGCGCTGGAGCTCTCGCCCGACAACGTCGCGGCCTTTCGTGAGCGCGACGGCTTTCAGGTGCTCGAGGCGACCGGCCCGCACCTCTGGTTCCTGATCCTGAATACGCGCGACGGGCCGCTCAGCGATGTGCGCGTGCGGCGGGCGGTCAATCTGGCCATCGATCCGCAGGTGCTCACCGAGGACGTGCTGCGCCAGACCGCGGTGCCGGCGGCCGGTCCGGTCCCGGCGGCGTTCGACTGGGCGAACAACCCCGAGGTGCGCCCGTATCGGCAGGATCGGCAAGCGGCGCGCGAGCTGCTGGCCGAGGCCGGCCATGGCGACGGCCTGCGATTGCGATTCCTCGTGCCGCGCGGCGGCTCCGGGATGCTCGCGCCGCTGGCGATGGCGACGGCGATCCAGGGAGACCTGGCCCGGATCGGGATCAACGCCGAGATCCAGAGCTTTGAATGGAACGCCTATCTGGCGCGGGTCAACGACGGGCTCGATGACGATACCGACATCGCCGAGATGGCCTGGATGACGAATGATCCCGATACGCTGCCCTATCTGGCGTTGCGCTGCGATGCGAGCCCGGAGCAGGGCGGGTTCAATTCCGGCTACTACTGCAACCCGAAGGTGGACGCGCTGATCGAGCAGGCGCGCCGCGCGACCGATCGCGAGCAGCGGGCGCGGCTCTATCACCAGCTTGAGCGGGCGGTGCATGAGGACGCGCCCTGGGCGGTGGTCGCGAGCTGGCGGCAGAGTCTGGTCGCGCAGGATGCGATCTCGGGATTGCGGCTCGAGCCCTCGTTCTTCCTGCGGCTGGAGCAGGCGGCGAAGAGCGGATGCGGTGCTGCCGGCGGTTTCGACGAGGCGGCATCCAATGGGCATTAGGGCCGGATTGGCCTGGGTCAAGCTGTCGCACTGATTTCCATCATCAGAATAGGGTGATCCGGTAACGCGAATGGGCGCCTATCTCGTCAAGCGGCTCCTGATGCTGATCCCGGTGTTGCTCGGGGTCTCGCTGGTGGTGTTCGGGGTCATGAGTCTGGTGCCGGGCGACCCGGCGCTGGCGATCCTCGGTCCCTATGCAACGCCTGAGCGTCTCGCCGAGCTGCGCACCGAGCTCGGGCTGGACCATAGCTGGCCGGTGCGTTACGGCATCTGGCTCGGCGGGGTGCTGGACGGCGATCTGGGCCGCTCGGTCTCGCTGGAACGACCGGTGCTCGAGGCGGTGCTGGAGCGCTTGGGGCCGACGGTGCTGCTCGCGAGCACCGCGCTGCTGCTCGGGACCCTGCTCGGCTTGGTCGCGGGCATGGTCGCGGCGTTGCGCCATAACCAGTTGACGGATCGTCTGGTCACCTTCGGCGTACTCTTGGGTATCTCGATCCCGTCGTTCTGGCTCGGGCTCGTCTTGATCCTGGTGTTCGCGGTTTGGCTCGGCTGGCTGCCGGTGAGCGGGATGACCCAGGTCTGGTCGGATGCCAGCAGCCTCTGGTCGGTGGCCGACGTCGCGCGGCATCTGCTGCTACCGTCGCTGAGCCTGGCACTGGTGGCCGGCGGGGTGATCGGTCGGCTGACCCGCGGTGCGGCGATCGATGTGCTGGCGTCGGCGCCGGTTCGGATGGCGCGCGCCCGCGGGGTTCCGGAACGCCGGGTGCTGCTCGTCCATGGGCTGAAATCGGTCTCGGCGCGGATGGTCCCGGTGATCGGGCTGCAGGCCGGTTTCGTGATCGGCGGGGCGGTCTACATCGAGACCATCTTCCAATGGCCGGGCCTGGGCCGGCTCCTGGTGGAGGCGATCGCGGCGCGGGATCTGCTGCTGGTGCAGGGCGGCGTGCTGGTGCTGGCGGCTGCCTATGTGCTGGTCAACCTGGCCGCCGATCTGACCCAGCATGCGCTGGATCGGCGCACGCGGGCCGCTTGATCGTGGTGATCTCGATCCCGATGCGGCATGCCGAGCAACGCAAGCCGCCGCGATGACGACGCTTGGGGCACGCCTACTGCGCCAACCGGGCGCGATGGTCGGCCTGGGCCTGCTCGGGTTGGTGGTGGTGCCGGCGCTGGCGGCGCCCTGGCTGCCGCTGGCCGATCCGACGCTGACGATGCCGGCGCAGCGGATGCTGCCGGTCGGATCGACTGGCCATCCGCTCGGCACCGACGCCCTCGGCCGCGATCTGCTGGCGCGCTTGATCTGGGGCGCACGCTCGAGCATCACCGTTGGGGTGGTCGCGACGCTGGTCGCGGCCCTGATCGGCTCGCTGATCGGGATCTTGGCGGGGTTCTTTGGCCGCGTCACCGATGCGCTCTTGATGCGCGGCGTCGACGTGCTGATGGCCTTCCCGTATCTGCTGCTCGCGCTCGCGATCGTCGCCGCGCTGGGGCCGGGCCTTGGCAATGCGATGCTGGCGATCGCCGCGGCCAATGTGCCCTTCTTCGCGCGGGCGGTGCGCGGTGCGGTGCTCGGTATTCGCCACCAGGACTACATCGACGCGGCGCGCCTGGCCGGTCATCGCGAGTGGTGGATCGTGATCGTCGAGGTGCTGCCGAACCTGATCCCGACGGTGCTGCTGCTGATGACGACGACCCTCGGGTGGATGGTCTTGGAGACCGCGGGCTTGAGCTTTCTCGGTCTCGGCGCCCAGCCGCCGGATGCGGACCTCGGCGCGATGCTCGGGACGGGCCGGGAGTTCCTGACCACCTATCCGCGCGTCGCGGTGCTGCCGGGATTCGTGATCCTGATTTTGGTCGTCGGGATCAATCTCTTCGGCGACGCGCTGCGCGATCTGCTCGATCCGCGGCTGCGGGATCGCGGTCGGCGCCTTGGGCCGCGCCGGGACGACCGCCGCCGGGATGATCGGCATACGCGCGAGGAGGAACACCGCAGGGGAGGTCACCATCGGCGGGATGCCTTCGAGGAGGAGCGGGGTGACGAGCGTCACCAGGGTGAGCAGAACGCCGACCGCACCGAGACCGACGCGACCGAGCCCGCGAACGACAGCGCTTCGGCAACCGGCTCCAGGCCGCCGTTGATCGCGGCGAAGGGGCTCTCGGTGCTGGTGCCGAGCGAGGGGGGCGCCGCCGCGGCGGTGGATCGGCTCGACCTTCAGCTGCGGGCCGGCGAGCGCGTCGGGATGGTCGGCGAGTCCGGCTCCGGCAAGAGCCTCACCGCGCTGGCGCTGCTCGGCTTCGCGCCGCCGGGCGGTCGGCTCGAGGGGCGCGTCGAGCTCGACGGCGTCGATCTCCTGCCCGTGGACGCCGATGCACTGCGCGATCTGCGCGGGCGGCGGATCGCCTACATCCCGCAAGCGCCATCCGACGCACTCGACCCGCTGCTACGGGTCGGCTACCAGCTGCGTGAGGCGATCCAGGCCCATACGAGCGAGACCAGCGTTAACACCGGTTCCGGGGTGGGTGAGGAGCGTGCGGCGGAGCGAGCAAGCACACAGGAAGGCTCTGGGGGGCGTTCAGAGGCCGACCCCGTTCAGAAGGCCGCTGTCATGGTTGGCCTTGGCGACTCCAGACGTAACCAATCCGGAGCTGACACATCCAAGCGTATTGAGACGTTACTGAAGAAGGTCGGGCTGGACGGCGTTGCCGATATCCAACGGCGCTTTCCGCACGAGCTCTCCGGTGGCCAGAGCCAGCGCGTCGCGATCGCGATGGCGTTGGCGCACGAGCCGGATCTGCTGATCGCCGACGAGGCGACGACGGCGTTGGATGTGACGGTCCAGGCCGAGATCCTCGCGCTGCTCGAACGGCTCAGCCGCGGGCGCGACAGGTCGCTCCTGTTCGTCAGCCACGACCTCGCGCTCGTCGCCGGGCTCTGCGATCGGGTGCTGGTCCTCTATGCCGGGCGCGTGGTCGAGGACGCGCCGCGCGAACGCCTGCTGGAGAAACCCGCCCATCCGTACACCGCCGCGCTGCTGGCCTGCTCGCCGGAGCTGGGGCGGCCGGATAAGCCGTTGCCGGCGATCCCGGGGCAACCGCCATCGCCCGCGGAGTCGACCTGGGGCGCGGTGGCCGCCGGTTGTCGCTTCGCGCCCCGCTGCCCGAAGGCGCAGCCCGTCTGTGAGCAGGGCGAGCCGGCGCTCGATGAGCTGGCCTCGGGGCACCGGGTGCGCTGTCTGTTCCCAGAAAATGACGACGCGCGCGCAGAGGAGTCCCGCTGATGAGCGCGCCGCTGCTGGAACTGCTGGGTGTTGCCAAGCTTTATCCGCGCGGCAGCGGGCTGCGCGCGCTCTGGCCGGGAGGGCGGCAACAGCAGACCGCCTTGGCGTCCACGGACCTCGCGATTCCAGAGGGCGCCGCCCTTGGCTTGGTCGGCGAGTCGGGCAGCGGCAAGACGACGTTGGCCCGCATCGCCGCCGGTCTGAGCGCGCCGACCCGCGGGGAGGTCCGCTGGCAAGGGTCACCGCTCGACGCCCTCGACCAAGCGGCCCGTTCGGCGTGGCGCCGAGAGCTGCAATACGTCTTTCAGAATGCGACCGCGGCACTGAATCCACGCCATCGGGTGCGCCGCATCCTCGGCATCACGCTGGCCGGGCTGTGGCAAGAGGCCGCGGATCAGCGAGACCGTCGCGCGCGTCGCGAGCGTATCGACGAGGTCGCCGAGCAGGTCGGCTTAGGCCGGGTCTTGCTCGATCGTTATCCGCATCAGCTCTCCGGCGGTCAGGCGCAGCGGGTCGCGATTGCGCGGGCGCTGCTCGGCGCCCCGAAGCTGCTGATCCTCGACGAACTGGTCTCGGCACTCGATCTCTCGCTGCAGGCGCAGATCCTGAATCTGCTCGGTGAGCTCCGGCGCGAGCTCGGGCTGACCTATCTGTTCATCTCGCACGACCTTGCGGTGGTCGAGCGCCTCTGCGACGAGGTGCATGTGATGCATGACGGGCGGATCATCGAACAGGGTACGACTGCTCAGATCCTGAGCAATCCGCGTGAATCCTACACCGAGCGCTTGGTCGCGGCGGTGCCAAGGTTATAGTGAGGCGCCGACGAAACGCCCGATTTGCTGCGGCTGAGTAACGCCTCGGACGGTGTGGCGGGCAAGCGCAAGATCCCTTCGCTGTACCATCACCTGCTGTTGGCGATCTCAATACCACGTCAGGCGGTCGCTGCCACGGCACTCATCGCGGCCGTTCTTAGGACGAAGAAATCCTTCGGTGCAGGTTGATACGAGTCGTTCTCAGCGCAATGAGCCCGAGGATCAGCGGGATCTGAGTCAAGAAGAAGAGGGTTGCGAAGAGCACAAAATCGGCGCGGCCGAGGACCGTGATCCCAACCAGTGCCGTGATCGCCAGGTTGCGCGCGGTAAACTCAAGCAGCAGCGTGAAACGGTCGCCGGCCGAGAGCCCGGTGAGCCAGCCAAGTGTCCATCCAGTCACCATCGCGCCCGCTGAGAAGAGCAGCGCCACAACGGCGATGTCTGGCGAGGCGGCGCGCAGCAGCTCGCGCTGGTCATAGAGGATCAGCGCAATCAGGGCACTCAGTGCCAGCAGGCTCAAACGCCGCAAGGCCCGCTTTTGGCCGTGGACTCTGCGCGGTTGCCAGCGTCGCAGCAGCATGCCGACCGCAATCGGAAGAACGAGCGTGAGCAGCAGCTGCATGGCCATCGCGAGCACGGGTGCTGGCACGAGGTCCTGCGGCCTCATGAACAATGAGAATCCGGCACTGCAGAGCAACGGCATGGTCAGCATCGCCGCGAGCGTGGTGACGCCGGTCAAGGTCACCGAGAGCGCGACATGGGCACCGGCCAATAGGCTGTAGACGTTGGAGATCGCACCGCCCGGGCTGGCGGCGACCAGCACCATGCCGGCGACAATCTGCGGCGGCGGTTCGAGGGCCAAGATCAATGCTGCGGCGATCAAGGGCAACAGGAGGAGCTGGCCGGCGGTTGCCGTGATCACTGCGCGGGGATAGCGCAGAACGCGGCGAAAGTCGCTGGGTGACAGCTCAAGACCAACGACGAGCATCAACAGCCAGACGACAGCTGGAACGGCGAGGTCGGCAATCGGGTCCAGCCCGGTCATTCTGTTCTAGAGCGCCAGGGCCAATTCTAGAGCGCCACCCTATCGCCGGCGCGCCTGTGTCGCTCGATGCCCAGCTTCTTCATCTTCGAGCGCAGGGTGTTCGGGTTGAGACCGAGCCGCTCGGCGGCATTCCCTTTGCCGTTGATTCGCCAGCCGCATTGCGCGCATACCGCTCGGATATGCTCGCGCTCGACTTGGGCCAGCGTCAGCGTCGAGGTCTTCGAGACGACCGTTCCTTGCGTGCTCTGGGATCGGGGCTCGCGCCTTGCCGCAGCGGTGCCTGGGCGGAGCCCCTCTATGATCAGTTCGGGGCCGGCGGAGACGATCATCGAGCGCTCGATGATGTTCTCGAGCTCGCGAACGTTGCCCGGCCAGTCGTACTCGACGAGCTGGGCAACGGCTCGATCGGTGAGGCGCAGGCTCTTGCGTCCGAGTTTGGGCCGGAGCTTGTCGATGAAGAAGGCTGCCAACAGTGGGATGTCCTCGCGCCGCTCGCGCAGCGCTGGCACCCTGATCGGAAACACGCCGATCCGGTAGTAGAGGTCGGCGCGGAAACGGCCTTGCTCGATCATCGCGCCGAGATCGCGATTGGTCGCGGCGATCACGCGTGTGTCGATGCGACGGGTCTCCGAAGAACCGAGCCGCTCGAACTCGCCGCTCTGCAGCACGCGCAAGAGCTTCGCCTGGAGCTCGAGCGGGAGCTCACCGATCTCGTCGAGCACGATGGTGCCGCCGTCCGCGAGCTCAAAGCGCCCAGGGCGCCGCGCCACCGCGCCGGTGAAGGCGCCCCGCTCGTGGCCGAACAGCTCACTCTCCATGAGCGCTGCCGGCAGCGCCGCGCAGTTCACCCGCACCAGGGGGCGCTGCGCGCGCAGGCTTCGGCTGTGCAGGGTCGTGGCAATCAGATCCTTCCCGGTTCCGGTCTCCCCGAGCAACAGGACGGTGCTGTCGGTGCGTGCGACCTGATCGATCTGCTGTGCAACCTGACGCAGCGCGCTGCTCTCGCCGACCACCGCTTCGTGCTCATGGGCATGTAAGACCTCTTCCCGCCAGACCGCGTTCTCCGACTCGAGCCGGTGACGCAGGCGCTCGTTTTCGACCAGGGCCTGACGCAGGTCGTCATCCTGCTGCCGTCGCGCGAGCGCATTGGCGAAGACGCCGGCCACGAGTCGTAATCGGCGGATGAGCCCTTCCGGCCAGTCGCGCTCCGCGCGTACGTTGCCGAAAGACACCCAGCCGAGCGTTTGCCCTTTCGCGGTGAGTGGAAACGCGGCCATCGACTTGAGGCCCGCAACGCGCAGCGACGCGAGATCTGCCGCATGGTCCGCGGGCAGCGCGTCGATCCGCTCGAGGACGATCTGCTCGCCGACATGGAGGCGCTTGGTCAGGTTGGGGAAGTCCGCGATGCGCAGCGGTGAGGGTAACGGCTCGACTCCGGGGATCGCCCACGAATGCGTTGCCATGAGCTGACCCTGAGCGTCATCGAAACGGCCGATGGTGCTGCGGTCGATCCCCAGAAAGAGGACGATCCGTCGAAGCGCCTCGATGATCTGAGCATCCAGCGCATCCGGATCGACATGGACGAACGACGCTGCGATCTCGGTGAGCAGGTCTTCGAAATGCGTGTCCACCATGGGCGTCATCGCAACTCCTATCGCGCTCTGTCCCATTCATAACGGCTGGCCAAGCCCCACCGCGGTCTTGAGGTCGCTCATGATATGTCGTGAGTGACGACATTTCGAGAAAAGAATCGACGCGATTTCGTGAGCAGAGGGTATCGGCGTTCGCTCACGGGTTTCCATTTCCTTGGGGAATGCTCGTTGCGTGAGGTGCTTAGCGGGTTTCTTTCTTGCCGGGCAATAGTTGGCATCGGCCCTGCTCTATGCCCTCCTCCAGATGATGGCATCATGACAACCGATCCCGTTGGGAGGACCTCACTGAATGGCAAGACTCAACTTACCGATGCTGACGGCGGCTTTGGCGCTCGCAGCGCCGCTGCATGCCGAGCAGGCACCCTCGTCAGCCCCGGCGCCGTCTCAGGCCTCGGCGGCTGACGCCGGGGGGAAGCCCAATATCCTCGTCGTCTGGGGCGACGACATCGGCCAGTCCAATATCAGCGCCTACACGCACGGCCTGGTCGGCTACAAGACGCCGAACATCGACCGCATCGCCAACGAGGGCATGACCTTCACCGACTACTATGGCGAGCAGTCATGCACTGCCGGGCGCTCGTCGTTCATCACCGGCCAGAGCGTGTTCCGCACCGGTCTCTCGAAGGTTGGCCTGCCGGGTGCCAAGGAGGGGATGCAGACCGAGGACCCCACCATCGCCGTCATGCTCAAGGCCCTCGGCTACTCCACCGGTCAGTTCGGCAAGAACCACCTCGGCGACCGTGACGAGCACCTGCCCACGAACCATGGCTTCGATGAGTTCTTCGGCAACCTCTATCATCTCAATGCCGAAGAAGAGCCGGAGAACGAGGATTATCCCGGTGATAGGGTTCTTGCCAACGGCAAGACCTTTCAGGAGCAATATGGTCCGCGCGGTGTGATCCATTCATGGGCCATGCCCGACGGCAGCCAAAAGATCGAGGACACGGGTCCTCTGACCAAGAAGCGCATGGAGACGGTCGACGACGAGACCTCCGATGCCGCGATCCGCTTCATCGAGGACAACACCAAGGCCGGCAAGCCCTGGTTCGTCTGGTGGAATGGGACCCGCATGCACTTTCGCACCCACGTCAAGGACGAGCTGCGCGGGATCTCAGGACAGGACGAATATGCCGATGGCATGGTCGAGCACGACCGCCACATCGGCAAATTCCTGGACAAGCTCGATGAGCTCGGCATCGCCGACGACACCATCGTCTTCTATTCGACCGATAACGGCCCGCACTACAACACCTGGCCCGATGCCGGCGCCACTCCGTTCCGTGGCGAGAAGAACACCAACTGGGAAGGCGGCTGGCGGGTGCCTGCGATGGTGCGCTGGCCTGGCACGATCCCGGCCGGCGCATGGAGCAACGAGATCGTCCATCACATGGACTGGTTTCCGACGCTCGTTGCCGCCGCAGGTGATCCCAAGGTCAAAGAGCGTTTGCAGGAGGGTGTCCGCGTTCCGGCCATGGAGCGCGACTACAAGGTCCATCTGGACGGCTACAACATCCTGCCGCTGCTCTCGGGTGAGACCGATGAAGGTCCGCGCAAGGAGATCTTCTATTTCTCGGACGACGGCGACCTGACCGCGCTGCGCTACGCCGACTGGAAGCTCATCTTTATGGAACAGAAGACCGCGGGTACCTTCCGCGTTTGGATGGACCCGTTTATCCCGCTTCGTGTGCCGCTGATCGAGAACCTGCGCCGTGACCCCTACGAGCGTGCCGAGATCACCTCGAACACCTACTACGATTGGGTCCTCGACCGCGCCTACCTGCTGGTGCCTGCGCAGGCCTATGTCGGGCAGTTCTTGGAGACCTTCCAGGAGTTCCCACCGCGCCAGAAGGCGGCGAGCTTTAGCCTCGATCAGGTGATGGAGAAGCTGACGCCAAGTGGCGGCTGAGGTCGCCAGCGTGGACAGGGAAGTTCCACTGGTTGCTGCGACCGTTTCGGAAGGGCCTCTGGCGTGCGCTGCTTTCGGACCTCTTCCAACCCGGACGTTGCGGCGGCCACGCCGTTAACGTTCGCTCTGCGGGGCGCCAATGAAAACCACGATTGCGAACGCCCATCGATGGACAGCCGCGGTCGCCGCGGCGACCGCGCTCTTAGTTGCGGACCTGCGTGCGGTAGCGGCCGACCCCGCCGATGAATGGACAGGGCGAGCCACGCTTTACTTGTGGGCGGCAGGCATCAGCGGTGAGACCTCCGGCGGCGGTGAGCTGGAAATGGGGTTCGACCAGCTTATCGAGCACTTGAACTTCGCCCTCATGGGAGCCTTCGAAGCGCGACACCAGCGTTGGGCCTTTGGCGCGGATCTGCTCTATCTGAACGTCGGCGTCGACGACGGCGGCACGGTGCCGCTAAGCGTCGCAAGCGGCGACCGTATCGACCTGGACGTCTCCGCGGATGCCAAGACCAAGGGCTGGGCCGTGACGCCACGCGCGGCTTACAACCTGCTCGATACCAACCGCTTCCGACTGGACGCCTTGCTCGGTGCTCGCTACCTGAACCTGGATGCCGATCTCGACCTCGGGCTGCAGGCAGGCCGCTTCGGCACGCGGCGTCGGATCGCCGCGTCCGTCGTCACCTGGGATGTCATCACCGGTGCCAAGGGCCGCGTCAAGCTCGGCGATGGTTGGTCATTGCCCTACTACGCCGACATTGGCGCCGGCGACTCGGAACTGACCTGGCAGCTTGGCGGCGGCATTGCCTATTCAATGAGCCAGGTCGACCTCGCCCTTTGGTACCGGCACATGGCCTGGGAGTTTCACGATGGCGATGCGCTGAGCCGGGTGAGCTTCAACGGGCCGATGTTGTCCGCATCCTGGCGATTCTGACCTCACGCCGAATGCGTGTCCCTGAAGCAACCGTCGACGGTTGGCGGATCGGGCGCAAACCGAAAGCCGATTAGAAGACAGGCGCAAGTGGGTACCAAGAGCGACGCGAATCCCACCTCTTAACGACACCCATTTTGACGAACTGAAGCAGAGACTGATGATGCGCATCCTGAAAAGACTCCTTCTTGCCCTAACGCTTGCTTTTTCGCTCGCCCCTGCCGTCGCCGATCCGCTGCCCTCGTGGAGCGATGCTCCGGCGAAACAGGCCATCACCGACTTTGTCGATGCTGTGACCACCGAGGGCAGCGAGGACTTCGTTCCAGTGCCCGAGCGTATCGCGGTGTTCGACAACGATGGCACGCTGTGGGTGGAACAGCCCATGTATACCCAGCTCGCTTTCGTCCTCGACCGTCTCAAGGAGATGGCGTCGGAGCATCCGGAATGGCAGGAACAACAGCCGTACAAGGCTGCGCTCGAGGGCGATCAGGAGGCACTCGGGGAGGCCGGTATGGAAGGACTGATGAAGCTGCTGATGGCTACCCACGCCGGCATGACCAGCGCCGAGTTCGCGGGGCTCGCCGCCGACTGGATCGGCACCGCCCGCCATCCCCGTTTTGAGCGACCCTATACCGAGCTGGTCTACCAGCCCATGCTCGAGCTCCTCGAGTATCTGCGCGCGAACGGCTTCAAGACCTACATCGTCTCCGGCGGCGGCATCGCCTTCATGCGCCCGTGGACAGAACAGGTCTACGGCATCCCTCCGGAGCAGGTGGTCGGCTCGCAGATCGAGCTGGCGTATGAGGTCCAGGATGGCAAGCCGGTGATCGTTCGCCAGCCCGAGATCGCCTTCATCGACGACAAGGCCGGTAAGCCGGTCGGCATCATGCGGCATATCGGCCGACGCCCGCTCCTTGCCTTCGGCAACTCCGACGGTGACTATCAGATGCTTGAGTGGACGACCGCCGGGCCAGGCTCCCGGCTCGGGCTACTGCTCCATCACGACGACGGCGAGCGCGAGTATGCTTACGATCGCGAGAGCCATTTCGGGCGGCTTGATCGAGGCTTGGATGATGCGGCCGAGAAGGGCTGGCAGATCGTCTCGATGAAGCGGGATTGGGCGAGCGTCTTTCCCAACGCGGGGCCTCAGGCTGGCCAATGAGCATCGAATGATCCTCGCGCTCTTGCGCGCAGGGATAGTTACGGCATGGCCCGTTCGTGCGATCATGAGCGATTGTTTCATAGGCATCCGCATTGAACGCGCAATCAAAACATTCTGGCCCGGGTGGGTGGCTACATCATCCCCTTGCACCGATCGTTATCGGTTTCCTGCTGACCGGTGTCGTCGGCGGCGCGCTGACCAACTTCTACACGCTGCAGCGCGCCGCGGCGGAGCGCAAGCAAGCGCAGATCGAGGCCCGCACGCAGGCCGTGACGCGCCTTTCCGCCCTCTCCACCGAGCAGATCGCACGTGCCGAACACTTGCTCACGGCGCTGCAATCGGAAACCCGCGGCGATGATCTTGACGAGCTCGTCGAGCTCTATCAGGCCGCGAGCATTCGCTGGCGCTCGGAGGCGAGTCCGGCTTTGATCGCGGCGCGCGAGGTGCTGCCCGCGGATGTCTACTATCGTTTTCGAGAACGCGTGAAGGGCGAGTTCCGCGACCGGTTCTTGAAACCCCTCGAGACCTGTATTACTCGCAGCCAGGACGCCCTGAAGACCGGTGGCTCCGTGAGCCGGGTTCTCGACGAGTGCGAGGCATCGCAACTCGTCACCCAGGCGGGTCATTGTGTCGACGGGCTCATGGACCTGCTCTACGAGATCGCCGCCGGAGCCATTGAGGAACACAACCAAGCCTGGATCGAGAAGGAGCGCGAGCGCCACCGTGAGCGGCTCGCGGTGGCTTGTGCATCGCCGGTTGGCCTGCCCACTGATGCCGCTGCAGCGGCTGAAGGTCCAGCGCGCGAGGATGCGAAGGACTGATGCGCCTGGGACCCGCTGCTCAGCGCGAGAAGCGTGCGGCCTGTCCGTCCGGGGGAGTCGTGTCGCCGTGCTTTCGTGCTCGCCGGCAGATGCCTTGGCCGATGACATGGCTGCTCGGTGTGCTGGTGCTCATGTGTTGTCATGCCGGTACGCTGGCGGATTCCGCTAAGCCCGCGCCTCCGGCCGAGTTTGTTGGTAGCACGAGCTGCGAGGTCTGCCACGCGGACGAAGCCGCTTTGTGGCGAGGTTCTCACCACGACCTCGCGATGGCCGAGCCGAGCGATGCCACAGTGCTCGGCGACTTCAATGATGCGGAGCTGACGGCGCACGGTGTGTCGTCCAGGTTTTTCCGGCGGGATGACGCCTGGTTCGTCCGCACCGATGGGCCGGACGGCGCGCTGCACGATTACCGCA
Organism: Halochromatium glycolicum; assembly: GCF_016584085.1. Taxonomy (GTDB): domain Bacteria; phylum Pseudomonadota; class Gammaproteobacteria; order Chromatiales; family Chromatiaceae; genus Lamprobacter; species Lamprobacter glycolicus. The sequence continues at coordinate 15,267 of NZ_NRSJ01000010.1, read as the reverse complement.
TCGCCTACACCTTCGGCTGGCAGCCGCTGCAGCAGTACCTGATCGCGTTTCCGGACGGCCGATTGCAGGCCCTCGGGTTGGCCTGGGACAGCCGTCCGGCAGCCGAGGGCGGGCAACGCTGGTTCCATCTTTACCCCGACGAGCCAGCGATGGGGCCGGAGCATCCACTGCATTGGACCTCGCGCGACCAGACCTGGAACTATCAGTGTGCAGACTGCCATTCGACCGGGCTCGAGAAAGGCTACGATCTCGCGGCGGATCGCTACGCAACGAGCTGGGCCGAGATCGATGTCGCCTGCGAGGCCTGCCATGGTCCGGCCAATGCGCATGTCGCCCAAGCCAACGCGGTGGCTTCCGGCGACGCCGATGCTTGGACTCGCGACAAAGGCCTTGCCGTGGTGCTCGGCGAGACGGCCGAGGTGCGCTGGCTCGTCGATCCTGACACCGGGCTTCCACGCCGCTCGCCGCCTCGCACCAGCCACGCCGAAACCGAGCTCTGCGCGCGCTGCCATTCCCGTCGCGGCCAGATCCATGCCGAACAGGTACCGGGTGCGCCGCTCGGTGATCGTTCCCAGCTCGCGCTGCTGGACCCTGGGCTCTATCACGCCGATGGGCAGATCCTCGATGAGGTCTTCGTGCATGGTTCCTTCCTCCAGAGCCGCATGTACGCCGCCGGCGTCACCTGCTCCGACTGTCACGAGCCGCATAGCCTCAGCCTGAAGCGCGACGGCGACGAGGTCTGCGCGCAGTGCCATCCGGCGGCACGCTACGCCAGCACGGAGCACCATCATCACCCTCCCGAGAGCGATGGCGCCTCATGCATTGGCTGCCACATGCCGCAACGCGATTACATGCGGATCGATGCCCGTGCCGATCACAGCCTGCGCATCCCGCGCCCGGATCTGAGCATCAAGATCGGCACCCCGAACGCATGCAACACCTGCCACCGCGACCAGACTGCCGACTGGGCGCTCGGCGCGGTGACCGACTGGTATGGCGAGGCGATCTCGCGCCAGCCCCATTACGGCGAAGCGCTCGCTGCTGGACGGGATCAAGCCCTGGAAGCGCGTTCCGCGCTGCTCGCATTGGCAAGCGATGCCGCGATGCCCGGTATTGTGCGCGCAACCGCCATCGACCTGCTGCAGCCCTTGCTGCAGCCGAGCCAGATCCAAGCGTTACCAGCCTTGCTCTCGGATGCGGAGGCATTGGTCCGGCAGGCTGCGCTCGGGTGGCTCGAGGTCACCGATGCTCAGGTGCGGTACAAGCTCGGCCTGCCATTGCTCGAGGACCCGATCCGAAGCGTTCGACTTGCTGCGGCCAGGGTGCTCGCTCCGCTGGTTCGCTACGAGTTGCCAGACCCGGTGCGCGGCCGCCTCGATGCGGCCTTGGACGCCTACCGCGACGCCCAGCTCGTCAATGCCGAGCGCCCGGAGTCGCACCTGAACATCGGCTTGGCCGAGATGGCACAAGGCAAGGTCGCGATGGCGCGCAAGGCCTATCGACAGGCGCTCGCGCTCGATTCGGCATTCGCGCCGGCCTATGCCAACCTGGCCGATCTCTTCCGCGCCCTCGGCTCGGATGCCGAAGCCGAGGCAACACTGCGCGCCGGTCTTGCGGCGGTTCCGGAGCACGCCGCGCTGACCCATTCACTTGGCTTACTGCATATCCGGCAGCATCGCACGCAGCAAGCGCTGGCAGCCTTGCGTCGCGCCGCAGCGCTCGCCCCCGAGAATGCGCGCTATGCCTATGTGTACGCGTTGGCACTGGAGGCCGAAGGCAAGCTCGATGAGGCCCTGAAGGTCCTGACGGCGGCTCACCTTGAGGCGCCGGCCGATCGCGACACCTTGGTCGCGCTGATGACCATCAGCCGGGATGCGGGGGACCGCCCGGCGGCCATCGAGTTCGCCCGACGTCTCAAGCAGCGTTGGCCCGATGATCCGCAGATGGAGGCGTTGATTAGTGAGCTCGGGCTCTAACTAAGGTGCTCTAGCGTGATTAATGCTACGAACGGCCGGGTATCTTGGACCACGACGTCGGCCTTCATGCGCGGCTCAATCGGCTTGTCCCAGACGATCTCGGTCTCTTCCAGCTGGAGCCGGGCATGCCAATGGTTGCGCTGATCGGAGGCGGCTGCCCCGATGCCGCAGAGCCCAAGCAAAGCGCAGGGATGAGTCGGTGACATCGAAACGCATCTTGTTGGGACGCCATCACGCACCAGGACATCCAGCTCGTGATTTGGTCGTCAAAGATCGGCCACCTCGTCGGCAGATCCGAAGACCTCGATGCCCAGACGCTCTGCCACCGGCCGTGCCTCGGGCCTCACCATCGGTGAGATGACGAGCTTGCGGCTCACCTCGCGACCATGGCGGCGCTGGTAGTACTGGACCTTGCGGTCGAAGGTGTAGATGTCCGACTTCGACATGGACGACTTGAGCTCGCAGAGGATGAGATCGCCATTGCGCACAATGATGTCGATCTCGACCTGATCGGGCACGCCGAAGACCGTGCCCTCGTCATCAAACTCGTTGACGTTGATGACCTCAACGCCAAAGGACTTCTCCAGGATGCCCTTGAGGGCGGAGCGGAAGCTGGCCTCGGAGGCCAGGCCCCAGCGAGCGCCCAGGGCGCCGATGCCTTGCTCTTGTCGAGTACGGGTCTGCTTGATCTCATCGAGCAACTGGTGGTTGAAACGGTTCTGCTCTTCCCACTTGCGGTTCTGCTCTTCCCACTTGCGGTTCTGCTCTTCCCATTGGCGATCTTGCTTGTCCCATTTGCGCGCTTGTTCCTCGCGGTCAGCTGCCAGCTCCCGGAGCATCCGGTCGAAGCGGTCGTCGAAGCGCTCGGCGGGCACCGCGGTGCGGCGGATCAGGTCTTCTAGCCAATGGCGAAAGCCGGTGTCCTGCTGGAGCAGGGCCGGGAGCTCGGCCTGAAGTTGGGATTTGATCTCGTCGATAGACATCTGTTCTCTCTTAAGCTGCTAGTCGCTCTTACGCCGCGTGAGGACCCCTATCGGCCTGCGGCCGGGAGCTGATCCCCGTTGCGGCCTGGTGCAGGATCGAGCAAACGGCCGTCAGGCTGATGCCGAGCAGGCATTCGAGCGGAGGATGCAGTCGGCGTGAGCAGCATCCAATATCACAGGTATTCGCGGAAGCCTAGCACCGAGACAGGCGACCGACCTCAAGACGAGTGGTTGCGCGTCGCTACCCGTTTTACCCTGCTATCAGAAACGACTGACGCAAGAACGGACCCGGTGACCACCTTGAGCCATTGCGACGAAGGGCAGTGATAGTTCAGTAAATGAGTATATTCAAATATTGATCTATATCAAACCGATCCAGCAAACCTCTGACTAAGCTGATTCGGCACCGTGCCGAGACGGTCGGTTGCCTCGATCGATAACGCCAATGAACGGAGGTTGAGAAATGCTCGCCAAGAAGCGTCTGTTGCTTGCCGCCGGCCTGGCCGGCGCCACCCTGTTTGCGGCCGGCTCCGCGAATGCCTTCTGGGGGCCGTTCAATCCTTGGAATTGGGGAAACGGCTGGGGCGGGCCCTGGTATGGGCCGGGCTACGGCTACGGCTATGGCTATCCCGGATACTGGGGAGGCTATCCGGGCTACTATGGTGGAGGCTATCCATATGCCTATGGCGTCGCGCCTTATGGCTATGGCTATCCGGCCTATGGGTATGCGGCACCGGCCGCACCGGCTGCGAGCGAGTCGTCGAAGTAGGCTCCCGAGGGGCGGGTCTGCCCGGCTGTGGGCGGCCGCCCCGATCTGATTGCTCGGACTTCAGGGTCGTCTTACCCGTTTCATAGGATCATTCCGCTGGCTGTGGTATCCGGAGCCGACGGCGGGTCTTCATCGAGCGATAGCAGCGCGGCGTTGCCGCCGGCGGCCGCGGTGTTGACCGAGAGCGCTCGCTCCACGGCGAAACGCGGGAGGTAATGGGGGCCTCCGGCCTTGGGGCCGGTCCCGGAGAGCGCTTCGCCACCGAACGGCTGCACGCCGACGACGGCGCCGATCATGTTTCGGTTCACATAGCGGTTCCCGGCCCTGACGCCTGGCTGATCGGAGCCAGTGAGTCGGCGGATATGATGGTCGATGCGGCTATGGATGCCGAAGGTCAGACCAAAACCGGTGCCGTTGATCGCAGCAATGACCTCATCGAGCGCATCACTCCGGTAACGGATGACATGCAGAACCGGGCCGAAGACCTCGCCATCGAGCTGCTCGATGTTGTCGAGCTCATAGGCGACGGGTGCAATGAAGCTGCCATGATCGGTTTCCGGCGGAAGCGAGCAGCGATAGATCAGCCGCGCCTCGCGATCCATGCGCGCGCAATGGGCCGCGAGTGCCTGCTGGGCGTCGGTGTCGATCACCGGACCGACGTCAGTTGCCAGGTCCCAGGGGTCTCCGATCTGCAGCTCCGCCATTGCGCCGGCGAGCATGGTCAGCATGCGCTCGGCGACATCTTCCTGGATGTAGAGCACGCGCAGCGCCGAGCAGCGCTGCCCGGTGCTCTGGAAGCTCGACTGCAGCACGTCACCAACCACCTGCTCGGGCAGCGCCGAGGCGTCGACCACCATCGCATTCTGGCCGCCGGTCTCGGCGATCAGCGGCACGATCGGGCCGTTCCGCTCGGCGAGCTGCCGGTTGATCCTTTGCGCGGTCGCGACCGACCCGGTGAAGGCGACGCCGGCGATGCGCGGGTCGGCGACCAGCGGTGTGCCGACGCTCGGCCCATCGCCTGGCAGCAGTTGGAGCGCTGCGTCCGGGACGCCGGCGGCGCGCAGCAGCTCGACCGCGCGTGCGGCGATGAGCGGGGTCTGCTCGGCCGGCTTGGCGACAACGGTGTTACCGGCCGCGAGCGCGGCAGCGACCTGGCCGGTGAAGATCGCAAGTGGGAAGTTCCAGGGGCTGATGCAGACGAACACCCCACGGCCATGCAGCGAGAGCTGGTTGCGCTCGCCGGTCGGGCCAGGCAGCTCCAGCGGTGCGGCGAATGCCTCCCGGGCGCGAGCCGCATAGTAGCGGCAGAAGTCTGCCGCCTCGCGCACCTCGGCGATGCCGTCCGGGATCGATTTGCCCGCCTCGCGGCAGCAGAGCACGACCAGCTCGCCGAGATGGGCCTCGAGCCGGTCGGCGGCGGCATCGAGACATTGCGCACGCTGATCGGCAGGTGATCGATCCCACGCGGGGAAGGCAGCTGCGGCGGCTGCAATGGCGGCGCTCACCTGCTCTGGAAGCGCATCCTGGACCTGTCCGACAGTGCGGCGGTGATCGGCTGGGGACTGCAGCGTGCGCACCGCCGGTTGGCGGCTGCGGCTCGATCTGTCATCGACGCCCGAGGCTGAGCTGGATGGTGCGCGGCGCGTTGCATCAGGCCCTGTGGCGGAACGGGGTTCAGCCCCAGAGCTCGTCGCCACGCGAGACCCGGCGCCAAGCTGTCGGTCTCGCTGGTTCGTCTTCGAGCTGGCGGCAGCCGCCACCATCGGCACTGCTTCCCTAAGGGGCACGTCAGCCGAGTCCATCGCGCGATACAGGGTCGCGACCGCGACCGGATCGCTGAGGTCGCGCCCTGCGGAGTTGGCACGATCAGGTCGATACAGTTCGGACGGAGCCGGGATGCGCGGATGCGGGGCCTCGGGCTGCGAGGCGGCCACCTCGACCGGATCGGTGACGACCTGCTCGACCGGTTGGCTCTCATCGGCGATGCGATGCACGAACGAGCTATTGGCGCCGTTCTCGAGCAGACGCCGGACCAGATAGGGCAACAGCTCATCGTGGCTGCCGACCGGATCGTAGGCTCGGCATGGGGTTCCAGTCTGATCCAGCACCTCGGCATGCAAGGCCTCGCCCATCCCGTGCAGGCGCTGCAGCTCGAAGGGTCGGCCGTTGGCCATCTCGAGCACCGCCGCGATGCTGTGGGCGTTGTGGGTCGCGAACTGCGGATAGATCCGCTCGCCGAGATCGAACAGGCGCCGGGCACAGGCGAGGTAGTTGAGGTCGGTGTTGACCTTGCGGGTGAAGACCGGATAGCTGGGCAGGCCAAGTTGCTGTGCGAGCTTGATCTCGGTATCCCAGTACGCGCCCTTGACCAGGCGCACCATCAGACCGCGCCCGCGGCGGTCCGCGAGCTCGCCGAGCAGTGCACAGGCGTCGAGCGCCCGGCGCTGATACGCCTGCAGTGCGATGCCAAGCCCCTGCCAGCCGCCAAGTTCGGGCTCGGCGCAGAGGGCGGCCAGCACGTCGAGCTGCAGATCGAGCCGACTCGCCTCCTCGGCGTCGATCGTGAGACCGATCTCCGCCGCGGCGGCAGCCTGCGCAAGCTCCAGCGTTCGGGCGACCAGCTCAGGGCGAACCCTGGACCACTGCGCAGGCTCGAAGCGCGGATGCAGGGCAGAGAGCTTGATCGAGATGCCAGGACCGTCGATCGGCCCGGCGCCGGCCGCGGCGCGACCGACCGCGGCGATCGCGTGCTGGTAGCGCGCGAAGTAACGCTCGGCATCCTCAGCGGTGCGCGCCGCCTCGCCGAGCATATCGAACGAGTGCCGGTAGCGGGCCTCGTCGCCCTTCGCGCTGCGTGCGAGCGCCTCGTCGATGTCGCGGCCCATCACGAACTGATGACCGAGGATCGCCATCGCCTGACGCAGGGCCTTGCGCACCAGTGGCTCGCCGCCGCGCCGGACCCGCTGGCGCAAGGCCGCCAACAGGCCGGTCTCCGGATCGGCGGGGTCGTCGTCCGGCTCCAGCAACCGGCCGGTCAGCATCAGCGCCCAGGTCGAGGCGTTGACGAACAGCGAGCCGCCGTCTGCGTTGCCGCCGCGGCGCCATTCGGTGCCGCTGAGCTTGTCGCGGATCAGCGCGTCGAGCGTGGCATCGTCCGGGATGCGCAATGCCGCCTCGGCCAGACACATCAGCGCGATGCCCTCACGGCTGGTGAGCCCGAACTCGGCCAGGAAGCGATCCAGCAGACCGGCGCGGCCGTGGCGGCGAACCGCGTGCACCCAGCTCCGGGCACGCTTCAGGACTCGGGCGCGTGCTGAGCTCTCGAGGGCAATCGCATCGATCGCATGCGCTCGTAACTGCTGCTCGTCGGCGAAGCGGGACGCATTCACGCTGCTCCAAGCCGGGATGTCTGTCAGTGCTGGCAATGGAAGAGTCATCGCACTTGCCTTGTTTGATGGGTGGTCAGAGGACGCTGCTCGCCGGGTCCTGGCTCCTTGATACCGATGCGACCGTCTGGCAGTCAGTTCAGGCTTCTGTCTCAGCCATGACCAGAATCAAGAGCATCATTTCCCTGAGACCGCTTCCCGCCCGAATGATCCTAGACATGATGTCTAGGCCGCCGTTCGGATGGCTCCGTGTTCCCCCCGGTCAGCTATGCCGGCGTGGCGCGGCGCGGCACCGTCCGAGCGGTGATCCCGGGTGTCGGCGCGCCCCTTGTCGTCGTTGCGCCTCCTGCTTCGCAAGCCGCTACCCGAATAGGCGTTCCTGAGCGTCATGGAACGGCGGGACGGCGAAACGAACGCCTGAATAAGGCCCCACGATGGGCCTTGTCCAGTCGGTGGAAAGCGCCTAATCTCCAGTTAGCTAACAGGAGACTAATCATGCGCACGCAGTTCAGTATTCACGAGGCCAAGACCCATCTATCCCAGCTGATCGAGCAGGTGGAGGCCGGCGGCGAGGCAATCATTGCTCGGGCCGGGAGGCCAGTCGTTCGCCTCGTGCGCGTCGATGAGGAGCCCAAGCGACGCAGGCTTGGGCGGCTAGAGGGCCAATTCAAGCTCCCTGACGAGCACGCCACTCCGATTCCGGATACCCCGGACGATTTTATCGACGCTGTCGAGGGCCGCTGATGCGTGTCTTGACCGACACGCATATTCTGCTTTGGGCCTTGTTGCGGCCAGGGCGCCTCGATGCGACCGACAGGGATGTATTGGAATCGCCCGAGCACCAGGTGTTCTTCAGCGCCGTCAATATCTGGGAGATCGCGATCAAGCGGGCACTCGATCGTCCGGATTTCGACGTCGAGCCCGAGGCGGTCTATCGCGCCGCGCTGGAAACCGGATTTCGCGAGCTGCCGGTATCCGCAGTCCATGCCGCGGCGGTGCGGGACTTGCCGGCCCATCATCGCGACCCCTTCGACCGCCTACTGATCGCCCAAGCGAGGACCGAGCCGCTGTTCTTGATGACCGACGACCCGCTGATTGACCTTTATGCCGTCAAGCGGGTCGGCGGACCCAATTGAATCGTTTAGGGGTGTTACCCTGACATCGATGCTTCACGGCAGTGTCCAAACAGCCTCGAAGCGTCAAGCCGAGGTCGGCAAGGCGACCGCGCAACCGCTGCTTCGCCGCCAGCGTTGGCTGGACCCGAAGCAATCGGATTGTGCACCTCATGCGCTTGCTGACGCGGACGACTGCCGCCGGGTCGCGCTCGGCAACCAAATTGCGAAGGCACCGCAGGATGTTGTCGCTTACGCTATTCCGCGAAGATTTCTCGCAATAAATCACCAGGACAGTTGCGGTTTTATCCGCCGATTTGGTCGGTGCCGGAAGCACCACGAGTCTTAAAGTGTTCCAGTCACTCGTTCGGCCGCTTACGGCCAAGAAATGACCCTCGCCGAATCCCCGCGTAGGACCGCTCGGCTCCACAGCCCTCGCAATCCGAGACCACCCGGATCCCGCATCCGCGGCGCTGGATAGACGCGGTCTTCATTCGGGCGGTTCCCTCAAGGCTTTCCGGCGCCCGGCGCATGTCGGGATGTCGCGCCGAAGGTCTCGCGCAACCTGACCATTTGGCATATGCTTGGGCGTATGTCACGTTCTTCTCTTCAGGAGCGCCTTCCTATGCAGCCTGAGCGTCATGTGCGCCTCTTTCGCAATGGCCGCAATCAGGCCTTGCGCATCCCGCGTGAGTTAGAGCTGGATGCCGACGAGGCAATTGTCCGCAAAGACGGCGACCGTTTGATCGTCGAACCGGTCCGGCGCCGACCCGATCTGGCCGCGCTGCTCGCCGGATGGGAGCCACTCGACGAGGTCCTCCGCGACGTGGACGAAGGTCTGCCGCCACTGGACGACATCCGACTTTAACGACCATGACGAACGTCTTGGGCCTTCGGTACCTGCTCGACACCAATATCCTCTCCGCACTGATTCGCCAACCCCAAGGACCGGTGGCTGCCACACTTGCCAGGCGCGGCTACGGCACAGTTTGCACCAGCATACTTGACGGTCTGCGTCCATGACCCGGTAGGCGACCAGGCACAGCTGATTGGCCATACGGAACTTGTAGACCTTGACACCGGCGAGGTCGCCGACCTTGGCCTCTCCGATCCCGGGATCTTGCGCGATGATCCTCACCGCTTCGTCGAGATCGGCCTTCTGCCTGCGATGGAGCTTCTTAACCGCGCGAGCGAAGGTCGGTGTAACGAGCAGGCGCATCAGCCGAACTGGTACTCGCCAACCGCATCTTCCTGATCGGCGATCAGGATCTCGCGAATCACCGAGAATGGCAGGTCGGGGTTCTCTGCGGCGATCTTGCCGATCTGCGACCAATATTCGATCTGCTTGGGCACCGAGCGATGTTCAACCCGAGCATAGTGCTTCGCCTGGCTGACGAGTTCTTCGGGCAGCTTGACGTTGACGGCCATTAGGGATCTCCTTTTTGCCGCATTTTAGCGCTATAGGCTACTTAAAGGAACATCTTGTACTTCCAATGACCGCCGAGGAGTCCTTCTTCCTCACAGATATTGTCCCGACTTATGTGATCCGGACACCAAGAAGCCGCCAGATACTGGAAATAGGCGGCTCCTCCGTCTGGATTAGTCCTGGCGGAACAATAACGTCTGGTCTCGCTTCTTCAGCTGCCGCCGGGCGACGTAAGTCCAGTGGCAGCTCTGGGTCGTAAGCGGAAAGTCCCGCGCCTGCTCAGGCAGTATCCGAGCGCGGGGAGCTTGGCCGTTGGAGAGATGGAGTATTTCGGTTCGATCCTGGTGGAGTAGTGTTGGAAACAACATGCAGACCCCTTGTGGCGCTCGCCGTGAGCTGGAGCCGCTTCAACGGGGCTGCTCTCGCTCGTTTTTAGAGCCCCAGCTATCGATCCAGGCGAGCACCTCTTTCGCCTTCGACCACTTGGCTGGCATCCAACTCGGACAAGGCCGCCGCGTATCCGCGTCGCGACGCTGCAGCAAGTCCTCGCGCCGCAAGCCCTCGCGCACGGCGTCGTTGATGATCCAGCCCTTCGATCGGCGCAGGCGTATCGCCGTGTCGTGGAACCGTTGCAAGAGCTCATCAGGCATCCGGACATTTGTTCATGCCCATGTTTGGAATCCTCGCTTTCGGTAGTGCACTCCATTATCGTGCCCGGCTGCAGGCGCCTGCGACCACTTCGAATCAGCCTGCCGGAGTCTTGGCGATGCCGAACGCTGCTATCTGGATTTGCATGACGCCCTTTATGCGTTCCAGTCAGGCGTCCGGCCGCGAGCTGATGCGCTAAAGCTGCGGGTTGATGTTGCGACAGCAGGCGGTCAAGCGATACGCTCCGACCCTGTTGAACCGCTGCCGGGGTGTCATGATGCTGAACATCCAAACGCTCATCGACGATGCCAAGTGTTTCGAGACGGTGCGCACGCTGCGCTGGCCCGAGGAGGTGCGCTGCGTGCAGTGCGGTTCGGCAGCGATCACCAAGCAGGGACGGGATACCACCCAGCTTGAGCGCCAGAAGTACCGCTGCGGCGACTGCGGGCGTTGGTTCGACGACCTGACGGGCACGGTCTTTGGGGGCCATCATCAGCCGTTGCGCACCTGGGTGCTGTGCCTGTACTTCATGGGGTTGAACCTGTCGAATCGCCAGATCGCCAGGGAGCTGAGACTCAACAAGGATGACGTGCAGCGCATGACCCAGCAACTGCGCCAGGGCATCGAGTGCGCGCAGCCTGATCCGCTGCTCAGCGGTGAGGTTGAGGCCGAAGAGGTCTACGCCACCGCGGGTCATAAAGGTCAACCTGATGCGGTCCAAAAAAACTCTGGAGGCAAACTGAGCTTGAGCAGCTGTTCCTCGAGCGCCGCGAGGTACGTCTCGGGGTGTTGGCGGAAGCGCCGCTGTAGCACCCGCGCATGACGGAGCTTTCCGAGCCGGCGGCGCTCTTCGTGCCAGACGGCCGGATCGACGTCGCCGAGCTGGCTCGGTGTGGGGGACTCAGCCAGGTCAGTACGGCGGCGAGCACCCGCACGGCACCGCGCACGACGAGGCTGGCACTGGCGACTTGACGTCCAGTGATGCGCCGCTCCTGATGACGCAAAGAGCCGAACAGGTGCTCGAGATCGTTATTGGTGCGCGGCAGCCCCGGCACGTCATCGGTATGAAAGAGTCCCGGCCAATCGCTGCGGGTGATCTTCAGGAGCTGTTCTCCCCAGTGACGGATGGTGTCGCCGACAGGGGTCTTGAGCCGCTCGCTGAAGTGCTGCACCCACTGCGCATAGCGGGTCTTCACTTCGGCGGCGGGGCGGTGGTCGGGGTTCTCCAGCAGGTCAACGGCTTCCTGCACGCAACGAAACATCGCCGCTAAGAAGCTGTCCATCAACTTCTTCCCGATTTACGAGCCAGCGTTGGGCGATCATCGGGAAGTAGAAAACTGACAGCCACTTACTGTTTGCTTACAAGGCGGAGGTTGGCGAGCGCATCGCGCGACCCCCAAGGACACGGACGCAGCCTTCGCGATTCTTGTGCGCGAGAGCGCTGACCCGGTTCTGCTTGCGATGCCGCTGCGGGAGTCCCGCAGCCCAACCCCCGTCCATCGGCGGGCCCGAGTGCAGACGAGAATCGAGTGAAGATTCCGTCGTGCACACGTTATGCCGTGTCCCTGCAACGCAGTACGCGCTCATCGAGCACCGGAACGAAGCGAGCGTACCGGGAGCTGCTCGATACGAAACAGCGGCTTTTCCGGCCTTTCGGTCGTGACCAGTTCGTCGACACCATGCCCGACAGCAAATCCGGCATGAATCGCGTCCATTGCCGCGATCGCGTGTTGTCGGGCCAGATCCTGGGCCAAGCGAAGCACGTCGAGCGACCAGGGGAGGCGCTCCGCGCGTTCGAAGACGACCTGATAAAAAGCGACCTCGTCGTGGCGCCCTTCATAGAGCGGTTTGGGCAACACCTCGAGCCAGACCGCATCGCTGAGCACCAGCAGCAGGGCTGGGTCATCGAGCATCTCCAGCGCTGTCAGCCCGGCGTGCTCGCGTCCGCGCCAGGCGGTGATCAGGACGCCGGTATCGAGATAGACCCGTTTAGTCATCAACGATACCGCCACGCCGCTCCCTGACTTCCGCGTCGATCTCCTCTGGGGTCAGCAGCTTGCCCCCTTGCTCAACATGCTTGCGTCGCAGAGTCCAGAGCCTGCGGCCCAGCTCGGTACGTGGTTCAAAGTGCTCGACGACGGGATCGGGGGTGACGGTCGCGGCAGGTGTTTGCGTACCGTCGACTGGCACCATCGATTCGGGCAATAACGTGATCACGACACGCGCCCGCTCGACACCGGGCAGCGGCTCCAGAAGACGAACCTGGCCGTCTTCGTAGATGCCTTCGATGCTGGTCAGCATAGGGGTAAGCCTCGCTTCTGATGTGCCATGAGACTGAATATCGGCGTTTCGGGTTCGGTCTGCTTCACTCTTGCACCCAATGAAATCAAGATCGTGTCTCGGCCGGCGCCGGTGAGCTTCAGAGCCGGCTTGTTCACGCTGTCCAGTGCCTGGTCGCGCTGTTCCTGGTCCGCATCGCCACACGCAAGACCGCTGTCCGCTGAGACTGTCACAAATTGGAAGCGCCCAACAGTGATACAGCGCGACGCGGTGGACGTCGACCTCGGGCACGAAGACGCCCCGCCAGGGCGGCGGAGCGTCCAGTCCTCCTCAACCAAACGGGCGCGGACCTGGCCGACCGAGACGACCCGCTCGGGATCGGCTTGCAGCGCATCGTTGGCAGGGACGACCTGTTCGCGCACCCTGTCATCGCTCGCGCGATCGTGGGCGCGGCGCGCGTCGGCCATCGTGGATGGTCTCGCTCTAAGAAACGTGCTTTGATCACGGGCTGCGAGGGCTCAACAGGCCAGCAGGGTTGACGGCGTGCCTCACCGCGACGCCCTTCTCTACGTCCTATCGACAGTCTCTCGTCATACCTTGACAACGACTGATCCGGACCATCAGCCGGCAGGATAAACGAAGCGCCCCCGGCAGTGCGGGTTGCGGCGCTGAGAGCTCCTTCGATGATTAAAACAAGAACAGATCTGTTGCGATCTTGGAAGGAAACCAGGGTTTTCGGAGTAAGCAGACCCTGAAGGCCGTGGAACATCCCCGGTGAAATCCGGGCCAGCGTGGGGGAAAGCGCTTTGAGGACAATCTCTCAGAAAGTCGCCGCGGCGCCATAGAAAAACCGTGGAACATCCGCCGCTAGACAGAAGCGCGCCTCCGCGCAGACGCGGCATCGTCAACAAGGAAGACGGCATGCACGGCACAGCGGTCGCGAGTGCTGATCGACGCCGGCGCGGTGCATGAAGCCACCTCGCCACCGGTGCGCAGTTGGAGATCACTGCAGCGCCAACCGGAGCGAATCAACCGCGTCGGCGCACCATCGCGGTCTGACTCACAACAAGCGGACTCCGGCATCATCGCGGCGGTTCACGATGTCAGGCTCGCCGAACGCCCGATCACGGTGCTGCACTACCCGTAACTGCTCGAGGCGATGGTGAAGAAGCTGGAATGGGAAGCCGCCTTAGGCGCCCGTCGATGCGTGGGGCTGCGTTCCTCGATGCGCGCCGGGAGAACTACCTTAACAGGGTGGGGACTCCCTTTCGGGCCGCCTCTTCCGAGCATCCGCGTGCTCTTGTCCTGGCGATCCTTCGCCGGAAGCAAGGCGGCCAATAGATAGTCCTATCGGCTCGTCGTGGCTTTTCAGTGGCCAACCCAGGTCATGCCTTGCGGGTGCGCCGGTAGCCGATGCCGACCATCCCCGCCAATGCCGACCCGAAGAGCCAAGCGGCCGCCGGGATCGGCACCACAGCGGGCGGCGCCGCAGTTCCCGTGAGCTTGGCGTTGTCGATGGCGAAACAGTCCTACCTCCCCACGCTCTTCTTCTAAGATTCCGACCGGCCGAGCAAACGCGACACACCAGACGTCTCGACGACTAGTTCTGGCTGTTGCCCTGACTGCCTAGCAGGCATCGCAGAGCTCGATCTCGGCGCTGATCGGGAGGGAGTCGTCGCGCGCCCATTCCATCATGGACCCGTCGTAGAGCAGTGCATCCTCGTTGCCGAGCACCGCATAGGCGGCGAACCAGGTCAGCGCGGCGCGATTGCCGCTGTGGCAGAAGTGGATCTGCTCGCCGTCGGTGTCGACGCCTCGGGCCTTGAACAGTGCATCGAGCGCGCCCGGGCCGCGCAGCTTGCTTGAGCCATCGTTGCTGACCCAGTCGTACGGCAGGTGGCGGGAACCGGGGATGGTGCCGGGGCGCTCGGCCTCGTCGCCGGTGTAGAGGCCGACGAACTCGCCTTCGCTGCGGGCGTCGACGGGCTGTGCGTCGTTCGCGATCGCGGTGCGGACGGCTTCGGCGTCGGGGACGAGTTCGGGCTGAAGGTTCGCCTGATACTCGGTTGCCGGGCGCTGCTCGCTGCCGCGCGCGAGCGGTAAGCCGCTGTCGGCATAGGCGATCAGGCCGCCGTCGAGCACGCTCGCCCGGTCGTGGCCGAGCACCTTCAGTGTCCAGAACACCCGCGCGGCCGCGGCCAGGTCCCCGGCACCGCGGCCGGTCGGGACGATCAAGAGATGATCGCCGTTGTCGATGCCGAGCTCGCCGAGCATCGACTCGAGCTTCTCGATCGGCGGCAGCATCGACGTCAGTGTGTCCTCAGCCTCAGCGTTTTTGGCCTTGCTGTCCGATTTCGGCGGCTGTGTTCGCCAACGATCGTAGGGTGCATTGACGGCTCCCGGGATGTGGAATCGTTGATACTCCTTGGGCGCTTGGATATCCAGAACGACCACATCCGATCGGCCGCGGCTGGCCTTCAGCCAATCGGCGTCGACCAACGGCGGGGCGCTGTCGGCGAGCGTGGTCGGAGCAAGGAGCGCAAGGAAAGCGAAGACCAGGCAGCAATTCCCGCCATCCTCGGAGATGGCAGCTGACAAGACACGGAGACCGGCATTGAAGATCTCTGGACGCATGGACGCCTCGCTGCAGAGCAACGCTTTGATGAAGCTGGCTTGTTCTCCCCTCA
>NZ_NRSJ01000009.1 GCF_016584085.1 Halochromatium glycolicum | reverse complement strand
GCTTTTGTCCGATGGGTGTGCAACGATTGTTGTGTAGCGACTGCTCAACTGAGGAGCCGGATGCGGGAATTCCGCACGTCCGGATCTGTGGGAACCACGGGTGAGCAATCACCCGTGGTCACCCGGCAGGAACCTACAGAGGGAGTTCGAGAAAAATCCGAGAACCGAAAAGTTCACGTGCAGCAACCTCGTGGTCAGCGGGCCTACGGGTGAGATTAGTTGGCCCGGCGGCTGAGCGTCAAGGGAGCGAAGCCGGGGTGTTTGGTTGGCGTTCGAGCACGGTGGCGGGCGTCGCCGCAGGATAGCGGGCAATGGCGTCGCGGAAGCGGGGAAACAGGGTATTGGGCATGGCATGGGCTCCTTGTTAAGGTGCTGGTGGATTGATGGGTGCTAGGTCAATGCGTGCGCCTCGCGCGCCGCAGCGCGCTGGTCCTGCTCGGCGACCATCGCCAGCAGGGCCTGGACGAGGCTCGCATCGTCCGGCAGATCGAGGCCGCCCGGCAGCCACTGGCGGCCATAGGCGTCGGCATCGAAGGTCATCGGCAGTGGATAGACCCGGATGTCGTCCTCCTTGGGATGGATGATCCGATCCAGGTCCGCGAGCAGGCCGTCGAGATCGCCCGTGGTGCCGACCACCAGGAACACCGAATACTGCAGCGGCAGGCCGTGATCGCGCACCGTGCGGTGCACCCTGGTCAGCCGCTTCGGATCAGCAATGTCATAGGCGAGCAGGTAGGGCCGGCGTTGATGGAGAGGCATCAGATTGCGCTCAGGTCTCGCTGACCAGCCAGCGGTGCAGGCTGTCGGTGATGTCGCGTCCGCGCTTGAGCACGCGCGCGGCGCGCGACTCGAAAAGACGCACGGTGTCGACGTGGCGCGGCAGGCGCAATGGCTCGCCGCGGTGGCGGGCGGCGTCGAAGCGCCGGCGCAGCCAGCCGACGCGCGGCGGCTCCAGGTACCACATCAGCAGCTCGGCGAGGTCGCGCGCCAGGCTCGGCTCGCCGGCTTGGCCCAGCTCGGTGTTGTGACCGAAGCCGAGGTCGCTCAGGTGCGCGGCGGTCCATTGATAGGCCAATGAGCGCAGCCATTGGCGGGTGCGCTCGGCGCCGCGTCGCCCGGCGTACTGCTGAGCCTGGTGCTCGATCCAGGCGCGGCCATTGCGCGGATCGCGCGCCCCCGGCGGGGCGCCGAGCCGAGTACAGGCCCAGTAGGCGATGCGCGCACGGCTGACGCCGAGCCAGTGGCCATAGCGATCGAGCGCATGCGGCAGCAGCAGCAGATCCTGGAAGCGGTGCAGCAGCTCATCGCGCTCACCCGGGCGCGGCAGCAGGCGCGCGGCGATCGCGCCCTCGTCGTCGACGAAGACGACGCTGATCCCTTGCGCGGCGCAGGCGAGCAGCGCCTCGCTGCTCCACTGCACGCGGGTGCCGCTGTGCACGCGCGCGATGCGCTGCAGCGGGAAGAGCTGCTCGGCGCGCGCCTCGCGCTGGATGCTCAGCGCCCGGCCGTCGAGGCGCACGCGGGTGTCGCTGCCGGCGGCGGTGTAGAGCGGGCAGGCCTCGTCCCGGAGACGCGCGGCCGGCTCGCGTTGACGTGGCGAGTAGCGCGTCGAGACCATCATGCGTCCATCTCCTTCGGTGCGGCCGTCGTCGCTTTGGCGTAGTCGGCGAGTCCGACCGCAAGCTTGCGGGTGAGGCGCCGCAGCAGCCGGCGCTGCGGGCGAACGAAGCCCTCCCAGCGGGCATAGAAGTGTTGGCGTCCGGCCTTGCCGAGCAGGCAGGTGTCGCCGTCTTGGCGGAAATGATCGGCGCGCAGCACCTGCTCGCGGAACAGCGCCCAGACCCACTGGTCGACCAACGGGCGCAGCGGTTCGATCAGGTCCGAGGCCAGCGATTCGCGCGCAAAGTCGAGCTGGTGGTAGTAGCCGATGATCGGATCGAGTCCGGCACCGTAGCAGGCGCGCACCGCCTCATGATGCAGCAGCGTATAGCCGAGCGAGAGCGCGGCATTGACCGGGTCACGCGGCGGGCGGCGATTGCGGCCGTGGAACCCGAACTCCTCGGCGAACAATCCACCATAGGCGCGAAAGTACGCCGCCGCGGCGGCGCCTTCGATTCCGCGCAGGGAGTCGATCTGGGTCAGCTCGGGCGCGGCGGCGCGCGTGCGGGCCCGACCAATCGCAAGATAGCCCTTGGTCAATGCGTAGCGCTGATCGGGCCGCACGGCAACGCCCTCGACCAACAGCCGCTGTTGCCTGCGGAGCTTTCCGCGCACCAGGGTCCTCGCCCAGCGAAGGCACCAGGCAGGGTCGTCGAAGCGGCGCAGTTGGCCGATGCGCCGCGCGCCGTCGTTATGATGGCGCCCGTGCACCACCGCGAGCTTGCTGGCGTTGCGTCCGCCGAAGGCCAGCACGCTGACACCGGCCTCGGCCAGCTGCGCGAGCAGGCTGCTCTCCAGGGTCACGGCACTGCGCATCACCACCGCGTCGAGCAGCGTCAGCGGCACGGTGCCGCGGCGCTCGCCGTCGGCGTAGAGCGCGAGCGCGCGGCCCTCGAGCTTGAGGCGGGTGTCGCGGCGATCGAGATACAGCGTGGTCATGGCAGGGCCTATCCGACGTAGAACCAGGGTGGATCGATGGGCTTAACGCCCTTGCCGCGCACGCGCACCTTGCCGCGCGGCTCCAGGCGCAGCAGCATGAAGCGGTCCTCGACCGCGTCGAGCACGTCGGCGATCTCCTTGAGCAGGGCGCGGCGCTCGGCGGGAGTGAGGAAACACTCGAACACCGATTTCTGCCGGCCACTGGCGTAGCCCTTGAGAACCTTCAGGGCGTCGCGCAGGCGCTGGGCGTCGGAGACGTCGTAGGCGGCGATGAACAGATGGCGTTGCGGCATGCGGACCAGGCTAGCGCCGGTCCGCCGCCGCTGCCGGGGCGGCAAGGTTGTCGCCGAGGTTGGATGGTCAGGATTGCCAGATCGGCTGCTGCGGGAGCTGGGGGGCGAGGCGCTTCAGGCCGGCGCGGGCAGCCTGGTCCTGCAGCAGCGGGATGAGCGCGGCGTCGATCCAGCTGTGGAAGGCCTCCCAATCGGCTTTCGCGATCGGCTGATCGCCATGCGCCAGGATCGAGTAGTTGCGCTTCTTCAGCTGCTCGAGCATGTGGCTGCGCTCGGCCTCGACGAACGCCTGCACCTCGCCGCCGAGATGATGGGCGGCCAGCTCCCAAGCATTGCGCAGGCCGGCCTGACGCTTGCCGTCCGGATTCGCATTGATGCCGAGGCTGTCCGGGATCTGCTCCGGACGCAGGTCGCTAGTGTCCACGCCCTGGGTCTGCAACAGCCATTGCGCGGTCCATTCGAGCAGCCGATAGCCGCGCGCCACGGCATCGTCATAGCGCCCTTGGGCCGCGCGACGCTGGGCATTGAGCCACAGATCCCAGAGCCGCGCCGGAGTGCGCCGGGGGCTCTCCGGCTCGTCACTGAGATGCTTGAGCGCCGTAAACAGCGGGCCAACGACGGCACCGGCCTCCTTGCCGAGGCGCGGTCGGTAGCGCTCCAGCTGCTCGCAGGCCGCGGCGTGATCGAAGCGATCCCAGGCATCGAAGGCCTGACTCAGCCCGCGCGCGATCTGCAGCTCGGCACGCAAGCCTGCATCGCGCGGGCGCGCGAGCCGGTCGAGTCCCTCGGCCGCCTCGCCATAGGCGAACCGCCGCCAGGCGGCAATGAACGGCTGCATGCCACGCCGCAAGCGAATCCCTTCGGCACTGACCGCAAGGCCCGCCTGACTCCCGTCGTGGACCTTGACCAGATCGGCGCGGTCGCCGGTGATCAGCTACAGCTGGATGTCCTCGGCCTCGAGCGCGGTCATCACCAACGCGGCGGTCATGGTCTTGGTACCGCCGGTGTAGTCGGCCACGAACGCCGCCGCCGGGAAGCGTTGGCGCAGCGCGGCGGTGGCCGCGGTCATCGCCGCGACCGCCCCATCGAGATCGTCGGTCGGCACCTCGACGACCTCGAAGCGGTCTTCGGCGAGCCCGGCCTGGGTCGGGATATTGGGCAGCCGCTCGAGCACTTCCCCGCCGCGGCGCATCTCAATGGGGTGACCCTTGCCGGTGATGGTCTCGATCGATCCGGCCCGGCCGGTCGCCGGATCACGCCCGGTGGCGAAGAACAGCACGAACGTGGGAGCGAGCTCCTGGATGGCGGTCAGGATCGGCTGGTGCGAGCCGCCGACGGTGCAGAGGAGGACGGTTTCAGTCATGGCGATTCAATAGCTCTCTGGTTCCTGGGTGCACCGATAGCACCCCCTCTATGTCAGATTGTCGACCGATAAAACGCGAAGACGGCCCTCTGCGGCAAGTGCAACTCAGACGGTAGGTTTGTCGGCGCTCCGTGGCGAGATCCGTCCGTGGGGCTCCGAAGCAAGGCGGAACCGGGTGAGGCCGCGCATTTCCGCGACGGTCAAGACCTTGCCGCTGGCTCATAGAACGCGGATCGGCTAGCGTAGCCTGCAGACATGTGTTTCATTGAGTTGCTGCCCCTGAAACACGGCTTCCAGGAGCGCGCCAATCCCAAAGCTGCCGCTGGTTAAGAGGTGGAGGATGAGTATGCAGACCCAGCTCATGCAGGCCCTGGTGGAGAAGATCCGCTCGCTGCCGCCTGAGCGCATCGCCGAGGTAGAGGATTTTGTAGATTTCCTGAAGCAGCGCGCGCAAGCCAAGCCACATGCTCCACCCGCAGCACGAGAGTTTCCGGTTATCAGTGTCGGCCAGTGGCCCGAAGGGCTGAGCCTGCGCCGCGAAGAAATCTACGGCGATGATGGAAGATAAGGCGCTGTTCGTCGACACCAACGTCTTGGTCTATGCCAACGTCATCGAGACACCGCTGCATGCGTCGGCGCTGGCAGCGATCAATGCTGCATATCAGGCAGGCCGGACGATGTGGATCAGCCGCCAGATCGTTCGCGAGTATCTGGTCACCATGACCCGGCCCCAAGCGTTCGAGAACCTGCCCCGTGGCATGATCCTCGAGCAGGTCGATCGCTTCGTCGAGCGATTCCAGGTGGCGGACGATACCGCTGCGGTCTCCGCTCAGCTGCTCAAGCTGATGGGTGAGTTCCAGGTCGGCGGCAAGCAGGTTCACGACGCTAACGTCGTCGCCACCATGCTCGCCTACGGCATTCCTAAGCTGCTGACCCACAACGTTAAGGATTTCGAGCGCTTCGGGAAGGTGATCAGGATCGAACGGATCGATTCTCTCCGTTGCATGGGGCGCTGAACTCAAGGCCAGACGGCGAAGGTGAAGCGGTTGAAGCCCTCGGGCCGGCGTTGCGGCGCGTCGCAGGGATCGGGCCACAGGCCCTCGGCGGCAAGCTTGCCGAGCGCTTGAGGGGTGGCCTCGAGCGCGTCGAGCCAATAGACGCTGCCGCTCGGTGCAGCACGTTGGGCCGGTTTGGGCCGCCAGTTGGCCAGATCCCAACCGGAGACCACCTGGGCGCGCGGCACCGCGGCACTGACCAGGCGCGCGCACGCCGCCCAGCTCGAAGCGGCCGTCGGCCTCGACGCCGGGCAGACGCCATCCGTCGGCGAAACAGCCGGCCGTCGAGCCACGCGCAACCCTTGTCGAGCCGCAATGCGGCGTGCCGCGCGTCGGTCGTGTCCGCGCCGCGCCCCGCGTCGGCGCGCCGGCGGGCCATCTTGGCGGTGACGAAGGGCTTTCTAACCAGGACCTTCGAGCGCTTCGGAAGTATCCCAGCCGCGAGATCGGACGGCTCCAGAATGGACTCGTCGTCATGCAGCTTCGCCGTCTGGCTGCTAAGGCGATTTCTGTCAAAGCTCATACCGCCTTGCTGGTCTTTTCGCTCGCCTTCTTCGTCGCGCCGCCGGTCACATAGCCCGGCTATGCTCCCCCGGCGACGCTCCTCGAAGGCAAACGAACATCCTGCGCAATTCGGTACGAGCTTTTCCGGCAATCGCCTAACTGGGAGACCCACGAAATCATGGAACGGCAAACCGGCCTTGAGCACGATCACTGGCCGGCGCTTATGCGTTCGCTAATCCGAGAAGTAGAACTCGCACAGCACCAGGTCACCCGGCGCTAAGTCCATACGTCATCCTCGTCGGGCGCTCGCCGGTCACCGATCGTACTCGCGGAGTGGTCGGAGAGCGCATGGGTGTCTGAGTTGGCATCCGCCTCCTCGACCAACACCACCACCCGGGCGTGGGTGTTCTTTAGGCGAACGAACTCGTCCGGGATCTTCACCACCCCATTGCGGATATCGGCCTCAAACTCGACAGCGTACATGGCAGCCCCGTCACGATCTTCTGCGACCACTGATGATGATAATCCTCGATTGACACCCCACGCCATCTGAGCACGTCTGGTTAGGGTCGGCTCGGCCGTGGCGCACGTCCGGTTCCGGAGGCAGGTCCGCGGCGTCGGCGAAGCGTCGATACCACTCCGAGTCGGCGAGCTGCTGCAGCGCCGAGAGCGGGCGCTCGGGCGAATCCAGGAGGGTCTCAAGCAGAAGGCAATCGATCGCCGTCAGGGTCCCGTCGGCTTGCCGCAGGCCGACCTTCGCCTTGCAGAAGCGCAGCGGCACCGGCTGCTCGTCGCGGATGGCCGCCCCTTCCGGCGGGAGCGCGAACCGATTGAGGGCGCGCTGCTGCAAGGCGTCGCGCAGTTCGCGAGCGCGCGCGAGGATGGCGCTGCCCGCCGCCTGGCGCAGGACCTCGATCAGCCCGAAGGATCGACAATCGAGCTGATCGTGTTCGCTCAAGTAATCCGCCGACAGTGCCGGCGACTGGTTCTCGCCGACCGGCGGTAGCTGCGAGGGATCGCCGACGAACAGCAGCTTGGCACCCGTGGCCCGCGCAGCGGGCAGACGCTGCTGGACGCGGCTGTAGGCGATGAGATCCGCGAGCAGCCGACCAGAGCCGAACCGCAGCTGGTCTTGCTGATCCTCATGATCGCCGAGCATCGAGGCCTCATCGACAATGACCAGCGTGGCGCCAGGATCGTCGTCGCTCAGCGCAAACCACAGGCGCAGGCCCGGGTCCCGGGCCGGTGTTGGCTCCTCCCCGATCTGCAACCGATCGAAGGGGAAGCGCTTGCGCAGCGCTGCCGTCGCCTTGGACATGGCGGCAACGGTACTGAGTCCTGAATGAGAGTCGACGGGTGGCTGGCGCGAGTGGTGGCTTGGTGCTAATGTGACTCGTGTCCTCACCAACGGATCGCTGTCATGAGTCGCCTGACCATCACGTTGAACGACGATCTGCACCGCGCCCTGAAGGAAACCGCGGCCCGGCAGCAGCGTTCCATAGCCTCGATCATCGAGGAAAGCCTGCGGCTTCGTGGCATTCGCGACCAGGCGAGTGCCCGATCACTGGTCGACCAAGCGCGCTCACGCTCGGATCTCGACGCCGATGCCGCCCTGGGGCTAGCGGTCGAGGAGACGCGCGCCGTGCGCGGACGATGACGCCGCCGATCTTCGTCGTCGACACGAACGTTCTCGCCGCGGGGCTGATGACGCGAGACGCAAGGAGCCCCGTGGCGCGGATCATCGACCGCATGCTGTCGGGCTCGATTATCTATCTCTTGTCTCCGGCCTTGCTTGATGAGTACCGGGTCGTTCTGCTCCGACCAAGACTCAGCACCCGGCATGGCCTGATCGAGGGAGAGATCGACGGGCTCCTGACCGACTTGGTCGCCAACGCGATCTGGCGAGAGCCGGGATCGGTTCAACCGTCGCCCGATCCTGGCGACGATCACCTTTGGGCCCTGCTGGGAAGTCACCCGAACAGCGTCTTGATCACAGGCGATCGCCTGCTCATCGAGCATCCGCCGGATAGGGCCTCGGTCATCTCGCCCCGGACCTACATCGAACGCTTCACCGAGAACTTTCCGGCTCACTGAGCCGCTGACGCGGCGATCTGTTCGCTCTTTCACGATTCATCGTCATCCGCCGCGCCCAGCTCCGGCTCAGCGATTCCAAATTTGTCCCTACCGTTTGCCAACGCTGCGACGTGGTTGTGGTTGTGCGGATTGCAGGGCCTCGATCATGGAGTCGAACAGGTGCTCCCAAGTATCGAATGAGAAGTAGAACGTCAGTGCACGCAGGTGTTCGAAGAAGGTGCGCCGCGAGGAGAGGTTGTCGCGCACGTGGCGGTAGCGCGGATCGTACAGATCGAGCAGCGTGTGGGCGAGAAACGCCAAGAGGATGAGGCTCGCGAGCAGGTTGGCCAGATGCTGTTTGCCGTGGCCGTCGTTGTGCTCGAAGCGATAGCCCTTGGTTTTGAGCGTATTGTTGTGTTCGTTCTCGATCTTCCAGCGGCTGCGCCCCGCGGCGACCATCGCGACGACGTTTTCCCGCGTGATCGGCACGGAGCTGGCCCAGGCGTTGCTGTAGAGCACGCTGCCCTCGGCATCGGTCGTGGTCAGTTCGCACCAACCGACGCGCAAGGCATCGTCGCCGTCGCGCAGCGGCAGATCGTTGAGCCAGCGATACGTATCGGTCAAACGCTGCTTGCCGTTGCAACGGGTCTTGACCCGGGTGGCGACCTCGCCGGTGCGCTCGAAATCGGCCACCCACTCATAGAGCAGCGGATGGGAGCCCGGCTGACAGACGAAGAGGAACTCACAGCCCTGCGCCAAGACCTGCTCGCAGAACGGCTGATGGCAGTACAGATCATCGCCCAGTACGGTGGTGCGCCAAGCGTTCAGCTGCGCACCCCAGCGTTGCAGCCAACGCGTGCCTGCGTTGAGCTCGCAGTCCTGTTTGGCCTGTCAGTCCTGCGGCACCACGAACGCCGGGGCCAAGGGCAGGACCGTCTTTTGCCCAGGGGCGACGATCACCGGCGTGAGCGCCGTGTGGTAGTACTGTGTCTTGCCATTGGCCAACGTGCGCGTGGAGCACTGCGGGCAGTGAATCGCCTCCGAACAATGGTGCTCGGTACCGTCGAGTGCCACCAGCAGCCGCCCGTCGAGCACTCGGTGCGAGTGCCAATCCACCGTCGGCCACGATCGGCTCTATCAGGTCCAGGAACACCGGCGCGACATGGGCGGGCGAAACCGGATCGAGCAGGTTGCGAATCTGCTGCATGCTCGGGATCTGCTCAATCCCGAACAACGAGCTGGCATTGTTCCGCCCCCGCGCCTTCTGCATCCGCACCTGAAAATCGAGAAACGACGGGCTATGCATGAAGAATACCGAGAACGCCCCCAGGCCGGCATCGCCTATCGTGTAGCGCTGGTTGTGACCGCCCTTGCGTGCATCCGGCAGGGCGCACACCGCCTCCCGAATTGTGGCAACCAGCGTCGTTAGGGTCCAGTTGACGGGCGTGCACTTCGGCTTGAGGATCAAGGCAATCTCCAGTAGGTTCTGAAGAGTCCTTCATAACACCATGGCCTTAAATTTGAAACTGCTGCCTTCAGGCCGGGGTAGTTGACTGGTCCACCTCACAGCTTGCCCGATTCGTCGGCGATCGCGCGGTCGATCTCGTCTCGGCTGTGTCTGCTGCCAGGCATCTGATCGATGGCCTCGAAGAGGGCGCCGAGGCTTTGCTCGGGCTTGGAGTCGGCGCCCCTTTCGGACAACACGATCACCTCAACGGGTCCAACAGCAATCTCCTCGGGCACCTCAAGCTGAAGGCGATGATCGTCTTTCAGGACGGCATTCAAACGTACGGCTTGCATCATTTGACATCTCGTATCGTTAAGGTCCGACGCCAGGCGGGATGATCGCCCAATGCCCGACGTTGCTCAGGCACATCATGCACCACCATGGCGGTACTCAAGCCTTGGCCCGGATCGCGGCGATCTGCTCCTTGCGCGCCTGTTTCTTCTTCTTGGCCGGCCAGCCGATGAAGGCGTAGATCGCTTCGGCCAGGTCCGCCAGCTCACCGCAGACCGGGCCGGACCAATTCTGCTCGGCCTCGGCCAGCAAGGCCACGAGCTGATTCGCCAGCTCACCACCCTTCTCGTTGCGCCCGGCGGCTTGGTCCTGGGCGAACCGGTCACGCAGATCCTCGAGCTCGCGTGCTTCGTCGCTCAGGTTGGCCCGCCGGGCGGCCTTCTCGGCGGCTTCTTGTTCTTTCCGCGCCGCTTCTTCGGCACATTGCTGCTCGCGCGCGCGGCGCGCGGCGGCGGCCTCGCGCAGTGCGTTGCGCCGTTCGGTGACCCGCTGCGACCAGGTGTGTGCCTGCTCGCCGTCCAGCGAAGCGACCGCATCGAGCAGCCCCTGCGGCCAGCTTGGCAGTGCATCGCCGATCGGCGCCGCTTCCACGAGCACCCAGCCGAATGGGAGCATTTCTGTTCGCTGCTGGATGTCACCCGCAGCCAGCCAGACGGTCTTGGCTGAAGACATATTCTGGTAGCGTGTCCGCTTGGTCTCCGGATCTTTACCCATGTTAATCCGGATACTCCGCACGCCATTCAAGGTGACCGACTCAGCGCCGCTGTGTCGACCGACGCGCAGCAGAAAGGCCCGTCCGTCTTCCATCTGAGGCTGTTTGGCGAGCAGCAGCTGCAGGATGGTTGCGCTCCAGTCTCGTGCGACATAACCGCGGTTGCCCAGCTCCTTGATCTCGCGCTTCAGGATTGGCTGATAGAAGCGATTGCAGGCGTGCGCGATGTCCTCGAAGGTCCAGCGCAGGCTGGGGTCGGGCAGCTTGCGGCTCGCGATGGCGCTGACATCCTGCACACCGAAGAGTCCAGTAAACGCCTGCGGGCGCAGCGGCGGCACGCATTCGAGCACCTGACGCAGCCGCTCGGCCTGTGCGGTCAGCTCGCGACCCTCCTTGAACACCGCTTCGCGCTTGCGGTTGACCGCGTAGCGCACCTCGGTGGCGTAGGTCTCAGTGGGACTTTCATCCCGCGCGTCGCCGATCTGGACCAGGCGCATCGGATCGAGATCGAATTGGCGGTAGTGAAACAGCCGTTGCTGCAGATCGCGGTTGCGCTCGCCGCGCTGCGGGGGCTGACCAGCGTTCTCCACGTCTAACAGCGCCGTGCGAATCGCCCCCTTGAGGCTGCTGCCGGGCAGGATGGGGCGCCCAGTGCGCGCGTCGGTGTAGGTCCGGGCGATCTGCAGCTGGTTGATGATCTCGCGGTCCTGCTCCTGCTGCGCGGTCTTGCCGACGCGTTGGCGA
Source organism: Halochromatium glycolicum (assembly GCF_016584085.1). GTDB lineage: Bacteria > Pseudomonadota > Gammaproteobacteria > Chromatiales > Chromatiaceae > Lamprobacter > Lamprobacter glycolicus. Next base: position 104,745 of record NZ_NRSJ01000009.1, on the reverse strand, counting down.
TATTCTTCGGCGATGCGCGGCAGCACCGGCATCGCCTGCTCGGCCTCGGCGATCAGCGCCTCGCTGTGGCGGTGGAAGAAGGCCTGCACCTGCTTGATCAGCTGCACCGTCGGCGCGGCGCTGAGAATCCGCGTCAGCTCGTCGCGGGCCGCCGCCGGCAGCGCGCGCAGGGCCGCCTCTGGGCTGAAGCGATAGAGGTCCTCGCCGTCGATCACATAGCCGGTCGGCTCCAGGTCCTGGCCGGTGCCGATGTGCAGTGGCGCGAGGGCGGTGAGCGCCAACTGATGGACGTCGTGTCGTTGCTCGCTCATGCGGCGAACTCCTCCGGCAGATGCACGGCAACACAGGGCGCATAGCCCTGCTGCACAGTCTCGGGGATGACCTTCGAGAGCTGTCCCCGGCCACCGAGGCCCTGGCCGATGATCGGAGCGGCCGGCACCGTCGGCGGCGTGAGCAGCGCGCCGGTGCGCGCGAGCAGCACCGGGGCCTTGAACGGATTGCCCTGCTGCACGGCCTGATCGCCATGGCGGCCGAAGCGGGTGAAGACCTCGTAGAAGCTGCGCGCGGCATCGCAGCCGAGCCCCTGCGGCGCGCAGGGCGCGAGCGTCAGACAGGCGTTGGCATCAGCCTGCACCGGCCAGGGCTCCACCAGCGGCGCGACGGCGAACTTGCCCAGACCGATGCTGGCATCGCGGCCGAAGCCGACGGTGCCGATGTCCTCGACCAGCTCGGTGAGCATCGCGGCGCTGATGCGCGCGGGGTCGTATAGCAGCCGCACGCACAGATCGGCACCCTCGGCATACCAGCGCTGCATCTGCGTGTAGGGGGCGAAGTCGCCGCGCCCGGTGGTGCCGGTGAGGCGATTGATGCTGTTGTGCGGCTGTGGGTGCAGGGTGCTCAAGGCGGTTGGCCGGTCCTGCGCGCGCGCCGCCGTCCCCTTCGGCGCCTCGGCGTCAGCCAGCACCTCGGCATCGCTGCGACAGAGCGCGAGCCATTCCGCCAGCGGCTGCGCCAGGGCCGCCACCGGCAGCCAATGGCGTTTCTTGATCTGTTTGCGGTCGACCTCGGCCAACTCCGCAAACAGCGACAGCGGCACCGCCGGGCGCGGCAGCCAGCCGATCGGCATCGCATCGGCGACGACCGCGAACGGGCGCCCGTCGGTGTAGCCTTCCAGCCGTTCCTGCAGCGCGGCGTCACCATGGCGATTGCGCAGCGCCCAGCAGAGCTGACCGAACAGCATATCGCCGAGCAGCGGCGAGCCGAACGCGGCCTGCAGGTGCAGGCGCAGGGTGAGCGTCTCCATGCGCGGCTCCCCTCAGTCGAGGCTCAGTTGATCCAGCCGGGTCTGCAGATCCGCGCCCTGCATGGCCAGCCCCGCGAAGCGGATCTTGCCGTAGCCGCGCGAGCCGGAGCCGCCGAGGCCGGTGAGCTCGAGCAGCTTGAAGCCGACCAGCAGCTCCTCGAGCAGGTCCTCCTCACCATGCACCTTGAGCGTGAGCTGGAACGCGAAGCGGGCGCCCGCCGGTACCCGCTCGGTGTTGCGTGGGTGTTCGGCGACGCCGGCGATGCGGTCGATCGCGTTTTCGGTCTTGTGCTCGGTGAGCAGCAGATGGTTCTGTTCCATCTCCGCAACCCAGGTGGGATCGAGACTGCAGTCCCAGAACGCCAGCCGGGTGGGGCCGATCTCCTTGAGCAGCGCCACGTCCGGGTCACCTTCTGGGGCACCGCCGAAGAGCTTCAGCAGCACCTTGGCGTGCGCCTGCTGCGCGCCGGCGAGCTCGCGCACGTGCTGGAAGCCGAGCGGTTTGCCGTTGGTGAGGCCGACGACACCGGCGCGCCATTCGAGCAGGCTGCGCATCTTACCCTTGAGGCTGGAGCCTGGGATGTAGGGTTGGTTGGTGACCGGGTTCTTGATCACCGGGTTGTCGGTGCCGCCGATGTGCATCTCGGTGTTGCCGCCGCCGATGTGCAGGCCGCTGAGCAGCTCCAGGGTGGCGGTGATCTTGCGGATGTGGGTCAGTTGCATGCGGGTCTCCTTGGTTCGGCGGCCGTCATTTGTTCTCGCCGGGGCGCTCTTCCTTGTAGAAGCCGAGAAAGGCCTCGAAGAAGAGCTTGGCGTAGCCGAGTGTCCTGGCGTCCTCGGCCTGGCGCAGGCAGCGCTCCAACAGCGCGACGAAGTTCTTATCGACCAGCTCCCGGCCCTCGGCATAGGCGGCCTTGGCGTTGAGCATCAGGATGAAGGGGCGCACCTGCTGAAAGCGCGCATCGTCGGTGCCGACCTTGGTCTGCCACATCACCAGCTCGTCGTAGAAGCGGCGTAACTGGCTCGGTTTGTTGCGCTTCTTGTTAGCGCCGATCGTGGCCGCGCAGCGTTTCGCGATGCCGTTGAACAGCTCAGGATCGAGGTCACCGCTGAAGCGGATATCGTCGACCTTGAGCGCGGGCAGTGACGCCTGCTCGCGCCCCCGTCCGCCGCGGTCCCCGCCGCGATAGCCGCCGCCTTGGCCGCGTGCGCGTTGCTGTTGCTGATGTCTGGGTTCGCCCATGCGTGCGTGCTCCTAGTCGCGTGTCTGGTAGAGATGGGTGAAGAGGGGAATCCGGTAGCGGCCGCCGAAGCGCGCGATGCCCTCCTGGGCGATGACCTGGGCCAGGCGCTGCTGCAGGCGCCGGCGCTCATCGCTCTTGGCGCGATCGCGCAGCCCGGGCAGGCGCTCGAGCATGCGCGCGGTGCGGTAGGCGAACTGGCTGTGCCAGATCGCGTGCTCGGGATGGGTGTGGACCGTCTCGGCCTTCTCGATCAGCGCGATCAGGCCGTAGACGTAGCCGGTGCTGAGCCCAAGCTCCTCGGTCAATCGCTCGAGCTCGCTTCCAGCCTTGCCCAGCGCCTCGAAATCATCCCAGGAGACGGTCTCGCCGAAGCAGGTCACGGCGTTCTTCTCCGGGCGCAGGCCCTTGGCCTCCTCGAGGGCCTGCTCGCCGAGCGCCGCCAGCTGGCGGATCGGCAGCCCGGGCTTGGTGATGGAGAGCCCAGCCGAGAAGTGAATGTCGGGATTGCCGGCGACATAGCGCGCAAAGTCGTCGCGCAGTTGCCGCGCGAGCGTCATCTGCGAATGCCAGGGGCCGATCAGGAAGAAGTCATCGCCGCCGGCGAACACGGTGTAGGTATTGGGATACCGGGTCCGGCACAGCCACGGCAGGTAAACGGCGAAGAAGGCGTTGGTCTGGCGCGAGAGCGCGGCCATCTTGGCGAAGGTCGGCGCGGCCAGGCCCTGCTGGAAGATCAGCCCGAGGTTGTCGATGTCACCCTTGAGGGTGGTCAGGGCGCGGATGCCGACCCAGGCGTCGCGTTGGTGGCGTTTTTCCAGGCGCTGGTCTTCGCAGGCGAGGTGGTTCAGGGTCTTGGGCTCATCCCGGGCAAACTCGCCCTCGCTGTCGGGATCGCAGCGCCGGTACTTCTCCTGCTCATAGTCGCTGAGCGGCTCGCCGCTGAAGCGCGGGATGAAGCCGTTGATGGAGCGCCGAGCGTAGCCGTTCCAGAGCGCGTGGGTGTCATCGTCGAGCGGCAGGCTGAAGTCCCAGGCGCGCACCAGGTTGCCGTCGCGCACCGCCGGGCCGAAGCGCCCGCTGTCGGTCTCGTCACCGGTAAAGCTGATCCGATAGCCGAAGACATCGACGCCGAGGGTGTGCTTGCCGATGCCCTCGCGCGTGACCAGCAGCCGCTCGAAGGCGGTCAGCCAGTTGCCGATGTCGATCTGGTCCTTGGCCAGCCGGCTCAGGGCGATCTCCCGATCCTGCTCGGCAACCGTGAGCCTCAGTTCGGCCGGTGAGCGGCCGTCGATAGCGCAGGCGCCGAGCTGGTTGTCGAAGCGATCGAGGAAGCCCGCGAAGACCGCCGCCGGCGGCGCGTCGCCGCAGAGGTCGAAGCGCTGCGCCTTGGCCCGTTCCAGCTGCGCGAACAGGCGCTTCATCAGGGTGGCGAAGCCCTGATGGGCGTCCTTCGGGTCGCCACGCGCGCAGAGGAAGTCGTTACAGCGCGCCTCCAGCCAGGCCAGCCCGACGCCGGCCTGGCCATAGCTGTGCGTGAGGAACCAGGCGTCGAGATCGCGGCGCACCGCGCTCAGCGCCTCGCGCGTGGCCTCGGTGTTGGGGGCGACGATCAGGAACTTGCCAGCCGCGTTGATGATCTGGCTGGTTGGCGGCAGCGCCAGGGCGTCGAGCACGCGCATGGCCGCACACTCGGTGAGCAGGCCGACGTAGAACGAACGCCCGCGCAGCAGCTTGGCGGCGCGGCGCTGGGTCTCGCCGCCGGCGGCGAAGATGAAGTCCTGGATGCCGAACAGATCGCCCTGGATCAGCAGCAGCTTAGGCGCATCCCAATCGGCGCGCTGTTGATGGGCGGCGACGATCGCCTCGGGCTCATGGTCCTGGGCCTGATGCCAGCGCCACAGCGCCGTGGCGAGCGCCGCCACCGCCTTGCTGTGGTCGTAGAGCGAGACCTCCGGCTTGACGTTGAAGGCGGTCGCCGCCGGGATGCTGTGGGCGAAGGTCGCCAACAGGGTGTCGAAGTGGTCCAGCCACAGATCGAGCCGCTCCTGATGCGAGGCCGGGATCGCCTCCAGGGCCTTTGTGAACTGATCCCAGAGCGCGCGGTATTGCGCCTTGGCCTGTGCGCGCTCGCGCTTGGGCGGCTCGCAGTCTTCGGCCGGTTGCGGAAAGACCGCCCGCGGCGAGAGCGGCTGCAACGCATAGCGCTGCTGCAGCGGGCGCCTGTCGTCATGCTTGCCGTCGAGGCGAATCTGCTCGAACAGCGTCAGTTGCCGCGCCGAGAAGTGGTCGCCACCGGTGGCAGTCCCTTCCTCGGCGTCGTTGTAACGGTCGAAGGTCTCGCGCTCGAAGCCGGAGGCGACCCGGTCGGCGGTGGCGATGATCCACTGCAGCGCCGTCTCCGGTTGGTGATGGCGCGCCGCGGCATTGATCAGTGAATCATCGACGTCCGGGGCATCCCAGGCGGCAAAGGGCGCGACATCCTCTCCCTTCAGGCGCGGGAAGTGGCGCTCGAGCAGATCGATGGCCACTGCGGTGTAGGCGGCATGGCGGTGCGTGAACCATTGGCGGCCGCCGGCCTGCTGGCGGCGGGAATACTGGTGCAGATTCGATTCCAACAGCTCGGTGCCGGGGTCGATGCCGGCGCGCTCGGCGAACTTGCCAAGGTCATGGATCAGCCCTGCGAGCGCAACGCGGCAGGAGGCGGCGAGGCGGTCCTCGGAAGTCATCGTGATGGTGTCCTTCTCTCAAAGGTGGCGAAAGCCATGCCGGATCGCGTCGCGTTGGCTGCGCACACGGCGCGCCAGAGCGCGCCTTCCGGCACAGTTGTGGTAAGCCGGTCCATCGCTCAGCCCGCCTTCCACGCCCGCACCAACGCGCGCAGATCCTGCAGCTCAGCGGGGCCGATGAGCCGGATGCGCGCGCGCCGGGCCCGGGCGATGAGGGTGTCGGTGGGCGCGCGTGCCGAGAGCAGCCAGGTGCGCCCGAACAGCCCGCGCGCGTCCTCGCCGAGGCTGTCGAGCTTGTAGGCGATGGCATTGTCGGTCTCGTCGCGGTAGCGCAGCGTCTTGCATTCGATGAACAGCAGCTGGTTGCCGTGGCAGGCGAGCACGTCGAACTCGTTGGCCATCGTCTGTGCGTCATCCCAGACGCCGGTGACGCCAAGGCGTGCATCATGCACGCCGGCGTCGTGCACGACGTGATAGGCGTACTCTTCGAGCCAGCCGCCGCGGGCGAAATGGGCCGCATCGAGGTCGGTGAAGCGCAGGTACTCCGAGCCCGGCGTCCAGTCCAACACCCCGGCCTGGGCCAGCGCGTCCATCGCCTCGGCCCAGCGCCCGCGCGGTGCGCGGCTGAACGATTGCACCGGGGCGGCGAGGCGTTCCTCGTGGCTGTCCGGAAGCCGCTCGAGCGCCTTGTCGGCGAGCGCATTGAGATTGCCGACGAACTGCTGCAGGTGCGCCTCCCCGATGTGCCTGCCGAGGAACTTGCAGGCGGCCTTGCGCGCACCGGCACGCGGTGGCCAGTCGGCGCTCGCGGAGACGGCGCCGCGGTACTGGAAGCCTTGCGCGCGCAGGTAGCCGGGCACGTCGAGCACATCGCGCATCGGCGTCGGTGCCGGCGCCTGCGTGTCGCGCGCGGCCGGCAGGTACTCGATGCGCCGGTGGGCGGTGTCGGTGTAGAGGATTCGGGTGGCGATGCCGCGGAAGGCCTCGACGAAGGCGATCGACATCAGCTTGGTGCCACCGGTGGCGTTGAGCACGATCTCGGCGTCGGCACCGGCATTGAGCACCCGCTCGGCGACCTGGTGGGCGAACGCCTGGAGCGCGGCGAAGTCGCCGTCCGGGCCGTCATTGCAGTCGATCACCTCGGCACCGCTCTGGCGCAGCAGCCGGCGCAGGCGCTGATCGGCGCGCCGGCGGGCCATCTCGGCGGTGACGACCAGGAACACCTGCTGCGGGCGTTCCATCAGCACCGGGATCAGGTTCTGCAGGACTTGCTCGGAGACGAGGAGGACGTGGACGGGCATGGCTCGGGGCTCCTTCAGGACGGAGTCCCAGTGTCCGGGTCATCCGGGTCCGGCGCCGCGTCGGCAAGCTTGCCGTGCGCGGGCGCGATCGACGCGAACCGGACCGCCTCCGGCTCCAGCCGCAGGCTGGACTGGCTGTGCGGGCGCCGGCCCTGGGTCTGGATCAGGTAGGGCGCGGCCAGCGGCGCACCGAGGGCGTCGCGCAGCGCGCGGTTGGTGCGCGCCTTGGCCTGGTCGAAGTACTCATCGCTCATGCCCTCGGCCAGCGCGGTCTCGGCGCGCTCGTAATCGCCCGAGGCGTCGCCGACCAGAGCGGCGTACTCGGCCAGGTAGGCTGCAGCCAGGCCCGGCTCGCGCCAGCTCAGCGCCGGCTCACCCGCCTGGGCGCGGCGGGCGAACAGGCTGTAGAAGGCCAGCGGCGCAGCGGCCAGGGGGATGACCTCGCCGCCGGCCTGCACGCGCTGGTGGGCCAGATCGATGACCAGCGCGGGCGGCTGCAGCGCGCGCTGCGCGGCGGCGATGGTCGCGCCGAAGGTGGCCCCGCCCTGCAGCAGGCGCTCCGGAAGCCCGTCGCGCAGGCGCACGAACGGCACCTCGGCGAGGGTCACGCGTGCATCGCGGGTGTCGGCGAGCCGCTTGTCGTTGGTCTCGATCACGCGCGAATACGGGGTCGGATAGAAGAAGTTCCAGCTCTGCTCGAACGGCGCGCTGACCAGCACATGGCTGAGCCGGTCCTGCGGGCGGCCGAACAGCGAGAGCGCATAGCCGGCGTAGTAGCCCATGGTCTTGCGCCCGCCGGCGAGCGAGACGTGCAGCGCGCAGTCGGGGTCGGCGGTGAGCGCGCGCACGGTCTCGACCAGGCGGTCGGCGACGCAGGCGTTGTCGGCGAGCTCGCGGATGTCGGCGAGCGGCTGCCCGTGCGCATCGCGCAGGATCACGATCTGTTCCGGGCCGAAGGTGATCGGCGGCAGCGCATAGTCCGCGCGCAGGCGGGCGAACCAGCCGGGATCATCGGAGAGCAGGCTCAGGCGCGCGCGCTCGGCCCCCTCGGCGGTGGTGAGCAGCTGGATCTCGGTCGGGACGAAGGCCGGCTCACCGACGACGGCCAGCGCGTAGAGGGTCTCGGTGAGGATCTGCGGCGAGAGCCCGGCCACGGCGAGCAGCACGCGGCGCGGGTAGTGATGGGGAGGCGACGGCCTGCGCCCCTCGCTGTGAGCGCCGTCGCGGGCGCCGGTTCCGGGTTCTGCCATGAGTGGGGGTCTCCTGCTGGGGGGTGATCCGTCGCCGATCCGGCCCCTTCGGTGCGAAGGCTACCGCAGGATGACGACGCCTGTCAGCGATGGCTCGCCGCGGCCTCCCGGCCTCCGGCTCCTTGGCGGCGCCTCCTGCGGCCTGTCGCGACGACGGTCAGCAGGATGCACCGGGTTGCCGTGAGCGGCCGGGCCGGCAGGCTTGCGAGCGCATGGCGTCGCCGGCCGCCTCCCTGCTGTCCCTTCCCTGGCCGCCTGCTCCGGCGGCCGTGACCGACGACAGCGCCGAGCTTCGCCTGATCGCCGGGTGGCGGCCGGGCCGGCAAGCTTGCGGCGCGAGCGCTCAGGGGTCAGGCGATGCCGCGGGTTGGAGCCGATAGCCGCCGAGCCCGAAACTGGTCGCCTTGCCCACATGCAGCCATTGCCCAAGGGTGAGCAGCGGCCAGAGCGCGGTGAGGCCGGGGCCGTGCAGCTGAAGGGTCCCGAGCACGCCGCCGAGCTGCATGCGCGTGCCCTGGCGCGAGGAGTAGCGGGTCCACTCGACCCAGTGCAGCTGCGCGGGCGTGAGCGTGATCCGGTCGATGGCGGCATGCAGCGGCGCGCGTTCGAACGCCGGCGGCCCGTCGCCGTAGAGCTCGGCGAGCAGGGCGATGCGGGTGGAGAGGGTGCCGAGCAGCGCGCGGGCATCGAGGTCGCGGGGGCCGAGGTAGCGCCCCTGGCGCTTGAGGCGCACCGGGGTGTGCAGCGCGAGCCGGACCTGATCGGGAGCCGCGCCCGGCGCCGGGAGCTGGGTCGCGGCGGGCTGCAGGGTGGCGGTCTCGGCGCGGTAGATCGCCTGCCACTGGTCACTGCCGAGCCGCGTCTCCTGCTGCACGGCCACGAGCCGGAAGCGCCCGCCCTGGCGACCGAGCCCCCGCGCGCCAGCGCGCTGCAGGGCATGGATCAGATACGGGGTGAGCGCCCCGGCCGGGCCGATCAGGGTCAGGCCGACGCTGAGCGGCGCGCCGGGCTCGAGGGTGCGCCGACCGGGCGGGCCGGGCTCGAGCACGAACGGGTGCGGCAGCGCGCTGTAGCGCGCGGCCGTCTCCGGCGAGGCGGGCGGTGATTCGAAGAAGGTCGAGTAGGCGCACTGGCTGCGCAGCAGGCACCCGTCGCAGGTCGGCTGGCGGGTGACGCAGACGCTGTGGCGCAGGCTGCGCCCGATCAGCCCGCGCCAGGCCGAGCCGCTGTAGGCCGGCAGGTGGATGGGCTCAAGGGCGTCGCAGTCGAAACGCAGGCGCGTGAGGCGCAGCGCCGGGGCCGGGAGCGGGTTGGCGGGCAGTGAAGCGGTCGTGGGGTCCATGGCGAATGCAGACGAAACGGCACGCGGGTGCCTTGCTGTGTACGCCAGCGCAGCACGAATCGGCACCGGCCGCAAGGTTGCGGACGCGGCGCCGGCGCCAGGGCGACGGCAGTCTGTGCCCCAGATCGCGGCGCCCCTCGGTGCCGCGGTGCTCATCACGCCGCGACCGGCGGCGGTTCATTGCCCGACTGAATCCAGGAGCTGTCCATGACCCGAGGCACGATGCTGATCCCTGCCGCCACCGCCGTGCTCGCGCTCGGCCTGATCGCCGGCTGCGCCACACCGCCGGATAAGGTGTCGGCGAGCTACGTCTCGCCGATGCAGTACGCCGACTACTCCTGCGCGCAGCTCAATGGGGAGCTGCAGCGCGTGCAGCGCCAACTGGTGCAGGTCACCGGCGCGCAGCAGAAGGAGGCCAACAAGGATGCCGTGGCCATGGGCGTCGGGCTGGTGGTGTTCTGGCCGGCGCTGTTCTTCCTCGCCGGCGACGATCAGAAGGAGGAGCTGGCCCGGCTCAAGGGCGAGTACGAGGCGCTGCAGGCGGCGGCGATCCGCAAGGACTGCGGGTTCGCCGAGGCGCTGACAGCGGGCTAGCTAGCCAGAGGACGCCCTGCGCGCCGATGCCCTGCAACCGATCAGGCACACGCTTGCGAGCGCAGTCAGCAGTCAACGCGCTCGGCGATGAGGGCGTTGGTCAACCCGGCCACCCGACTGAGTGCTCATCATTCTTTAAGGCGATTGCCGGAAAAGCTCGTACCGAATTGCGCAGGATGTTCGTTTGCCTTCGAGGAGCGTCGCCGTGAGCATAGCCGGGCTATGTGACCGGCGGCGCGACGAACAAGGCGAGCGAAAAGACCAGCAAGGCGGTATGAGCTTTGACAGAAATCGCCTAAGAGGAGCGCGCCCAACAACTCGATCTGGAAGTCGCCCGCAAGCTCGAGGAGGAGAAGCAGCGCCCGCAGATCAGCCCACACCGGCCGCGCTCAATGCGCACCGGCTGCGCACGCGCGCGGGCAAGGCCCGCTACGCCCAGCGCAAGTCTGCGGTCGAAACCGTCTTCGGCATCATCAAGCACGTGCAAGGGTTCCGGCAGTTTCTGCTGCGTGGCCTGAATGCCGTGCAGGGTGAGTGGGCGTTGGTGTGTGTGGGGCGGAACCTCAAGCGCCTTTTTGCGCTTAAAGCCTAAGAACGGGAGCAGAATCGCGCGTTTTCGTGAAAAATAACAGCCTACTAGTCAACGCTGGACGGGAACAACGGGGCACCCGCCGGTGAAGCGGGTCATCAGCACGAGTGAATCGATGATGTCGGTCAGTCGTACATCGCCGAGCGCGGGTCGCGAAGGTGGCAGCCGATGGCGGAGAAGGTCTGGATGAGGTTAGGATTGGCTCGCGCCAGGCCCGTCACCGGTTCCTCTTTGGCCGCAGCAGTACCCCAAAGGCTGTTCCTCCCAGCGGCTCATGTAACGCGGGGCGCGGTACCCCTGACGGCGTGCTCTGCGCGATGCCGGCTCGGCTCTCAGAAGGGTTGAACCCGATGCAGCAAGAGCTGCCCGTGTTGCTACCGAGTCAGGTGGTGTAACGTCGCCAGGCAGCCCTTCTTGTGCGCAGGGTGAGGGTTTGAATCCATAGTCCATCCTGTCCCCTGCAAGAGGAATTCGCCGGCCATGAACGCCCTTTCCGATTTCAGCGCCCCGGCGCGCGGTCTGATCGTCGCAGCTGCCTTGGCCCTGGTCATCACCGTCCTCAAGACGGCCTCGTCGCTCCTGGCCCCGATCCTTCTGGCTGTGTTCATCGCCATCGTCGTGACCCCAGGGCTGAACTGGATGCGCCGCAAGGGCGTCCCGAAATGGGCCGCCCTAGTTGTGATCGCGTTCGTGCTGCTCGATATCGGCAGCCTGCTGGCGCTGGTCATCTCCGGGGCCGTGGAGGGCTTTCGCGACAGCATCCCAACCTATCAGGAGCGCCTGACCCTGCTTGCGGGTCAGTTCGGGGCCTGGCTCGAAGCAGCCGAGGACTGTGCCCCGACTAATGGTGATTGCGAAGGCATCTGCGGCCCGGGCGGCCGCGACGGCTATGACGACAGCATCGTGCTTCTGCTCGGCATCGACCCCAGCGCGCGGCTGCTTTCGGGCGCACTCGACTCCACCTAAGTCCTGCCCCGTTTCCAGGTGGCGCCATCGACCATATCCTGCTCGCCGGGCCACAAGGCGCCGGCTTCTCAGTGGCGACGACCCCGCCCTTGCAGGCAAACGCTGGAACGGCACCGATCATCGACCAGTCTTGACGCGCTGGAATGGTGACCGCTAGCTGGGCACCACGTTTCAGGGAGCGCCCCGACAACGCCGTCACAACCCCGCGTTACGGCGGCTGAGTTATGGAGATTGCAGCCGCAATCCGATAGTCGCGAAAGACTGCAACGATGTCAGCTAGAGCCTCGGATGCACCCCGACGCTGCCGAGCCCTAGCTCCGCGGCTGAGCATCGAGAGCGGTCCACGCCCGACGCCTGAGCTGATTTCGGTCATCAAAGGATCTATCAGAATAACGGCACATAACGTTCCCATAGCTCGCCGGTTGTCTTTGAGAACTCGTCGGCCAGCTCGCCACGATCGAGGTACTCGTCGCCGCTGTGAAGCTGCTGGAAGCCTTCGACCGTAGCGCGGTCGTCGTCGGCCAGCTCGATGTAGGCCCGGAACGCTACGCGGCATTCATCGATCCCTCGCCCCAACTGTGCGTCGTACCCAAGGTCTGACCATTCGCCGAGATCAGGCAACCCGTCGCTGCCTTGGACGGCCCAGGCCTCGGCGCCTGGCATCGCCGACCGTGTTAGCGGGTTGCCGCGCCGCTGATAAGACAGACGCTGTTCGGATCGGCCTGCTCTACAAATAGCAAGCAATTCAATCATAGTGGGAATGTGTCCAAGATCTAGCCGCGGCGAGGGTGAGATGGCATCCCTTCGACGGAACTGACCATTTGTCCTTTGCTGCTGTCCGTATAGGTGACGGTATCGGATAGCCCTAGCATCCGTTGCCTGAGATCGATTGGTACGGACGCGCAGAGTGTTGCGCTAGGTCGACTGCGAGAGGTTTGCCGTCTTAGACTCCGGGTACTGCTATCAACTCACCGGAGCGAACGATGGTTCCAAACACGAGGCCGAGCCGGTCTGCTCTACTTTTCCTTCTCTGCTGTACTGTACCTCTTGTCCGCGGCGGGACCGATTCTCCAAAGCAACCCATTGATGTCCACTTTTCAGGCCGGGTCGTCGAGGTGGAGGGTGCGTCCTCAGTTCCGGTCGGTACTATCGTAAGCGGCCGATACCGCTTTGACCCGACGACGCAGGATTTTAACCCAGCGGATAGCGCACTCGGGTTGTACGAAGCGGTGCTGGACTTCGAGTTGTCGGTAGGGGATGCAGCCTATCGGGCCGAGACAGGCACCATCGGTGTACTGAACGACAGTACGCGTTTTGGCGGGAAAGTCGACGCTTATACCCTTACCTGCGGACCCCCGCTCGTCGGTCCTGCGATCGACGACCTACCACCGTTTCAGATGGACATGAATCTTGCGGATACCACGGCGTCACTCTTCGACGGCGTCGAGCTACCAAGAAGGGTTAGAGCCGAAGCATTCGATATCCGGGCGCCGGTTCAGGGCCTTCAGACAGGCGGACACCTGTTGCTGCGCGATAGCACGAGCGGCAAGATCAGCGACGTGGGATTCCTCGTTGAGAAGCTGGAGGTCATTCAACCCAAAGACGGCAAAGCGCCTTCGGATTCCGACAACTGACCGCGTCTGCTCTAGGAAGACCAAACATTCTTCATGAGGTTATCTTGATTTTCCTATCACAACTTGCATTAATCGTCGCCGCTTCTTGTTACTGAGCGTCTCTGCAGTCCCGCCACAGGTCGTTGAGAAGGGTATCCTCGACTAACTTGGCGGGCTTTGGTGCCACCGCGCGCACCTCTTCGAAGTACTGCGTTCGCCTTCCGCGGTCGCGTCTCGGGGAAGCTCGCCGCGCTCTTCAAGGTCTGAGTCGTCCAGGGCCAGCAGTCGCTCGAGGGTCGTTAGCAGGTTGTGGGCGTTGTTGGTCAGGGCGTCTATACCGCTCAGGCGTCTCTCAGGTTCAGGCGTTGCTCGATGCGCTCGACGCGCCGCCGTAGGGCGTCGGTCTCGCTCTTGCCGGTATAGACGACGGTGGTTAGTGCGCCGACCTGTTGGCCTAGGGAGTATAGATGCAGCTCGTTCCGGTCTAAGCGCTCGCCGTAATCGGTAAGGGTGCCGCGGATCGCTCGCAAGTTTTGAGCACCAGGTTCTCGGTTTTCGCGGTCCCCTGGGTCAGGCTAGTTGTCGCCTCCGCTTGGGGAGTTTTGTGTAGGCAGAGGCATTCGTGGAGCGGGGGAAGCGACCTCGGGGTGCGCTCACCGCGCGCCGGCACCCGAGTTCCTGAGCTGGAGACTCCCATCGCGACGGCGAGAGAAGCTAGTCCCCCGAGTTCAAAGCCAACCTGCTAGCCACGATGCTGCCGCCGAATGACGTCCCAGTGCCGAAATTCGCGCAGGCTTCGCGCGTTCCCAAGGACACCATTTATTGCTGGCGTGCCAAGGCGCGCACTGACGGCCGCGATCAATCTGATCACGGCCCAGCGTTGTATCGACTGCGAGCGCCCGTATCCGCCAGCACCAACAATAGCGAGTGCGGACGGACAGCGCATCGCCCCGCCCTGCTCCAGCCATTGGGCGGACCTCTGCGTCCGGCGGTGGTCTGGCGTCTGCCTGAGAGCAGGCCACGGAACCGGAAGCGATCCACGATCGCCTGCCCAGCGTCTGCACCTCGAGCCTACTGTATCGGGCGGAGAAACTGCGTGTGTTCGACGTGGCCCGCGATTCCGCCAAAGTGCAGATCAATCCGCAGCCCACAGCCTTCGACGAACTTTCAGCCATTGCGCCACGCGGCGCCGCTCGGGCAGTGCTGCCGCCGCTGCTAAATTCGGGCTGTGGTCGATGCGCCCCGATCGCGACTTGGTCGATACCACTTCCCCTAGCTTGGTGACAGGCGCGAAAGCACAAAGCAGTACCTGAAAGCTGAGCGTGCGCCTGCTACCGTTTAGCGAAAAGGATCGAGCCGCCAAACACTTGACCGATCTTGCTGCGGGGTCTCCCGGGCAGCGTCTTTCCTCTTCTGGGGTGCCACTACCCCTGCATGCTCGTTATCGCGGCTTCGCCAACGAAGCAGAGCGTTATTGCGTTCACAGAACTTGGGCAGCGGCGGATCTCTCATAAAGCAGTTTGCGGCCAAACACGGACCTAAAGTTAGTTGCCGCTATAGCGCGGTCTTCTTGCAGTCGAGAACAGCGGCTCAGCCCAGCGCCTGGGTCAGGTAGTGTTGAGAGCGGCCAGCTTTCTAAGCCGTTACTCCAGACGGCTGAATAAGAAATACATAACTATTGCAGTGCCCAGCCCGGCGCCGGCGGACCAGAACAGCCCCCCGGAATGCCATCCGAGGAATGCGGCCAAACCGCCTAGTAGCAGCCCCATGATGCTACCGCTCAGCCAGTTAGGCAGTAGCTGGAGGATGTATTGGAGGCCGTAGGTCCCAGCGAAAAAAAACAGCCACCATCCCCACCAAGGCACCGGAAGCCACTCGGCTTCGGCAGCGATCAACATTGGTACGCCCGTACAGACGGCCAAGATCAATAGTGGCAGATTAGACGATTCCGATGGGCCGCCATAAGCTACCTGATTCCTTCGTCGCTCGGCATCTCGCTCGTTTGAGCCGAGCACGTAACCCAACCCTCCATCACTAAACGATGTACCCGGCATCCCGTTACGCGCAGCAGCGCGGTCTTTCTCATCAATCACTCCGTCCCTCCTATTGTTGCTTCAGGGTTTATAACTTCGTTCAATATCGGTTTTTCTTGATCGCGATCGCTATCTGGCGTTACCGACGTCGTCCTCCAGAACAACCGCTACAGAGCGACCTTTGGCAGTGGCCTCATGATACGACCAAGGCCGACCGCAGGTTAATTCGATCACAATCATAAAGGCGGTGCCTCTATACGAGCAATGGAGATTGAGATCACGATACTAGCGTCGCTGCCTGACATCGAGCTGGAAGACCGGTCTGGGTCGGGTCCAGCCCTTTGACTGTGGTGCACGGCCGGGTCTCAGCGGCACCCGAGAGCCAGCGTTCAGAGTGTTAGCACCGACGCGCTGCTACGCGGGTACTGCGCCGATCCGGTCTGAGGCCATCGATTCGCGGGCTTGTGCAAACCCGGATTGTAGAGACGCCGACGAGCGTCGCGACTGGTCATTAAGACCACGCCTTACGCACCGCCCCCTCGGACCAGTCAATGGTCAGTGCGAGAGCCCGAACAAGCACGTAGGCGTCAGCAGGTCTCATCTCCCGAACGATGACGCCCCCGATTATCGAGCCCCCGCTTATCCACCGCGCCTGTGGATAACCTTGTGCATTGCGTCCCGGGCGGGCTCAAACACGCCATTTTTCGTCATGGTTCCGTCACCTAACGGTCAGTTCGGTCATCCTTTTCAGCGTCAAGTGTTTTCAGCGCTAGTGACCTTGATCGAGCCAACCGATGCGGTGGTGTTGCTGGAGCGCGTCCACGCCGAGATCCAGGAGCGTCCGACCGATGACGCCGGTTCATGGCTCATGGTGGGCTTTAGAGTCGGAGTGGCTGACGACAACAGCGAAGGCTCGGTTGATCCCAAGGCGTCCGACAAAGGTGTTGCTGCTCACCACCGAGAGGGCAAAACTCTTTATTTTGCAGATAGTTACTAGGCTCTCGCCGGAGAAACTTTTCCTCCCCTGGCAAACCACCGCTAGTACATTGAAACGGAAGCCATTTCTGAGGCGGCGCAACACCTTTGTCGGACGGCTTGGGTTGATCCCTGGCTCCAGCGTGCTAACGCCATTCTTTACCGAAGCAAGCGAGGCGAGGTGGTGATCGGACTGGCCAGTGCTGGGCGGCGAGTCGCACCCTAGGGCGAAGCCCGTGCGTCCCGATTGCGCCCCCAGCACTTCCTGTTATGCGGACCACGCCGGAGTTGATCGCAGCTTAATGGGAACAATCATTGCTCAAACCCACTGCTGCTGAACTTTAGACATCCCCGATGCTAGAGAAGACGCCGACTTCCGCGACCACCAGACCACCGAAGGACCTGCCGGATGTCCACGCCGACCTCACACAGCGTGTCGTGATTGACACGGCCGGCATGGACTGGGAGCCGAGCCCGAGCGGAACGGTATGGCGGAAGCCGCTGTACCGAACCGGCGGCGAGTTCGGACCCGTAACGAGCCTGGTCCGATACGCGGCGGAGCGTTCTGCGAGCATTCACATTCCGAGGGCGGGGAGATCCTGGTGCTCGACGGGGTGTTTTCCGACGAGCACGGCGAGTATCCGACCGCAACCTTTTTGATGAACCCGGACGGCAGCCGCCACTCCCCGCGCTCCGAGTGCGGCTGCACCCTTCTGGTCCGCCTGCGTCAGTCCCCGGGGAGCGATCGCCCTCGGCTCTTCGAGGACACCCTCATACCACAGCGCTGACGTCCCGGCTTGGTCGAGGTGCTTAGCGTCAGGCCGCTCTACAGCCAGTCGGCGCATCCGGAGAACGTCACGCTGGTGCGCTGGGCGCCTGGCACACGCTGTCAGGCGCATACACATTGGGGTGGCGAGGAGATCTTCGTTCTCGAGGGCGAGCTCGAAGACGAGCATGGGCGCTATCCTCGGGGCACCTGGCTCCGGAGTCCGCATGGCAGCCGTCATCAGCCGTTCTCTGAGACGGGCTGCCTGATCTATGTCCGTGTCGATGGGTTGGCCGAGTAACCAGACAATGCCGTGCACGCGCATCGGCGCGGCAAGGTTCAGCAGCCCCTCGGGCGCAGCTCCGGCGGTATCAGAGCGGTCAGATGGAGCGAGCGCTAGTCTCAACGCTCTAGTCAACGCTGGACGGGAACAACGGGGCACCCGCCGGTGAAGCGGGTCATCAGCACGAGTGAATCGATGATGTCGGTCAGTCGTACATCGCCGAGCGCGGGTCGCGAAGGTGGCAGCCGATGGCGGAGAAGGTCTGGATGAGGTTAGGATTAGCTCGCGCCATGCCCGTCACCGGTTCCTCTTTGGCCGCAGCAGTACCCCAAAGGCTGTTCCTCCCAGCGGCTCATGTAACGCGGGGCACGGTACCCCTGACGGCGTGCTCTGCGCGATGCCGGCTCGGCTCTCAGAAGGGTTGAACCCGATGCAGCAAGAGCTGCCCGGGTTGCTACCGAGTCAGGTGGTGTAACGTCGCCAGGCAGCCCTTCTTGTGCGCAGGGTGAGGGTTTGAATCCATAGTCCATCCTGTCCCCTGCAAGAGGAATCCGCCGGCCATGAACGCCCTTTCCGATTTCAGCGCCCCGGCGCGCGGTCTGATCGTCGCAGCTGCCTTGGCCCTGGTCATCACCGTCCTCAAGACGGCCTCGTCGCTCCTGGCTCCGATCCTGCTGGCTGTGTTCATCGCCATCGTCGTGACCCCAGGGCTGAACTGGATGCGCCGCAAGGGCGTCCCGAAATGGGCCGCCCTAGTCGTGATCGCGTTCGTGCTGCTCGATATCGGCAGCCTGCTGGCGCTGGTCATCTCCGGGGCCGTGGAGGGCTTTCGCGACAGCATCCCAACCTATCAGGAGCGCCTGACCCTGCTTGCGGGTCAGTTCGGGGCCTGGCTGGAGGCGGCTGGCATGGATCACTCGGGCGATGCGGTGCCAAACCTGCTCGACCCGAGCAAGCTCATGGCGGGCGTGCGCCTGTTGTTGTCGAACGCCAGCGGCATCTTCGCCACCGGTTTGCTGGTGCTGCTGACGGTGATCTTCATTCTGCTCGAGGCCCCAACGCTTTGGGCCAAGCTGCATGCAGCCTTCGCCCTGAGCCAGGACGGCGAGGAGCGTATCCGCCGACTGTTCGGCTCGATCAACCGCTACATGCAGATCAAGGCCGCGACCAGCTTTGCCACGGGCGTCTGTGCCTATATCCTTCTCTGGTTCCTAGGGATCGACTTCGCGATCTTCTGGGCCATCCTGGCATTCTTCCTGAACTTCATCCCAGTGGTGGGCAACATCGTCATGATGATCCCGCCGGCGCTGCTGGCATTGGTTCAGGCCGACCTGTCGACGGCGCTGATGGTCATCATCGGCTATCTGGTCATCAACACCGCCATCGGCAATATCATCGAGCCCCGTATCATGGGTAAGGGACTCGGCATCTCGACCCTGGCGGTGTTCCTTGCCCTGTTGTTCTGGGGCTGGCTGTTCGGAGGCGTCGGGATGTTCCTTGCGGTCCCGCTGACGGTGACCCTTGTGATCGCATTGGATGCGAGCGCGACCACCCGTCCAATCGCCATCCTGCTCGGACCAGAGGTCGAGAAGATGCCCCCTCCCGAGCAGGTCAACCAATCGGTGCTGGATGCCGTCGCATTGGACGAATCAACAGAGCACACTGACTAGCCCCAGCAACCCGGCGCAAGCGAGGACGCGCTACCGAGCACGAAGGTGCGTCCCTCGTGGCTGCTGGCGAGGCACAGCGAGGCGGAATGGGTGTTCCTTTCCAACCAGGTGTAACGAAGCCAGGGGCCGCGCGGGGCGTGCACTCGGGATGTCGCGCCCTGCACCCGACAGGGAAGCTCAGATGTGGGTTGTCATTCTCAGTCAAACAGACACTTGCCTTTGCTGTAGAGCGTTCAACTGCTCTTTCTAGGTTTAACGATGCGCACAGAAAGGACGTCTCGGAAGGGTGTCGACCGCCGCCGTACGGCAGCGGCGTTTCTGGTCCTGCTGATATCCATCCTCTCCCCGCCTGGCAGCGGCACTGCGCTTGCGCAGCCGGCTGCCCAATCCACGCCGCCCAGCCTGACGCAGCATCCAAGCAGCGCGCAGAAGATTGACGCGCGAGCACACCGAATCGCAAAGTCGATCGCAGCCGATATCGAGCGCGTGGAGCCTTATCTCGAGCGCTACGGCTACTGGGCGGTGTTCGCGGCGGTCGGGATCGAAGGCATCGGCATCCCTGCGCCCGGTCAAACGCTGTTGGAAGCAGGCGCGCTGGTCGCCGCTGTTCCCAATAGCAGGCTGAATATCGTATTGCTGGTGTTTGTCACCATCCTGGCGACCTCGCTCGGTCAAACCATCGGTTACCTGATCGGCCGATTAGGCGGGCGCGCAGTGCTGAATCGCATGCCGATACCAGCGCATAGCCTTGAGAAGATCGAGCGGGGCTTTAATCGGCATGGGGGCTGGTTGGTGTTTTTTGGTCGCTTCGTCGATGGCCCGCGCCAACTGATCGGACTCTTCTCCGGCATCCTCGCGATGCACTGGGGCCGCTTCATGCTCCTCAACCTCAGTGGCGCCGTCCTATGGGCGAGCTTCTGGGCGCTCGGCGTCTATTATCTCGACCTGCACCTCGATGCTATCGTCACCGCACTGCGTCACCTCAACCCCTGGATCGCTGGGCTAACGGCGGTCGGCCTGATCGCATTGCTCGTCTTTGCGCTGATCGCCGTGGTTCGCCGGCGGGGCCAGGGCAAACCCGACATCTAAGGCGATTGCCGGAAAAGCTCGTACCGAATTGCGCAGGATTTTCGTTTGCCTTCGAGGAGCGTCGCCGGGAGCATAGCCGGGCTATGTGACCGGCGGCGCGACGAAGAAGGCGAGCGAAAAGACCAGCAAGGCGGTATAAGCTTTGACAGAAATCGCCTAAGCACCGGGTCTGCACTTTCCGTTGGTGCGTCAAGCCCTGGGCCGAGACCCCGCGCTCGGCAGCTCGGTGACGATCACCGCCCTAACCGATTCCGGTGGGTTTTTCATCTTCCTCGGGCCGGCAACGCTGTTTCTGTTGTCGACGCATCGCGCTGGTCTGATCGGAATCAACCGAAGGTGTTCAAGAAGAACGGGATGATCAGCGCGTTGGTCAGATCAATGAAGAAGGCCGAGACCAAGGGCACGATTCGGCCAGAAACAGGATTCCGATCAACAGACCTCAAGAATCAGCACCCAATAGTATCCGTGCCAGGGCATCGGTGCTAGTAAAATCAACGTTAGGCGAAGCCAAGCCTTCGCGCATGAATGGCGCCAGCACCAAGATGACCGCTAGGCCCTCTCCTAGCGTCAGCTGAGCCAATGCGATGTGCCGACATCATTCGTCCGCGACAGCTCCCTGTTCGAACATATCAGGCCGCAATACCAAGCGCGACTCGGGCCGGATCAATGTTTGCCGTTCAGCCACCCAACCATTGGTGGCATGCTTTTCGACGCTATCCCTCCCGTCCATACGACTTCTTCTCATGCCCGGTTCCCAACCAGTGCTGCGCCACCTTCCGATCGATGCCGCGCTCGGCATCATGCGGAAACGCAGTGCCGTTGCCGACGCTGTCATCGTTCAAAACGGCGACCGTCTCACGAAAAGGTGGCGCGGCGGGAAGATGATCACCCGTTGGGGGGCGAGTGGGCGGGTTCGTCAGCAGTCTCGAATACGAGATCGATGATGACAGCGCACCCGCTGAGAACGCCAAGACCTCCGACGAGACCCTGCGGCTGAAGACTTGGTTACGAGTGGTGAACGATGCCTTGTGGCCGACCGCTGCGTTTCAACATGCAGAGCGCAGCGGTCGGATCAAGTCCAGCGCGACCCCATCAACCTGCGGCCGAGCCCGCCTCATTGCCCACCGTCAGGGCCGGACCGCGACGCAGGATCAGCTCCTGCGTCGGATACGCAAAGGAGACGCCCGCCTGCTCGAAGCGGCGGTGGATGCCGAGATTGATCCCCTGCTGGATGTCCATGTAGAGGGTGTAGTCTGGGCTCAGTACGTAGTAGACGATCTCAAAGATTAGCGCGAAGTCGCCGTACTCGACGAAATGGGCGCGATCGAACCGTGCATTCGGCTGCTCCTCGACCGCCTCACGGAGCATTCCAGGAATCCGCTCTAACAGCTCGCGCGGCGTCTGATAGACGACGCCGATCCGAAACGCAATGCGGCGTTCCCGGAAATGCTTGTAGTTGTGGATGCGACTATTGAGCAGATCGCTATTCGATGTGACCACCTGCTCGCCTGAGAGACTGCGGATGCGGGTGGTCTTGACCCCGATATGCTCGATCGTGCCGAGGGTTTCACCGGCCTTGACGAAGTCACCGACGCGAAACGGCTTATCGAGGATGATCGCCATCGAGCTGAAGACATCGCCCAGGATGTTCTGTACCGCGAACGCGATCGCCAAGCTGCCGACGCCGAGCGCGCCGACCAGCCCTGCGACCGGGTACTTGAAGTAGGCCAACAGCGAGACGACGACCGTGATCCAAATGCCGACACGGAGGAAGAAGGTCAGCAGGCCGTAACCGGTCACCGTGGACGGATCACGCATCTCCTGGCGGGTGCGCCGACGGTTGAAGTAATCGACCATTGCCGCGTTCGCCCAGATCCCGAGCTGGGCATAAAAGGCGATCACCAGCGCGGTCCAGAGCCAGCTCTGGACCGTCGGGCTAGCGAGCCCGGAGACGGTCATCGCGACATAGAAGGCCGCAATCAGGACGAAGAGCTGGTTGGTATTTCCAGCGACGGCCGACAGCGCCAGACGCAGATCGCCATAGTTCGCGGTCGGGCTCCTGGCCCTGCGCCGATTCAGGGCGCGGCGCGCTCCCACCCGAATCAATGAAACGGCGAACAACACCACGATGAACATCACCAGTGCCGTCGCCAGCTCGCGCGCGCGGATGCTCTGATCGTCGATCACGATCAGCTCGGCGTCCCACCAGTTTGCCAAGGCCTCTTGGGCCTGCAGTAGCTGTAGCGACAGGGTCTGCTCCTGCACCATGGGCTCGAGCTGACTGCGCATCCCTTCCAGCAATGCGATGAGCTGGTCCTGGGTTTCGAGCAGCTCGCGGCCATAGCGTTCGGCGAGGTCTTGCGCCCTGCTGCGCACGGCCATGGCTTCGCGTATCCCCTCGCTGAGAGTCGAATCGCGCAGGCGCCGGGTTTGCGCGAGCTGGATCGCGCGCAGTGAGTTGAGCCGTTGCTCGAGATCGTCCTTCTCGGCGCGGGCAGTCGCGGCGCTCGTGATAACCTGCTGCAGCAACGCGGCTAGATCCACCGCATCCGGTTGGCTCATGATCTGATAGCGCTGCTCCCAGAGCACGCGTATCTGCGTCAGGTTCGCGATCGCGGCTAGAAGGGAATCGACGCTGGAGCGTGCCGCCTGCAGCTCCGCCTGGCGCGTCTGAACCCATTCCTCCAAGGTCGCATGATCAGCATCGGGGCCGGCCTCCTCGAGGTTCTGTCGCGCCTGATAGAGCGCCGCCTCTGCCTGATCGCCCGTCAGCTCCAGCGCCTTGATCTGCGCCTGCATGGCCTCCTCAGCCACATTCAGCTCCTCGAGCCGCTGCTCCAGCGCGTCGCGCGGCAGCTCGACGCGATCCTCGAGGAAACGGATGCGTGTCTGAAGCAGCGCTTGTTCGGCTTCGGCGAGGCTGTCCTCGCTGCGTGCCTTCTCGAGGGCGCTCTCGGCCGCAGCCAATTGCTGGCGAGCAAGCAGCTCATTGAGACGGGCCAGCTCCAATGCCTGGTCCCGCACCTCAAGCTGGGCCGCAGAGAGGTCCTCGTTCGCACTCAAGCGGTCGCGTGACGCTCGCCGCTCGCGCACGGCACTGGCGAGGCCCCTCTCAGCCGCTTCCCTGCGCCGCATGGCGGTCTCGATCCGGGTCTCGGCGACCTCTTCCAACGCCTTGTCCAAGGCCAGCTTTGCCCTCGCCTGATCCAACAACGAGACCAGATAGGGAGGCTCCAGGGCCACACCTTCACGCTCAACCGTCTCGAGCCGATCACGCTGCGAGGCAAGCTCTGTATTGATCTCACGGATACGCCCCGCGAGCGTCGCCCGACGTTGGACCGTGACCCGCAGCTCTTGCAGCACCGCGATCTGCTGTGCAAGCGTCGATGCGGCGGCTTCCAGTGCCTGTCGGTCTTGATCGGTCTCGGCTGTCTCGAGGGTGGCGGCATCCGGACTCGCAGCGGCCTCCGGCTCTGCATCCGCGTTGGTCTTGGCCTCGGGCTCAGCACCTTTTTCAGCACCTTCTTCAGCACCGGCCTTACCTTCGGAACCCTCCATTACATCGCTCTGCTCCCCGACGTTGGCAGCAGCGGCTTCGAGCGCCGCCTGCCTGTCGGCAACCGCCGCCTCAGCCGCCTCTCGCGCAGCCTGCTTCTCGGCGATCCGCGCATCGATCAGCTCGAGCGCCGCCTGGAACTGATCTTCCGTCTGCATCGGTTGAGGCAGTTCAGGGAGCCCGACTAAAGCGGGATCGAACGGCGTGCCTCGGGGTTCCTCAGGGCTCGACTCGTTCTGCGTTGGCTCGGGCTGGTTGGGAACAGCGCTCGTACTGGCCGTCTGTTCCGATGCAGCTGCATCGCTGTCGCCGACCTCCGACCCCGAAGCGGCATCCGGTTGCGCCAGCGCACTCAGCGGCAGCAGCAGAAGCAAGAGACCGACGCGCGTGACCGCACAGAACCAGGGGGATGCCATGATTACAACGAGGATTCCAGAGGTTGGAGGCAGGAGACGGAGCGGGCGAGAGGGCAAGAAACTTGCCCTGAGAGCAGCGGTTCCAGTCTATCGCTCTGTTGAAAGGCGTCGCAACCGGGGTAGGTCGGTGGCAGGCTAACCGCCGCACTGCTCAAAACAACCTCGAAAGCGCGACTGGCTATTTCGCGAGATCAGCCTCTTGCCTCGGCCACGGCGGCCGATCGATCGTCCGTGATGCGCTGAGGTGCGCTGAACGGGCTCGAACGACCGAAGACTCGACACGGCAGAGGCTCGATCAGCGGAGCAGTCCGCGAGCCAGCCGGATGCTCGCAGGCTGCACGGTGCAGCACCGCCCCGGACGATGAATCGCCGGGGGCTTCAGCGGTTTCGGGTCAATCAGTCAAGGTCAACCGCAGGCGCCAGTGCATTGGACCGCAACCTCCGCACAGTTCAGCCGCCGCATCTGCTCCGGCACGAGCGACAGCGAGCCACTGTCGGAATGGACCAGCGTGGCCCCATTGCACTGCCGGCGCGCCGGGCCGATGCTCACCGGGGTCAGCCACTCGACCCGCGAGCAATCGGCGTTGCCAGTGCCGAAGCGCACTCGGGTCGCATAGCTGCCACAGCGCAGCCGAGGATGCGTGACCTCTGTGCGCAGCGACCAGGCACCTGCGGGGGCAAGCGAGACGCGAATGCGTGGTGCCTCGAATAGGCGGTCAGCGCCTTGCGACGCAACTGTTGGACGCGCAGGCAGTGCTGTCTGACGCACCAGACGCTCGCCTTGAGTCGCTTCGGACTCGTCGACCGGGGATGCAGCACAACCAGCGATTAGCGCAACCGCCACCGGCAACAGCAGAAGCAGGTGGGGATGGCCTAGGCCATTGAAGCACCTCAAGCCGGCCCCTCCTGTGCCTGCGCCTCGAGAAACTCGCGCAGTGTGTCTTCACGATCCTTCTCGAGCGAGGTCTGCAGCACCTTGCCCTTGCCGCGGAAGCTCGAAAGACCCTCTAGGACCTTATCCGCCGTCACCTTGCGCACCAGGATGAAGACCGCTGCGCAGCCCGGTTTGAAGTTTTGCGCCAGCCCTTTCATGAACTCGTCGTTGATACCGATATCGCTGAAGCGCCCCGACAGCGCACCGGCCCCTGCGCCAATCGCAGCACCGAGCAGCGGATTCAGGAACAAGATCCCGATCAGCATTCCCCAGAACCCACCGCCCACGGCACCGGCGCTGGTGAGATTCACCGCCTGATGCAGTTTAACCTTGCCTTTCTCGTCGCGTGTTGCGACGACGATGTCCTCGATATCGATCAGATAGGCCTTTTGCATCTTGGCTAGCTCCGCACGCAGCTCGAAAGCGAGCTCCTGCTCTTGAAACGCAACCGCAATCAAATCGCTCATTGTACTCTCCCATTACATTTCTATGCTGTGAGACAAGACTTGGTGACCGACGCGTCCATCGCACAAAGGGATTCGGCTTTGGCGCAATAGGCCGACCGCGGTCGGACAGTATCAGTCGGCTGGCCACCCAGCAACTGGTTTTCGCAGCGCGAGCTCGAACGTGTCGCATCGGCGAAGAAAAAGGTCGTGACAGCTAGAAAGCGGTTGTCGCATAGCGACCGGAGATGCCGCGTTGCGATCCGCATGAACGAACGAGATCGCCGACCTTGCCGATGCATTTGCAAGCGATCAACCTGCCATGAGACATGACGGATCATTTCGCCCCCATGCGATATCGTCGAGCCAAGATCAAGCATCAAGCCACGAGATCCAGAAATGGCGCCCCTGCTCTATTTCGTCGCTTCCAGGCGTCACATCGCTAACCTAGAAACGGCAGCTGACCGCTTTCCCGTACGACTAAGAAAACGCCCCCTGACGTCCGTTCAACTGCCGTTTCTAGGTTGCAACGCAAGTGAATTGGTTCGACACCAGGAACGCCGATCACGGATCTTGAACACCTGTCCAGGCCTCGAGCTGCTCCATGATCGGCTCGATCGCCGGCGGCGTCGGATCATCGACGAACAGCCGGCGCAGCATGGTGCGGTGGGCGCCGTTGACGATGACGGGGTCCGGCGCACCCTCGAGACGGAGCGATTCGACGCTGACCGCACCGTCGCCGAGCCCCTCGCCGAGATCGTTGAACCAGGCGTGCAGCTCCTCGCGCAGCGGCTCGGAGCCGACCTCGGCCGCTGCGGCATCGAGGCTCGCGATCAGCCGTTTCGGCGGCTCGATCAAGCGCGCGCCAATGATCGCGCGCGGCACCGATTCGGGCCAAGGGCGCGCATTCAATGCCTCCAGGAAATCGCTGCCGGGGCGCAGGTCGATCTTGGCCTCGCCGAGCCCATCGCGCAGACCGGCGAACAGCGAGAAGCGTCGGCGCTGGGCGTCTTCGAAATGCTCGCGTAGCTCGAGCCAGATCCTGAGCCGCGCCCAGGCGGACCCCTGATTCGGGGTGCCGACCATGATCACGCCGCCGACTGGGGCGCCCGCTACCCGCGCCGGCTTGCCCACCGGCTGCCGCCAGCCGGTCACGAATTCTCGCGCCACCAGGCCGCCCATGCTGTGGCCGATCAGGATCACTGGGCGGTCGTCAGGGAGTGCACCCCACTGCTCGGCGAGGAAGCCCGCGCTGCGATCGATGCCCTGATCGTTCGGATAGCGCAGTTCCCAGACCTCGAAGCCGGCTGCGGCAGCAACCGGCGCCAGGTCGTCCCAGATGATGCCCGGCTCGTCCAGCCCATGGATCAACAGCACACGCGGGCGCGCTTCCTGGTCACGGATCAGGGGTTCAGTGGTGCTCAGCTCATCCGTGTTGTCAGCGGAGTCCATCGCATCCTTGGGGGTGCCAATGGGCGCGGCGGGGCTTGGCTCAGCGGCTTGGCGCAGACGCAGCCCGTGGCCATCTCCAGCCGGGCTCATCAGCTCGGGGAACCAATCGTCGAGCCGGTCATGGACCAGCGTGCGCAATGCGCGCTCGTCGCTTGGGTTCAGCTCGGCCCAGCCGGTCCAGACGCCGACCAGCACAAGGATGGCGCCAGCCGCTTGGAGAAAACGCCGGCGCAGGGGCCGGCCCGGGCGAGAGCCCGAACCGGCTGCTGAGTCTTGTCTCGGCTCGAGGCCGTCAGCCGAACGAGGGCCAGGGTGATACCCGGAGGATCGTTCCGGGGCTCGACCTGCTGCAGAGGTCCCAGAGCGATCCGACGATAGACGCGACGGCATACGTCCCGCGGCTCAGTCCTCGAGCGACTCGTAGGTGTGGGTCGTGCGAAACAGCAGCCAGAGGCCGAAGATGGTCGCCAACACCTCAGCGGCCAGCACCAGCACCAACGCCATCAGGCTGGCGAAATCCACCGCCGAGACCCAGGACCCACCCATTGAGGTCGGCGTGGTCTGGATGGTCGGCACACCACCCTGCGGGGCGGCCAGGAAGTAGAACAGTAGCTGAGAGACCTCGATCAGCATCACCAGCATCGAGAACACGATTCCCAGGCTGCTGGCAATGAGGCCGGTCCAAACCGTGCGCGTCACATTGCCCTCGCTTGGGCGCGTCGCCGGGTCAGCGATCTTGCGTCCGACCCCCGGATAGCGCGAGAACCAGAACACCACGAAGACCAGCAGCAGCAGGTTGATGGCGGTCAGGTAGCTGACGATCGGCAAGCCATGGCGCGGACCGGTCAAACTGCCGGAGAAGGTGAACACATAGAGCATCAAGATGACCGGGAAGGCGCCCATGACGACCTGGACCCAGAATCCGACACGGCCGGTGCGCTGGAAGGTCTTGGCAAGACCATCGACCTTCGAGCCGTGAAGATCATTGACGAGTTTATTCAGCATGGTTGACCTCATTCGCCCAGGGCGACTGATTGAAAAAGAAGTAAGCGATCAAATCCCAGCGGTCGAATCCCAGCGGTCGAATCCCAGCGGTCGAATCCCACCGGTCGAACACCAACAGTCAAATCAACGCGATCAAGCCTCAAACGCCACACGATTCACTCGGCCTCGATCCTCTTTTGCCGCACAGATGACCGAAACCCAAAACCCTAATCACGGAATGGATAAGCATAGCCCCCTGATGGACCTGGGGCAACGCGATCGGAGCGCGACACCTTTCAGGGTCGAACGCTTCCGAGCGTGCTGCCGACCAGACCACCTCCGATCAGCCCTGCGACGGTGTCGACGCGGTCTCGGCTTTGACGCTTGTGCCGGTCTCGTTTGCACCCTCGGCGCCCTTGACCCGCTCGCGCAGCGTCTGGACGAGCACATAGAGCGGCGGTATCACGATGATGCCGAATACCGTCGCTGCGATCATGCCGCCGAGCACCACGACGCCGAGCGAGACCTGACTCGCGGCGCCGGCGCCGGTCGCCAGCACCAGCGGCAGCATGCCCAAGATGAAGCTGAACGCGGTCATCAGCACCGCGCGGAAGCGGATGCGCGCGGCGTCGGCCGCCGCCTGCTGGATCGGCAAGCCCTCCTCGCGCAGTTGCTTGGCGAACTCGACGATCAGGATCGCGTTCTTACTCGCCAGACCGATCAGCATGACCAGCCCGATCTGGGTATAGACATTGTTGTCGAGTCCCACCGCCCAGGTCGCTGCCAGGCCCCCAACCGCGGCAATCACCACCGACAGGATGACCGAGGTCGGCACCGTCCAGCTCTCGTACTGGGCGACCAGGAACAGGTAGACGAACAACAGCGCCAGCGCCAGCACGATCGCCGCCTCGCCCCCGGCCTGGACCTCCTGGAAGGTGGTCCCGCTCCAGTCGATCGCGAAGCCGTCCGGCAGATCATTGCGCTCGATCTGGCGCAACGCCTCAATGCCCTCGCCAGTGCTGCCGACCGGCGTGACGTTGACGCTGGCCGCGCGGAACATGTTGAAGCGCCGCGTGCTCTCCGGCCCCAGCACCGGCTCCACGCTGACCAGCGAGGCCAGCGGCACCATCTGCCCGCGGGCATTGCGCACATGCAGCTTGGCGATGTTCTCAGGGCTCATCCGAAACGGCGCGTCGGCCTGCAGGAAGACGCGGAAGGTGCGGCCGAAGAGATTGAAGTCGTTGACGTAGAGCGAGCCGAGATTCGCCTGCAAGGTTAGGAACAGATCCGAGACCCGCACCCCCATGGCCTCGGCGCGCTGGCGGTCGATATCTAGGAACAGCTGTGGCGTGCGCGCGCTGAAGGTCGAAAAGGCGCGCTGGATCTCAGGATTGCCGTTGGTGTTGATGATGAAGCCCTGCAGGGCCCCCGCCAGCTCTTCCGGTGAGCGCCCGGTCAGATCGAGCAGCTCCATCTCGATGCCGCCGGCGGTGCCAAGCCCCTGGATCGGCGGCGCCGCGAAGGCAAACACCGTCGCCTGCGGGATCGAGAGCAACTGTGGCTGCACCCGCGCCAGCACCGCGTCAGCGCTATTCTCAGGCGCCGGGCGCTCATCCCAATCCTTCAGGATCGCGATCGCCAGACCACCGCTCGAGCGCACCCCAGCCAGCAGACTGAAACCGGCGACGGTGAGCACGTGATCAACCTCCTCCTGCGCCGCTAGCGTCTGCTGGACCTGATCCAGCACCGCCCCGGTGCGATCGACCGACGAGGCGTCGGGCAGCGAGACATCGATGAAGAAGTAGCCGGTGTCCTCGCTGGGGATGAAGCCGGTCGGCACCTTGTTGAACAGCCAGCCGGCACCGACGCCGCTGGCGATGATCACCAACAGCGCGATGATGGAGCGCTTGCCGAGGCTCGTGACCAGTGCGGTGTAGCCCTTGCGCGTCCGGTCGAGCGCGTTGTTGAACCAGCGCAGCGGTCCACGCGGCGCGCGCGACGGACGCAGCAACAGGCCGCAGAGCGCCGGACTGAGGGTCAAGGCGACCAAGGACGAGAGCGTCACTGCCACCGAGATGGTCACCGCGAACTGCAGGTAGAGCTGACCGGTGATGCCGGGCAGGAAGGCGGTCGGCACGAACACCGCGTAGAGCACCAAGGTCGTAGCAATGATCGGCCCGCTCACCTGGACCATCGCGCGCTTGGCGGCCTCCTTAGCGTTGAGACCCTCGTCATCGATCAGGCGCTGGGTGTTCTCGACCACGACGATCGCATCGTCGACGACGATGCCGATGGCGAGGATGATCGCGAACATCGACACTGTATTGATCGACAGCCCGGCGGCGAGCAGGATCGCGAAGGCGCCGATGATCGAGACCGGGATCGCCAGCACCGGCACCAGGGTCGAGCGCCAGTCACCGAGGAACAGATAGGTCACCAGGATGACCAGCCCCAGCGCCTGGAACAGCGTGATGACCACGTTGCGCATGCTGATGCGCACGAAGTCGGTGGTGTCGTAGTAGATCGCGTATTCCAGATCATCTGGAAAGCGCTCGGCGAGCTGATCGAGCGTCTTGTAGACCTGATCGGCGGTCTCGAGCGCGTTGGCTCCGGGCGAGAGATAGATGCCGAGTGCGGCGGTGGGGGCCCCATCGATCCAGGCATTGGCGTCGTAGGTCTGGGCGCCGAGCTCGATGCGCGCGACATCACCGAGGCGGATCGTTGAGCCGTCTGGGTTGGAGCGGACCAGGATCTCCTCGAACTCCGAGACCTCGGTCAGCCGCCCTTGCGCCTGCAGGCTGTAGGTAAAGGCGCGGCCCTCATTGCCCGGCGGCGCGCCGAGCCGGCCGACGGCGGCCTGCAGGTTCTGGCGGCGGATGGCATCCACGACCTCGGCCTCGCTGACACCGAGCGCCGTCATCACCTGTGGGTCGAGCCAGATGCGCATCGCATAATCGAGCGGCCCGAACTGGCTCGCCTCGCCAACACCCGGGATACGCGCCAAGGCATCGCGGATATTGATCTCCATGTAGTTGGAGAGGAACAACCGGTCATAGGAGCGGTTCGGCGACAACAGGTTGATGGTCAGCAGCATATTGGTCGACTGCTTACGCACCGAGACGCCCTGCTGGACCACCTCAGCGGGCAGCGTCGGCGTGGCGAGCGCGACCCGGTTCTGCACGTTGACCGCGGCGATGTCCGGATCGGTGCCGAGCGCGAAGGTCACATCGAGCCGGTAGCTGCCAGTGTTGTCGCTGGTCGAGGTCATATACAACATGTCGTCGACGCCGTTGACCTCGGCCTCGATCGGCGCCGCGACGGTCTCGGCAACGACCTCGGCATTGGCGCCGGGGTAACGGCCCTGTACCGAGACCTGTGGCGGCACGATGTCCGGGAATTGCGCGACTGGCAGGACCTGAATGGCGATGGTGCCGGTGATGATGATCACCAGCGAGATCACCATCGCGAAGCGGGCGCGATTGATGAAGAAGGCGGAGAACATCGCGCTCAGCCCTCGTCGTACAGGGTTGCCGGGCTCGGCTGCACCCGCATGCCGGGGCGCGCCTTCTGCACGCCCTCGACGATCACATGCTGACCGACCTGCAGCCCAGAGGTGACGACCCAGTCGGTATCGACCCGCGCGCCCAGCTCGACGCGCGCGAGCTGGACCTCATTATCGGCAGTGACCACCAGCACCAGACGCCCGGCCTGGTCTTGCTGCACCGCGATCTGCGGCACCACCATCGCCATCTCGGGTTGGGCCGCCTTCGCCACCACGGTCACGAACTGCCCCGGCAACAGCACCTCGCTCGCATTATCGAAGCTGGCGCGCACCCGCACCGTGTCGGTGGTCTGGTCGACCTCGGGGTCGAAGAACTCGAACCGACCCGGTTCTTCGAGCATCGAATCGTCGGCCAGGCGGACGTAGGGCAGGAACTCGGCGTCTTCGCGCATCCGCCGCACCGCGAGCATGGTGCGATCATTGACCGGGATGTTGACGAAGACCGGGTCGATGCGCACCAGCCGCGCTAAAGAACCCGAGTCGGGGCCGACCACCGCACCTTCGGCGAAGGAGACGCGACCGATGCGACCGTCGAACGGAGCATGGATCTCGGTATAGCTGAGCTCGATCTCGGCGCGTTGCAGCGCCGCTTGCGCCGCATCACGCGCGGCCCGGGCCTCTTGCTCGGCGGCCACCGCGGCATCGAGCTGAGCCCGAGTCGCACCGCCGCGCTCAATCAGGGGCTCGATCCGCTCGCGCTGCAGCCGCGCATTGGTCAGCGTCGCGGTGGCGCGCTCGACATCAGCGCGACGCGCGACCACATTGGCCTCGAACGGCTCGCGCTCGATGCGGAACAGCAGATCGCCGGCCTCGACCCGCGCGCCCTCCTCGAAGCTGCGCTCGGTGAGGAAGCCGTTGACCCGCGCGACCAGGTCAACGGCGTCGATCGCCTCGACTCGGCCGACGAACTCCATCTGCGGTGTGATCTCGCGCTCGACCACGGGCGCAACGCCAACCGCCGGCGGTGGCGGAGGCGCACTGGTAACGGCTGGTTGATCGCCAAGCTCGCAGGCGACCAGCCCGATCGCACTCGACAGGATCGCGCTCGACAGAAAGAAGAGACCCAGGATTCGCCGCATGAGGACTCCGTGATGATTCGGTGAAGTAGATGAACGAAAACGCGAAGCGCGCGAGCTGGCAGCAAGACGAGACTTGGTCAACACCCACTTAGAACGCGCCTGAGTGAGACGCGTCGATGACGAGAGAATCCCGGATATCAAGACCATCGCTTTAACGGCGCTTGAGCCGAGGCCTGATTGATCCACAGAACAGTACTCGATCCCGAGTCGATCTGCTCGATGAATTGGATTGCTGGATGAAACGGACCGGTCGCTGTCAGTATGCATTCAGCGCCCCGCCCCAAATCAGCAACGAGAGGATCAACAAGGACAGGCCAGCCACTGGCCACTGCCGCAGGCCGCGATCGAGCGCCTCGATACCGGCACCGACCGCGCTCATCAGGCGGGTCAGAGGTGCACCCAGGATCAGCATGTCACCTGGCGGCACCCGCGGCAGCCGCTCACCCCAGCGCCAGAGCGCCAGCATCGCGAGCGCCCCGAGCAGCACCGGCCAAACCGCCTTCCAAAGGTCAGCTGGACTGAGCGAGAGCGCCAACCAGGTCTGGGCGGCACCGAGCCCGAGCCAGGGCAGGAGCAGCCAGGGCAAGAGCAGTGCCGCGAGCGCCATCAGCCACCAAGGCAGCAACCGACGGAAGACACCGCTCGCACAAGGCTCGATAGCGTCACCACTGACCCAAAGGCGGCGCAGAAAATGCAGCATCAACAGGGTCGACCCCGCCGCTGAGAGCGCACTGAGCAGGCCAAGCAAAGCGGTATCAAAGAGCGGCTTCAGCGCCAGTTTCCCTGCAGCGCCGCCGGTTAGAGGGAGGCCGGCGATGCCGAGCCCGACCAGCACCGCCGGCATCAGCACGAGCCAGCGTCGTCGGGTCACGCCATCAGCCACCACGCCCAGCCCGAGAAAGAGCGCGCCCTTGGCGAGCAGATGATGCGCCGCGTAGAGGGTCAGCAAGAGCACTGCGGCCGATTCCCCGGCACGCAATGCTGAGCCGGTCGCCGCCGCGATCAGCCCCATCTGACTGATGCTCGAATAGGCCAGCACGGTCTTCGCGTTGCGCTGGGTGATGCCGATCGCGACGCCATAGAAGGCGCTGCTCAATCCCAGCACGACCAACAGTTCACCCCAGGCCGGTGCCCCGGCCTCGAACGGCAAGAAGCGGATCAGGCCGATCACGCCGGCCTTGACCGCGGCACCGCTGAGCACCGCGGCCGCCGGGAACGGTGCCGCGGTATAGGCCAACGGCATCCAGACGTGTCCCGGCACCAGTGCGATCTTGAGCGCGAAGCCGAGCAACAGCAGCGCCATACTGGGCCCCGCCCAAGGTGACCCTGAGAGCCCCGCAACCAGGCTGCTGATCGCCAGACTCGGCTCCGGACTCGCCGCCGAGAGCAGTGCAAAGGCCAGCAGCAAGGCGATCTCGCCGAGGATCGCGAGTAACAGGTAGAGCCCGGTGGCGCGGCGGGCAAAGACAGTGCCATCGTGCGCGATCAGACCGAACGCGGCCAGGCTGACCAGCCCATAGAACAGGTAGAAGCTGACCAGATCGGCGGCGATGAACACGCCGAGACTACCGGTCAGGGTCAGCAGCCAGAACAGCGTGAAGCGACTCCGATGCGATGACGCCTGCAGCATTGGCGCGGCATAGAGGCCGGCGGCGGCCCAGAGCAGCGCGGTAACGCCGAGCATTGCGGCCCCGGGCCGGTCGATGACGAGGCCGATCGCGAGGCCGTTGGGGTCGAACAGCAGGGCGATCGCGGCAACCTCTCCGTTGGCGATATCGCCTTGGCCGAGCACCAGCAGCGCGACGATCGCCGCCGCCAACGCAGGAAGCGGGATCAGCGCCAGCAGCAGCCAAATGCGTTCGCGGACTAGCTGCGAAAAACAGGCAACTAGAGCCAGGGCCGGCGTCGCCAGCCCAACGCCAACCAGCAGCTCGGCCATCGGCAGCGAGGCGATCATGGCAGTGGCTCCGCCGCGCTTGGCAGGGAGCCCGCAACGCCTGGCAGGGGCTCCATCTCCGCTACCAGAGACCCCGCAACGCTTGGGACCGGCGTCAAGCCGCTTGGCGGCAGCTCAACCGCACTGAGTCCAACTGGCTCGGCCAAGGGCTCTAACATCGCCATCGCCTCACCACCGCGACCAATCTGCAGGATCTCGAACGAGGTCAGCGGCACCATCCCAAGCGCAATCGCGATCAATGCCAGCGTCAACACGATCAGCTCACGCGAACGCGCAACCGGACGCTGCAGCCGCGGTTGCCCCTGAACCGATTGGGCCTGACCTGTTTGCCCCGGACGCTCGGACGACGATCGCGGCGATGGGGCAGAAGCGGGCTCAGGCGATGGGGCAGACGCCAATTCAGGCAACGCTTCAGGGGCCAGCTCAGGCACTGATGCAGACTGCCGGTCAGATGTCGGCCCTGCTTCAACAACAGCTCCAGCGCCACCAAAGCTCGCCGACACCAGTACTCGATAGAGATAGACCCCGGTGAGCACGCCGCCTAACAGGATCACCAGCATCCACCACCATTGACCGGTCTCGATCGCAGCACGCAGCAGCAGCCATTTGGCCGCAAAGCCCCCGCTCGGCGGCAGCCCCATCAACGACAGCCCGGACAGCGCGAAGGCGACGAGCGTAATCGGTAGCAGCCGACCGAGACCGCCTAGATCGGCAATGCGGTCATGCCCGAGCGCGATCATGATCAGCCCCGCCCCCATGAACATTGAGGCCTTGGCGAACGCATGCGAGACCAGCTGCAAGATGCCGCCGGTCCAGGCCGCCGGCGTGCTGCCATCGGCCAGCGCCGGCACCATCACCGGACTGACCAGCAGCGGGAAGATCAGGAATAGATAACCGAGCTGGGCCAGGGTCGAATAGGCGATCAGCATCTTCAGCCGCGCCTGACGAATC
This sequence comes from Halochromatium glycolicum, assembly GCF_016584085.1. Classification (GTDB taxonomy): domain Bacteria; phylum Pseudomonadota; class Gammaproteobacteria; order Chromatiales; family Chromatiaceae; genus Lamprobacter; species Lamprobacter glycolicus. The sequence goes on along the minus strand of NZ_NRSJ01000009.1, from coordinate 69,667 downwards.
GCCATGATGCCGCCGAGCAGGATCGCCACGGCGCCGAGCGTCGCCAGCCCCTGCGCGATCTGCTGGGTGTAGGCCAGCGGCATCAGGTCGATCCAAAGCCGGAAGACCAGATAGAAGGAGCCCTTGACCACGAGCGCCGAGAGCACCGCGCTCGCCGCCGCGGGCGCGCCGGCATGCGCCGGCGGCAGCCAGAGATGCAGCGGCACCAGTGCGGTCTTGGCCAGGAGCCCAGCCGTCATCAGCACCACCGCAGCGATCGCTGCCGGCTCCGCTGAACTGCCCATCGCCGCTGCAAGCTGGCCGATATCGAGCGTGCCATAAGCACCATAGAGCAGGGCCGCCCCCAGCAGATAGAGCACCGAGCCGAGCAGCGCGAACAACAGATAGCGCAGCGCGGCCTGCAATGTCTCAGCGCTGCCCTTGAGGCAGACCAGGGGCACCGCGGTGAAGGTCAGCAGCTCGATGGCGACGTAGAGATTGAACAGATCCTGGCCAATGAAGACCGCGTTCAGCGCCGCCCAGAGCCCAAGGAGCAGGGTCCAGAACGCCAACGGCGCGCGCGCCTCTTTGACATCAGCCGAGGTCGCGAAATCGGCACAGGCATAGAGCCCAACCCCAGTGATCACCAGCGCTGTGGTGAGCAGCAAGAGCGCCGAGAGGCCATCAACGCGCAGCGCGACCCCGAGCGGCGGTTCCCAACCGCCGATGTCATAGCTCAGCGGTGTGCCTTGATGGAGCATCAACACGGCCACGGCGATTGCCAGCGCCAGCCCGAGCGGGAGGGTCAAGAGCGTGATGCGTTCGGCCGCACGTCCGCCGAGCACGAAGCCGAGCAGCATGGCCAGTACCGGTAGCACGAGCAGCGACACCAACAGCTCGTCCGACCAAACGCCGAGCCCAGCCAGCAGATCACCGTTCTCGATCAACAGCGGGGTCATGCGCACGACCCCGCGATCGTTTGATCATCAGGGTCTCGATCCGCGGGCGGCACAACCGCCACGACTCGCGACTGAGCATGCTCGCCGAGCGCGACGGCTCCCGGCGAGGCAGGCCGTTCTTCAGTGCCTGACGGAGGCTCCGGCATCGGGCCAAGGGTTATCTTCGGTGCGGGCAGCAATTGGTCGTCGACATCACCGACCCCAGCGCTCTCCGCCAAGCGCACCAGCAAGCCGACAGCGAGGGCTGTTGCGGCAAAGGCGACGACCAGGCCGGTGATGACCAAGGCCTGGGGTACCGGGTCGCCGGGAAAACCAGCGCCGGCGCCACGCCGAGCGATCACGCCAAACACAAGGAACACGCCGGCGCCAAGTAGATTGAAGGCGACGATCTTGCGCAGCGCGCAGGCACCGGTGATCAGGCCGTAGAGGCCGATGCCGACCAGCAGCGACCCAAGGAGACCGAACAGATCGACCGCGGTCATCGCCTCTGCTCCAGCGAGCCAGGCGCCGGAGGCAGCCCGGCCAAGATCAAGCCTAGCGCTGCGGCGACCGAGAGCATCAGCACGGCCTCGATGATCAGGATCAGCGGCTTCTCAAGGCCGCTTGGATAAGCGAGGAAGTCCCCGGCCAGCCAGAAGCCGGCCAGGCCAACGGCGAAGAAGACCGTCGGCCCCATGACCACAAGAAGCCGCGGCAGGCGCTGCGCCGCCGCCATTGGCTGGCTGAGACCGGCAATCAGGACGAGCGCCCAGATCGCTGCCAACAGCGCGCCAGCCTGAAATTTCCCGCCCGGCAGCGTGGTGCCGATCCAGAACAGGTGCACGGCGGTCAGGATGCCGAACGGCGGCAACACACGCCCCAAGAGCACCAGCGCTGGTGCCGGCTCCCGCAGCGGCAGCCAGCCAGCGCGCTGAAACCAAGCGCCCTCTGGTATCAGGGACCAGAAAGCGATCAGAGCCACGACCAGTACGACGGTCTCAAACAAGGTATCGACAGCACGAAAGGCCATCAGCACGGCAGTGACCGGATTATCGACAGCAGTCGCCGGCAGCTCGGTGGCGACCGCAGACGCCAGTGAAGGAGCTGGCTCTGGCAGGTTCAACACGACCAGCGCCAAGCCAACCGCTACGACCGCTGCAAGCAGGGCCGCGAGCAGATGCAGCGGCCAGCGATCACGGTCGGCGAAGGCGTTTCGCGCGGACTCTGGCGGCACTCTCGCACTCGCCCCCAGCAACAGCAGCGTCACCAACCCGCCGCCGATAATCGCCTCGGTCAGCGCGACGTCTGGCGCACCGAGGCGCATCCAAACCAGCGCAATCAGGATTCCGTTCGCCAAGAAGCCGACCACCGCACGCAGGCGATCAGGGGTCAGCACGATCCAGATCGACAGCATCAATACCGAGACGGCAAGGACCAGATCGGTCAAGAGCCCAAGGATTGCAACGGCATTCATGCTCGCGGCGCCTCGCCGGCGGTCATCCCTTCGTCGGACCTGCCCAGGGTCTGACGCCCCAGCTGCCGGCCGGGCTTGGGATCAGGCTGGCCATCTGTCTGCTCATCGGCCGCGTATTGGGTTGCCGCGAGCAGCTGCCCAGCAATACTGCCGCCGATCACCACCAACACCCAGAGCGCGATCAGCTTCAAGACACCGAGCAGACCAGTCGCCTGCGGCAAGAGCCCGAGGATGACCAGACCGAGCCCGAGATTATCGGCCTTGCTCAGGGCATGCAGCCGAGAGAGCGGATCAGGGAAGCGGATCAATCCGACGACCCCGGCGACAAAGAAGACCAGCCCGAGCGAGACGAAGACAAGGGTGAAGAGGTTCCAGAGCAGGCTCATCGCGCCTTCCCTGTGCCAGGCCACTTACCGGCCGGGCGCATGGCTGCCAGGCGCCCGGGACGCTTCGCGGCCAGCGTTGACCGCGTCCACAGCGTCCACCGTGGGCCGGATTGTCCTGGGCTGGATTGCCGGCGCCCCTGCGCAGGGCTGATCCGAGCGCCTGCGGTCAAGGCCAAGGCGAGCCGCAAAGGCGACCGTCGCAAAGGCGGCCAGCAACGCCAGCAGCAGCGCCATGTCGATGACGCCTGGACTCGCGCTCGCGACCCCGAACAGCAGCAGCACTGCAATCCCTCCTGTACCCAGCACCTGACCAGCCATGACCCAGTCGACGGCTTGGGCGCTGAGCAGCAACCGGCCCAAGGCGATCGTCACGATGACGAGCAAGAGCACCGCGGCAACCAGAAGAAAGGTCGTTATCACGTCACGCCCCCTCGCAGACCCGCGGCCCCCGCCTCGCGCTGTTGGTCTCTGCCCTGATCCGAGCCGGCCTCCAGACGCTCTTCGCCGAGCACCCGTAGCAGCTGTCGTTCATCCTCCGCCAGTCCGTCGACCACCGGCAACCGAGTATCCAGGCAGTGGTAGACGAGATGGCCATCGGCATTGCGCCCAGCCGCCATCGTGCCCGGTGTCGCGCTGCTCAAGGTCGCAAAGACCCCAAGGCGCGGCTGCGTCCGGATGCGTCCCGGGAACGCGAGGAAGCCCGGTTTAAGCGGCAGGCGCGGGTCGAAGACCCGGCGTGCGATATCGACGCCAGCGAGAACCGATTGCACGAGAAAGCGCCAGATCAGTCCAAGCATGGCGCCGATCCTCGGTGCCTTCGGGCCCGGCGGCCACAGCCGCATGCTCGCCCAGGTCGCGAGCAGGGTCGCGGCCAGCGCGATGCCGAGATCAGCGCTGGCGCTTAGCGGGTCGATAGCGAGTGCATCGAAGTCGGGCGCCGAGAGCAACAACCAGAACCCAACGAAGAGCAGGCCCCGTCCCAGCACCGCACCGACCCATCGCCCTCGAGTGAGCTGAGCTGAGTGAGGTCTCTCAGTCTCAGGGCCAACACCAACGCGAGTTCCACTGGGCGTCTCGACGACCGCACCTGAAACCCTGGCAGAGGACAGGCGAGCCTGATTGTCGGCTGCAGGCCGAGCAGAGCCAGCAGGCCCTTGGCCGGATTGCTGCGCCTTGGCGTCGACGCCGGCATCGCCGCGGCCAGCACGGATCGCGAGGATGACCGGCACCAGGATCGAGGCGACGATACCGGCGGCGAAGCCGTTGTTATAGAGATTCATGCCACCGTGCACCGTACCAACGCTGAGCGCGGCCGACGAGTGGATGAACCCGGCCACGATGCCCCAATGCCAGCCGAAGTGGCCCGCGATCGGCGCGAGGTTGGTCGCGAATAACGCCGCGAGCAGGATCGAGGGGTCGGCGGCGCCCCAGGGCTTTGCGAGCGAGCCGATGAAGACGCCGAGCATGATGGGAATGATGTTCCTCGGATGCTTGCCAAAGGCTGCGAAACCGACGATGGACAGCAACGCACCAATCGTCGGTCCGTTTAGGTCGCCGCCAATAGCCAGGATATACAGCATCCCGACCGTGCCGCTGAGGGCCATATTGATCAGGGTCGCGCCAAGCCCCGCAATGGCAATGAAATCGCTAGGCGCCTGTCCCGACTCGCGCGTCAACCGCAGGAACCGCGAGAAGGCATGACGGTCGAGCGCGAACCCCAAGATCAGCATCGACACGAACAGCGTCGACAGAAAGGACCCGAGTAGAAGGTTATTGCCACTGGTCCAGATAAAGACGGGGTCTGGAACGAAGCCATACGACTTGTACAGTGCGACGATCAGGGTTCCCACCAGCCCTGCCGTGAATCCCATGTTGTAGAGCGCGAAGCCCATGTGCGCTTTGAACAGTTGAGCCGCGGCCGGCGGCAAGACAAACCCCATCAGTAGGCCGGTCCCAACCGCAAGCGGCACGCGAAATTCAATCGGCAGCGAAGAGCTGAATAGTATCTCGCTCACGACAGGCGAGAGCGCAATCCCGAAGAAAGCCGTATTGATGTTGACCGCAAACGCCTGCCCGCGATAGCGCGAGTAAAGCGCCACGCCTAGGACAATAAACCAGACATTGATCAGGTTTTTTCCGAACAGCCCGAAACCCAGCACTAGGAATAAGGCGGCAACAGCAGTACCGTTGATCTTGGCGCGCGCAAGGTAGTAAACGAGACAGGCACTCAGCGTCAGCAATCCGGCGCTTACCAGGGCCGCACCGACACCCCCGAGGCCCATGTAGTCGGTGAGCAGACTATCGCGCGAGATCAGGATCGCTCCGAGCCCGTGCCAAATCTCGGCTGGACTGTCGACAAGGAACCCGAAGGCCACGAACGACAGCGCGTAAGCGGCGACGATCATTAGGATCTGTCTATCCGCGAGCGGCCTAGGTGGGCTGCGCTCTACTGGCGTCCGATAATCGCTGGGCATCTCGATCACACCTCACTCCCGCCTCATTGTCCACCGAAAGACTCTTCGCGCCGTCACTCAGCTTGGCGTGATTGGAGCGCCCTTTTTCGAATCACCTTTTTCGAACCAGGAATAACAGGACGCGCGACCGGCAAGTCTAGTGGTGTCGCTCGGAATGCGCAAACGAATAAACAGGAATGGCCTGGCAACGAGATCGTCGACGCCATCATCAAGCTAAGAATGACCTCCTTCCTGCTCATTTTCCGGAGCTGCTCAGACGATAATGACGGACATCGAATCAAGGGCTAGACCTTGCTGCGCCTGCATGTGCCCCACTTGGCCCGTTCATTGCCCGACGAGGAGGCGCGATGCACCTAACGCCACCGGAATTCGACAAGCTCTTGTTCCATATATGATGGCCGACGTTTCCCAGAAGCGCCGAGACAAGGGCATCAAGCTCAACCAACCAGAGGCCGTCGCACGGGTCTCCTCGGTCGCGCTCGACACCGGGGTCATGGATAGGTTCGACGTCTTCGGCAACCTGGTCCTGCTGACAGCGCCCGCGGTCGCCGAGCGCGTCGATGCCCGCCTCGGCGCCGCCGTCGACCAGGTCAGCGGCCTGGCCTTCGGCGCCTGCCGGCTACCGAACGAGGCCGGGCTGATCATCAAGGTGCTTGCGCACGAAACAGCCCAAGTCAAGGCCAAGCTGCACGAGTGCAGGGCTATCGTTCGCGAAGAGGCGATCGGCGCCAAACTCTCTCCACCGACAGCAACCTGCCTCCCCCACAGCTTGTCCTGTTGCAACCTTCGCTCTATGGGATATGCTATGCCATATGTTGTTGACACTCGACACCGATGTCGTTGCCGCCGGCATCATGAGTGCAGCCGGGGCATCTATGAGCAAGAGCAACTACCCCCTGAAAGCGCCCGAGAGCATCCTCGCGGCCGCACGTCGCGCTGCGGCACGTGACGGCGTCAGTCTGAACCAATTCATCAATACCGCGTTGGCCGAGAAGGTCGCCGCTTCTTGACTATCGCAGCTATCTCGCCAAGGCCGGACGCGCGCGCTTCATCGAGATCTCGGTCCTGGTGCCAGCGGATCGAGCGCTGACGCTGACCGAGATCGACGCCTTGCGCGATGAGATCGGCCATGCGACCGGAGGCGTCGGCCCGGACCGCTGGCTCACCATCACCTTCACCGCTGATCCGGCGCCGTTGTAATGACGAGAGAGCGGTTCCTTGGGCCTGCATTAAGGTCTCTACGCCAGCTGCTAACCATCGCGGTCAGGGGCTTCAACCTCTGGCTTGAGCACAATCCGTTCATGCAGGCGGGCGCGTTGGCCTTCTTCACGATCTTCTCGCTCGCGCCGACCCTGATCATCGCGGTAACACTGATCGGCGTCGTCCTCGGCGAGGGGGCGGCGCAGGGCGAGATCGTCGCCCAGCTGCAGGATACGCTGGGTGCCGAGGCAGCCGCCGCCATCGAGCAGGCAATCCTGAGGTCGCGGCCCGAGGAGGCCGGGCTGATGCCGACACTGATCGGCATCGGCGCCATCCTGATCGGGGCGACCGTGGTGTTCGGTCAACTGCGCTACTCGATGAATCTACTCTGGGGAGTGCGCCCGAGGCCCGGCCGGACTCGGCTTGAACCCTTCTGGCAGATGATGCGCACCCGGCTGCTGGCGCTGCTTGTCGTATTGCTGATCGGCCTGGGTCTGCTGCTCTATTTCATCGCTGTCATCGCGATCCAGGCCCTGGTCGCCGCCCTCCACCCCATCGGCCTGCTGCAGGTCCTGCAGCCGGATCTGCTTTCCAGCGCCGCACGCGGCGGAATAGCAGTGCTGATCACGGTACTGTTTATCGCCGCGTTGTTCAGAGTGTTGCCCGACGTGCTCTTATCATGGCGTGACGTTCTGCCCGGGGCGTTGGTCACAGCGCTGCTGCTGACCCTCGGCCGCTATGGCATCGCTGCCTATCTCGCCGAGACGGCCATTGCTTCGACCTATGGTGCAGCGGCCTCGCTGCTGGTCATCCTGTTCTGGGTCTACTTCTCTGCCTTGTTGCTGTTGCTCGGCGTGGCGTTGACTCGGGCCGAGCTGAGCGCCCGCAATCGGGACATCGTGCCGCGTCCATCGGCGGTGAGGGTGGTTCAGCAACAGGTCGTCTGACCGGTGTCATTCGCGGCTATCGGGGGACCGCGACGCACCCTGCTCGCTGCGTTGGCCTCTGCAACGTGGCGGGCAGAGGAATACGACCTGCCGCTCAAAGCTGGCTGAAATAGTCCGCGGAGATCCGCGCGAAGCGCTCGGGCTGCTCTAGGTTCATCGAGTGGCCAACCTCGGCGAAGCGTTCGAGTCGGGCATTCGGAAGACGCTCGGCGATGCGCTCGAGATGCCCCGCGGGAATCCATTGATCTTACTTATCGTAGAGGATCAGATGCTCCTGCCGCATCGCCGGCATGCGCGTGGCGAGGCCCTGGTCATCAACGTCATCGGGCTACAATCGACCCTGCCGGTATTGCCGTGGCGTCACTCCAAAATGACGGCGAAAGGCGCGGGTGAAATCCCCGGCATTGCGGTAGCCGACCCGATCGGCGATCAACTGGACCTGAAGATCGGTCTCCAGCAACAGACTCCGCCCCCGCTCCAGGCGCATCTCCTGCAGATATTCGTAGGCGCTCATCCCCACCTGCTCACGAAAGATGCGCGTCAGCCGCTGTTGATTGGTGCCGACCTGATGCGCCAGTTCAACCGCGCTCGGCGGGTCGACGAGCCGCTTGGTCAGCACCGCGACAGCATCCGTGAACAGACGCTGATCGAGCCGATTCGCCGAGGCCGACAGCGGGATGTCCTCCAGCTCATCGAGCGCCTGACTGCTCAGCGCACTCAGCTGCTCAGGCCCACCGATCTGCAGATAGACCCGCGCCAGCACCTCCTGCTCAGAGAACGGCTTGGTGATGTAATCCGCACCGCCGGCGGCGAATCCGCGCAGCTTATCCTCGGTTTCGATCGCCGAGGAAAGGAAGATCACCGGGATCGAGCGGGTGCTCGGCGAGGCCTTGAGGCGTCGGCAAACGCTAAAGCCATCCAACCCTTGCATGCGCACGTCGAGCAGGATCAGATCGGGCTGACCCTCAGCGGCGATCCGCAAACCGTCTTCGCCGGTCTGCGCGACGAGGAGGTCGATATCGCGCCCCTGCAGATAGGCGATCAGCAGACCGATCGATGCCGGCTGATCATCGACGATCAAGATACGCGCCAGGTTGTCGGCCATGCTCATGGACTCTGCAGCCATCGAAACTGCGGTCGATGTTAACCGAGCGAAACCGGCAATCGCAGCGGACTGCGGCTCGCGGCACAGTCTTATGCTGAGGCTGCAAAGTCTCCCACCTCCGGTCAGCCCAGCCCATACGCACTCGGCCCCTATCATCCTCTTGGTGCGCCACATCAAGCATCGTTCCATGCACAGTTTTCGTGCGCATTAGCCTACTTCTGCGTCACTGCCTCGTTGATCATGGCTGCGAGCGGATCTTGGTCAACAGGGGGTACTCGCATGGCAGATGCAGACGCGCAAAAATTCTCCCGGCTCACGCTAACGGCGATGGTCGTCGGCTCCATGGTCGGGGCAGGCATCTTCTCCCTTCCGGCCCGCTTCGGCGCAGCGACCGGCCCCTTCGGCGCCATCGTCGCCTGGATCATCGCCGGTGGCGGCATGCTGATGCTGGCCTTCGTGTTCCAGTCTCTGGCGGTGCGCAAGCCGGAGATTGATGCGGGTATCTTCGCCTACGCCAAGGAGGGGTTCGGCAACTACCTGGGCTTTGCCGCGGCCTTCGGTTTCTGGATCGGGACCTGCCTCGGGAACACCACCTATTTCGTGCTGATCAAGTCGACGCTTGGGGCCTTCTTCCCGATCTTCGGCGATGGCAACACGCCACAGGCGGTGATCGTCTCGTCGATCGTACTCTGGTCTTTCCACTTCATGATCTTGCGTGGCATCAAGGAGGCCGCCTTCATCAACAAGGTCGTGACCGTTGCGAAGATCCTCCCGATCTTCGTCTTCATTGCGTTCATGGCCTTCGCCTTCGACTACGACCTGTTCGCCTCCAGCTTCTGGGGCGGCGGCGACTACAGCAGCGCTCAGGTCTTCGATCAGGTCCGCAGCACCATGCTGGTGACCGTCTTCGTCTTCATCGGCATCGAGGGCGCGAGCGTCTACTCGCGCTACGCGAAGCGACGCGAGGACGTCGGCTGGGCAACGGTGATGGGCTTTGTCGGCGTCCTCTGCCTTTTGGTGCTCGTCACGTTGTTGCCCTATGGCGTGCTCGAACGCCCAGCGCTGGCCGAGCTGCGCCAGCCGTCGATGGCCGGCGCTCTGCAAGCGGTCGTCGGTGATTGGGGGCTCAAGTTCGTCAGCGCTGGTCTCATCGTCTCCGTGCTCGGCGCCTTCCTGGCTTGGTCGCTGCTCGCTGCCGAGGTGCTCTACTCGGCCGCCAAATACGGCTTGGTACCCAAGGTCTTTGCCCACGAGAACAAGCACCAGGTGCCCTCGGCCGCGCTCTGGATCACCAACATCCTGGTGCAGCTGTTCCTGATCGTTTCGATCTTCTCGCAGTACGCCTTCGACCTGTCGCTCGAGATGACCAGCGCCCTGACGCTGATCCCCTACACCCTGGTCGCCGGCTATGCGCTGAAGCTGGTGTTGACGCGCGAGACCTATCACCCGGACGGCCAGGGCTGGGGCACGGATATGACCTGGGCGCTGATCGCGACCGTTTACACGATCTTCATGCTGCTTTCGGGTGGACTCAAGCATCTGGTGCTCGCCTGCATCTTGCTCGCGCCGGGGACCATCCTCTTCGTGCTCTCCAGGCGCGAGCAGAAACAGCGGCTGTTCGGTGCCTGGGAGCTCGCGTTACTCGGCGTCTTCGTCGCCGGCGCCGCTGCCGGCGTCTACGGCCTTGCTACCGGCATGATCACCATCTAGAACCACAGGAGCGTCCACCATGAGTCAAGCCAACGATTCCGCACCCGTCTACGGCGTGCATTCTGAGGTCGGAACCCTACGCAAGGTGATGGTCTGCGCACCCGGGCTTGCGCACACCCGGCTGACACCGACCAACAACGATGACCTGCTGTTCGATGATCTGCTTTGGGTCACCAACGCCAAACGCGACCATTACGACTTCATGATCAAGATGCGTGAGCGCGGCGTCGAGGTGGTCGAGATGCACGAGCTGCTCGCCGAGACCGTCGCCATCCCCGAGGCCAAGGCTTGGCTGCTCGATCGCAAGGTCACCCGGAACAGCGTCGGACTGGGGCTGATCGATGATACGCGAGCATTCCTGGAGAGCTTGCCACCGAAGCCGCTCGCAGATTTCTTGATCGGTGGCGTGTCGGTGGTGGACGTGCCAGAGCGTTTCGCGACCTCCGACTACCTGGAGCTTGTTCGCGAGGCACACGGGGTAACCGAGTATCTGCTGCCGCCACTGCCAAACACGCTCTATACGCGCGACACCACCTGCTGGATCTACGGTGGCGTCACGCTGAATCCGATGTATTGGCCGGTGCGCAGGGAGGAGACGCTGCTGACCTCGGCCATCTACAGGTTCCATCCGAGCTTCGCCAACGCCGATATCCAGGTCTGGTGGGGCGATCCCGATCAGAACTTCGGGCGCTCGACAGTCGAGGGCGGCGATGTAATGCCGGTCGGCAATGGTGTGGTGCTGATCGGTATGAGCGAGCGTACCTCCCGTCAGGGCATCTCACAGGTCGCGCAGGCGCTGTTCGCGAACGGCGCCGCCGAGCGCGTCATCGTTGCCGCCATGCCGAAGCTACGCTCGGCAATGCACCTGGACACCGTCTTCACCTTCGCTGATCGCGATCTGGTCACCCTCTATCGACCGATCATGGATCAAGTACACACGATCTCGCTCAGGCCCAGCGACAATGCCGATGGGTTGGAGGCGACCCTGGAGAAAGACCCGTTCTGTGACGTCGTCGCCGAGGCGTTGAACTTCAAGAAGCTCAGGGTGATCGAGACCGGCGGTGACCACTACGCATCGGAGCGAGCGCAGTGGGACAGCGGCAACAACCTCGTCGCGCTCTCACCCGGCGTCGTCGTCGCCTACGACCGCAACACCTGGACCAACACCGAGCTGCGCAAGGCCGGGGTCGAGGTCATCACCATCGTCGGCGCTGAGCTCGGGCGCGGGCGCGGCGGCGGTCACTGCATGACCTGTCCGTTGATTCGCGACGCGGTCGACTTCTGACCTGGCCTCTGCCCTGCCCATGATCCTCGAGCACCTCGCCGCGCGCGATGCTCGCAAGCTTGATCTTGGAGGTTCAATGGCTCTAGAGCGCAAGGGCGCTGACCTGCGGCCCGCGGTTCCGAATGTGGGTCCGCATGATGATGGTCAGCTGCTGATCCAGTGGCTTGCAATCGCCGGCATCACGGCATTGTTGATGGTTCCGGCAACCATCAGTCGGGCCGACAGTCGCGCCACCGACGGCGCGCCGGTCGCACCACTGAACAGGGAATCGCGATTGGCATCGAGCCCTGAGCTCAACCCATCGCTCGCTGATGAGGCTGATCCAATCGACAGCCATCTCGAGCGTGGCCAGGCCTATCTGGAGAAGGGCGAGTACGCCAAGGCGGTGCTCGAGTTCGAGCAGGTTCTGCGTTTCGACAACCTGCCGCCGGACCTGCGCGAGCAGGCCGAGGTCTACTCCCGGGCAGGGCAGAACTACAAGCGAGGCGAACGCCTGAGCGTCTTTGGCTATGCCGAGACCGGCGCCGGCTTCTACCGCGAGAACGTCACCCGCACCACCAACGCGCTGGGCGGTGACCCCGCCCGTGACTGGTTCTGGAATGCACGGATCGGCGGCGGATTGGGCTACATCGCGACGGACGATCTCGCGATCGACGCCAGCTTGGACTACCAGTACCGCTACTACGACGACACCGATCGGCGGGACGACTCGGATCTGCGCTGGAATGCGAGGATCACTCAGTCATTGACCGCGGGCAGTCAGTCGATCGGGGTGCGCGGCCGGGCCAGCTACCGGGGCGGTGACGGTTATCGGCAGGACTATGGGCTCTTCGCCAATCGGTCCTTCATCCTCGATCCCGATAACGAGATCCTCCTCGAGGGCGAGATCCGCGCCCGCGAATATCCCCGTGGCGGCGAGCGCGATCGCAGCCGGGATATCGCGCAGGTCTGGCTGGGTTGGACGCGCGCCCTGCTGGACGGGAGGGCATCGCTGACCCTCACCCTGACTGGGGGGCGCGAATGGGCCACCCATGGCCGTGCGGGCGGGGATCAAACCATCTATGGCGCCGAGATCGACTGGGGCATGGACATCAACGATCGCCTGAGCGCCTTTCTGTTTGGCTTCTGGGAGCATAACGGCACGCATGAGGACATCCCCTATGAGAACGCCTTTGGCGACCCCGGGCGACTGAGGCCGGACCTCGACATCTACGAGATCGGCGGCGGCTTGACCTATGCGTTCGCCCCAGGCTGGTCCCTAAGGCCAGAGGTGCTGTACATCCGTGATGAGGGCGATGCGGAGTTCAGCGACTACAGCTCGACCGAGATCTGGGTCAATGTGCGCAAGTCCTTCTAGCTCCCCGAGCTCGATCACCGAAGGCAACGCATCGAGGCCAGGGTTCCAGTTCCCGAGCGCCGTCACGACCTTGGCGATCGTCATGGTCCTGGTCTGGGTGGCCGCCCTCTTCATCCCGTCAGGACGCTACGCGCAGGACGCCGACGGCTCCCCGATCCCCGGCACCTTCGAGCGCATTGAATCGCCGCTGAGCTTCGGCGAGCGGGTCGAGCAACTGATCCTCGCCCCGGTCAACGGGATCTACGGCCTGCTGAGCCCGGCGGCGGCGCTGGTCGACACCGAGATCGTCGGCCGCCTGTTCGGCCAGATCGGCATCATCGTCTTCATCATGTCGATCGGCGCCTTCATCTCCATCAGCTTTGCCACCCGGAGCCTGGAGGTGGCTGTGGCGGCGCTCGCCAACCGCTTGCGAAACCAGGGCTGGCTGCTGATCACTGCGGTCATGGTGCTGTTCTCGCTGCTCGGCACCACCATGGGATTCTCGGTGGAAACACTCGGCTTCTATGCCCTCTTCATCCCGCTGATGACCGCTCTTGGGTACGACCGCCTGGTCACCGCAGCGATGATCATCGTCGGCTCCGTGATCGGCATCATGGCGGCCACGGTCAATCCGTTCTCGATCGGCGTCGCCGCCGGCGAGGCCGGGGTCGGCATCGGCGAAGGCATCCTGCTGCGGGTGATCCTCTGGGTGCTGCTCACCGCGATGGGGGTGGTCTGGGTGTTGCGCTACGCGGCGCGGACGCGGGCAGACCCGAGCCTCTCCCTGGTCGGGTTCGAGGCGTCGAGCGCCGAGGGGACGACGTCCGCCGATGCCGAGGGAACCACCTGCGCTGATGACGGCGCCAGCCGACCCGACCATGCCCCTCCTCCCGATGCCGCCAATCAAACCCTCAGCGGCACCCAGAAATGGGTGCTGGCGATCACCGTCCTGGCGTTTGGGCTGATGATCTTCTCGGTCATCCCCTGGGCCAGTATCCTCGGCGGCACCACCGGCCCCGCGAACTACTACACCACCCATGAGATCGCCGGGGTCAAGCCCTTCTGGTTTGAGCTCGATTGGTGGTTTCCGGAACTGGCGATGCTGTTTCTGATCGCCTCGGTGCTGGTGGGTCTGGTCGCGCGGATGGACGAGCAGGAGATCGTGCGGCTGATCAAAGCCGGTGCCTCGGACATGATGGGACCGGCCATGGTCATCCTCCTCGCCGGCGGTGTCTCGGTGATCATGACCAACACCCAGACGCTGGGCACCATCCTGTACGCCATGGAACAGCTGATCATGAGCGCCTCTGCGGGCGCCTTTGCTGTTGCGACCATGGTGGTCAACATCCCGCTGGCCTTTGTGATCCCGTCGAGCTCTGGGCATGCCGCGCTGGCGATGCCCCTGCTGACACCGCTCGCCGACTTCGCCGGGGTCGGTCGGCCACTGACCATTACCGCTTGGATACTGGGCCACGGGCTGGCACTTCTGGTGTCGCCAACCAATGTCGTGGTCATCGGCGGCCTGGCCATCGCGCAGGTGGGCTACGACAAGTACCTGCGCTTCATCTGGCCGCTGCTGCTGGCCCTGTTCGTCGTCTCTGCGGCCGTCCTTGTCATTGCCGCCAGCCTCGCTTAACCATAACCCCAAAAAAGAGCAGTTAACGCCAGTCGCTGGTCGTTCGTGAACAGCCACGGCGGGCGCGTCTGGGCCGAGTCGGCAGCCGGCGGCGGCGCCTCCTTGCACCTGTATCTACCCAGGGACGGCGCCGCATCATGACCGATGAACCGATGGTCAATCTGCTCGACGACGAGCCCGAGATGCTGAAGGCCTTGACTCGACTGCTCCGCGCCGAGGGGTTCCAGGTTCGAGGCTTCAGCGGCGCGCGCGAGTTTATCGCCCACGTACGTCCGCACGGCCCCGCCTGTCGAGTGCTGGACGTGGCGATGCCCGAAATCGAAGGAGCCCTTTGCACAAGGAGCCCGCGCGCCTTCTGCTGCACCCTTGGCCCCGAGGTTCCGCGGCATTAGATTAGACCGCGATCTATACCGCGCCAAGATCGGAGGTTGAGATGCAGACCGCAAAACACTTCAAGAATGGTCGCAGCCAAGCGGTACGCCTGCCCGCGGAGTTCCGCTTCGAGGGCGACGCCGTCGAGATCCGCCGCGATCCTGAGACCGGCAACGTGATCTTGAGTCCGCTGAACAAGTCCTTCCGCGATTGGCTGGAAGAGCGCGATCACCTGATCGCCAGCATGACGGAGAAGGAGCGCAAGGAGCTGGACGAATTCATGGCGGATCGCGATCAGGGTGAGCACGTCGAGCGCGATTGGCCATGAGCGGCCTGCTGATGTTGGACACCAATGCGCTCTCGGCGGTGATGAAGGCCCGCTCCCCGGACCTGGACCTGCGGCTGTCCATCGCGCCATTCTGCATTTCGGTGGTCACCGAGGACGAGATTCGCTTCGGCCCTGCACGCCGCCCGCAAAGGGTCGAATTTGTCGGGCTCGCCGAGACCGTGCTGGGCGGCATCGACATCCGCCCCTGGACCTCCGCGACCGCGCGTCGTTACGGCCCCCCTGCGCGCCGAGCTAGCCGCCCTGGGCAAGCCCCTAGCCCCCATGGACCTGATGATCGCCGCCCACGCCCTGGCCGAGGGCGCCACCCTGATCACCAATGACGGCGCCTTCGCCCGGGTCCCCGGCTTGACGATCCAAGCCTACGAGCAAGTAGGACCGCCGTTACCCACGACATCGTCGCCAAGCTTTGGAACCTCTGCAACGTCCTCAAGGACGATGGGGTCACTTACCACCAGTACATCACCGAGCTGACCTACCTGCTGTTCCTCAAGATGGCCCAGGAGACGGGCACCGAGGACCAACTCCCCGCGGACTACCGCTGGGGCGACCTGGAGGACCAGCCGGCGCCCGATCGGCTCGAGTTCTACAAGATCCTGCTCATCCACCTTGGCAGCCCCGGCTCCCGGCTAGTGACAGCTGCCTGAGGTCTTCGGGGGTTGCTGCCATTTGGCAAGGTCCAACGTCAATATGCAACAATCCGGTGAACAACAGGATCAAAACACGCAGCCACGGGAGACGTGGCGCAACGGAGTGCCGACAGTGGCACAACAATTACGCATCTCAATCTGGACGCGGTTTAGACATGATGTCTAGACATGATGTCTAGACATGATGTCTAGACATGATGTCTAGAACGTCAACGGCAGTGAGAAACCGAACTCCCGCACCGTCTCCGATGGCGGAACGCCGCCGAACGTGTCACGCCGATCTGATCACGACAACTCGTTCGCGCGCTCGGAGTCGGCTGCCGTTCGTGGCAGTCGAGCGACAAGGTCGCGCAGTCCAAAGAGGTCGACGCGGTTGGCGCGGTGCCTGATTTCATTCCACAGAGCGCTGTGCTCCGGGTAGGTCTCGGCCATCTCGACTGCCCATCGATCGATCGCGACGACCGCCCCCAGCGCCAGCATCTCTTTGAGCTGGGTAAGCTCCAGGTCGCAACAACCCGGCGGCAGGGACAGCGTTGTCGAATCGAACTCGCAGGTTGAGGCGACAGCGTCAGCCGGTAGGTCCGTCTCGGCGTACGCCCACACGAGATCGAGGTGGCGCTGCAAGATATCGGTGAGTGCCGTTGCCGAGAGGGGTTTTAAGGCGACTTCGTCGAATTCGACGTCAGCGGGAAAACCCTTTGGCCGCTCCAACGGCGCCGCCGAAACGAGGACGATCGGCAGCCCCCGGTGCTGGTCGGATGTGCGCACGCAGCGCAGGAAACCCCAGCCATCCAGCCCCGGCATGAATTGATCGACAAGGGCGAGGTCCGGTGTCCGATCGGCCATGCTCAACAGGTCCAAGGCGTCCCGGCCCGTGGCCGCTTCCAAGACCTCCAAGCCCAGGAGCTCACAACGCTTGGCAAGGAGCCGGCGGCTGCTGGCCCTGTCATCGACAATCAATACCGTCCGTGGCCGCCCGCTATAGCCAAGGATGGCGCGCGGGCTCTCGCTGTCCGCCGCCTCGCTTCCGGCCTCAGCCATCCGCAACCTTAGATCGAAGCTGAACAGACTGCCGGAATCCGGCCCTTGGCGGCTTTCGACGCGAAGCTGCCCGCCGCTGGCCACGACGATTTGTCGGCAAATAGCCAACCCCAAACCCAGGCCGGGCGCGTCGTCATAGCGGTTAAGCCGCTTGAAGGGCTCGAAGATCGCCTCCTGCTGGTCAGCCGGAATGCCGATACCGGTATCTCGAACCGAGAAACGCACCAATGGCTCGTGGATGCCCTCGGGCTCGCCGGCCATGCCAGCAGTGGCGTCAACCGTCTCGATGCCGAGTTCGATGAGCCCATTGCGAGTGTACTTGCAGGCATTGTCGATCAGGTTGCGCAGAACCTGGGTGAGTCTGCGCTCATCGGCGATGACCCACTTCAGCGATCCCAGGCGGGCGCGCGTCTCGAACCGATTGCCGCCCCGTGCGACCGCTGGCGCGCAGGTCGCCTCGAGGTGCGCAGCCAACTCGGGCAGCGACACGGGTGCTGGATCGAGGACGATGGGCTTGGCATCGCCGCGGCTGAACTCGAGAATGTCGTCGATCAGGTGTAGCAGCTGGTTGCCGCTTTTTTGGATCACCGCCAGATGCGCTTGCGCCTCGGGCGGGATCTCGCGCGAGAGCAGCTGTGCATAGCCGAGCAGGTCGTGCAAGGGCGCGCGCAGCTCATGGCTGGCGCTAGACAGGAACTTAGACTTGGCTTCACTGCTCGCCTGCGCCTGCGCACTCGCGTTACGCAGCGCTTCGGTCTGTTTGGCCACCTCCGCGGTCAATCTGACGTTCTCTTCGCGCTGCATCGCCGCCAGCCGCGTCTGCTGCCGGCGGATCTCATCCTGCATGGCACGGCGTTCGGAAATGTCGATCACCACGCCCATCAGCGTCTTGTTCCCGGTCTGGGTCCCGGTCTCGTTCCCGGCCTGGGTCCCGGTCTGGGGCTCGGCGACGCGACGACCCAAACCGACGAGCCAGCGAACCTTGCCTCGCGGATCGATGAGCCGGAACTCGGTGCGATAGCGTTCGTCGGAGCGCTGCGCCCGCATGATCACCTGTTCCAGCCCTGGGCGGTCTCGCGCATCCACACGCTGCATGATATCGGCAAGCCGGAGCTCCCCATCCGCGGTCACCCCGAGCAGCTCTCGCGTCTTCGGCGTCGCCCAAATGGCCCCGGTCTGCCCATCCAGGCTCCAAAAACCGGCTGCCGCAGCCTCGGCCGCGAGGCTCAAGCGCTGCTCGCTGAGTCCCAAGGCCGCGTCCTTGGCCACCACCTCACGCTCCGCACGCTCGGCGCGCAGCAGGCCAGAGCTCAGCTCGTGCGCCATTGCGATTGCGGTCAACAGAAACAGCGGTGAGCCCATCATCGGCAACGCGACACCGCCCCAGAACACGAGTACCGCCTGGGCGGTGCCGAGCGCGACCAGGGCGGACAGACTGACCACCAGCCACAGCGGCCGTTCACGGCCGCCCCGTCGCCATGCGCTGACACCGCCGTCGAGGATGAACAACAGCGCCAGCAGCAGGCTCGCTTGGCCGAGCAGCATCCAGGGATTCGGCTCCCCGGTGGCCAGCGTCACGGATTCGCCGAGGACGCGGACGTGACTGATCCCCGTGATCTGCGTGTAGTTGAGATTCGTCGGAGACAGAAAATTCGGCACCAGCGACGCCGTTCTCAGCATAACGGCGAGCCAGCCGATCCAAACGAAGCGCGGTCGCAAGCGCAGGTAAACCAGGGCTGCGAGGGAACAGACCCCGGACCAGATCGGGATTTGAAACCAACGCAAGGCCTCGCCGAACTCGTGCGCTGTCTGCGCCTTCATCATCCACAGCTCCGTCCCGGCGAGACCCACGACGCTCGCGGCCAGGACGACAAAGGCGAGGTAGGACAGATCCGTTCGCGCCCGGAGCCAGGCGATCAGATAAAGGCCGGCCAGCGTCGCCGCTACGCCCGCCATCATGGCCCAGATGATCGTTACCCAACCCATTCGCTAGCTGATCCTGAGGTATCCCGATTGCGCTGCGTAGGCCCCGGCCTGGTGGGCCGACGCATCGCAGCACATGATCATCATGGCCGTCAGCGTCGCGATGGTGACCTGGCTGTTGCCGCGTTATCCTGAGCGGGCGCCCGACGAGATTTCGAGCGGCAGAACCGTTCAACCTAGAAACCGCAGTTGGACGGCCGTCAGGGTGCGTCCCGCGTGGTGCACAGCGAGGCACAACGAGGCGGAATAGTCATTCTATTCCAACGAGTTGTAACAACGCTGGGCGCCGCGCGGGGCGTGCCCTGGTGGTCGTAGCGGCCGTCACCCATGGGTGCGCTTCATGAAGCGCCAGAAGTGGAACCAGTGCAAAGGGTTACATGTTGGGCTAAGCGGTCAACTGCGGTTTCTAGGTTCAAGCCCCGCATTTTCAACCCATGGCTGCAGCAATCTGACGACTCTCCAGAAACCTGCTCCTGCTCGCGTCATCCTTGATCATGCGCCGGCTCGCCGGCGCCGCGCGTTAGGGCGTCGATCTCGCCCAGCAGACGCTGATAGTCAGGAGAGTCCGGCGGCGAATAGTGAAAGTTCTTGAACAGCCCGGTGAGCCGGTTGAAGTGGTGGCGCACCGTCTCCTTGTCCGGATAGCTGTCGCTGCGTTCGACGACCTCGCAGACCCGACCGAGCACCAGCTGCTGACGCGCCATCGGCACCGAGGCGTCGACCGGATCGAAGGCATCTTGCTGGAGGAAGACCATGTCCAGAAAAAGCGCCTTCTGGTAGACGACGTAATCCTCGGTCGTAATGCCCTCTTCGCCGGTGACCTGCATCATCTGCTGCACAGAGTCACCCTGTGCTAGGAGCTCCTTGAGAGCTTCGACCCGCTCGGTCCAGCTCGGGTCGAGATGCTGGCCGTACCAGGCCGATAATTGCTCGAGATAGCGCGACCAGGAGATCAGGGGATCGATCGCCGGATAGAAGCGCCGATAGGCGCGATCGTAGGACAGGCCCAGGAAGCTCTTGACGGTGCTCAGGGTGCCTTGGGTGACCGGCTCCTCGAAGTTGCCGCCGGCCGGCGAGACGGTGCCGATCATCGTCAGGCTGCCGGTGCTGCCGTCGCCGGTGCGGATCAGACCGGCGCGCTCGTAGACGCTGCGGATCGCCGACTCGAGGTAGGCCGGAAAGGCCTCCTCGCCCGGGATCTCCTCGAGCCGCCCGGAGGTCTCGCGCATCGCCTGCGCCCAGCGCGAGGTAGAGTCGGCCAGCAGGAGGACGTGATAACCCATCTGGCGGTAGTACTCGCCAATGGTGATGCTGGTGTAGATCGAGGCCTCGCGCGCCGCGACCGGCATCGAGGAGGTGTTGCAGATGATCAGGGTGCGATCCATCAGGGAGCCACCGGTGTGCGGATCGCTGATGCGCGGGAACTCCTGGATGGTCTCGACGACCTCACCGGCACGCTCACCGCAGGCCACCACCACCACGATGTCGACATCCGAATGCTTCGCCAGCGCATGCTGCAGCACCGTCTTGCCGGCGCCGAAGGGGCCGGGGATGCAGGCCGTGCCACCGCGTGCAACCGGAAAGAAGGTATCGACGATGCGCATCGTGGTGGTCATCGGCTCGTGCGGATAGAGCCGCTCGGTGTTGCGCTCGCGCAGCATGTGCTCGGTCAACGGACGACGGACCGGCCAGCGTTGGCGCAGATCGAGCGAGCGCTCGCGATCCTGGGCGTCGCGGATGCGCGCGACCGGCGTGTCGAGGGTCACGCTGCCCTCCTGAATCCAGGTCACCTCGACCTCCCCGGCCTGGTCGAAGGGCACCATGATCTTGTGCGTAAAGCGGCCCTCGGCAACGGTGCCGAGCAGCCCGCCGGCCTTCAGGCGCGCCCCGTGCTGCACCGCCGGTACGAACGACCAGCGGCGCTCGCGGTCGAGCGGCGGGATGTCGACCCCGCGCGGCAGGAACACCCCATGCTCCAATGCCACCTTGTCGAGCGGGCTCTGCAGTCCATCGAAGACCTGACCGAGCAACCCGGGGCCGAGGATCACCGAGAGCATCTCGCCGGTCTGCTCGACCGGATCGCCGATCGCGATCGCGCGCGTATCCTCGAACACCTGCAGATCGG
The DNA here is from genome assembly GCF_016584085.1 of Halochromatium glycolicum. GTDB lineage: Bacteria > Pseudomonadota > Gammaproteobacteria > Chromatiales > Chromatiaceae > Lamprobacter > Lamprobacter glycolicus. The sequence continues at coordinate 48,680 of NZ_NRSJ01000009.1, read as the reverse complement.
CCAAGTCACCGCGAACACGCAAGACCTCGGCCTTGAGGCGCTCCTGGCGCCCGTCCGCGGCCAGGCGCCGCGGCATGATCAGCACGACCTCGTTCTTCTTCAGCAGCCGGCGCTGCCCGCCCTCCCAGCCGGCCTCGATGGTCGCCAGACTCTCCTGGACCGCGACCACACGGGCAGGCGCATCTTGGCGGTCGGCATCGGATGGTGTCATCGGTGCATCCTCGGACATCTTGGATAGGTCCTGTGAATCAGAGGTCGGCCAATGCGCGCTCGAGCAGCGCATCGAAGCGTTGCAGCGCGCGCTCGCCGTCGTAACTGGTCCAGCGCGCAATCAGGTCCCAGCGCAGAACGTAGATCAGGATCGCCTCGAAATCGAGATAGTGGCCGTCGCTGAGCCGCTCGAGGCGGTCCCAGACCACACCGAGGAGCAGGCGTTCGAGATCGACCGCCGCACCAGTGCGCAGGTGGCGCTCGGCCTCGGGCAGCCAGGGGAACGCGCGCTCGAGCCCGAAGGCCGGCTCGTGCCAATGGCGCTGGAGGTGCCCGACCCAGCGGCCAAAGCCCCAGTCACGCCCGCGCGGCACGTCCTCGCCGCGGTGACGGCGACGCAGCGCGGCCACCAGGGTTCTCAACTCCAGACGCCAGACGACCAGATCGCGCACGAAGCGATTGTCGATGCGCTCGATCAGGCGCCGGGCCTCGCGGACGGTCTCGGCATCGGTGCGCTCGGAGGGCTGCTGCGCCCATTCGATCACGCGGCGTGCATCTTGGAGACAGCGCGCCTCGTCCTCGCCCAGCAGCGACAGGCGCTGATTGAGGCGGAAGCGCGACAGCGGGGTCTGCGTCGCGCCGAACAGCGGACCGTGATACGGCAGCGCCGTCAGCAGCATCGCATAGCGATCGGGATGGGCCACGGTCGCTGCGCCCCTCTACTTCACCATCCCTTCGAGGATGGCGCGGAAACGGGGTTGCAGATGCGCGAGCAGTGTCGCCGCGACCGTCTCGTCGGTCAGGTCGATCTTGACCTCCTGGCCCTCGAGTGAGAGGTGGATACCCCGCTCGCCTTCATCGGTCGATACGCCGAAGGTCACGCCTTCAGCGAGGACGTTCCCGGCCAATGAGAGCACGAAATGCGACAGCGAGCCCTCGCGCAGCTCGAGCGGGTTGCGCCGCAGCTCTTCCGGGCTCACGAGGGCCTTCGGAAGCGTCACCTCGACCGCCTGGCCGACGTCGACACCGGACTCGGCCCGCGCCTGCGCCGCGACCTCGAGGATCAGGCGCTCGAGGAACGCCTCCTGCTCCATCTTGGCCGCGATCAGCCGCTTAACCTCATCGCTGAAACGATCGGCCAGGTCCGCCTTGAGCCGCAGCACGGTGTCGCGCATCGCCAGCCGCAAGGCCTCCTCACCGCCCTTCCTGAGGGCGTCGGCCTCCTCGCGGGCGGTCTCGCGGATCGTCTTCGCCCGCGCCTCGGCCTCGCGCAGGATGCGGGCCGCTTCACGGTGCGCCTCGGCCTCGATGCGCTCGGCGGCGTTGCGGCCGACCTGGACCCCTTCATCGCGCAGCCGCTCGATCAGGGCCTCGACCCCCGAGGACGCGAGCCCGCTTGCTGTGCTGCTATCGCGCTTGGCCGGATCAGTCATCCTGGAATCCCTCCGGCCAGCACGAGCGCAAAGACGAACGCGAAGACCGCGAAGCCTTCGACGATGGCGGCTGGGGCCAAGGACAGGCCGAAGATCTCCGGCTTGGTCTTGCTGGCATGGATGGCCGAGGCGCAAGCCTGCCCTTGGCGCATCGCCGAGACGAGCAGCGCCAGTCCGGCCAGCAGGCCGATACCGAACAGCGCCGGCGCCGTCTCTGGGGTCACCTCGCGCTGCAGGCTGAACATGATGACGATGCCGTAGATCACCTGCGACGAGGGCATGACCGAGACACCAATGTAACGGCCGTAACCGGACTCGGTATCGACCATCGCGCCGATCGCCGATTGCCCGGCCACGGCGCAGCCGATGACGCTGCCCATGGCCCCGAGGGCCATCGGGGCGAAGAGGCCGGCCCAGCCCATTGCAACGACAAACTCGTTCATTCACGCAACTCCGTCCGTTTGAAGGGTTTGAAGGGGTAGCCTTCGCCGGCCAGCGCCCAGTTGTAGAACTCGATGAAGTTCAGGCGCAGCCCATGCACCACGCCGCTCATCAGCGCGAGCAGCAGGTTCAGCGTGTGGCCCGCCAGCAGGATCAGGATCGCCAGCAGCAGGCCGATGCCGGGCAGCCCGGCGGCAGTGTCGCGCGCGAGCCCGTTGAAGGTCATCGCCATCGAGGCCGACGCGAGCCCGAGCGCGAAGAGCCGGAGATACGAGAGCACATCGCCGAACGCCTGCGTGACCCGCACCAGAGCGCTCAATCCATCGAAGGCGCGCAGGGCCAGGGCCTTGAGCCCATCGATGCGGCGGTCGCTACCGAGCAGGAGCACGACAGCCAAGCCCAGTATCAACAGCCCCTGGGCCGTCATCGAGAGCCATTCCGGCGCGCCGGCACCGTGCAGAATCCAGAGGGCGAAGCCGCCGAGCATCGCCGCGATCCAGCCGAGCGCGACCCGTCCGGCGGCGCGGCCGCGCGCCGCGACGGCCATCTCCAGATTTGCCATGACCAGATGGGCGACGCCGATCGCGACCGAGATGCGCATCATGATCTCGAAGTCGTTGATATCGAGCAGATGCAACTGGCCGAGCAGGGTCTCCGGGCTCGGCGCGAAGCCGAAGTAACTGCCGACCAGCATGCCCCAGACCACCGAGGTCCCGACCAGCGTCGCAGCGAGCAGCCGCATCCGCTGACCGACCTCAGTGCGCCCGAGGCGGCCCCAATACAGCACCAGCAGCAGTCCGAGCAGCAGCGCATAGCCGGCGTCGGACAGGATCATTGCGAAGAAGGCGGCAAACGAAAAGAACAGCACCCGCGACGGGTCCCAGGCGTCATAGGCCGGCATCTGGTAGAAGGCCACCAGGTCCTGACCCGCTGCGATCGCGGGCGGATTCTCGAGCAAGGTCGGCGGCGCATCCCCTGGCGCCGGCGGCTCTGCCAGCAGGGCCAGTCCGCGCCTGTCGGTCAGCGCCTGCACCGCTTCCAGTGCCGCATCCGGCGCCCAGCCTTGGACCAGGAACAGGCTGTCCTCGTCGTGCGTCTGCGCATGCGCCAGACGCAGCTGGGCCTGATCCTCGGCCTCCGCGAGGTGACTGGAGATCAGGTAGATCCAGCGCGTCAAGGCCTGGTGCTCGGCCTGGACCGCCTCGAGCTCGACCTCGGCCGCCTCGAGCCGCCGCTTCACCTCGGTCAGACTCAGTGCCCCGGTCAGGGTGCGCGGCACCGGCAGCGCGTCGCGCGGCGGCTCGTCGGGATGGATCACGACGACCCAGGCCTGGCGGTTGTCGCGATGCACCACCTGCCAGGGCAGTTCGAGGGTCTCGAGCTGACGCAGTTGTCGCTGCGGCAGGATGTAGAACCAGAGCTTGCGCCCGGCCAGATCCGCCTCCGGGGGCAGCTCGAAATCGCCCCAGGGCTCGAGCTCGGCGGCACGCTCGGCCAGTGCATCGCGGCGATCGCTGACCTCGCGCCGGCGCTGTTGGTTCTCGAGCACGGCCCGCACGACCGTCTCCAGGTCGAACCCCTCGGGATCGCGCACCTGACGGCGCTTGTCCCGCACGTCCTGCAGGTAGCGCAGGGCCTGCACCGTCTCGACGGCGTGCCCGGTAGGCTCCTTTTCGGGCTCTCGGGGGGCCGGGCGCAGCGGGATCAGGTGCAGGCAGCCCAGGTCCTGTAATGCGTTGAGCACGGCATGCTTGTCGCTGGTGAGGCCAGCGATGGTCAAGCGATTGAGGTTCTGGATGCTCATGCCAGCGACTCCCGCAAGCGCTTGTTCTTCGCGATCTTCGAACGCACGATGGCCGCGCGCTCGGCATCGGAGAGGTAGACGCGGATGCGCTTGATGTTCTCTCGGGTGCGGGGGATCAGCACCTTGTCGAACAGATTGACGCGCTGCGTGACCTTACGCACGGCCGCATCGAGCTCAGCGATGCGCTGCTCGTAGAGGTCCGCCAGCACGCGCTGGTGCAGCGTCTCAGCGAGCAGCTCGAGCAGGGAATCGACCCAGTGCGGCTTGGTCAGCAGTCCATAGTCCGCGCGTTCCAGATCCAGTCCATCCAGCCGCGGCAGCCGGACCCCGAGAAGATTCTCCTCACCCAGTCGGAGCCCGCGCACGCGCACCAGATCCTCGACCGCGACCTCGTGGTAGGCGAGCATCGGCAGGGTCTCACGCACGCGCTCACGCAGCGCATCGATGCGGCGAAGGGCCGCGTCGCGAGCGGCCATCTCCTTGGCGCGCTCGGCCATGAGCTGTCGGCGCTTCAGATCGAGCGACGGCAGGAACCGCTCGTAGGTGCGCAATGCCTGGTTCTGCTTGGCGAGCGAGGCCTTGCTGAGGCTGACACGGGACATCGCTGCAGGTCTCCGAGTTGGTCTCTGAGATGCTCTCTGGGCTGGTCTCTGGGCTGGTCTCTGGGCTGGTCTCCAATCAGGCCGCCGTCGGCATGCTGTCGTCCGGCTCAAGCTGGGGTAGATACTTATCGACCAGGCTCTCCTTCATCAGCAGTTCATCGCGCTCGAAGCATTCGGCGAGCGTCTGCCAGCAGAGATCGAGCCCCTCCTCGAGCGGCAGGCTGACATCGATGTCCATGAACCGCTCGCGGAACAGCTTCCCGAACCTCAGCAGTCGGAGGTCGAATTCAGACAGATCGAAGGCCATCGCCTGCTTCTGCTCGGCGTCGCGCGCCCCAGAATAGAAGCGGATCATCGTGTTCATGATCTGGCCGTGGTCCTCGCGCGTGACCTTGCCGATCACGTGCTGCTTCAGCCGCGACAGCGAGCCGAACGGATCGAGCATGCCGTCGTGCAGGTAGAACTGCCCCTCGGTGATATAGCCGGTATTGTCCGGCACTGGATGCGTCACGTCGCCGCCGGGCATCGTAGTCACGCTGAGGATGGTCAGCGAGCCGGCGTCCTTGAAATCAGCTGCCTTCTCGTAGCGGCGCGCGAGCTGGGAGTAGAGGTCGCCCATGTAGCCGCGGTTGGACGGGACCGCCTCCATCGCGATCCCGACCTCCTTCATCGCGTCGGCATAGGCGGTCATGTCGGTCAGCAGTACCAGCACCCGCTTACCCTCATCGACCGCGAAGCGCTCGGCGACGGCGAGCGCCATATCCGGCACCAGCAGCCGCTCGACCACCGGGTCCGAGGCCAGATTCACGAACATCACCGTGCGCGCGAAGACACCCGCGTCCTCGAAGCGGCGCACGAAGTAGTGATAGTCGTCGAAGATCAGACCGAGCCCGCCGAAGACGACGATATCCGCATCGGCCTGGATGCCGATGCGCGCGAGCAGGGCGTTGTAGGGTTCGCCGGCGACCGAGAAGATCGGGATCTTCTGACTCTCGACCAGCGAGTTGAAGATATCGATCATCGGCACGTTGGTGCGCACCATCTTCGAGGCGAGCAGGCGCCGGGCCGGGTTCGCGGAAGGGCCGTCGATCTCGATCTTCGGGTCCTGCGACAGGCTCGGGCCCGTATCGAATGGCGTGCCATCACCCCGGAACACCCGCCCGAGCACATTAGCCGAATAGGTGGCACGCATCGGATAGCCGAAGAACCGCACCGAGGCACGCGTCGTGAGCCCCTTGGTGCCGCCGAACACCTGCAACGAGACGAGCTCGCGCTCGAGCTTGATCACGCGCGCCAGCGACTGGAAACCGCCCGGGTCCTCGACCAGGCCCAGGTCGCCGAAGGCGACGGGCTGCGTATCGGCGGCCGCCGCGGGCGGGACCGAGACCTTGAGCAGATCACCGACGATCGCGACCACGTTCGAATAGCGGGCAAGGCTCTGGGACATGGGCTTCGGTTTTTCCTCGACGCTAGGCTGACCTGTTCAGGGTTCAGGGTTCAGGGCTCAGGGTTCAGGGTTCAGGGTTCAGGCTTCAGGGCTGACCTGCTCAGGCGCCCGAGATCACCAATGGCCGTCCGTACTCGGCTCATCGAGCAGACGGGTTGAAGCGCTCGTTCCCTGCGCGCCTCGCCGTGCCATCCAGGCCTGGGAAGGCGGCCGACAATGGGCCCTCTCCGCTCAGGTGCTGAATCAGCGGTCGAGCAGATCGTTCAGCGCGATCCCGACCGATACCGCATTCTGCTTGAAGTTATAGTCGATCATCGTCGCGCCGTAGCCGCTGAAGGCGACCAGATAGCCGCGCAACGGCCCGACGAGCTTGGGCGTCATCCAGGTGGCACGCACCGCCCCCTTGGACTCTCCAGGATTGCCGCGCGCCATCAGTGTGAAGCTGTTGCCGCGCCACTTGTAGACGGCGGTGATATCCCCGTAGCCATAGTAGTCGGTGATGTCGGGGTTATCCTCATCGGAGCCCTCGTCGTCGATCCTGATCCAGGGCCGCAGCAGCAGCGCGAAGTCGCCCCTCTCGAGCCCGATCCGGGCGATGAGCCGATCCCAGCTGCGCGAGATCGGATCGGCGCGGCCGTTGGACTCATGGGTGTAACCGAGACCGAGCAGGCCGAGCTCGAAGCCGCCCACGGACAGCTGCGGCTGCCAGGCGACCATCAGCTCGGGCTTATAGTTCGTATCGCGGAACGGGCTCGAGTTCTCATCGTTGTAGACCTGCCAGAAGCTCTGCTGGGTATAGGCGAACCAAAGGCCGAAGCGCCGATCGTCATTGGCCCAAACCCGCGTCTTGAAGCTGATCTGAAAGGCGGCCTCGATGTTGTCGACCTCGCTCTCCGGGGTCTCGAGCGCACTGAACACCGGCGAGAACGGCCGATCGTTGGTCCGGCTCTGATAGCGCACCGGGGCCAGGTAGTTCGGATTGAAGAGCTTGATCAGGTAGCGGTCGCTATCCGGATTGAAGCTCCAGGCGCGCTCGAGCATCGACATGGCGGCCGGCACCGGCGCACTGGCGGGGACTGATCGCTCGAAATCGGCGCCGGTGCTCACGGCTGCCGGCGCCGAGATGGGCTGCCGGGACGCGGCTGCAGGCTCTGAACCCGTGGATAGCGCCCCTGGCAAGGCCGGAGAACGTCCGCTGATCCGGTCATAACAGGCGAGCCGTCGCTGAGCATCGTTGATCGCTGCGCAGGATTGCAGGCCGGGCGCCGCGCTGACCGCCACCGGCGAGGCCGTGAGCAGCGCAGGCAGCAACAGCAGCAGCGGCATGACCCCTCGGGCCGACTGACAGCAAGGTAGCCGGATGGAATGGCTCAAGACGGATCGCCTCCTGCGCACTGGTGACCTCCTGCGCACTGGTGATTGGTGACACAATGCGAACGTGATCGATATCGGTCGGTCCGGCTCCAGGCGCGCGAGCGCCGCATCGGATGCGACCCGATTATCGCATCGGCAACAGTCTACAACCCTTCCGACCATTCTAGCGCCGAGGTGAGTCTTCGGCTAAGCACTTCTCTCGCAATGCTCATTCAGACTCGGCACGGCTCGTGATACTGGCGCATGCGCCTATGCTCGCCATCATGATCCTGCTCAGTCTCTGCTCGCTTCCGGCACTCGCCGACGTGTCGCGCTCGGACGCGCGCCAGGTGACTGCAGCCGAGCACAGCCCCGACCATCTAGACTACCGGGTCAAGATCACCGCGTTGCCCGATGAGCGGCTCGATCGGGCCATCGGTGAAGGCTCGCTGCTTTCGACGCTGCGCGAGGATGGCCCCCTGAACCCGTTTGCGTTGATCGCGCGCGCCGAGAACGACATCGCCCGCATCGACCGCGTCTTGCGCAGCTTCGGCTACTACGATGCCCTGATCGTGATCCGGATCGCCGGCCAAGACCTGGCTGACCCGACCCTGCCGGCTCGGCTCGAGCAGCTCGCCTCGGGCGGGGCGGAAGCAGTCGAGATCGAGGTCGAGATCGACCCCGGCCCGAGGTATCGCATCGAGGCGGTGCGTCTGCAAGGCGAGGTGCCGGCCGCGGCGCGCGCGGCACTCGACCTGAAGCCGGGTGATCCCGCCCTCGCGCCACAGGTGCTCGCCGCCGGCACGGCGCTGCTGCAGGCGCTCCAAGAGCTGGGCTATCCGTTGGCGCAAGTGCCACCGCCCGCCGCGCTTGTCGATCATCGCACCCGCACGATGACCCTGAGCTTCGACGTTCAAACCGGCGCGCGTCTCCCGCTCGGCGAGATCGAGATCATCGGGCTGAAACGCCTGCGCGAAGGCTATGTGCGCCGCCGGCTCGGCCTGCAGCCTGGCGAGCCGTTCAGCCCGAGTCGCCTCGAGGCGGCCCGCCGGTCCCTGATCGCGAGCGAGACCCTGGCGTCGGCGCGGCTGTCGACTGCCGAGCAGGCAGACGCCAGCGGGCGCCTGCCGCTCAGGCTCGAGGTCGTCGAACGACCGCCGCGCGTGCTGCGCCTGGCCGGGGCCTATTCGAGCGACCAGAGCGGCAGCCTGTCCGTAGGCTGGACGCATCGCAACCTGCTCGGCGGCGCCGAGCGTCTCACCTTCGATCTGGAGCTGAGCCGGATCGCACCGGGGGCGTTGGGGGACATCAATGACGCCGCCCAGATCGGACTGCGGATACCGGACATCATAGGCCGCGACCTGGACCTTCAGCTTCGGCTCGGCGCCGTGCGTGAGCGGCTCGACGCCTACGAGCGGGATGCGATACTCACCTCAGCCCTCTTCGAGCGGCGCTTCTCGCCAAGGCTCTCGCTCAGCGCCGGCCTCGGCCTGGAGCAGTCGCAGGTCGCCCAAGACGGCCCGACGCAGGACTTTCGGCTCCTGTCGCTGCCGCTGACGCTGACCTTCGACTCCACCGACGACCCGCTGGACCCCCGGCGCGGCCTGCGCCTGAGCGCGCAGCTCACGCCGACCTCGGTCCCCGAAGGGGATGGCAGTGCCTTCCTCCGCGCCCGCCTGGCTGCGGCGACCTATCTCGACCTATCCGGATCGAGAAGCGCCGGGTCCCGCCTCGCGGCGGCGGACGCATCCGACCCGCCGCTGCTCGGGCGCCGAGTGCTCGCCGCACGGATAGCCATCGGCCGTATCCTCGGCGCTTCAGCGAGCGCCGTGCCGCCAGACTGGCGTTTCTACGCCGGGGGCGGTGGCTCGGTCCGCGGGTACCCGTTCCAGTCGATCGGTCCGCGCACCCGCAATGGCTCACCGGCCGGTGGTGATACCCTGATCGAGGGCAGCCTGGAACTGCGCCAACGTTTCGGGCAACGCTGGGGGATCACGGCCTTCGTCGATCTCGGCGACGTCTCTCGGGACGGCTTCCCGGGCGTCGGCAACCTTGCCGTCGGCGCCGGGCTCGGCCTGCGCTTCCATACCCCGGTCGGCCCGGTGCGTGCGGATCTGGCAACGCCATTGACCCAGTCCGAGGGTGACCCGCCGGTACAGCTCTACATCGGCATCGGGCAGGCGTTCTGATGCGACGCTCGCATTCCTGGTACTGGGCGCAGCGGGTGCTGAGCCCTGCGCCCCTTCTGCTGCTGATCGCAGCAGCCTTTTGGGTCGCCCTCGACAGCGAGGCCGGGCGGGGACTGATCGCTGACACGATCGAGCGGGCCAGCGCCGGACGCGTCCGGATCACCGGCCTCAGCGGCGCCCTCCCGTTCGCGCCGCGGGTCGAGACGCTGGTCCTGGCGGACGCTGATGGCCCCTGGCTGGAGGCCGAGCGGGCCAGGCTCACCCTCCAGCCAGGGGCACTGCTGCGAGGGACGCTCGGTATCCACGCCGTGGACGCCGACAGCATCGAGCTTGGCCGGCTCCCGGCCGGTCGAGACAGAGGCGCGTCCCGCTCCTGGCTGCCATTCCGGATCGAAGTGGACCAGCTCAGCATCGGGCGCCTGCGGCTGAACGGCCTGGTCGCCGAGGCGCCGGCGCTAGGCGTCAAGGGCTCCGGCTCGGTCGGCGCGGATGGGCGGCTCGAGACGGCCCTGCGGATCACTCCGCTCGACGATGCCAGACTCGACGGCCACATCGACCTCAGGCTTGAAGCGCAGATCGGCCAGGCGCTGCCGAGCGAGGCGGCGCGAGGCGTGCCTGAGACCGCCTCGCCCCCTCGGCAGACCTCGCTCAGCGCGCACATCACCGCCGCGATCCACGAGGCGCCGCCATTGATCGCAGGGTTGCTGGGGGCGGAGCCGGCGCTCTCGTTCACTGCCGAGCAGGGCGCAACAGGCTGGGCGATCGAGCGCGCAACGCTCCAGGCTGCGGCACTGAGCGCGGTCCTGTCCGGGACCGTCACGAACGACCAGCTCAACCTCGGCTGGCAGCTTGCAATCGAGGATCTCGGCCTATTGACCGAGCAAGCGCACGGGCGGCTCCAGGCCCAAGGACAGCTCAGCGGTCGCGCAACCGATCCCATCGTCGAGGCGCTGCTCGCGGCCGAGGCCGGCACTGAGACCGTCGGGACCGGCCAGGTCAGCGGAACCCTGATGCTGCGCCCGGTAACGCAGGAGGCCGCCCTGGCTCTCGACGGCGACTGGGCGCGGCAACCGGTGGCCGTCCAGATGGTTCTCAGACGCCTCGACACCGGCGCGCTGAACCTCAGGCTCGGCGACAGCCACTGGGCCGGCATCCGGGTGGGGGGCAGCCTGCTGCTGCAGCCTGGAGAGACCCTGCCGCTCGGTGAGCTGCACCTGGCGATCGACCGCGTCGAGGTGCTCGATGCCTTGCTAGCGCCCTGGCTCGGCGACGACCCGGCGCTGGCTGGACGCCTCGAAGCAGGGTTCTCGCGTCGGGACCGCGGCGCGCTCAACCTCGACCTCGAGGGCGCGGCGTTGCAGCTTCCCGATGGGATCGGCATCAGATCGCTCAACGTCCGAGCAGAGATCCACGAGCCGCTCGGTGCATCCCGGCTGCGCTCAGAGGCAATCGTTGCTGGTCTGAGCACGGCCGCATTCGCCGCTGATATCAGACTGCAAGCGAGCGGACCGATCGAGACGCCGACACTGAGCAGCAAGACCGATCTGCAATGGCGGCGACCCGGCGGTGAAACGCCGGTTCAGCTCGTCGCGGGCGGCATCTTGGACGCACGCGTGCGGCGACTGCAACTGGACGCCCTCCGGCTCGATCTACCAGGACAGGGTGTTCGCCTGCTCGGACCGGCCCGCCTCGAGTTGGGCCATGGCCTAGAGATCGACGGGCTGCGGCTGGCGCTCCGTGCACCGGACCCCGACGGCAACCCGGTGGAGAGCGGCCGGCTCGAGCTCGACGGCAGGCTGGCGCCGCTGCTTGAGCTCGAGGCCCGGATCACAGCCCTGCCGGTGGCCGTTGCGATGGGCTGGCTGCCGGCACCGCTCCCGAGACTGACCGGGCGGATCGATCTCGAGACTCGGCTCACCGGCGAGCCCCGCGGCCCGTTTGGCACCCTATCGATGGACGTTCGCGGTCTCAGGTATCCGGGAGGGCTAGCGCGCAGTCTGCCGGCGGGCGAACTGAGGCTGGCACTGCGTCTCGAACCGCCCATGACCACCATCGATGCGCGGGCCTCGGTCGGCACGACCAGCCGTCTGGCGCTCGATGGCCGGATCGGTGCGCCGCCCTTTGACGGCAGCGCGGACCTGGCGCTCGACGCGCAGGGCCAGCTCGACCTGGGTCTGCTCGAGCCGCTGCTCTCGCAAGCGGGACGTCAGGCGGCCGGGCGGCTTGCGCTCGATCTCGGCATCGGTGGCAGCCTGGATGCCCCTCGGGTCGATGGCCGGGTGCGGCTTCGCGAGGGCGCCTGGAGAGATCGTTTGCTCGGGCTGATCCTGACCGATATCACCGGCGCGCTTCGGCTGGCGGGTGACGAGCTACTGATCGAGCGCCTTAGCGCACGGGCCGATCCGGGCACCCTGACCTTGAGCGGGCATCTCGGTTGGCTGCAGCCGAGCCAGCCAGTCGATCTCAGGCTCAGCGCGCGCAATGCCAGTCCGCTCCAGCTCGACCGATTGCAGCTGCAGGGCGACGCCGACCTACGTCTGCAGGGCAACCTGCCTGAGGGCCGCGCGCTCAGCGGCTCGGCCCGTTTCGAGCGGATCGATCTGCGCATCCCGGAACGCTTTCCGGTAACAATCGCCACGCTGGAGGTCGAGGAGGTCGGCGAACGCCGACAACCGCCACGGCGGGCGCGTCGCTCAGGCCCCGCGAACACTGTTGCACGCAGCGGCTCGGTCGGAGCAATCGCCCTAGACCTGGCGCTCAGTGCCCCGCAGGCGATAACGGTCCGCGGACGCGGCGTCGATGCGTTGCTTGGCGGAGACATCAGCGTCCAGGGGACCCTCGGTGATCCGAGCCTCCTCGGCGGCTTCAACCTGCTGCGCGGCGACTACGAGCTGGCCGGACAACAACTCGGTCTGACCCGCGGCCGCATCGGCTTCGATGGGGCCTCGATTCTGGACCCGAGCCTCGATCTCGAGGCGCGCGTGCAGGCCGCAGGGGCCACCGCAATCCTCGCCATTGAAGGCACGGCGCGGACACCGATTGTGCGCCTGCGCGGTGAGCCCGAGATGCCGGAGGACGAGGTGCTCGCCCGTCTGCTGTTCGGACGCTCCCGCTCTCGGCTCTCGGCTGTGCAGATCACCCGGATCGGGCTCGCGGCCGCCTCGCTGGCCGGCATCGGCGGCGGAGGGCCGGGACTGTTGGAGCGCGCCCGCTCCGGCCTCGGCCTCAACCGACTCAGGATCGACGGTGATACCGACGGACGCGATGAGCTGGTCGTCCAAGGCGGACGTTATCTGAGCGAGCGCATCTACCTGGGTGCGCGCCAAGGCACGAGGACCGGGGAGACCTGGGGTCTGCTGCGGATGGAGCTCAGTCCGCAATTGCGGCTGGAGACCGACCTTGGCGGCAGCGGCGGTGCGCGAGCTGGTGCCGCCTTCGAGCTCGAGTACTGATTGGGAAAAGGAGTACTGACCGGGCGAGATTCACCGCCCGCCATGCTCAACGCACGCCAGACTGCGGCACGACGCGCTGCTCGGCTGCCAGGTCCAGCTTGAGCACCCGGATCAGCTCCGCAACGGCCAACGGGTACAAGAAGCCGCCGTGACCGACCTGCTAAGCGATCGGCTCGCAACAGGTCGCGCAGGCCGTCGAACGGGCGCGGTCCCATCGAACGCGTTGCATCCAAAGGCGCCTCGAGGTCCATCGCCACTGGTAGGTTGACCGAGCGCGTCCTCTGCTCGCCTGCAAGCTCGATCGACTCGAGCCGGAGCGGGTCGGCAAGGGCAACGCGCAGCTTACGGCCTAGGAGATCCTCTGACAGCCGCGCAGCACGGATAGGAGCAGGATCGGCAGCAGTGCCCAAGACGCACCCCGGAAACCGTTCCCGGCATCTCGCCAGCTTGCCGCACCAAGCAGAACGAGATGATCCAGTGGCCGGCTGTCCAATTGGGATCTGCGGCTTGAGGGCGCTCACCGCCATGAGCGGCGGTGCAAAAGCGGGCGGGCACCGGCTCTTCTCAGGCCGGAGCCATGCCCGTTCAGACCAGGCAGAGGTCAGTCGATGTTGCCGCGACGATGCTGATCGAACAGGTATCCGCCGAGCAGGCCGGCGCCAGCACCGATCGCGGCACCGCGGCCGGCGTTGCCGCTGAGCGAGCCGAATGCCGCGCCGCTGGCCGCACCCATCATCGCGCCGCTACCAGCGCGACTGGTCGTCGTCTCGCCGCAACCGGATAAGACCAGCAGCCCGGCGAGCGCCAGGACCATCGAGAAGCCTTTGGAGATCATCTATTTCTTCCTCTATGTCGGGGTAAAGCGCCGGTTGTTGCTCTGACCGACGGCAGAGGCTGATCACGAGTGATGCCGAATGACGCTCAACGGCAAGGGAATGCGTTGGCGAGAGAGCGCACGAGACCGACCACCGGCTGCTCGCCCATCAGCGTCGCGTCGTCCTTGTTGTCCTCGGCCCAGCGCAGAAAGGCCTCCCGGCCATCAGCGATGGTCGCACCGCTTGGATAGCAGATCAGGCGTTTCATCTCTGTTCGGTCGGCAACGCCGTCATGGTATTGCACGGTGGCCTCGATGAAGCCGGTGCAGGCGAGCTGCGCGGGCGAGGCCGGGTCAGCGGCGCAGACCTGATAGAGGTCTTCGGTGGTATCGAAGCGGAGGTCTTCTGACTCAACGGCACTGGCCGAGCCGGCTAGCGCCGCACAGAACGAGACGATGAGGAGGTTGGCTAAGGTCATCCGACCGCGATGAGGTAAAGACGGCACGGCAAGCGCTCCTGAATGAGTTGGGCAAAATGAACGCAGCGACGGCGCCTGCCAACAAGAGCACTGACGCGCAGCTGCCCGGCACGTGGGCCCCGAATCAGGGCGGGGCGACTGATCCCTGTCTCCGGTTCGGCTCCAACGATCTGCGATGATAACCGAGGATCGGTCGCGCTTCTTAGCATCCTCGGCCCAGTAACAAGCTGTGATCGCCTATCGTCTTGCCAGCGCAACCCCCGGGGGCTAGGCTCTGAACCCCAGCGGCGGGTGCCAGCGCAGGGTGCCAGCGCAGGGTGCCAGCGCAGGGTGCCAGCGCCGGGCGGCCGTGGTGGGCTTGCCGCGTCGCCGCCCCTCCACGCATGCCGCGGCAGGGTCTTAGAGGCCCTAAGGCGATTTCTGTCAAAGCTCATACCGCCTTGCTGGTCTTTTCGCTCGCCTTCTTCGTCGCGCCGCCGGTCACATAGCCCGGCTATGCTCCCGGCGACGCTCCTCGAAGGCAAACGACAATCCTGCGCAATTCGGTACGAGCTTTTCCGGCAATCGCCTAACGCTCAGGCCACGCTGCCACGCCGGACGCAAAACCCCGCGGAGATTCAGGTTAACAGAGCGGCTCCTGTTGCCAGTTGAATCAGGTGCTTGCGCGAGTCAAACGACCGTTTTAACCGGGTCTGTCAGGCCATGAAAGCTTCGACCAAGCGCCTGCTCGTAGTCCTTGGCCTTGGGCTCGCCCTGCTCGGCGTCCTCGGTGCCTATGCGTTCTTCGTCTCGACCAACGCCGCACTGAACCGTGCGGAGTCGTTCGAGTTTCGCCGGATGCAGGTCGCGCGCGTCGGCGACCAGAACGTCTTTCGCTTCTTTATCGTCAGTAACCGAATGGCGGAGCCCGGCCCGGCGCCGATCCTCGAGCGTCTCGGCAATGCGCGCTCGCCGGCAATGCATTTCGCGTCGTTCGACACCGAGATCGAGCCCAGCCTCGGCCTCGGGATGTGGCTCGACGCAAGCAGCTGGCTCCTCGACGAGGAGATCCGGATCACCAACCTGACCCCGCTCGACCGTACCGCCTTCATCCATCAGCT
Organism: Halochromatium glycolicum; assembly: GCF_016584085.1. Classification (GTDB taxonomy): domain Bacteria; phylum Pseudomonadota; class Gammaproteobacteria; order Chromatiales; family Chromatiaceae; genus Lamprobacter; species Lamprobacter glycolicus. The sequence goes on along the minus strand of NZ_NRSJ01000009.1, from coordinate 33,356 downwards.
CCGCGGCATGGTCTCGACCTCGCCTCATCGCGGGCTGCTCGTGCTCGTGCACGGCCTCAGAACGGATCTCGACTTTGCGATGCGCGGGACCGCCTTCCTCGCCCATATCCTCGACATCAATGCACCGGTGATGGTGTTCGATTGGCCGAGCAACCAGGGCAATACGCTGAGCGGCTATCGTCGCGCCCGCCGGATCGCGACGGCGTCCGGTGCCGAGCTGGCGACGACGCTGCGACTGCTGATCGACGAGGTACGCCCGCAGCGGCTCTGGGTGGTCGCCAACAGCCTGGGCGGCCAAGTCGTCGTCGACGCGATCGATCAGCTCTATCAGGACCCCGAATTCGCCGACTCGGGACGTGAGATCAACGATGTCGTCCTAACGGCCCCGGATGTCAACCGGTCCGATTTCGACCAACAGTTCAGACAACAGCTCGCGGCCCTGGTCGATGACACCGCCATCTACGTCTCGTCCAATGATCGCGCCTTGTTGCTCAGCCGCGTCCTGAACCTGCAGCGCCGACTCGGTCAGAGCACCCTCGACAAACGCGACGCGGAGCTGACCGATGAGATCGAGGAACTCCTGCGGTGGGCGGATGCTGAAAGGGGCCGGATCGAGCTGATCGACGTGACCCCGGTGAACCGCACCCGCAACTTCCACAACTTCAGTCTCGAGGTTCCCGAGTACTTCGACGACATGTTCCTGCGCCTGACCAACGAGGGCAGCCCGCTGAACCGACAGCGCTACCAATTCCAAACCGCCGATGGTGCGGTCTATTCGGTCCTGACGCGCGGCCGTTGACGCAAGGCGCCAATGCGCGGCCCGCCCCGGACGACTGACGCCGATCACCGCCACGCCAAGACCACCGTTGAGGGCCGCCCGAATGTCCGTCCGCTTACTCAAACGCTTCAGTCTCTGGGCACTGATCGCCTTCCTCGGATTCCTAACCGGGGTGATCGTGCTCTATGTGCTCTGGGTGCGCAGCGGCCTCGCAGTCCAGCTTTGGCATACCGTCGAGCTGACTGAAGAGCTCAGCGCCGAGCACGCTGACCGACTGAACAGCTTCCAGGATTACCAGGCGCTGGAGGATCGGCTCTTCACCGAGCTCCGCAACAAGGTCTATGCGCTGACGCCGACTGGTCCCGAGCAGATCCTCAACCGTTTCAGCAGCGGCAGCGCCGCCGATCCCGAGGAGCGCGACCAGAATTGGAACCGCAGCTTCGAGCTGACCCCTGAAGACCCGATCGGCGGCGTCCTTCTGCTGCATGGGATGTCCGACAGCCCTTACAGCCTGCGCGCGATCGGCCAGGCGCTTGCCGAGCAGGACTACCTTGTGCTCGGTCTGCGCATGCCGGGCCACGGCACGGCGCCATCCGGACTGCTCTCGGTGACCTGGGAGGACATGGCCGCCGCCACCCGGATCGGCATGGCCCATCTTGGCGAGCAGCTCGATGGCCGACCCCTGCACATAATCGGCTATTCGACCGGCGCCGCACTGGCGCTGGACTATGCACTCACAGCGATGGCTGCCCAAGGCACTGAAGCGGCCGTCGCAGCGCAGGTACCGGCCAGCCTGGTGCTGGTCTCGCCGGCGATCGGCATCACTCCGGCAGCCGCGGCAACGCCTTGGCTGGTGCGCTTGTCACGCGTTCCAGGGCTCGAGCAAGTCGCCTGGACCACCTTGCTGCCCGAGTTCGATCCGTTCAACTACAACGCCTTCTCGGCCAACGCGAGCCTGCAGGTGCACCGAATGACGCGCTCGACGACCGCACGGGTGCGTGAGCTGGCAACCAATGGGCCGATCCGCGACTTCCCGGCAACCCTGGTGCTGTTGAGCGTGGTCGATGCGACGGTCTCACCCGAGGCCGCGGTCGACAACCTGCTTGGCCGGCTCGCACCGGACCGGCATGGGCTGCTGCTCTATGACATCAACCGCCGAGCGGTGACCTCATCGCTGTTGGTTACTGAGCGCGCCGCGCTTGCCGAACAGCTCCTCGAAGACCCGACGCTGCCCTTCGAGCTGACCCTGATCACCAATGCCGGGCCGGACAGCTCTGAGGTCGTCGCCTCGTACAAGCCACCGTTCAGCGCCGAGCCGACCCGAACCGAGCGGATCGACGAGCCCTGGCCCGCCGATGCGCTCTCGCTCTCCCATGTGGATCTCCCGTTTCCGATCGACGATCCGCTCTACGGGCGCTATCCGCCGCCCGGTAACGATCAGGTGTTCTTGGGGCAACTCGCGATACGAGGCGAGCGCGGGGTGCTCAAGGTGCCTGCTCAATGGTTACTGAGGCTGCGCCACAATCCGTTCTACGACTACCAAGAGCGACGGGTGCTCGACTGGATCGGCGCGGCCAATGGCGACCAGCAGCCGTCTCGCGATACGCCAAACGAAGAAACCGACTGAGTGCGTTCGCGCGCTCAGGCCCTTGCAGACTCCAAGCAGGCCGGGCCCAAGGAGAATCGGCCAGCCGACTGGGGTCCTGGATGCAGGCCAAAACGCCCGCTTGATGACTGGTCAGAAGATGCTTTGCGATTTCGCAGCGAATCGCCGTGGCAGCTTCGGGATTAGAGATGCGCTATCAAGAGGCCGCTTGATTCGCGCAAGCCACTGATCTCGAAGGCCCAGGAACCATGTTGTGAGGGCTCATCAATAATTGCCCGTTTTCTAGCTGGGCTCAGGCAGCGCGATGCCCAACCGACGAAGCCCCTGCTCCGCCTGACCAACCCAGTCACGATTCGCGGCAGGGCTCGCTGGGCTCGGATGGAGGATGCGACCGATACGCACCGGCTCGTGCGACAAGGCGGCGATCGCGCGCTGCTCCGCAAATCGCCCGATACCGACGACGAACTCCGGCTGCAGTTGCGCGACCGTTGAGCGCAATGCGCGATCGCAGGCCGCGAACAGGGGCTCGCGCTCGGCGGCGGGCAGCGCATCCGGCGTTAGATTGCGACCCGTCTCGGTCATGAAGACCAGTGGGCAATAGTTGGCGACGAAGTATTGAGCGAAGAACCGCTCGGGCGTATCGAACCGCGCACGCGCCCAGCCCCATAGTCGCTGACCGCTGACCTCGCGCCGCGTGCAGTCGAACCCGAGCACGGGTCGCTTGGGATGGATCGAGGCTGGCGCAGCGATCGGCTCCTTGATGCCGAGCCAATCGCGGACCATCTGCACATCACCAAAGGGCACACCAGTCTGCGCCATCCCGAACGGCCCGGGATTCATGCCCAGCAGCAGCACCGCACGCGAGCCCTGCCCGAACCGGGACAGATACGCGCGATGCCCCTCCCAAGCGTAATCGAGCGGGTTATAGATCGTCGCAACCGGTGGCTGGAACGCCAAGCGCTCAACCTCGGCCCGCAACGCCAAAGCACTCTCAATCAGCGTCATCGAGCGCAGCCGCCACTCAGAACCCGCCACACTTCGGGGCCTTTGACACAGCTGTTGCAGCGATACAACTACACTGTAAGATGGTGTCCAAACAACAAACCTATGGTATAGTTCGCCCACTAAGGCGGTTTTTTTGCTTTTCTTGTTTCATTTTTCCGACAACACGCTATCATTGTGTCACGGCAGTCGTTCGGACGTCGACGCCAAGTCCTCGTCAACTGCTGGGCATTCCGAGGCCGTCACCCAGTCTGCACCTCTAACCTGACGATAGGAGCCACTGATGTTCATCACGACGAAACCCCTCCGCACCGCGGCCATCGCCTGCACGGCAGCGGCCGCTCTTTTGATGGGCGGCACTGCTGTCGCCGATGAGATGCAAGAGTCGTATTGGTATGCGGCTGGCAGCAAGAACTTCCCAGACGGCCAGCTGTGGGCGACCAGCTACGGCGAGTGCTGGCAGAGCGCCTACCCTAGCGGTCCCACCAACCTGCCGCCGTGCGAGCGCGATATCGTCCCGGCCGAGATCACGGTCCAGCTGCTGTTCGAGTTCGACAAGTATCAGGTCCCGGAGACCGTCGTGAACCGCGAGGTCCTGGCCGAGATCGATGATTACATCGCCAGGGTCCAGAGCACGCCGGTCGAGGAATACGTCACCATCGTCGGCCACACCGATGCGAAAGGCTCCGACGCCTACAACATGGCACTCGGCATGCGGCGCGCCGACGCTGTGCGGGACTACTTCATCGCCCAGGGCTATCCAGAGCGCCTGCTCGCACCAGCCGAGAGCCTTGGCAAGCGCGATCTGCTGCCGCAGTACAGCCCGTTCTCGGTCCAGCAGCGCCGCGTCGTCATCACCAAGGTCGACCAGTAAGCTGCTAGGATAGGCTCGACGCCAGAGCCCGCTGCCGCACCAGCGCAGCCTTCGGCCTTATTGATTAGGCGGCGAGCCCGAGGCGTTTGGCGCCGGCCATCGAGCCTGGCAAAGCCGGCTAGCTTGCAGCTAGCCGGCTTTCGCTTTTGTAGGTGACCGCCCAGAAACGACTTCCCGATTTCAAAGCGACCGGTCGCGGCAGCGTCGGGAAGGCAATGATTGATCATTCCTAAGTCGACCCGATTACCGAATTGAAGCCGTCCACCAGAAGACCCAGCATCGTTTGCGCCGTCCTCATGCTGCTACTCTGCAGCGGCCCAGCACTCGCTGGATTCGCTGAAGGCACGGCCGGCGGCGCCAAGCCTCCAACGCCGGACCGGAGCAGTCCCCACCCGGGCGGCTGGAGCTGGACAGAGCCGCCCTTCGGTGAGTGCTGGGAAGACCCGACAGCCCAACAGTTGCCTGCCTGCGGCGACGTCCGGGTTCCAGAAGAGCTCACGATCAAGCTGCTCTTCGAGTTCGACAAGTACATCGTCCCCGACACCGTCGTCAACCGCCCGGTACTTGCGACGATCGATAGCTATATTCGAAAGGTGAAGCGGTCGCCTGCCCGCGAGTATGTCACCATCGTCGGGCATACCGATGCCAAGGGCTCGGATGCGTACAACATGGCACTCGGGATGCGGCGTGCGAAGGCGGTGCGCGACTACTTCATTGCCGAAGGCTATCCAGCCGAGCTGCTCGCACCCCCTGAAAGTCGCGGGAAACGCGAGCTACTGCCGCAGTACAGCCCCTTTTCGGTCGAGCAGCGCCGCGTCGTCATCACCAAGGTCGATCGATAGACCTCGGTCAGCGCCTCGCCCAAGACCTCAAAGATTGGATCACAGATGCCGCGCTGATCGATTCCCAAGGGTCGGATTGCAACCCTGCCGCACAACATTTGGGCGGCAGACGGGCCAGCAGATGATCAAGGCTGTCGGATGCGGATCATTGCTCGCCGGAAACCTCTGTTGCAGCAGCCGGTCGGCTTTAGGCAGACTCATCCGGGACACGATAGTGACCCGCGTTGAACAGCGTTGCGAGCAGCGCCTGCGCCGGCTCTTGATCGAGCCAGGGTCGAACTCGGCCAGCCTCGAGCTCCCGACCATTCGCCAACAGCGAGACGAACGGCGCCAGTTCAGCCGGCAGACGATGATCTTCCCCATTCGCAAACAGCAACACCGGCCCAACGGGTTCGGATGATCGCGCGAACAACAGCAACGAGCGCCCATCACGCTGGAGCGCCCCCCGCGATTCCAATAGCGCAATGACCGCACTGACAGGCCAAGAGGGTTCGGGCGGCGCCAGCTCCAGATTGAGCTTCGGCTCTGTCATCCATTTCCCGAGCCAAACCGCGAAGTCGTCGCACCCGGCCGCAGCGATACCCGACTCGATCTGCGTGCGCATACTGGCGATCGTCGCCGCCGTCAACTCGGCCGGATCGTCCGGCGTCACGGCAACCGAGCCGCCGTCCGGAGACGGATCGCGCCAGCGGCCGGCCGGGGTAAAGCGCTCCGCCACCTCGGCCAGCCAGTCGTCGGCGAGCTCGCCCCAGCTCGGCGAGCGCAGCCCGACCGACCAGGTCTGACAGGCGCCCTCGGCGACCCCCCAATGCGGAACGCCGGGCGGCAGATAGAGGATGTCGCCAGGCTCGAGCAGCCACTCGTGATCCGGTTCGAATCGTTCGAGAATCTTGATCTCGAGGTCGGGCAGCAGCTCGAGCGGCGCATCGGCGCGGGTCGCGATGCGCCAACGCCGGCGGCCCTCGGCCTGGATCAGGAACACATCGTAGTCATCAACATGGGGCCCGACCGATCCCTGATCCTCCGCATAGCTGACCATGATGTCGTCGAGACGCCAGTTGGGCAGAAACCGGAAACGCTCGAGCAACGCGCCGATCTCCGGGATGTGCTTGTCGACATCCTGCACGAGCAGCGTCCAATGGGTCGCCGGCAGTGCCGCGAAGCGCTCAGGAGCGAACGGTCCGTGCAACAACTGCCAGGGTCCCTGCTCGCTCCGCTCGAGCACGATGCGCGCCTCGACATCGGACTCGCACGCGAGACCGGCCAGCTCATCGGCCGGCAACGGGTTCTCGAAGCCCGGCAGCGCCTGGCGCATCAGCAGGGGCCGGCGTTGCCAGTAGCGGGCTAGGAAGCCTTCGGCATCCAGCCCGGATGGAAACCGCAACGCTGGGAACGCAGGACTGTCGTTGATCATAGGGAGAGTTTCGCGGCGGTCCGCGTTCGCCGGCCCGGCTCTGGGCCCGGCTCTGGGCCCGGCTCTGGGCCCGGCTCTGGGCCCGGCTCTGGGTCCGGCTCTGGGCCTGGCTCTGGGCGCGGCGCGCGGACCCGTGTCTCGCTGCGCGCCCGGCTCGCGAGCAGTCCACCGGCGGCGATCAGCAGGGTGCCCAACAGCAGGCTCAGCGTCAGCGGCTCATCCCAGAACAACCAGCCGTAAGCGGCACCGAAGATCACCGAGAAGTAGCCGAACGCCCCCATGCGCGATGCCGGCGCCAGCGTCAGGCCGCGCGTCAATGCGAGCTGGCCGAGCGTGGCGGCGATGCCGATGCCGAGCAGCAGGCCCCAAGCGGTTGCAGTCGGTGTCTGCCACTCCCAGGCCAGCGGCAACGCCGAGATCAGGCCGGCGATCAGGGCAAAGTAGAAGACGATCCGTGTCGTCGGCTCCGAGCGCGAGAGCCGCCGCACCGTGACCTTGGCCACGGCCGCAAAGACCCCGCCGAGCAGTCCGATCAACGAGACCAGCGACACGCCGGCCCAGGCCGTGCTCGGTGCCAGATCGAGGATGAGGATCACCCCGGCAAAGCCGACCCCCAACGCGATCCAGAGCAGGCCGCTGACGCGCTCGTGCAGCCAGAGCATCGCAAACAGCGGGATGAACAGCGGCGCGGTCAGCTTGAGCAGCATCGCCTCGGCCAGCGGCAGCTCGGCGATCGCATAGAAGAAGCAGTACATCGCCGAGATGCCGGCGGTCGCGCGCAGCAGATGGAGACCGGGCACGGCGGTCTTCAGATCACCGAGGCCGTTGCGCAATAGCCAGGGCGCGAGCAGCAGGATACCGACCAGGTTCCGGCCGAAGACCACCATCGCGTTCGGCAGCTCGCCCGAAACGAGCCGGATGCCGACGCCCATCGACGCGAAGCAGAACTCGCCCAGCACGATGAAGCCCGCCCCAAGCAGCAGGCGCTGCGGTCGCTGCAGGCGGCGATCAGGCAACGGAGGCGCACATCAGTCGCGGCTGGTACCCATCAAGCGGCTGGCGCCCATCAAATGGCACGCGCTTGCTCAGCGGCATTACCGATGTAGCTTGCCGGCGTCAGCGCCTTGAGCTCAGCCTTCGCGGTGGCCGGGATCTCGAGCCCCTCGACGAACAGCGCCAACGCATCCGGGCCAATGCGCTGCCCGCGCGTCAGCTCCTTGAGTCGCTCGTAGGGCTGCTCGACCCCATAGCGGCGCATCAGGGTCTGGATCGGCTCCGCCAGCACCTCCCAATTGGCGTCGAGATCGGCAGCCAGCCGCGCCTGATCGGCCTCGAGCTTGCCGACCCCCTTCAGCGCCGAATCGAGCGCGATCAGCGTATGCGCCATCGCCACGCCGAGGTTGCGCAGCACCGTCGAGTCGGTCAGGTCGCGCTGCCAACGCGAGATCGGCAGCTTCGCTGCGAGATGATCGAACAGCGCATTGGCGATGCCGAGATTGCCCTCCGCGTTCTCGAAGTCGATCGGATTGACCTTGTGCGGCATCGTCGACGAGCCGACCTCGCCAGCAACGGTACGCTGCTTGAAGTAGCCAAGCGCGATGTAACCCCAGGCATCGCGGCACCAGTCGATCAGCACCGTGTTGAAGCGCCCGATGGCATCGAACAGCTCGGCCATCGCGTCGTGCGGCTCGATCTGGATCGTGTACGGATTCCACTCCAGCCCCAGCGACTCGACGAACTGGCGAGCGAATCCCGGCCAGTCGACCTCCGGATAGGCCGCCAGGTGGGCGTTGTAGTTGCCAACCGCGCCATTGATCTTGCCCTGCAGGCCGACCTTGGCGACCGCATCGCGCTGCCGGCGCAGCCGATGGACGACGTTCGCCAGCTCCTTGCCGAGCGTGGTCGGCGAGGCCGGCTGGCCATGGGTCCGTGACAGCATCGCAGTCTCGGCATGGCAGTGCGCGAGCGTGCGCAGTGCCTCGATCAGCGCATCCATCCGCGGCAGCAGGACATGATCGCGCCCGGCCTTGAGCATCAGCCCATGCGCCAGGTTGTTGATGTCCTCGGAGGTGCAGGCGAAGTGGATGAACTCCGCGATCGCGTTCAGCTCGGTGTGGTCGGCGATGCGCTCCTTCAGGAAGTACTCGACCGCCTTGACGTCGTGATTGGTGGTGCGCTCGATCGCCTTGATGCGCGCCGCATCGTCCTCGCCGAACTCGCCGGCGATCGCATCGAGACGCTGCTCGGCGGCGTTCGAGAGTTCGGGCACCTCGCTGATCTGCGGATGCGCGGCCAGGGCCTTGAGCCAGGCGACCTCGACGCTGACCCGATGCCGGATCAGCCCGAACTCGCTGAACACCGCCCGCAGCTCGGCGGTCTTGGCGCCGTAGCGGCCGTCGATCGGGGAGATGGCGGTCAGAGAAGATAAATCCATCAAACAGTTGCTCATCATTCGGGGTGAAAGGGGGTCAGAATCTCAACCCGCAGCATTCCGCCCCGTCTTGCCTAAGGAGGTTGGTCGACCGGGTTAGGCGACATCTTGTAACTGATTCACAAGATCTCTTCCGGCCGTCGCTGGGGGGAGCGCCTTACCGTCTTCGCGATAGAGCTGCAGGATTTCGTCCACGACATGACAAAGCTCCTCAAAAACGGCCAGCTCGTTGTCGCCGTGACAGCCGCCTAGCATGAGACCGGGACAACTGCCGACGTAACACTGATCCTCCTCGGACCATTCCACGATCTTGGCGTATTGATCACTGTCTTTCATCGCGCGACTCCGCAATGGCCTTCTCGACCGCTCGCACCAGGTATCGCTTGGCATCCTCTCCTGGTTTTCCTGGCACGGTAATCGGCTTCACCACACTCGGGTGGACGAAATTGCGATGACTCCCTTTACCACCGCGATCGACAAAGCCTGCCTGCTCCAACCTTGCAATCAGCTCTCGAACCTTTGGCGGCATCCTGAGCCAAACAAGACCGCTCAGCCCGCCGCCAGGCGCCGCAGCACATAGTGCAGGATACCGCCGTTGCGGTAGTAGTCGGCCTCGTTCGGGGTATCGATCCGGACCTTGGCCTGGAAGCGGACCGCGCTGCCGTCGGCATGGGTCGCGGTGACCTCGACCTGTTTGGCGTTGCCATCATCCAAGTCCCCGATGCTGAACAACTCGGTGCCGGTCAGCCCGAGCGACTCAGCGCTCTCGCCCGGCTGGAACTGCAATGGCAGGATGCCCATGCAGACCAGATTGGTGCGGTGGATACGCTCGTAGCTCTCGGCGATCACCGCGCGCACGCCGAGCAGCCGCGGCCCCTTCGCCGCCCAGTCGCGCGAGGAGCCGGAGCCGTACTCCTTGCCGGCGATCACGATCACCGGCACGCCCTCGCTCTGATAGCGCATGGCCGCGTCGTAGATGTCCTCCTGGTCGCCCGACGGCTGATGGAGGGTGACACCGCCTTCGGTCCCGGGCGCCATCCGATTGCGCAGCCGGATATTGGCGAAGGTGCCGCGCATCATGATCTGATGATTGCCGCGGCGCGAGCCATAGGAGTTGAAATCGGCCGGCGCGACGCCGTGCTCGATCAGATAACGCCCGGCCGGGCTGTCGGCCTTGATGCTGCCGGCCGGCGAGATGTGGTCGGTGGTCACCGAATCCCCGAGCACGGCCAGGCAGCGCGCGCCGGTGATCGGCTGCACCGGCTCGGGCTCCATCTGGATGCCCTGGAAGTACGGCGGCTCCTGGATATAGGTCGAGGCCGGGTCCCAGTCGAACACCTTGCCGGACGGCGCCTCGAGCCCCTGCCAGTGCGCATCGCCGGCGAACACATCGGCATAGGTGCTGCGATAGTCGTCCTGGCTCAGGAAGCTGGCGACGGTGTCGGCGACCTCGGCCTGGGTCGGCCAGATGTCGCGCATGAACACCGGATTGCCGTCCGGGTCATCAGCGATCGGGTCGTTATAGGGGTCGAAGCCCATGCGCCCGGCCAGCGCATAGACCACTACCAGCGGCGGCGAGGCGAGATAATTCATCCGCACCTCCGGATGCACCCGGCCCTCGAAGTTGCGATTGCCGGACAGGACCGAGCAGACGCTCAGATCGCCGTCGCTGATCGCCTTCGAGACCTCGGGGCGCAGCGGCCCGGAGTTGCCGATGCAGGTGGTGCAGCCATAGCCGACGACGTGGAAGCCGAGCTGCTTGAGCGGCCCCATCAGCCCGGCGTCCTCGAGATAGTGCGTGACCACCATCGAGCCTGGCCCGAGCGAGGTCTTGACCCAGGCCGGCACCTTCAGGCCGCGCGCGACCGCCTTCTTCGCGACCAGCCCGGCGCCGAGCATCACGGTCGGATTCGAGGTGTTGGTGCAGGAGGTGATCGCCGCGATCGCGACCGCGCCGTCGCCGATCTGGACCGATTCGCCGTCGATCTCGGTCGCGACGGCCGGCCGCTCGTCGACCCCGCGCTCGGCGTTCAGGGTCTTCAGCGCGGCCTCGAAGCCGGCCTTGACCTCGGTCAGCGCGACCCGGTCCTGCGGGCGCTTGGGGCCGGCCAGGCTGGGCACGATGGTGCCGAGATCGAGCTCCAGGCAATCGCTGTAGTCGGCCTCGAAGGTGCCGTCGGCGTCGAACATCCCCTGCGCCTTCGCATAGGCCTCGACCAGCGCGACCTGCGCGTCGGAGCGGCCGGTCAGGCGCAGGAAGTCGAGCGTCTCGTCGTCGATCGGGAACAGCCCACAGGTGGCGCCGTACTCGGGCGCCATGTTGGCGATCGTCGTGCGATCCCCCATCGGCAGGCTCTTGACCGCCGGGCCGTAGAACTCGACCAGCTTGCCGACCACCCCGTGCTGGCGCAGCATCTCGACGATGGTCAGCACCAGATCGGTCGCGGTCGCGCCCTCGGGCAGCCGCCCGGTCAGCTTCACGCCGACCACCTGCGGGATCAGCATCGAGATCGGCTGGCCGAGCATCGAGGCCTCGGCCTCGATGCCGCCGACACCCCAACCGAGCACGCCGACGCCGTTGATCATCGTGGTATGGGAATCGGTGCCGACCAGCGTGTCCGGATAGGCCTGGCGCACGCCCTCGACCTCGCGGCCGAAGACGACGCGGGCCAGGTACTCGACATTGACCTGATGCACGATGCCGGTATCGGGCGGCACCACCTTGAAGTCGTCGAACGCCTGCTGGCCCCACTTCAGGAACCGGTAGCGCTCCTGGTTGCGCTGGAACTCGAGGTCGGCATTGCGCTGCAACGCATCGTCGGAGCCGTAGGCATCGACCTGGACCGAGTGGTCGATCACCAGCTCGGCCGGCTGCAGCGGATTGATCCGGTCCGGATCGCCGCCGAGGGCGCCCATCGCATCGCGCATCGCCGCCAGGTCGACCACCGCCGGCACGCCGGTGAAGTCCTGCATCAGCACCCGCGCCGGGCGGTACTGGATCTCCCGATCCGGCTCCGCCTTCGGGTCCCAATGGGCGAGCGCCTCGATGTCGGCGCGGCGGACGGTGACACCGTCCTCGTGACGCAGCAGGTTCTCGAGCAGGATCTTGAGCGAGAACGGCAGCCGCGCGCTGTTCTCCACCGCGTCGACGCGGAAGATCTCGTAGGACTGGCCGGCGGCATCGAGGCGCGCCTTGGCGTTGAAGCTATCGTGCATGGGGACTCCGGGATTCGGTGACGGCATCTTGACGCCCGATTCTAGCGAGGCCGGGCGCGAAAGGCATCCCAAGCCTTAAGGACCGTCATCGCGAGCTCGTCGGCTCGGTCAGTTTTAACGCCGCGCATGGAAGTGGCTACATCCGCGACCGCGCGCAGCATGGCGCAATCTCTGCCCATCCGGTCCGCCGTGAAGGACCAGGGAGACGGTTTGCTCAGCACAACCCGACACCAGCGCTTTTGACCCGGGACTGCGGCACGACGCTGACGAACCGCCTGCATGACGCCGTCGGCGCAACCCACGGCCAGTCTATTTGAAGGAATCACTTGGGCATATCTACGAAACTCGGTTTCCAACCGCTTCTTCAGAAGGTCTTCGTCATCCTGGTCGGCGGTCTGTTCCTCCTCGCGGCCCCGGCATTCAGTGACGATTTTGATGCAACAGAGTTCGCACAAGACCTGCGCGTAGATGAGCAACTCAGGCACTTGTTCCAGATGTTTCTGGGAGATCCCGGGACCTACCGCCAGATGAGCACAATGGCGTTCGAGGCTCGGCGGACCTGATTCAGGACGATATGGTCTTCCTCACCGAGCTTGAGACCTATGTACAGCGCACCGTCCCGATTCTCACGGACGGCAGCCAGCACCCCGTGGTCGCCAAGCCACGGACCGTGCCGGACTATGCGCTTGCGCTCTTGGAGCCCGCAGCGGGTGCCGGAAAGGCCGAAACGTTGCCGTGACAACCGATCCCGATGCCCTGCCCTCGGTGCCAGCGAGCCTGCGCCTCGGCTGGGGCTTGGCGGCCGGATGCTGGACGCTGCGCTGCCGCGGCGGTGCATCCGGCGCGGCGGCCCGGCAGCGGGGCTTGCGAGCGCGCGATTCCAGCCTGGGCCAGCGTCAGTCGAGCAGCGGCGCGCCTCGCATCGAAGGCCCGTACTGAAGATTGTCAGATCGCAGCGGCAAATCCGTTCAGTCTATAGGCATGCGGAGCGTTGTCGATGCTTACGTCCTTGGCTGCCTTGATCGCCAAAGGAGCGGCCGGAAGATCGCCGACGAAGATGCTGCCGTAGGATAATGAGGTGTCGTCATGAGCTCTTCTCGAAGTGGCGTTTCAAACCGCCGTTGGAGCCTCGCTAGGCTATTCGGTTTGCCATGGGGCAAACGAGCCCGGCCGGGGCGCGACGAAACTGTGGTTCCGGCGTCGCCCCCGGCGACTCCCGACGTCCCACCGGTGGAGGATCAAGGCCGTACCGACCCTGATGCAGGGCATCAGACTCAGGTGCCGGAAACCGAGACACTCGAGAACCGTGCCTGGCTCAAGCTAGTCAATGAGTGCACCGACCTGTACGACGAGCTCGACACCCATGCGGACGGGCTCGACGCCGCCGGGCGCGAGATCGCGGAGCATGCCTGCCTGCGGTTGCAGGAGATTCTGCAGCGCAACGGCGTCGAGCTGATCGATCAGGACGGACCCTTCGAGCGCAAGCTGCACCAGCTTTCGGCAGGCGCCCCGACGGCCGGCGCCAGGCCGCCGATACAGGTCGTCACGCCCGGTTTCCGCGTCGGCCGCCGCATCCTGCGGCGCGCGCGGGTTGCAGTTGATCGAGGTCCCGACATCCCTGCACGAGGAGATTCGTCATGACAAACGCGTCGAACACAACCCCTGGTTTGGGCTCGAGTGACTGGTCCTCGCCGTTCGATGACCTGCTTCCGCCGCAACCGCAGGTCGGTGCTCCGATACGGCCGGCCGAGACCCAGATGGGCACGCCGGAGCAGGACATCCAGCTCTGGGACGGCCAGCAGGGGTATGCCGATACCTGCGCGATCCGCTGTCAGGAGTTCATCCTGGAGCAGTTCACGGGCGTGGAATTCGACGAGACGATGCTGCGCGACGAGGCGATCAATGCCGGCTGGTATCAGCCGGGCGGCGGCACGGCGCCGCAGGATGTCGGCAATCTCCTGGAGCTGCACGGCATCGGCGTGACCCGGTACGAGGGCGCATCGATCTTCAACCTGACCAACGAGCTGGCGCAAGGCCACAAGGTCATCGTCGGCCTCGATTCCGGCGAGATCTGGGGCCAGAGCCCGATCCTCGAGTCCCTTGCCGACAAACTGGGCATGTCCGGCGCCGACCACGCCGTGGTGGTCTCCGGCATCGACACCACGGACCCGGACAACGTGCAGGTCATCATCAGCGACCCCGGCACGGGTGAGGCGGCGGCCACCTACCCGATGGACCAGTTCGTCGACGCCTGGCGCGACGGCAACTGCTTCATGGTCGCGACGCAGGAGCCGGCGCCGCACTGGCTCCCCGAAATGGCCAATTTCGACTACGTCCAGGGCCATATCCCAACCGTCTGGGGCATGCCGTACGACAACTTCCTGGGGCTGGCCGACCAGCCCGAGAGCTGGGATGGGGCATTGGATACCGCATTACAGATGCTGGGCCTGGGCCCGCTCGCATCCCTGGCCGCATTGACCACCGAGCACAGCCGCGCGGATGACCAGCAGACGTCCACCCTGGCCGAAGGCGAGGCCGTCGACCAAGCCGCAGGCGAATACCCGCAAGATCTCGACCTTCAAGACGAAGCCGACAGCGACCTCGGCTGACCGGGCAACGCACGACCGACAGACAGGAAGCGCTCCGATGACCCCACCGCTACCGCAACAGTTCGAGGACCTGCGCCAGGACAGCCTGAACGCCATCGAGGACCTCGGTGCCGAGCGGCCGGCCTGCGACCTGCCGGCACCACCCGAGGCCCTGGCGAGCCTGCGCGAAAGGCTGCAGCAGAACCGCTATCGCGTCCTCGTCGTCGGCGAGGCCAAGCGCGGTAAGAGCAGCTTCATCAACGCCCTGATCGGCCGGCCGCTGCTGCCTACCGACGTCGATATCGCGACGAGCCAGGTGTTCCTGGTCAACAAGGCGGCGGAGGAGGATTACCGCGTCCGCTTCGAGGACGACACGGTCAAGGAGATCGCCGCGACCGAGCTCGAGCACTACGGCTCGCAGGTACTGGCCGATCAGGAAAGCACCCCAAGCCTGGATCAGGTCATCCGCTGGATCGAGGTCGATGTGCCGGTGCGCTTCCTGCCGGACGGGGTCAGCGTGCTCGACACGCCGGGGCTGGGCTCCCTCTACGCCGCACACAGCCTGATCACGCAACGCTTCCTCCCGCAGGCGGATGCGGTGATCTATGTGCTCACCTCCAGCGAGCCCCTCGGCCAGCGCGACCTGGAGACCATCGGCGCCATTCTCGACATCACCCCCAACGTCCTGTTCATCCAGACGCGGATCGACCGTTTCGCCAGGGAGGCTTGGCAGGAGGTGCAGGCGCGCAACGAGCAGGTGCTGCGCGAGGAGCTCGGCGACAAGCTCACGGACCCTCGCGTGTGGCCGATCTCGTGCACGCTGCTGATGAAGGCCGCCGAGACCGGGGACGAGGACTATGAGGTCCTGAGTCGGCATCGGGAGCTTGCCGCTGAGCTCAAGGCCTTCCTGTTCCGCGTGGCTGGCCTGAGCCGCGTGGCCACCGCCATACTGGCCACTGGCCAGTACCACGAGAGCGCCCGTCAAGCACTGCAGACGCGCGTGGCCGACCTGCTCTCCGAATCCAAGGAGCAGCGCGTCGCTGTGCAGCGCGACATGGCCGAGCGCAAGCGCCGGTTCGACAGCGACTGGGGCGAGCGCGGCGAGAAGCGGCAGGCCCTGATCCACGGCATCCGAAAGGTCGTCACCGGCGGAAAGCAACAGATGAGGCAGGCACTCGAGAGCGGAGGAGACATCGATCGCGAATGGCGCGACAAGATCAAGGCGCTGACCTCGCTGCCGCAAGCGCAGGCATTGGGCGAACGGCTGGCCGAAGGCGTCACGCAGGATGCGATCGAGAAATGGCAACAGGTCGATCAGGACGTCCGAGAGCGCGCAAGCGAGCAACTCGTCGATTTCGAAACGGCGATGGAGGCGCTGTCTCGGGGCGCTGCCGGCAGCTCGCTGTCGCCGGAGACGGCCGCTGCCGGCTACCAATTGCCGATCCAGGATGACTGGATCGACAAGTTCAAGGGGTTTCGCCAGGACTTCATGAGTGTGGGATTCGTCGCCGGCGTCGGTTATTGTTCCGCCGGGACTAATCCAGACGGAGGAGCCGCCTATTTCCAGTATCTGGCGGCTTCTTGGTGTCCGGATCACAGCAGTCGGGACAATATGTCGTCGCGAGCACGGTCTTCCCGCCGGCCGCTGTCGGTGTCGCGCTCGCCGGGAGCCTATGGGCGCTCGTCCAGGGCGGCAAAGGCTGGGGCCGGGCCAAAGAGCAGAAGCTCAGGCAGGCCCAGCAGGAGCTCCATGCCCATCTGCACAGCGTGCGCGATCAGGCCCGCCGCTACTACTTCGACGTCGACGTCGGCGCAGGCCGCTTGCACAACCTCGTCGACACGCACTTCGACGACTTGGCCCAACAGGTCGGCGAAAGCGTGCAGCAGCTTGCTAGCGAGCGCTCGGCCGAGGCCCAGCGCGAGCTGGAACGGCTCAAACAACAGGCCGAGCTCGATGAGAAACAGCGCACCGAGCGGCTCGGCGAGCTGCGCGCCTGCCTCGCCGAGTGGGACACCCTCGGCAAGCGGCTCCAGCGCATCGTCGAGCAGACCCAGCGCCTCGAGCAGGCGCTTTCCGAAGAGACCGGCGGTGCGCAGCAGGACAAGCCGGCATGAGCACCGAGCCCAGCCTCGGCATCGACTTTGGCACCACGACCAGCAGCATGGCCTGGGTGGACCCGCGCACGGGCGAGGCGCGGATCATCAAGAATGCCGAGGGCGAGGAGAAGACGCCCTCGGTGGTCTACTTCGGCGACGGCGAGCCGGTGGTCGGCACGCCGGCCGAGCACATGCTCGAAGACGACGAGGAGCGCCGGCGGGTGGTGGCGAGCGTCAAGCGCGAGCTGGTCAACGCCCCGACGCTGGCCCTGCCGGGCCGGCGGGTCAAGCCCGTCGAGGTCGCCGCCGCCGTGCTCGGCAAGCTCAAGCGCGACGCCGAGGAGCTGCACTTCAATGAGCCCGTGGCGCGCGCGGTCATCACCTGCCCGGCCGCCTTCGGCCCGCTCGAGCGCGACGAGATCGCCAAGGCCGCGCGGCTGGCCGGCTTCGCCGCGGTCGAGCTGCTCGAGGAGCCGGTGGCCGCGGCGCTCGCCTACAGCCGCGACGGCCGCGGCGTGGGCAAGTATGTGCTGGTCTACGACCTCGGCGGCGGCACCTTCGATCTGGCCCTGCTGCGCGAGCAGGCCGGCGGCTTCGAGCTGGCGATGGAGCCCAAGGGGCTGCTGCGCTGCGGCGGCGACGACTTCGATCTCGCCCTCTACGAGCACTGCGAGCGCCTCGCCGAGCAGCAATGGGGCGAGCGCCTCGACGGGGCGGGCCTCGATCTCGGGTTCCTGCGCGACTGCCGCAAGCGCAAGGAGAACCTCTCGGCCCACGACAAGGTGCTCTTCAGCAGCCTGATCGCAGCCGGGCGGGTCTTCAAGCACACGCTGACGCGCGCCGTGTTCGAGGACCTGATCCGCGAGCGCGTCGAGGCCACGGTGCGCCTGACCGCCGAGCTGGTGCGCGGCGCCGAGGCCCGCGGCCAGGCGGTCGAGACGGTGGTGCTGATCGGCGGCTCCTCGCGCATCCCGCTGATCCAGCGCCAGCTCGCCGAGGCCCTGCCGGTGGCCCCGCGCAAGTACGGCGAGATGGACGTGGCCGTGGCGCTGGGGGCGGCGTACTTCAGCGAGCGGGTCTGGCCAACGGAACCGGTCGACGACCGGCCCGCGGGGCTGGCGCAATACCGCGCCGCGGTGGAGCAGGTCTGGTCGGCACAGCCGCCGGCGGCGTCGGCCCTCGAGGGGCTCGGACCACGCGCCGGGGAGCTGGGCCTCGACGCGGAGCAGGCCGCCGCCATCGAGCGCGGGGTCATGGGCGAGACCAAGGAGGCGGTCCTTGCGCGCCTGCGCCAGGAGCAGCAGAAGCGCCGCGCCAAACAGTCAGCGCAAGGCGGAGACAAAGCCAGCGCGGGCGCCGGCGCCGCCGAACGGAGCCGGAGCCCGCGCCCGTCGCTGCCGCGGGTGACGGACCTGCACGGCGAGCCGGCCGAGCTCGTCCAGCGCCTGCAGCGCGAGACGGCCGCGGCGCTGGGCCTCGAGGTCTTGTTCCGAGACCGGCTCCAGGACGGCGGTGAGGGGCCGGAGATGCTGGTCATCCCGCCGGGACGCTTCCTGATGGGCTCGCCGGCGGACGAGGCCGAACGCTTTGACAACGAAGGCCCCCAGCACCCGGTGACCTTCGCCCATCCCTTCGCCATCGGCCGGTTCGCCGTGACCTTCGCCGAGTACGATGCCTTCTGCGCGAACACCGGCCGGACAAGGCCCGACGACAACGGCTGGGGCCGGGGCAGGCACCCGGTGATCCGGGTCTCCTGGGACGATGCGCTCGCCTACTGCGACTGGCTCAGCGCCCAGACCGGGCGGCGCTACCGGCTGCCGAGCGAGGCCGAGTGGGAGTACGCCGCCCGCGCCGGGACGACGACCGCGTTCTGGTGGGGCAATGCAATCGATCCGAGCCTGGCGAACTACAATGGCAACTATAGCTATGCCGGAGGCCCGACCGGGACCGACCGCCAGCGGACTCTGACGGTGAACACCTTCCAGCCCAACCCGTTCGGACTCTATCAGGTCCATGGGAACGTCTGGGAGTGGTGCCAGGACCAGTGGCACGGCGGCTATCAGGGGGCGCCGAGCGACGGCGCCGCGCGGGGAAGCCCGGACAAGGTGAGCACCGTCGTTCGCCGTTCGTCTGGCGGGGGCTTCCTCCAAGGGGTGCTGAGGGAGTTTGGTTTGGCTTCCGAGCAGACTGTCCGGGAACGTCGCGTGGTGCGGGGCGGGTCCTGGAACTACGACCCCAGGAACTGCCGCGCCGCCTACCGCCACAACATCACCGCCGGCGCTTGCCTTGGCTACGTCGGCTTTCGCGTGTGTTGTGGCGTCCCCATCGATTAGCTGGACGCCGGGATGCTGATCGCTGCTGCGCTGATTCCCTGCCCGCTGATGCGCCGCGAAGCGGCGCTACGCGCGACGTTTAGGGCTCGCTCTGCCGACGCAACGGGCCCGCCCGCGGTGCGGGCCAGTCACCGGCTTCGAGATCGAACGGCGCCAGCACATGCCGACCCGGTCCCCACGAGTCGGCATGCCGCATAGGCTTGATCCAGCCCGACACCTGGACGTCTGAATGCGCTTCGGCGCATGACGGAATCCTTCAGGACAGCGGGCGGGCCGCGGTGACGCGAGCGTGATGACTGACCGACGATGGCGCCGCTCGGATTGGACCAATGAGGTAAGCTGTCTCACAATCCGCCATTGACGTCGATCAGCCGGCTGGAATGCCGCTGTCAACGGCGACCAGCGCAGCGCGCTCGCCCGTCGCCCTGTCGCTGACGGCGCAGCGCGGCGCCCGCGGCACTTTCCGATGAGCCCACCGGGGAGCACAGCATGAGCGCGATCCAAGACGAGATCGTTCAGGCCCTGCAACGATCGGCCGAGCGGCTGCGCCTGCCGGGGCTGCCGGGCGCATTGGCGGATGAGCTGAACGCCATGGCCGGCAAGGTCTACGAGCCCTGCGTCGTCGCCGTGGTCGGCCGGGTGAAGGCCGGCAAGAGCACCTTCATCAATGCCCTGCTCGGGGCGCGCGAGGACCTGGCGACGGTCGGCACCACCGAGACCACGGCGACGATCAACTACTTCCGCTACGGCAATCCGGCCGATCCGGCGCGACCGGTGCGCTGCCACTGGCGCGGCGGCGGCTACGAGGACATGCCGCCCGACTTTCTGCACCAGCTGCAGGGCAACGACGAGGAGACCTTGCGCCGCGCCGACGGGATCGCCTACCTGGAGTACCAGCTGCCGCTCGACTACCTGCGCCGGGTGACCCTGGTCGACACGCCGGGGACCGGCGCGGTGGTATCGCAGCACCAAGGGCGCACCGCCGAATACATGCGCCTCTATGGCCAACTGCGCGAGCGCCATGATCGGGAAACCCAGCAGATCGGGGAGACCAGCGACGCCATCATCTACCTGATCGGCGCCGTCGCGCGTGCCACGGACCGCGATTTCCTGGAGGAGTTCGGCCAAGCGACCCAAGGCCGCTCAAGCGCCTCGAACGCGATCGGCGTGATGGCCAAGATCGACCTCTCGCCGGAGGTGATGGCGCGGCGCGAAGCCCTGTCCGGAAAGATCGCCGGGCAGTTGAAGGACAGCCTGAACTGTGTGATGCCGATCTCGGCGGGGCTGAAGCGGGCGTTGGATTGGCTCATGGCGGATGGGGAGGCCGGGTTGCAGCGGCTGATGGACGGGCTGCGCCGCGTGCCGCCGCCACGGCTCGAGAAGCTGCTGAGCAGCGACGAGTTCTATGGCGACCACGAGTTCGACGACTGTCCGCTGAGCACCGCCGAGCGCCGCGCCCTGAAGGGGCCGCTGGATTGGGCGGTGTTCACGACCGTGGCCCGGCTCGCGGCCGACCCGGAGCGCGATCGCGATGCCGTGGTCGGCGAGCTGGAGCGCATGGCCGGGTTCGCGCCGCTGCACGCGGTGCTGGAGAGTCATTTCCTCAAGCGCAGCGAGCTGCTGCGCGCCTACCGCATCCTCAGCGATGCGCGCCGCCTGGTCCGCTCGCTGCGCTACGATCGGCTGCCGGTCCTGCGCGAACGGGAGCGCGAAGACAGCGCCCGGCGCGACCGATTCCTTGCCTTTATCCGCGGCGCCGGGGGTGATCCGGCGGTCGCCCAAGAGCTGACCGAATGGGTGAAAAAGGCCACGGTACCACAAGTGTCTCCAGTCGCCGAGGCCATCGATGCGGCCGAGCGTGCGCTTGGGCGCGCCTACCACGAGCTCGAAGGCTTCAATGCCGACTTCGAGGCCCTGCAGACCCTCGAGCGGCACAGCGAGCTGTTCACGGACCAAGAGCTGGACACGCTGCGCGGTCTGTTGGGGCTCTACGGCCTGCAGACCGCAGAGCGGCTGCCCTCGACTCAGCCCACGGATCTCGACGAGATCGGCCGCCATCAACAGCACTGGCTGCAGGTGAGTCAGTCCGGTCGCCCGGCCGCGCGGCGCGCCGTCGCCGAGCGCGCCGTGGCACGCCTCGGACTCATCTTGGATGAGCTTGATGACGCAGATGCCGCCGGTGAGGCTTAGAGGCCCTATCAAAACGGCCGCTTGACCCGCGCAACCTGCTGATCTATCTGGCTACAGGAGGGATTCTGTTAGGGCTTCTTAATCACCCAGCCGGACCGCCCATCTCGCCGGATGCCAGTGCGACTGCGTCGTTCCCTCAGCGGACCAAGTTCGGTTAGTATCCGTTCGAGTGTTGAGGCGAGACCGGGATCGCTGTCGCTCCGAAGGGTGCAGCTTCGTCGCCGCATGCCCTAATTGTCGTCATTAGCTGCAGCGCCTACCGTCATATGGGCGGCCTTGGGGCTCGCCGCGCATGTCCGTCGCCCGGGTTGCGGCTCTCCAACGCAGGATTCCAAGCATTTGGAATAGTGCATCGTTGGAACCGCCTTCCCTGCGGACAGGCCCCCTCCCTCGATTCGGTTTAAGGCGGAGCCCCTTAGCAGCGGGCGTTGGGCACGAGATCGATGATCGAGAGCATCGATGAGAGACGGAATAGCGGAACCAACGGTAGAAGCGCTGTACTCCGAGGAATGGACTCGCCTCTTCCTCGGGATCACCCGCAAGACGTTCGGACGCATGACCGATCCTCAGGCATTGGCTGAAGACGCCAGGCAACGCCTCGCCATTCGCTTAAGCCGGCTAGAATCGGACGGGGACTCGCGCCATCTGACCCGCGCCTACATCTTCGTGGCGTTCAAGCGTTGCCTGGTCGACGCCTACCGCGAGCTGGCAGGACGGCCCGCGCCCCGCAAATGGCTGCGGGAGTTGGGTGCGCTCGGCGAGCGTCTTTTCGAGCTGCGCTGCCTGATGCGTCTGACTGACAGCGAGGTCCTGGCCGCGCTGCGCGATGACCCGTAAGCGACGGACGGGCAGCCGACCAACGAAGCAGAAATCCTCCGGATTCTGCAGGAAATGGACCGCCGTCAAGAATGCGCTGGCCGCGCCAGCGAGTCCGTGCCGTTGGAAGCCACCGATGAGGATGGTCGATCCAGGATCGAGCCCGTCGCTGGCGATGGAAACCCCGTCGACAGCGCGACCCGCGACCAAGCCAGTGCGCTGTGCCAGCTACTTTCTGGCGCACACGTTGACTCCCCCTCCCCTTTCCTCAGTGCGCGGGCAGAGGAATTGAAAAAGAGCCACGCAAGCCCCCTGGTGCTCAGTGACGAGGAGCTATTCATCCTGCGCTGCTTTCAAGACCCGATCCCGGAGCGGCGTGTGGGCGAGATGCTCGGTGGTCTCAGCGTGCGCCAAGTCCGGTACCGCCGCCAGCAGGCCCTCGCCAAGATCAAACGCTACCTTTCCGCAAACCAGATCACACTTGATGACCTCCTCGTTTGATCTGCGCTGTACCCTCATGCCAGCCTGATCCGCCGGAGAAGGCTTTCAACCGACCGCTGTGGCGCAACATGACGGACCGTCATTTTGTCAAAGCCGATCCGTTTAACCCGTCAGAAACCCCTTGTTGTATCGACCGCTTAGAGGCCGTACACCGCTTGCATGAAAGCCTCAAGAGAGGACCAGAAGAAGACCGATCGCGGCAAGACCGCGGCTCAGCAGGTAAATTGCGCCTTGACCCTAGCCTCAGGTCAGGCCCGCGGGCCGGCCCCAAAGCTCCTCGAGCTCGAGCGCTTTCGCCACGGTCACCTGACCGAGCCACGCCGCAGCGAGGTCCTCTCGCATCTTGCTCGCGATCCAGGCACTTTCGATCTGCTGCGTCAGCTCGAACAAGCCGATGCCGAGCTGGAGCAGCTCGGGATGCTCCCGGCTCGGTTGCAACGCATTGCCCGCCGCGTGCGCCATTGGCGCTCCTATCTGATTCGCCGCAATAGGCAGCCCCGTTGGACCGGGACTTGGCAGGGACCCGCGCTCGCCGCCGGTGCGCTCGGCGTTGCCGTGTTGGTCGCGCTGAGCCCACTGTTGCTCGAGTCGAGCCCGGCCAAGCAAATCGATAATCTCTACCGGCAGATCACCGTGGCCCAAGTACCCTCGCCGGAGTCGCGATCTTGGGCGATTGGTCCTGGTGGGGGCAGGACCAAAGGGATGGGGCCGTTAGGGTCCAGCCGCATTCCTGATCGGCATCGGCCGCGCGGCGAGCCGTTATTCGGTAGTCGGCCGCCACCGGCGTCGCGGGAGCAAGGCGCCTTGCGCGCGGGGGTCCGCCAGGCATTGCAAAGGCTGGTGGGAGCAGACCCGAAGTGGGCCGCAACGATCGCTGGCCTGCCCGCAGAACCTCCGGCTTGCCGGCCCAATGACAAGGACTGCCGGAGGCTCAGCGCTACCGCTGCTGAGATCGGACAGTGGGCGGTTTTGGTCGACTGGCAATGTCGGGCTAGCTCGCGAGCGCCAGCGGACTTCTGGCGGGATCAAGATCGGCTGCGCCACTCGCTTGCGGAGGCACTCGACGCGCAAGCATCGCCCCTTGCTAGAGCGCTGCGGGATTTTCCCGGCGAGTCTGCTAGGACGCGGCTGTGCCGCGGCGTGCGGACGATCCTAAACCAAGCGTTTCGGATTTCCCCATATCACCGACCTCTTCCGCGAGATGCTCGAGATCCAACAGATCGAGGCGGCCCTGCCTTAGATAGGTCGCCTGCTCCTGGGTCCAGGTGAAGAAGTCTTCCTCGTAACCGGTGCTCATCAGGTTTCGGTCGGCTCATCGATGGCAAATATCAGAGGTGCGAGCAAGATCCGGCGACTGACTCGCTCAGCTCGGCTGGCGCGCGCTGGTCCCAGAACTCAGATAGGCGCGCGCGGAATCGAGCAGCTTACGCCGGCCGAACAGGATCTGCATCCGACGCCCGCCGCACTGCCGCCAGAGCATCGCGGCACGGATACCGGCGAGCAGCAGGGCGCGAATGCGCTCCTGGTTCTCCTGGTTCTGCAGGTAGAGCGGGTTGCCGCGGACGATGATCCGCGGCTCCAGCTTGCTGATGGTCGCCGAATAGATCCCGGCCAGGCGGCTGATGACCGCCTGATCGAGCAAGTGGGCGTCACCGCGTTGAGCAGCCGCGGCTTCGATGCCGTCTGCGATCGCGGCGAGCATGTCGCCCCGCCCGGCCAACGTCCGCTCGTGCTTGAGAAGCGTGATCACGTAGCGGGTCAGCTCGACATTGCGCTCGGGCTGGCCGGTGAGCTGCGCGATCACCTGCCGCGCCCCGGTGGCGACCGCGCCCGGTGGGCCGAACACTGACGGGACATCCTCGGCGTCGATCTGGAACAGGCTGTACAGGCAGGGCTCCATCTGCTCGGTATCGACGCTACCGCGGTTGGCGATACGGAGGACGCAGTGGGCCGCTTGATGAAGACCTGCCAGCGCGATGATACGGTCTTGGTCGCTGTGGGGCATGGATATCGGATCTCGAACGCTAAAATACTGGGTTCGGCGCGACGGGCCGCCGGCGCTGACAGGCGCCCACTGGGTTTCGGGCATCTGACCTATCGCGGCCCGGGCAGATAACGCAATGGCCAGCGCGCACCGCACAACGGACCACTCTCGCGCCAACAAGGGCACAAACACAGGCCGATGCTACGCGGCCTCTCGAATCACGCAACCACCCAGGCATTCGTCGTCAAGGTAGAACACGGCCGACTGACCGGGGGTGATCGCACGCTGCGGCTCATCGAAGCGAACCCGACACATCCGGCTATCGTAGCGAATTATCGTGCAGCGCTGCAGCGGTTGCCGGTGCCGCAATCGGCACCAGCAGCGCAACGGCACCGGCCCGGGCGGGCGCCCCGCGATCCAGTGCGGCGGTTCCGCGGTCAGCTCGCGCGACCAGAGCAGCGGATGGGCCCCGCCCTGGACGACGATCAGCGCGTTGCACTCGACGGCCTTGGCGGCGACGAACCAGGGTGCCTCGCCATGCTCGGCGACCCCGCCGATACCGAGCCCCTGACGCTGCCCGATGGTGTACCAGGCGAGCCCTCGATGCTCGCCGACGACCGCGCCTTCCGGGGTCATGATCGGCCCCGGATTGCGCGGCAGGTAGCGATCGAGGAAGTCGGCGAACCGCCGCTCGCCGATGAAGCAGATCCCGGTGCTGTCCTTCTTCTCGGCGTTTGCAAGCCCGAGAGAGCGAGCGCGGTCCCGCACCTCGGCCTTGGTCAGATCGACCAGCGGGAACAGCGCACGGGCAAGCTGCGCCTGGCTGAGCTGATGCAGGAAGTAGGTCTGGTCCTTGTTCGCATCGACGGCCAGGCGCAGGTGCGCGCCATCGCCTGCGTGCGTGACGCGCGCATAGTGGCCGGTCGCGATCGCATCGGCACCGAGGGTCAGGGCGTGATCCAGGAACGCCTTGAACTTGACCTCCTTGTTGCAGAGCACGTCCGGATTCGGCGTCCGCAGCGCGCGATACTCGGCCAGGAAGTGCTCGAAGACGCGATCCCAGTACTCGGTCGCGAAGTTGACCCGGTGCAGCCGGATGCCGAGCCGCTCGGCGACCGCCTCGGCATCGGCCAGATCCTCGGCCGCCGCGCAATAACCAGGCTCGTCGTCCTCCTCCCAGTTCTTCATGAACAGGGCCTCGACGGCATAGCCCTGATCCAGCAGGAGATGCGCCGCGACAGCGGAATCGACGCCGCCGGAGAGGCCGATGATGACGCGCCGCGGCTTAGCCTGCGACACGGGTTTGATGATCAAGGTTCTCTGTCATGAACGAAACCATACCCAAACTTGAGCGACGCTGACACTCGCAGCGCCGGTGCCCGACAGATTACGTCGAAGGCGCACTCCACTGGCCATCGCCGTGACCGACCTGGTACCGATGAATAACGTCTTGTCCGATCTTTTTTGACCCTCTTGCCCGCTTTCACGATCTTCGCAAGAGCCCGACCCTGGGCGCGTTGCTCAGCCAAGGTCGCTGTCGCCAGCACATTCTCGCGCAGCAGCTTTCGATAGTTCGCCAAGCGACGACGATCGATATGATCGATCGACTGGCGGGTGTTGTACCTGGCCCTGCTCGGGCGCGAGTGCCCGCAGATGCCGTGCGATACGGTGTTCGCCGATGAGGAGTGGAGGGCGGCCTATCTGGTTACCCAGCGCAAGCCGCCACCCGAGCAGCCGCCGTCACTGGATACCATGGTGCGGATGGTCGCCAGCTTGGGGGACTTTCTCAATCGCAACAGCGATGGCTTCCCGGGACCGAAAACACTCTGGATCGGACTACAAAGGATCCCGGGTTTTGTGCTCGCACTGGAGGCTCAGCGCAGCGTGGGGGCGACTTATGGGTAATGGCATGGGCATAACGCCCGCTGATACAAGCGCGCCTACCCAAAATCAAACCGGCAGCGCTGATCATGCGCGGCCTCGAGATCGATGGCAAGCACTAAAGTGAACGCGAGGCCAAGATCAGCAGGAAATACGTGGTAGCGCTTGCCGCTCTGATCTCTGAAGACTGCAATCGCAGCTCAACGATTCGGCTTGAGTTCCAGTTAGCGAGCCTCGTACTGCGAAGCATTCGTTCGGGCTTTGACGGGCTGGACCATCGCGCGCGCCACCGACGCCGCATCGGCTCATGATAATGACCTAGCCTTATTAACGCTGACGCACCCACAAGTCTTATCGACTGCGAGTGTAGGGCATTGATGGCGCTAGACGTCTCGACGTCTGTGTGTATTGCTCATTTGCCGACTCGGCGGTTGGCTAGTAATGAATAACTTGAGAGAATTGTCCTAGCAGAGCATCACTGAGAGGGGTTATCGTGAATCCTAATTCGTGCTGTGCCACCGCCCTAGAAAACGGCATCTGATGGCGAGCCCCATCTGACGGATCAATATATAGCACGAGCTGCCCTCTCCGAGTATCATGCTGGAGACCGTAAAAGATAATTATATGCCGCCCTCTCCGTGAGGATGTTTGCCAGGCATAACTGGTCCATAAGAGGCCGTGCCGTCGCAAGAGGCTCGCCCACCCTTCAATGCTCCAATTCTGCAGCGGCTCGGCAATTATGCCTGCAGCGCGCGCTAAATTTCGGTTGTCAGCAATCGATAACCCAGTATTTCGACGGTACACATCGAGATAGTGTTGACCTAGCGTTGCGACAGCTGTTTCAACCGGCACGGAAGTCTTGTGCTGCCACGAATACATCATGGTAAACATGGCAGCCCAGCAACTCATAGAGTTGCGCTGCCTGATTGGAGAAATTATTCCTGGTACCACGTAGCTGATGGCCATAACGAGCTTCTCCAGACAGATAGCTGTATCTTCTCTCTTGCCGCACAGCCAGCTGCAGAACGTGCGGCGCGGAACGGAACAGGGGCGGGGCGCGACAGCGGAGCACCGGCCGTACGGGGCGCCGTATTTGCCGCGTCAGAAGAGAATGGAGACAAACTACTCATTCGTATCTATTGTGGGCTATTGGCGCATCGGATAGAGGGACGACATCGTCCAGTTACCAGTCGTTGCGGTAAAACCGGCCCCCATCAGAGGGGCTCCGGAAAATTCCACGTTGACGTTTCTTCCTGTCAAGCGGCCGGGGTTTGAGAAAATCAGGACGGTACTTCCTACACCGTGGCCGCCGACGCCAAGGCCCGCTGCGGTCACGCTTCCCCCGCCTTCGAATCCGGATAATGGTATCGGTCGTGGCAGCGTGAAATGCTCCCAATTAGAGGCACCGCTCAAACCTCCTGGCGGAGATGGAATTCGAGCTTCCCCAATGCCTACACCGCCTCCGCCACCCAGATACCGAAAAGCTGCACCAATACGAGTGACCGGGTCACAGATCTCGGCAATCACTACCTCACCAGCAACGACCACGCCAGCGCTGGCAGCACCAGCGATCCGGATGGCCCAACGGCTAGAAGTCGGTTCTCGAGGCTCTCCCATGATATGTCCCTCTTCTCGCATGCACTCACGTTCGACGCTAGAGCCAAGTGAATTTCTAAGAAGCGCTATCAAACCGCCCGCTTGACTTGCACAAATGTCTGACTTCGAAGGCCGCAGAAGTCATTCTGTTAGGACTTCTAAGAACACTTGGCCAACCAAAACCGAAAATTCACATGGCAGCAACCAATCTCAACTGCCAGATCGAGCGCCCTCCTGAATTTATTCATCGTCAATAACCGTTAGACATCGCTAAATGGCGTGCGGAATCAGAGATGCTTATACTCTTTTGTTGCATCATTTCTCTAAGACTCTGGGCCAAGCTGCTGGCGGCCATTTCAACCAAGGGCGGCCACTTCCGGCCGCGGTCACCAACGGCTACGTCGTCCGCCGCAAGCGTGTGGACTACGTGGAGAAGGCGCTTGTCTATGTTGGGCGCTATCGTTATCGCGGTGTCGGCAGCGAGAGTGATATTCTCGCCTGCCGAAACGGCCGGGTGATCTTTCGCTACCAGCAGGCCAAACGCCAGTACGATGAGGTCCACACCCTGCCGGGCGCGCAGTGCTTAACGCAGATATTTTCAGCATGTTTTGAACAAGGGCGTCCGTCGAGCACGCAGATATAGCGCTTTCCCTCAGAATAGCAAAACCACGACGGTGCTGCCGCATTGATTGTTCGAGCTAGATCCGGAGCGCTTTGTCGCCAAGCCTAGATCCCGCCGTCGCCTGGCAACGCGCTTGCACCCATGACGACCGCCACCCCAAACCGCACCAACGCTTGATGATGCGGCGCTTCCAGTGATGCAAGCACAAGCAACAATCCGCTCCGTCAAAATTCGGTGAGTAACCATCCGCTGGCGAAACCGGGTGGGCTCAATGGGCGGGCCGCTCAAACCGGCCGGGGGACGCTAACCCGGACCCACGGATATTGGACCGGCTAAAGGCTGCCGTGCAGCTCCAGAACTGCAATTGGTCGAGGCGTTGACGCTCTTGCTCTTGGTGCTGAACGTAGCCGCGGACAAGTGCGTCATCGCGTCCAACTGTGGTGGCGAGTTCGTCACACAGCGCGAAGCGCTGCCCGCCGAAGTTGCGCTTGCGCACACAATAGACATGCGCCACATGGATGGCGCTCTTGGTTTCGATGTAAGAGTCGGACTACTGGCTGCGGCGGCGCATCCGCCTATGCGACTGGAAGCAGTGGCGACGGTTGCGCGATCGCATTCGCCAGCTGAGGGCTTTGCGGACACGGATGCGAACCGCGATCTGGACGGGCATTAGTCCCGCGCGCTGGCCACGCAAACCCGGATAACGAATGGCGGACAAACCGCTAGGGCTTGATCAGCACGTAAATCCGTGAGGTGAATAGCACCAAACGGAGGTTTCCATCGAAAGGCATGCGCGGTTTAGAGATTGGTTGCGATGAAGGCCGAGTGCGCTGGATTGCCATGGCATTCGCCTCAACGACGAGGCGAATGTGGGTTTTTCATGCGCGTGAGCCGGATGTGCGCTGCAGCCAGGCGCACGCCCTCCTCGGAGCGCGCCGCGTCGTCTCAGGATGGGCGGGATGAGGGGGTGGCGGTGCTACGTCACCGCCAACTGCAGATACAAAGCACGATAGATCGTCACCGCCGGGCACTGCGCACCGAACACCAGCTTCAGACGGCGGCCGGTGCGCACCAGCCGTGCCGCCAGGTCGATCAGCTCCTGCATCACCGTGCGCAGGCGCCGGCGTTTGGCGCGATGCCTTGGCGGGGCCTTGGCGCCGAGCAGCCCTTCCTGTCCGATCCAGCGCAGCAGGTTGTAGGCCAGCTGCGCACAGGTCAGCACCAGGGCGTTGGTGGCGAATTTGCCCGAGGGGAAGCGCTCCAGGTCCAGGTCGGTCTTGAACTCACTGTGGAACTGCTCGCTGGTGCCATGCTCGGCATACCAGCTGATGATGCTCGCCTCCGCCTGCCACAGGCTGGTCCACCAGCCCTCAAGCGTGATCTCCGGGACCAGCAGGGCTTGGCCGTCCTGGTCGATGGTGCGCTCGGTGACGCGCATCACCCGGCGCAGGGTGTCTTCATACTCGCCATCGACCCGATCCTCGACGACGCTGAACAGCGCCACGCGCTTGCCCGGGCGCGGCGTGCTCCAGTGCGCGTCCGACTCCTGGCTCTCGGCATACGCCAGCCAATCCTCCGGGCGCTCCTGGCGCGGGTTCCACTTGATCAGGTGGTGGACCTGGGCGGCTTGCGGATGCTGTTCGTTGTGCGCGAACACCGCAGCGATGTTCTCCAACGCATCGTTGCCGCTGTCCAGGCGCAGCAGCACCCCCTGATACGTCGGGAGCAAGCGCCGGGTGCGCTCCAGCACCCGAGCGAGCAGCGCCGGGGTGTCCTTCTGACAATGCTGGCGGCCTTCACGCAGCTCGACTTCCACACACCAGCCCTCCTGGCCCAGGTAGGCCAGCATCGGCGCGTACCCATCACAGCCCTTGTACGTACGCGAGACGCCCTCCTTGTGGGTGCGCCCGTTATCGAACGGACTGACATCGCAGTCCAACGGCACCAGCCCATTCGCCAGCGGGGTGATCGGTGCGCCCACCCGCCGCAGGAAGTCCTCCGAGGCCTGATCGACCGCGCTGCGGAAGGCCTGCGCGTGCTCATCCAGGCGCTGGCGCAGCGTCGCCTCCGAGGGGACGTCGCGCAGGCCCAGGGCCTCGTAGAAGAATTCGTCCGCGCGAAAGGCGGTGACCGCCTCAAAATCGCTCTTGCCCAAACACACCAAGGCGATATAACTGGCCAAAATGTCCCGGTGCTGGATCGCGTCCGGGCGCACATCCGAGACAGCGCTCGCCGCATCGGCCAAGTCGGTATGATGATGCAGCGCCCGGCCAATGAGCCCAAGGCCCGCGTGAGAGGTCAGATCAGCCGCCGATTGCTCAATGACGAATTGCCGCATGGCGCCACCAAATGGGTGATGTGGTAAAGATGCCTATTTTACCACCATCGCGCTGTTTCGGCAGCATTTTTCGCCATTACTCATTCATTTAGCTCACGGATTCAGGATGAAGACCTCATAAACCGATCGCGCCTCATTCCACCATTCGTGCGTTGATGCTTGGTGCCCGGCAATTACCAAATCCCGACTCGGCCTCGACGTGAGGTAACTGACAACGGATGATTCGATGTAAACGGACTTCGCCATATCTCACACACAATTGTTCGGCTGTCGTCTGGAAGCTAACGTATGGCTAGCCCGACCAATACGGCGCCCGTAAGGCGGTAACAGCATGCGCTGAGTTCGGTGCGCGGCACTGGATCGGAGCTGAGCCACTTGTTGGGTGTAACTCAACTGGCTGCGAACACGAAATGAGAGCGATTATGCCACCTTTCCCAAGGTCTCAGACATGTCCCTGTTGCTTATCG
Source organism: Halochromatium glycolicum (assembly GCF_016584085.1). Lineage (GTDB taxonomy): Bacteria > Pseudomonadota > Gammaproteobacteria > Chromatiales > Chromatiaceae > Lamprobacter > Lamprobacter glycolicus. Next base: position 1,780 of record NZ_NRSJ01000009.1, on the reverse strand, counting down.
AAAGAACCTCTATACCTATAACTCGACTTTGGCCATTTTGCCGAAGCGGCTTGTCGCCGGTGAGCGGCCGGCGTCAGCGGCGCAGCCAGAGGCTGAGCGGTTGGCGGCAGAGCGAAGCGAGCGGTATCGTCTGATGTCGACCAAAACGCCAAACTGTCCCGCCCGTGCCCGCTCTGCCGTTGACGATTGTAGCTGTTTTAGAACCGTTTGCCGTGCTGTTCACGCGTCCGAGCTGGGCGCATGCGCAGGTGTTGGTGATCGGCACCCTGCTTGCGCAGGGGCCGCGCACGGTCACGGCGGCGCTGCGCGCGATGGGTCTGTCGGGCGAGCGGCGCTTCGAGCGTGACCATCGCGTGCTCAACCGGGCGCGCTGGTCGGGACTGCGCGGTGCGCAGATCCTGCTGGGGCTGTTGCTGGCGCTCCTGCCGGCTGGCGTGCCGATCGTGATGGCGGTCGACGAGACCCTGGAGCGGCGCTTCGGGCCGCGCATTCGGGCCAAAGGCGTCTATCGGGATGCGGTGCGCTCAAGCCGGGGCAAGGTCGTCACCTGCCTGGGGGTGGAATGGCTGGTGATGGCGCTGTTGGTGCCCGTGCCCTGGAGCCAGCGGGTGTGGGCGCTGCCGTTTCTGACCCTGCTGATGCCCTCCGAGCAGGCCGACACCGCGGCGGGTCGCCGACATCGCACCACCGTGGAGTGGACGCTCGTCATGGTGCGCCTTGTGGCCCGCTGGCGGGGTCGGCGCCCGTGGATGCTGATCGGCGATGGGCGCTACGCCTGCATCCGCCTGGGCTGGGAGTGCCTGACCCACCAGGCCACCCTGATCAGCCGCCTGCGCCTGGATGCGCGCCTGTTTGCCAAACCGGAACCGGTGCCGCCGGGGCGGCGCGGGCGCAAGCCGCAGACAGGCGCGCGCCTGGCCAAACTGGCCAGCCGCGTGGAGGAAGCGCGCACCCAGGGCGAGGTGGTCACGGTGCCCTGGTATCGCGGCCAGCGCAAAACGCTGCGCGTGCTCAGCGGCATCGCGCTCTGGCACACGCCCGGCATCACGCCGCTGCCGATTCGCTGGGTGCTGGTGGTCGATCCCGAGGGGCGTCTGCCGGCGCAGGCATTCTTCACCACGGCGCTGACCCTGACCCCGGCGCGGGTCATCGAGCTATTCGTCTGGCGCTGGTCGCTCGAGGTGACCTTCGAGGAGACCCGCCGCCATCTTGGCGTCGAGACCCAGCGTCAGTGGAGCGAGCTCGCCATCGCCCGCACCACGCCGGTGCTGATGGCCCTGTTTTCGCTGGTCTGCCTGATGGTGCATCGCTGGCGCGCGCACTGGCCCACCCTGGCGCGCTCGAGCGCCTGGTATCTCAAGCCCGAGGCGACCTTCTCCGACTGCCTAGCCTTGGTCCGGCGCCGGATTTGGAGCGAATCCTATTTCGACACCTCAGCCGGCGCGCAGGACCCTGTCCAAATCTCACCCCAGCGCTTAGAGCGCTTGCTCGATCAGCGTGCCGCGACGGCCTGAGGGGCCGAAAAGTGCCAAAGCCGAGTCAGGAAACCAAATGTGTCCGCTTCAACGAATAAGGTTAGATCGTCCGAGCGAAGCGAGCGACGATCTGAACCGTTTGTTGGACGAGCCCGGGATCGTGGAGGTGCGGGGGTATGCCGGGTGACCACGGGTGATTGCTCACCCGTGGTTCCCACAGATCCGGACGTGCGGAATTCCCGCATCCGGCTCCTCAGTTGAGCAGTCGCTACACAACAATCGTTGCACACCCATCGGACAAAAGC
>NZ_NRSJ01000008.1 GCF_016584085.1 Halochromatium glycolicum | reverse complement strand
AACCCCATAGCCTGCCGCCAACCTGCCCCGGCCCCTCACGAGGGCGACGTCCTCTAGCGAACCAGCCGTTGCCGCCTGCATTGGCACACCCCTGCGCCAGGGCAGCGGCGCCCGCATTGCGCACTCGACTGCAGTGAACGAATCGCCCTCACTGCCGGCTCCACTATTTGCGAAGCGCGCAGCCGTCTCGAGCACAGCGCGGAGAAGGGAGGCTCCGGCGGCGCATGGCCTCTCTCGCACGACAACCCCGCAAGCAGGGCCGACACAAGACTGATCGCAAAAAATTGACAATCCGCAACAAAAAAGCGAGAGTATGCAAAAAGCATACAGTTTGTAGCAGGCTGTTTCAGCGTCGCAACAATACCGGATGGTGGCAATTGCCGCGGTGATCAGCCGTCAGTCCCAACCAGGAGGAGTTCAACGATCGTGCGTAATCAGTTTCGAGTCGCTGCACTGGCATTGGCCTGCAGCGCTGCGCTGCCCGCGGCTCACGCCACGAACGGATACATGTCACATGCCTACTCGCCTGCCGCAAAGGGCATGGCCGGAGCGGGCGCCACCGCGATGCCCCAGGACACCCTCGCGCTCGTCGCCAACCCGGCCGGTATCAACCAGGTCGGGCGCCGCGCCGATGTCGGATTAGCCTGGTTCAGCCCACGCCGCGAGTACGATGGACTGCGGCCTTCGGATGCCTTCTGCGAGACCGGCTGCGAGCAGGGCGCGTTCGCGCCGATCGGCAGCGGCGCGACCGGCACCGGGACAGTCAGCAGCAAGAATGATGACTTCCTGATCCCGAACTTCGGCTATGCGCACCCGCTTGACGACCGCAGCGCCATTGGTATCGCGCTGTTCGGCAACGGCGGCATGAATACCGACTACCGCAGCAGCGATACCTTCCTGGAATTCGGCACCTACGGAGGAAACAACCGGTTGGCCAACCCGCCGGCCTACCTGCCCCCCGACCCGCGCGCCGGGACGCAGATCCCGGGCACAAGCGCGCAGGGCGGCGGCAACGCCGGCGTCAACCTCGAGCAGCTCGGCCTCTCGCTCGCCTATTCACGCGAGGTCGTCGACGGGCTCAGCCTCGGAGTCGCCGCGTTGCTCGGCTACCAGACCATCGAGGTCAAGGGCGTCGGCGCCTTCCAGGGGTTCACCCAGACCTTCACCCAGAGCATGCTCGCGAGCCGGACGATGAGCGCGGTCTCGCCGGCCAACCTGAGCGATAACGGCAAGGACTCAGCCTGGGGCTACGGTTTCCAGATCGGCGGTCTCTGGGAGGTGAACCCGATGCTCTCGGTCGGCGCCTCGTATCGGACCAAGATGTACATGGGGAAATTCGACGACTACTCGGACCTGTTTGCCGAGGGCGGGGATTTCGATATCCCGGCGGTCGGCAACATCGGCATCGCAGTGCGTCCCAACGATCGCCTCGCCTTCGCGCTGGATGTCCAGCACATCTGGTATAGCGATATCCCGGCGATCGCGAACGACAACGACCTCGCGACGAAGTGCGACCTCAACGCGGCCTTTGGTCAGCCCAGCGCCCCTGGATCGACCTATGATTCGCGCTATTGCCTCGGCGGTTCGAAAGGTGCCGGCTTCGGTTGGGACGACATGACGGTGCTCAAGCTCGGTGTACAGTACGCGCTGAACGACGCCCTGACGCTGCGTGCCGGCTACAGCCACGCCAACAACCCGATCGACGGCAGCCAGGTCGCCTTCAACGCCCTGGCACCGGCCACGATCGAGGATCACTTCACGCTCGGCGCAAGCTACAGGGTCCGGGACAATTTTGAGCTGACCTTCTGGGGCATGTATGCGCCCGAGCACTCGGTCTCAGGCCCCGGCGCCTTCACCGGCAGCCAGGCCCCCGAGATCAAAATGCATCAATACGAGCTGGGTATGAATTTCGCCTGGCTCTACTGACCCGCTACGCTGCTCGAAGCATCAGCGGCGGGCGGCCCACAAGGGCGGCCCGTCGTTCGAGTTGCTGATGCGCGATAGGGAATATCCCGTCAGTACAGGGAACGGCCAGCCTCCGCGTCAAACGCCCGCGAAGCGCGCAAGGATTGCTAGGCAGTTGGCCGCCGTCCCAGCACGCGAGCCCATGAGAGCGGCTTGCACGCACAGCCAGCTAATCTGGATCAGACGGGCGGGCATGCAGCCGATTCATCACCCGCTGATAATCACCGCGCAACAGATCCGGCAGGCAGGCCTCGGTATCGTCGATCGCATCAATGATCGCATCGGCATCGGCGCGTGACGGACGGCTCAGCACATACCCAACCACCTGCTCCTTACTGCCAGGATGGCCGATACCAATGCGCACGCGCCAGAAATCCCGGCTTCCGAGGGCGGCAATGCTGTCGCGCAAGCCGTTGTGACCGGCATGGCCACCGCCAAGCTTGAGCTTGACGCCGCCAACCGGGAGATCGAGCTCATCGTAAGCAACAAGCACATGCTCCGGCTCGATCTCGAAGTACCGACAGACGGCAGCCAGCGCACGCCCGCTGTGGTTCATGAAGGTCGTGGGCTTGAGCAGCCGCAGGTCCCACCCATCAGGCTGGACGAGACGCCCGAGCAGACCGTGGAACTTCGCGTCGGGCCTGAGTTCGACGCCCGCCCGCTCGGCGATCCGGTCGACTAGCCAATAACCGGCATTGTGCCGGGTGCCAGCATACTGGGCACCCGGGTTACCGAGGCCGACGATCAGCTGAATACCCTGTTCGGACATCGCTTGCTCTGCGCCGGGCGCGGAGATCAATGGGCTCTCCGCGCCCAGCTCGCCTAGCGACTCGCGCCGTCAGCCGGCGCCACCCTCGGGGGCGGTATCGTCGGCCTCATCACCAGCGCCTTCCTCACTGGTCGAACTCTCAGCCTGCGGCGAGTAGATGCTGACGACAGGTGTCTCCGGATCGAGCGAGTGGGTCAGCTCGACCTTCTCGGGCAGTTGCAGCTCCGAGACATGAACGACGTCTCCCATATCCATCTGCGACATATCGACAGTCAGGTACTCGGGCAGATCGCCGGGCAGACAGGACACCTCGATCTCGGTCACGTTGTGCGAGACCTTGCCGCCCATCTTGACGCCCGGGCAGGTCTCCTCGTTGACGAAGTGGATCGGGATCGTCAAGCGCAGCTTATCGCCGCGGCTCACGCGCAGAAAATCGACGTGCAGCAGAAACGGCTTGGCCGGGTGGCGCTGAAGGTCCTTCAGCACCACCTTGGTGGTCTTGTCGTCGAGCTTCAGGTCCAGCAGGCTCGAGTAGAAGGCCTCGTATTCGAGCTGACGCTCGAGCTCGTTGTGCGGCACCGAGATCATCTCGGGCTCGCTGTTGCCGCCATAGACGATACCTGGCACCAGCCCTCGGCGACGCAGGCGGCGGCTCGCACCCTTCCCCGTGTCGCTCCGCGGCTGCGCCGGGACCTCGTAAACTTCACTCATGGCTGAGTCTCCGGATTGAATGACAATAGGGCGTCGGCATCCGCGACCAGATACCGGCGCCAGCAAGAAGGCTGTCTGGAATCCAACTCGGCGAGGCCGAGGCCTCGATGATCAGGCCTGCTCGACCTCGGGCTCCAGATCTCCGGACAGCCCTTAGGGGGAAACACAAGCCGCCAGCCTGCGTTTCCGAATTCATCGCTCATGATCGACTGCCCCCAACCAAAGTGCCCGCGCGGCACTCCAGGGTCCCGATTTCGAAGGCATCCGCAGCAGCACTGTGCTATGAGCGTTAGCGCCGAGCATCGGCGCCTCGTCCACAACGCGGCCCATCGATCCGTTCGCCAGCGCCGACCTGCGCCAGGCAACGTCTATGGAAGGCAACGACGCGGACACACCGGCAGGCAGGCCGGTCAGTCGACGAATAGGGAGCTGACCGATTCTTCGTTCGAGACCCTGCGCATCGTCTCGGCGAGCAGCTCTCCGATCCCGAGCTGCCTGATCTTCGGGCAATCCGCCGCCTCTTGCCGCAACGGGATCGTATTGGTGACCACCAGCTCGTCCAGCGCTGAGGCCGAGATATTCTCGACAGCGGGTCCGGAGAGGACCGGATGGGTGCAATACGCCTGCACCCGCGCCGCCCCGTTCTCTTTCAGCGCGGCCGCGGCCTGACAGAGCGTTCCGGCGGTGTCGACCAGATCATCGACCAGCACGCAAGAGCGACCGCGGACGTCGCCGATGATGTTCATGACCTTGGCCTCGTTCGCACGCGGACGGCGTTTGTCGATGATCGCCAGATCCGCGTCGTCGAGCCGCTTTGCCAACGCCCGCGCACGCACCACACCGCCGACGTCCGGCGAGACCACCATCAGCTTCGGCTGTTTCTGGCGCCAGATATCACCGAGCAGGATCGGCGACGCATAGACGTTGTCGACCGGGATATCGAAGAAGCCCTGGATCTGATCGGCATGCAGATCGACGGTCAGCACCCGGTCGGCACCGGCGGAGCCGATCATCTTCGCGACCAGGCGGGCCGTGATCGGGACCCGCGCCGAGCGCGGCCGCCGATCCTGGCGCGCATAGCCGAAATAGGGGATCACGGCAGTGATGCGCTTCGCCGAGGCCCAGCGCAGCGCGTCGATCATCACCAGCAGCTCGAGCAGGTTGTCGTTGGTCGGCGCGCAGGTCGGCTGGACGATGAAGATATCGCGCCCGCGCACGTTCTCTTGGATCTCGGTCATCACCTCGCCGTCGCTGAACTGACCGACGACGGCCTTACCCAGCGGCAGCCCGAGATGGGCAACGATCTCACTGGCGAGCGCCGGGTTGGCGTTCCCCGTGAACACCATCATGGCGCTGGCCTGAACGGATTGTCCTTTGGTCTCAAGCGGCACCGTCTTGGCCACGCGTTGCTGGGTTCGGGTCGGGTTGGATGGCCATGGGCTTGAATGGCTGGGGCGCCAGGATTCGAACCTGGGAATGCTGGGATCAAAACCCAGTGCCTTACCGCTTGGCGACGCCCCAGTGGACTAACCAGATGGACTAACCAGGTGGACTACACGATCGATCGAATTGGCTTGGCCAAATCAGTGCATGTCAATTGCTTAAGCCTCTGTAGGTGACACATCGGGCGGCTCCAGGCCGAAGAGCGGAGACCGGTTGCAGCCCTTGGCGACAAAGGCTGGGATCTCAGCCGGCACTCCGGCAAGTCCAGCCTCTGCCTCACGCAACGTCGAGAAGGCTGCGAACAGGCAGGCGCCGGTTCCAGTCAGTCTCGCCTGCGCCCGCCCGTTCAGCCAGTCGTAGGCCTCTTTGACGAGCGGATAGCGTGCTAGCACCGGGGCCAGGCAGTCATTCCCTGCATCACCGCGCAGAAAGTCGCCTAGTGTGATTGATGGCGAGTCCCTTGTCAATTCCGGATCGTTGAAGACCGCTGCAGTCGAGACATGAACAGGCGGCGCAAGCACCAGATACCAGGGCTGAGGTAACACGACCGGTGACAGCGCTTCGCCGACACCTTCGGCCCAAGCTGCCTCGCCGCGGACGAACACCGGCACATCGGCGCCGAGTCCGAGACCGATCTCAGCAAGACGGTCCGCCGACAGGGCGGTTCGCCAGACCGCGTTCAGTGCCTGCAGCGTCGTCGCCGCATCGGAGCTGCCGCCACCGAGGCCGCCCCCCATCGGAAGCTGCTTATCGACCCGGATCGTTGCGCCGAGATGAGTCCCAGACGCCGCTTTGAGCGCAAGCGCAGCCCGAACAACGAGGTCCTGCTCAGGCGGGATCGCATCCGGCCCCTGGACCCGTTCGATCCGTCCATCCTCACGCAGCTCGAAGTAGAGCCGATCACAGCGGTCGACGAACTGGAAGACGGTCTGCAGCCGGTGATAGCCGTCGGCGCGACGACCAAGCACCCGCAGCATCAGGTTCAGCTTCGCCGGGGCAAGCCAGGCCCCGTCCGCATCGGGCTGTGGTGTCAGCGGTACGCGCGACACCCTGTTCAGTTCTCGGTCTGCGAGAAACGGAACCGACTCAGCACCTGTTGCAGGTACTCGTGCTCGGGGTCCTCATTCAATGCATGCCCCCAGACCTCGCGCGCCTCGTCGCGTCGGCCCATCGACCAGAGCACCTCGCCAAGATGGGCGGCAATCTCGGCATCGAAGCCCTGCTCCAGCGCGCGCCGCAGATACTCCTCGGCCGCCTCGAGCCGGCCTTTCCGATAGAGCACCCAGCCCATGCTATCGAGGATTGCCGGATCGTCGGGACGCAATTGCAGCGCCCTTTCGATCAGGGCCAGCGCTGCATCAAAGCGGTCAGTGCGGTCGGCCAGTGTGTAGCCCAGCGCATTGAGCGCATCAACATGGTCAGGGTTGTCGACCAGGATGCGGCGCAGGTCCTGCTCCAGCAGCGAGACCTTGTCCATCCCGACCGCCATCATCGCCCGCGCGTAGAGCAGGTCCGCATTATCCGGGTACTTCGACAAGGCCGAACTGTAGACATCGAACGCCTGCTGCTCGAGCCCCTGCTCGCGTAGCAACTCCCCTTCGATCAGGTACAGCGTCGAGACCTGGTCCGGGTGCTGGTCACGCAGCTGCTGTAAGACCTCGCGGGCGCGCTCGACTGCACCCGCCTCCGCATACAGATTGGCGATCCGGACCTGGGCACTGACCCGATTCTGGCCGCCAACCTGCTCGTAGAGCGCCAGCGCGGCCTCATTGTTACCGGCCGACTCCTCGACCTGGCCGAGCAGGAAAGCGACGTCATCCGGCCGCTTCCCCATCCCCTGTAGTGTCTCCAGGTAGCCGCGCGCGGCCTCCAGATCCTCGATCTCGAGCGCCAGCACCGCAGCGGCGAACAGGATGTCCGGTCGCTGAGGATTGTCCTCGAGTAATTCCTCGAAGGTCGTCAAGGCCTGTTCGGACTCCCCTGCATCCATCTGCAGCTGAGCCTTGAGCAGTTTCAGCTCGCGCGTATCCTGGGCCTCGCCGATGTAGCGCTCGAGCGCGGCCCGCGCCTCGTCGCCGCGATCCTGGGTGACGAGTAAACGCACCAAGAAGACCTGCGGATCGGTCCAACCCGGGCGCAGGGCCGCCGCCCGTTCCGCCAGCTCAGTGGCCCGTTCGACCTGGCCCGCCGCCGCAGCGAGGGTAGCCAGAGCGAACTGCGCGTCAGGCTGATCCTCTGCGCCGGCGGCTGTGACCAGCTCGCGCATCACCGCCAGGCGTTGAGCGGGCATCGGCAGACGCCCGAGGATCTGGGCGGCCTGGAGATAACCCTGCTTCGGAGAGTCGGCCAAGTCGATCACGCGCAACAGCGAGCCGATCGCCGCCGTGCGCTGATCGGCCTCGAGTGCCAGGAACGCCGCGAGCTGATGGGCCTTCGACGAATCCGGATCGAGCGCGATCCAGAGCTCCAGCGCCTGCCGGGCTGCGGCGGAATCACCCGCGCGCAGGGCAGCCCGTACCGCGCGCTCGGCCAGCCCCGAATCCTGCGCCAGCCGAGCTGCACGCAGAAAATGGTCGAAGGCTGCGCCGTAGGCCTCGCGCTGCAGCGCCACCTCTGCAGCCAGGGTCGCATAGACGAGCTCAGCACTCAATTCAGAGGGCGGAGCCGCCGAGGGCTTGGCCGCCGTCGCGGCGTCGGACGACTCGGGCGTCGCCGCTGCAGCCGACCGCTCGGTGGCCCGCTGAGCAGACTGGGCAGCACTCGCGGTCAACAAGAGGATTAGGATGACCGAGAGGCGAAACAGGATTCGATTAGGCATAAAATGGCGTAAACAGATGGTTGATCGCGATCAGCCGATGAGTTCGTTCGATCGCAGTATACTCATCCAGTTCCAATCGCGGAAAGCGACCCTTCGCGCCCCCGAGCCGATTGCAGATGCCTGCGCTCGGGACGAATCGCCGACAACAAGCCACGCCACGATTCCGCCATGCCACTGATCGTAATCGGACTGAACCACAAGACGGCGCCGGTCGACATCCGCGAGCGCCTGACCTTCGGCCCTGACGTCATCGTCGCCGCCATGCGCACGCTGCGCGACCAGACGCCGGTCGACGAGGCCATCATCCTCTCGACCTGCAACCGAACCGAGATCTATTGCGCTGCCGACGCCAGTGACATCGAGACACCGGTGCGCAACTGGCTCGGCACCTTCCACGGGATCGAGCCGCAGCTCTTCGCCCAGCACCTCTATATCCACAAGGACCGCGGCGCGGTGACCCATCTGTTCAAGGTCGCCTGTGGCCTCGACTCGATGGTGCTCGGCGAGCCACAGATCCTGGGTCAGGTCAAGTCGGCCTTCAAGACGGCCTGCGAGAGCGGCGGCAGTGGGCGTTTGCTGGGCCGGATGTTCCAGAGCACCTTCGCCGTGGCGAAGCAGGTCCGCACCGACACCGCGATCGGCAGCAGCCCGGTCTCGGTCGCCTTCGCGGCGGTCAGCCTGGCAAGGCAGATCTTCAGCGACCTCACGAAGCAGACCGCGCTGCTGATCGGTGCCGGCGAGACCGTGGAGCTGGCCGCGCGCCATCTCCATCAGCATGGCATCGGCCGCATCATCGTCGCCAACCGCACCGTCGAGCGCGCCCACCGCCTGGCGGTGCAGTTCGACGGTTATGCGATCTCGCTCACCGAGATGGCCAGCCACCTGCCGGAGGCCGATATCATCGTCTCCTCGACGGCAAGCCCGCTGCCAGTGCTCGGCAAGGGCACCGTCGAGCGCGCACTGAAACAGCGCCGGCACCGGCCGATGTTCATGGTCGACATCGCCGTTCCGCGCGACATCGAGCCCGAGGTCGGGCAGTTGCGCGATGTCTACCTCTACACCGTTGACGACCTACAAGGGGTGGTCGAAGAGGGGATGCGCTCGCGCAATCATGCGGCCGAGCAGGCGATGGAGATCATCGACCTCCATACCGAGGAGTTCATGGCCTGGGTCCGCTCGTTGGATGCGGTCTCGCTGATTCAGGACTATCGCGCCCGAGCCGAGTGCATCCGGGACGAGGCCGTTTCCCGAGCAGCGCGGCAGCTCGCCGCCGGCAAGCCCGCCGACGAGGTGATGCGCCACCTCGCCCACCTGCTGACCAACAAGCTGCTGCACGAGCCGAGCGTCCGGCTGCGCCAGGCAGGACGCGAGGGCCAATCCGAGCTGCTCGAAGCAGCCAATGAGCTGTTCCAGCTCACACAGGGGCAAGATAGCGGCACCTGATGAATCCATCGATCCGGGGCAAGCTCGACCGTCTCAGCGAGCGCTTTGCCGAGATCACCGCCCTGTTGGCGGAGCCGGAGACCCAGGCTGACCAGAACCTGTTTCGGGACCTCGGGCGCGAGTATGCGCAGCTCGAGCCAGTCGTCCAGTGCTGGGAGCGCTATCTCGCGCTCGAGGATGCGACGGCGGCGGCCCAAGAGATGCTCGCCGACCAGGAGATGGCCGAGCTGGCGCGCGAGGAGCTCAGTGCGGCCGAGCAACAGCGCGAGGCACTCGAGCCCGAGCTCAAACGGCTGCTGATCCCTGCCGACCCCAACGACCACCGTAACATCTACCTCGAGATCCGCGCCGGCACCGGCGGCGCCGAGGCCGCGCTGTTCGCAGGCGACCTGCTGCGGATGTATCTGCGCTATGCGGAGCTGCAGGGTTGGCACCAAGAGGTCATCAGCGCCAGCGAGGGCGAGATGGGCGGCTTCAAGGAGGTCGTCGTCCGTGTCAGCGGCAACGATGTCTATCGCCAGCTCAAGTTCGAGGCCGGCGCCCACCGGGTCCAGCGCGTGCCCGAAACCGAATCACAAGGCCGTATCCACACCTCGGCCTGCACCGTTGCCGTGCTGCCGGAGGTCGACAGCGTCGACGAGATCAGCGTCGACACCAATGAGCTGCGCGTCGACACCTATCGCGCGTCCGGTGCCGGCGGCCAGCACGTGAACAAGACCGACTCGGCCGTGCGCCTGACCCACCTGCCGACCGGTATCGTCGTCGAGTGCCAGGATGAGCGTTCACAGCACAAGAACCGCGCCAAGGCCCTGGCGCTGTTGCAGGCCAAGCTGCTCTCGGCCGCGACCGAGAAGCAGACCGCCGAGCAGAGCGCCTCACGTCGGCTGCAGGTCGGCAGCGGCGACCGCTCCGAGCGTATCCGAACCTATAACTTCCCGCAGAACCGGCTGACCGACCATCGCGTCAATCTGACGCTCTACAAGCTCGACGAGGTCATGATGGGCCAGCTCGACCAGGTCATCGAGCCGTTGCAGCAAGAGCACCAAGCGGATCAGCTCGCCGAGCTGACCAGCGGCTGAGTCCGAGGGTCGACTGGAGCACGCGCTTGTGCCCTCGCCCCCGCGGACACCCGGCACGACCAGAAGCGGGGGGATCACCCTCGCCGATGCGCGGCGCGCGGCCGCCGCACAGCTCGCCGAAGCAGGCTATACAAGCGCCCCACTCGAGGCCGACCTGGTGGTCGGCGCCGTCACTGGGCTCGATCGGGCGCGGTTGATCGCGTGGTCCGAGCAGCCGCTGAGCAGCGCACAGCAGGTCCAGTTGGAACAGCTGGTTTCACGACGGCTGCAGGGCGAGCCGGTCGCCCATCTGCTGGGCCTGCGCGAGTTCTGGAGCCTGGAGCTCCGAGTGGGCCCGGCGACGCTGATCCCGCGTCCCGAAACCGAGACCCTCGTCGAGCATGCCCTGGCCGCACTGCCAGAGCGCTCCCCGCTATGGATCGCCGACCTCGGCACCGGCAGCGGCGCGATCGCCGTCGCGCTGGCGCACGAACGTCGGCATTGGATGCTGCTCGGGGTCGAGCTATCCGACGCAGCGCTGGCCATCGCAGCCGATAACAAGGCGCATCTCGGCCTGTCCAATCTCGCACTCATCCGCGGCGACTGGTCGGCCGCGTTCGCGCCCTCGGGACTGGACGCCATCCTGGCCAACCCGCCTTACGTGCCTCAGCATGATCCACACCTGTCCCAGGGCGACCTGCGCTTCGAACCGCGCTCGGCGCTCGCTGCCGGGACGGATGGCCTCGCCGCAATTCGTATGATCCTCGCTGATGCGCTGCGCTGTCTTCGCCCAGGCGGCCTACTGGCGCTGGAGCATGGCTGGGACCAGGCGAACGCGGTACGCGCCCTGCTGTCCGAGCACAAGCTGACCGAGATCACGACTGTCCGCGATCTCGCCGGCCATGAGCGCGTGACGAGCGGCCGCGCTCCAGGAGGATAATCGCCGACGATAATGGCCAAAGCCGCGCCTCACTGAGAAGCCCTAACAGACTGGCGCCTGTGGCCGTTCAATCAGGAGCTTACGCGAGTCAAACGGCCGTTTTGTAGGCCTTTTAGGTTGTCGCGGATCAAGCGGGGTTCATCGTCCGGAACGATCTCGTGCCAAAAGCATTGATGCAGTGCCATCGTCGGCAAGGGCGCATACTTGCCAACCTGAGGGAACACCATCGCTCCACCCACAGCATTCAGCGATTCGCGCATTCAATCGTCCGGATAGCTTGATCAGACTCCATCCCGTTAAGCATACTCTGCCTATGGAAACGCCCGACCCAGATCGCATCAAGCAGCGGCAGATCAATTTCCGTGATCTGCACCCGGAACGCAACGACGCCCGCACCGCGGCCAATTTCCTAGCCGATGTCGATGGTGTGCTCGAGACGCGGCCACTGTCGCCGATCGTGCTGCAGCTGACCTACGACCTGCACAAGACCTGCCTCGAAGAGATCGACAACGCCTTGATCGAACTCGGTCTCCACCTAGATGGTGCAATGCTGTATCGGTTGAAGCGCTCGCTCTACTACTACACCGAGAGCACCTACCGCGATAACCATGGCTATGCCCCCAGCGACCGCAACAGCACCAAGCTGGTCTTCGCGAGACGCTGGGAGAACCTCGAGCACGGCTGCCGCGACCCTCGACCAGAGCATTGGCGGCGCTACCTGTAACCGAATGACAATATTAGGCTGGTCTTATATGATCCGGGAATCCACCCGGAACAGACCGAGTCCGCCATGCGCTTCGACATCAGCCCCCGCGAGATCAAGAAGGCCAATATCCCGCACGAGATCTTCCTGACCAACCTGATCGGCAATCACATCCTGATGGCGGTCGCCGCCGGGGGCATCGCCGGAACCTTCCCTTGGGTGATGGCGGTGATCCCGGCGATCTCGTTCTCGATCCTCAGCTTTACACTCTGGCGCGCGCACCGAGCGGTCGGCCGTGACCCCTGGTATGTGATGTGTCATTGGCAGGTCTGCGCCCGCCGTAGCCGCATCTTTATCGGCATGCTGTCGCTATTGCTCGGCGCCACCCTGTTGGCATGGATTGGCCACGTCTATGGCGGGATGATGAAAGAGGCCGCGATCGCGCTGGTTGCCGGTGTCGGCATCCTGCCGGTGATGGTGACCGTGCTGGTGCTGATCATCGTCGAGTCCGATGCGCTCTACAACGCCAACCAGGCGAAGCTGCCAGCCTGGGTGGTCGAGCGCTACCCGAATCCAGACGCCAAGCTGATCGATGAGCCCGCAGCGCCTGAAGCAGCGGTCTGAGCGCTCACGGTCTGAGCGCTCACACCCTGCGCAGCCACCCTGCGGAGTGCGGAGCGGTCAATCGCTGTCGGCGCCTGAATCCTTTTCCTTCGCCACGAGAAAGCCGATCACCTCAAAGAGCTGATCCCGGCCGCCAGCCTCGGTCACGCCGGTGATGTACTTCCCATTGACCACGATCGCCGGCACACCCGAGAGCCGGTACCGTCGCACCAGCTCGGCCGATTCACGCACCTGCATATCGACCGGGAACGACTGATAGGCGTCACGAAAGGCGTCCTCATCGATGCCCTGCTCGGCGGCGAAGGCGATCAGCTGCTCGTCGGTGAACAGCCTGCGCCGCTCCTCATGGAGCGCCTTGAACAGCGGCTCGTGCAGCTGGTCGAGCTCACCGAGCTGCTCGGCCGCGAAGAAGGCCTTCGCATGCGGGATCCAGCGGCTGGATGCCGCTGCCGGCAGGCGTCGAAAGACCACGCCCTCGGGCTTGGTCTCGAGCCATTCTTCGATTGCCGGCTCCAGCCGATAGCAGTGCGGACAGCCGTACCAGAACAGCTCGAGCACCTCGACATCCGCCCCCTCCTCGAGCCGCTTGGGCTCCGGCACCACCTTGTACTCGATACCCTCATCGAATGCGGCACCGAGCGCCCCCATCGAGACTCCCAGCAAGACAACGATCCCGAGCCAGGCCACAAGGCGAACTCCCCAGCCACCGCCCCAACGCGGCGTCACTTGATGATCAGCGGTCAGCGCAAGCATTTGTTCCCTCCCCGGGGATAGCGTTTCGCTCAGACGGCAGTGGCGGTAGGCTCGAGCAGGTAATCGATAACCAGGCCGATGAAGACTGCCATACCGAAGTAGTTGTTGTTGAGAAAGGCGATGAAGCAGCGCGCTGGCTCGCGGTCTCGGATCAGCCATTGCTGATAGCCGGAGAGGCCCGCCGCGACCGCGAGTCCAACGAAGTAGGCCAGGCCACGGCCTGCCGCGAGACCGACCCAGACCATCAGCGCGAGCATCAACAGCTGCAGCAGTGCGACGATCAGCCGGTCATAACGCCCAAACAGGATCGCCGTCGACTTGATCCCGATCTTGAGATCGTCCTCGCGATCGACCATCGCATACTCGGTGTCGTAGATCAGCGCCCAGACCACCGCACTCAGGAACAGCACCCAGGCGTAGAACGGGATCGACTCCTGGATCGCCATGAAGGCCATCGGCACCGCCCAGCCGAACGCCATGCCGAGGAACATCTGCGGCACATGGGTGAAGCGCTTCATGAACGGGTAGATCATCGCCAGCGTCACCGCAACCACCGACATCGCGACGGTCTGCCAGTTCAACAGCAGCACGAGGCCGAACGAGACCAGCGACAGGATCAAGAACACGGCGACCGCCTCGATCGGCGCGATCACCCCTTGCGCGAGCGGGCGGGTGTTGGTGCGCGCCACATGCCCGTCGAGCTTGCGGTCCGCGAAGTCGTTGATCGCGCAGCCGGCCGAGCGCATCAGCACCACCCCTGAAACGAAGATCAGAGCGATCTGCCAGGGCGGATGCCCATCGCCGGCGAGCCAGAGCGCCCAGAGCGCCGGCCACATCAGCAGGAAGATGCCGATCGGTCGGTTCAACCGCACCAGGCGATAGTAGGCATCCAGGCGCTCGCGCCAGGACGCGGGCCGCGCGGTCACGGCGACACCAAGGTCGCCCCGACCGCCGATCTTGGTCTCATGAGAGCTCATGCCGATATTCTAGGGTCGTGCTGTCTCAGGTCCAGAAAGGGTTCAGATCGCGCACCCTGCGTAAGGGCCGCGCAGCGCGGCGGCGATTATCGCACAGGGGCTTGTATCGTCACCCGCCCCGGTCTCCGGGCAGGCTGAGCCCATCGGTGCTGACTGTTCCGGCGCCTCCTTTCCGGCGATCAGGCGCAATGGCCATACCAGGCCTCCCCGCCGGCTCATCATCTGACGGCAGCGGGTCGGGGACACCGGCGCAGGCGCCAACCGTCCGCGGCGGCAGCCATTCTGCCCCACCACTGGATAAGACAGCCCGCAGATTCTCGCACCGAGGGTGTCACCCTGTTCCAGCGCTCATCGCGCGCGGGGTTTGAGGAGCCCGGTCCTGGACGACTGTCTGATAGCACAGCGGCCACACCCGATCCAAAGCGCCCGTTGCGCCCTGTCGAGATTCAGACCTGACCATAATCGTCCCGCTGCCCGAGCCAGCGCCGGACCAACGGCTCGACGTTCTCAGGCCAACGCGCGAGCAGCTCGTCAGCGCTTCGGCGCGCCGCCTGCGCGAGCGCACTGTCGCGCATCGGATCGGCGAGCCGGAACTGGATGCTTCCGGCCTGGCGCGTCCCCAACACCTCGCCGGCCCCACGCATCCGTAGGTCTGCCTCGGCGATGCGGAACCCGCTCGACTCGCGCCGGAGGATATCGAGCCGCTCGCGCGCCGCGCGCGTCAACGGCGCCTGATAGAGCAGCACGCACGCGCTTTCTTCGGCGCCGCGGCCGACCCGTCCGCGCAGCTGGTGCAGCTGCGCGAGCCCGAGCCGCTCCGGATTCTCGATGATCATCAGGCTCGCTTTCGGCACATCGACGCCAACCTCGATCACCGTCGTCGCCACCAGCAGGTCGAGCTCACCGGCCTTGAACGCCGCCATCACCGGCACCCGCTCCTGCGCCTTCAAGCGCCCGTGGACCAGCCCGATCCGCAGATCGGGCAGACGCGCCTGGAGATCAGCCGCCGTCGCCTCGGCCGCCTGCGCCTGCAATGCCTCAGACTCCTCGACCAGGGTGCAGACCCAATAGGCCTGCCGGCCGCCGATACAGCTCGCCTGCACGCGCTCGATCACCTCGTCACGACGACTATCGGGCAAGGCCACCGTCTTGACCGGCTGCCGCCCAGGCGGCAGCTCGTCGAGCTCGGAGAGGTCCAGATCACCGTAGATCGACATCGCGAGCGAGCGTGGGATTGGTGTTGCGGTCATGATCAGCTGATGCGGCAGGCGCCCGCTCCGGTCACCTTTGTCGCGCAACTGCAGGCGTTGATGCACGCCGAACCGATGCTGCTCGTCGATGATCGCGAGCCCGAGCTCGGCAAACCGGACCTCGGCCTGGAACAGCGCATGGGTGCCGACCACGACCCGCGCCGCGCCCGAGCCGATCCGCTCGAGGATCGCCGTGCGCTCGGCGCCGGCATGCCGGCCCGCGAGCCAGGCCAGCTCGATCCCCAGCGGCTCGAGCCAGCCGCACAGGCTTTGGCGATGCTGCTCGCCGAGCAGCTCGGTCGGCGCCATGAACGCGACCTGGAAGCCGGCCTCGACCGCCTGCAGGATCGCCATCGCGGCGACGATGGTCTTGCCGGAGCCGACGTCGCCGAGCAGCAGCCGTGTCATCGGATGCGGCTGCCGCAGGTCGGCAGCGATCTCGGCGATGACCCGCTCTTGCGCCCCCGTGAGCGCGAACGGCAGCGCGGCGCGCAGGCGCCCACGCCAGGCGTCATCACCCATCAACACCGGGGCGCGCTGATCGCGCCGTGCGCGACGCAGCCGGCGCAATGCCAGCTGATGGGCAACCATCTCATCGAACGCCAGCCGCAGGAACGCAGGATGCGTCCGCTCGAGTAGCGCTTGGACCAGCTCCGGGCCTGCATCGGCTGGGGGGCGATGCAGCAGCAACAGCGCATCGGCCAATGCCGGCAGCCGCAAAGGCGCGGTCAGCGCGTCCGGCACCCAGTCGACCAAGGCTGCCGGATCGCGCTGCAGCCGCTCCAATGCCTGTTCGGTCAGCGTGCGCAGGCTCGCCTGCTGCAGGCCCTCGGTCGCTGGATAGATCGGCGTCAGGGTCGAGTGACCCGAACCCGCGGCCTCATCGGTCTCGGCCGCCAGCAGCTCCGGATGCACGATCTCGAGCATCTGCGGCCCCTGGCGCACCTCGCCGAAGCAGCGCAGAGGCCGACCCGGCTGCATCGCCTCGACCTGGGCGCGGGCGAAATGGAAGAAGCGCAGCAGGAGCGCGCCGCGGCCGTCCTCGAGTCGGACCTTGAGCGAACGACGCCGACCCTGAGCGATCCGTGCATCGCTGATCCACCCCTCGACCAGCACCTCCTCGCCCGCGACCAGGGTATCGAGCGGCCGCAAGCGCGTCCGATCCTGATACCGCAGCGGCAGATGGAACAAGAGATCCTGAACGGTCAGGACACCGAGCCGCTGCAGGCGCTCGGCCAGGCGTGGACCGACGCCCTTGAGCTGCTCGACCGAGGTCTGATCCAATGCGGCGATGCTCGAGGCGGCCATCGGCGGCCGCTCCCGCGTCAACCCCGGCACAGGACCACCCGATGCCCCGAACCCGGACTCACCCCGATTCCAGTTACCGCTGCGACCAACAGACCTTGACCCTCGAGACCCGCGGTCGCGGGACCTACAACATCACCAACCAGGTGCGGGAGCTGGTGCAGGCGTCTGGCGTGCGCATCGGGACCTGCCATTGCTTCGTCCAGCACACCAGCGCGTCGCTGATCCTGTGCGAGAACGCCGACCCGACCGTGCGGCGTGATCTCGAGGCCTTCCTCGCCCGGTTGGTTCCGGACGGCGATAGGCTGTTCGACCACACCGACGAGGGGCCAGACGATATGCCGGCGCATGTCCGCGCCATCTTGACCAAGATGGACCTGACGCTGCCGGTCAGTGGCGGCCAATGCCTGCTGGGAACCTGGCAAGGGATCTTCCTCTACGAGCATCGCACCGATGCGCATCGGCGCCGCGTGACCCTGACCATCCAGGGCATCGCCTAAGAGACCCGATCAAAACGTCCGCCTGACTGGCGCAAGCTTCTGATCTGAGTAGCCAAGGGGCCATTCTGTTAGCGCTTCCAAGATCATTCAGGGCCACAGTCGAACGATCGGGCAGCCCGCCAGCTCCGAGAATGAAACGCAGGTCAACCCGCCGGTGCATCGGGCCTTGGCTGCGAGGTCACCCGCAAGGTCGGCTCGCCGAGTCCCCGGCGCGCGCGCAGCGTCTGCGCGAGCTGATGCACCGTCATCGCGTAGTAGGTGCTGCGGTTGTAACGGGTAATCACGTAGAAGTTCTCGAACCCGAGCCAGTACTCGGGCCCGCCGGCCGCATCGAGCCGCAGTAGGCTCACCCGCCGGTCGTCCGGCAGGGCCACGGCCGGGCGCAGGCCCTTCTGCCTGATCTTGGCGATCGAGTAATCGGTCTTGAAGCCGGTATCGGTCGACCAAGGCAGCCCATAGCCGCCGCTGGCCCGCGCGACGACGGCCGCGCCCGGCTGCCAGCCATGCGCCTTGAAGTAATGCGCGACGCTGCCGATCGCGTCTTCGGCGTCCCAAAGGTCGCGGCGCCCGTCGCCATCGAAATCGATCGCATAGTCGTGCCAGCTCGACGGCATGAACTGGCCGAGGCCCATCGCGCCGGCGAAGGAGCCGACCGGCTGCAGCGGATCGAAGCCCTGATCGTCGGCCATGAGCAGATAATGCTCGAGCTCGTCCTGGAAATATTCGGCGCGACGCGGGTAATCGAAGGCCAGGGTCGAGAGGGCATCGATGATCCGATGCTCGCCCATGTAGCCGCCCCAGCGCGTCTCGATGCCGATGATCGCGACGATATACTCGGGCGGAACCCCATACTTGCGGGCCGCGCGGTCGAGTGTTTGCGCATGCCGGGCCCAGAACGCATCGCCCTTGTGCAACATCGATGCGGTGATGTGGCGGCCCCGATAGCGGGTCCAGGCCCCAGTCGGTCCCGAGGCCGGCCGCCACTGCCGGTCCATGTACTCGATGATCCAGGGATCGCGCTCGACCCGGGAGAACACCCGCACCAGCTCGCGCCGATCCAGGCCCTTATCCTCCATCTGCGCGATAAAGCGCTCGACATCAGGGCGGCCTGCATAATCGCCCGTGGTCAAGCGAGCAGGATAGGCACCGACATCGCTAGCTCGACTCGTGGCTCGGAAGCTGCTAGTCACCGGCTCGGCGCTCCGCTCGAGCTCGGCCGCGTTGCCGGCGCCCGGACTGAGATCGGAAGGGGGCCCGGCGCTCTTAGCGGGACTGGAGCCACAGCCAGCCAGCCCGAAGGCAGCGAAAATGGACAGAACGAGAACAGACAGA
Source organism: Halochromatium glycolicum (assembly GCF_016584085.1). Lineage (GTDB taxonomy): Bacteria > Pseudomonadota > Gammaproteobacteria > Chromatiales > Chromatiaceae > Lamprobacter > Lamprobacter glycolicus. Next base: position 114,956 of record NZ_NRSJ01000008.1, on the reverse strand, counting down.
ACGAGCGGCTGACGCATTGGTTCTTCCCCCGGCTAATCGGTCAGCACCATCACCGCATCCATCTCGACCGCGGCCCCCTTCGGCAGCGCCGCAACCCCGATCGCCGCGCGCGCCGGATAGGGCTCGGCGAAGGTCTCGGCCATCACCTCGTTGACGAGCGGGAAGTGCGAAAGGTCGGTCAGGAAGATATTCAGCTTCGCGACATCGGCCAGGCTGCCGCCGGCGGCCTCGGCCACCGCGGCCAGGTTCGCGAACACGCGCCGGGTCTGGGCCTGGATGTCACCGGCGACCAGCTCACCGGTCTCGGGCTGCAGCGGGATCTGCCCGGAGAGATAGACGGTCTCGCCGACCCGAACCGCCTGCGAATAGGGACCGATCGCCGCCGGCGCGCGGTCGGTGTGGATGATCTGTTTGGTCATTTCGAATACCTCCGCCGTGGATCGCCCTGGAAGCGCCTTAGAAGCGCCCTGAGAGCGCCTTGGAAGCGCCCTGGAAGCGCCTTGGGAGCACCCGGGTAACGCCTCGGGCGACTCGACTTCATCGATGTTCTGCGCACTAGGAAACTGTCCATCAACGTCTTCCCGATTTGAGGGGCACTGTTGGACGATCATCGGGAAGTAGAAAATGGACAGCCACGAGGCCCGTCGATCGCAGCCGCCTTGGCCACTGCGTCAATGGAAATGCGCCGGATCATACTGCACGCCCAAAGAGGATCGAGGCTCGCCGCCTCACGCGTGGCGAGTATAGCGAAACGCGCCTGTTCGTTGACTGATCCCGCTTTCACCTTCGCCGTCCCATGACTCGCCCCGTTCTGCGGGGCTCCTTGCTCCTTTGCGGTCGGACGCGCCTCCGAGCGCTTGCCCGCAAATGCTGATGCAGGGCGCTCCGCCCCCAGCGCACGCCCGGAGCAGGCCGCGCAGGCCCAGGATGGGGCCCCTCGTAGGTCGCTCCGCCCCCCCCCAGCGAACGCCCCGCTGCGTCATAGTCGCTCGCCTTGTTTTCCGGACAGGCTGAGCCCGTCGGCGCTGACTGTTCCGGCGCTTTCTGTCCGACGATCAGGCGGAATGGCGATACAACGCATTGGGGTCGCATGATGTCCCGCCTCGTTGTGCCTTGCTGGCCTGTTTGCGAGCAGGCACGTGGAACGCATCCTGACAGCCGTTCATCTGCCGTTTCGAGAGGATTATCGCTGCCCGCACTGGTCATGGGGTAGGAGCCCGCTTGCGGGCGATCTTCGCCGCCGCGCGCGCGGCCTGGTCGCCCGCAAGCGGGTTCCTACAGCGCCGAGAGCCCAGGTGGCAGGATCAGGTGGCAGGATCAGGTGGCAGGATCAGGTGGCAGGATCAGGTGGCAGGATCAGGTGACAGGAAAAGGGTCTCGGTATTGCTAATGCGATGCACTAGGACGCCTCTGCCCCAGCCCCAGCGAACAACCGCTGCCACCAGCGCCGGCGACCCTTGGGCACCAGTTGGGTCGCCGGCAGATCGACCGGCGGCAATTTGCTCATCACCCAGCCCGGCAGCGGCGGATTGCTGCTCGAGCCACAGACTACACCGAGGTTGTTCGGATCGTAGATCTTGACCAGACTCGGCACCCGTAGGTCGTCCGCATAGACGATCCCGCACAGGCGCTCATCGTGCTCGCGGCGCAGCAGCGCATCGATCTCGTCGATGAAGCGCTCGACCGTCGCCGCGTCGGCGGGCACTTCCGGCGGTGGCTCGCCGATCGCATAGAGATACCAACCGGCCTTGGCATCGATGCGCAGCCGCTGCCAGAGCGCATCCAGATCGCTCCAACGCAGCGCCGAGGTGAAGCTGCCGCGAAAGGCGCGCAGGAACGGATCGGTCGGGGCCGAGGCATCGAGCGCGTTGTGGCTTGGGCGTGACATCGGAGTAACGGAGCCTGAAATCGGGATGACAGAGAGGGATCGACGGCGGCGAGCGGTGCGCTGGTATAGTCGCAAGGCCGACAACCAACCCGCAACCGAGATGACCAGCCTCTACCAGTCCGAGCTCACCGAGCTGCCCCTGCTCAACCGCGGCAAGGTCCGCGACCTCTATGCCGCCGGCGACGACCATCTGCTGATCGTGACCAGCGACCGCATCTCAGCATTCGATGTCGTCCTGCCGCAGCCGATCCCGGGCAAGGGCGAGGTACTCAACCGCCTCAGCCGCTTCTGGCTCGAGCGCACCGCCGATCTGGTCGCGAACCACCTTGCCAATCGCCCAGTCGAGGACTTCGTCACCGACCCCGAGCAGCGCCGCACGCTCGGCGACCGCGCGCTGGTCGTGCGCAGGCTCAAACCATTGCCGATCGAGGCGATCGCACGCGGCTACCTGATCGGCTCCGGCTGGAAGGACTACCAGACCAGCGGCGCCGTCAGCGGCATCGCACTACCGAGTGGGCTGCGCCAGGCCGACCGCCTGCCCGAGCCGATCTTCACCCCGTCGACCAAGGCCGACGTCGGCGCGCACGACGAGAACATCGACTTCGACGGCGCCGTCGCGCGCATCGGTGGCGCCGTCGCCGAGCAGGTGCGCGACCTGACACTGCGCATCTACCAGCAGAGCGCCGCCTATGCGCTCGAGCGCGGCATCATCATCGCCGACACCAAGTTCGAGTTCGGCCTCGATGACACCGGCCGGCTGCACCTGATCGACGAGGTGCTGACGCCGGATTCCTCCCGCTTCTGGCCGGTCGATCAGTACCAGCCCGGCAGCAGCCCGCCGAGCTTCGATAAACAGTTCGTCCGTGATTACCTGGAGACCCTGGGTTGGGACAAGACCGCTCCCGGGCCGGACCTGCCCGAGACAATCATCGAGCAGACCGCGGCCCGTTATGCCGAGGCCGAGCGTTGCTTGACCGGCCCCTGAGAACCGCTGAGCGCCCGGACTCAGGCGCTAAGGCGATTGCCGGTCGCCAAGTCGTGCCTCGTTCGACTGGCAAATGCCCCTACCAGTGACAGGCCTTGCGCAACGGACCGATCGCGGCCTCGAGGCCCATGACCGGAAAGACGATGGGCTCATCAACCTCCTGGAGCGAGTGCAACCGGATACGGACCTCGTTGGCCTCGAACAGCTCTCTGACCAGCGGGATCGAGTGTTTTCCGAGCCACAGCCCAAGCCCGGGCTCAGTGCTCGGCTTGGTCATCCTCAGGGTTTGCGCCGATTGATCATCGACCTGCCAGTCGATCACCGCTTCGGCATCGACGTCGGCCAGAGCGCAGTCCGAGACCAGATAGAGCGAGGTCGTATTGTCCTTGCAGCGGATGTGCAGCTCCACTCGCTCGCTCTCCGACTGCTCGCACGCGATCCGCTCGCTCGAGCGCGTGCTCAGCACCACAGCCCGCTCGCCACCCGGCCCGGTCGCGTTGATGTGCCGAAGCCAGGCGCTGCGAAGACGCCGAAACCGCGGCAGCAGCTCGCGCTCAGGCGTCGCCTGCGCCCCGGACCCCATCTGTGACTGGGCGCCAAGCGCGGACTGGACCTCGGCGGCCTGTCCTGATTCATGCTGCGCGTCATAGCACGCGAGCCGTTCGGCGTCGTCGGCGATCTCGCTGCAATTCACACCGAAGGCTGGGCTGCTGGCGAGCGCAATCACCGCACCGAATGCACTGCCGAATGCACCAAGGGACCAATGCACAGTCATCGCTCTTCCGTTTATCCGTTAGGAGTATCGGCCCCGGGCTCGAGGCGCGCCGGGAGGCTGTTCAGATCAGTCTGCGGCGCCGTTACCCTGAAACGGCCGGGGAGCCTAGCCCGAGCCGGCCGATGTCGGCGCTGAGCATCGGCCCAGAGCCGTTTTCGAGGCCGATGCCGTCCAGTCTACTGCGCCTTGACGGGCAATGGCCCAACTGCCTAAGTTGCCGATCCGGTATCCTTATATCGGGCGGTTTCGAAGGCTGCGGATCAGGCGCCACTCCGGCCGACCCGTCCCGGCGGGATCGCCGTCCGCCAGCCAGTCTAAAGCTCCGATGAATCGGCGCTTCCTTCGCCCGCCTGTTCGCGGTAAACAGGCTAGCAGTCCATCGCAATCCCCGGAGGCTTGCTCAATGCCCGGCCGTGGCCATGATCTGGTTGGTTCCGACCAGAACGTCGATTGGAAGCGCAATCCACCTCAATCCGGGGAGGGTGCCGGCCGTCTGCCGCAGATCGAGGTCGTCACGCGCGAGGGTCCCGAAGAGCGCCCCTCCAAGCGACGCTCGACCGGATCACTGGTCGTCTGGTTCCTCGCGGCCTTCGCATTGGTCGCGATACCGGCCAGCATCTGGAACTTCAGCCGACCGCCGGTCTACCGAGCGGCCGCCATGGTGCTGACCATCGTCCCCGAAGCCCGCAGCGGCTACGGCGCCTCCGAGGCCAACCTACAGCATGTTGCGATCCAGCGCAGTGTCCTGCTGAGCCGGCGACTGCTCGAGGACACTTTGGCACGCCTGCGCCGCGAACCGGCGCCGGCCCCAGCGGTTGAAGACAACCCACGGCAGACATCCGAGCAGTCCACAGCGGAGCATCGCACCGCAGGCAGCCGCAGCGCGGCACTCAATCCGCTCAGCGCCCATGTCACCTCTGGCACTGGCACTGGCACTGGCACTGGCACTGGCACTGGTACTGGCACTGGCACTGGCTCTGGCTCTGGCTCTGGCACTAGCACTGGCGATGCGGTCTTGGTCTCAGATACAGCGGGCGCGGCAAGCCAGTCCAACCCGCCGGCGCCGGGATCAACGACCCCAACCGATGCCAGCGCCGATAGCGCACCGAGTGTCGAAGACCTCACGGCCGATGATCTGCTGACAATGCTGGCGGTCGACCCGGTCCCGCAGACGAACCTCGTCGAGCTGAGCGCACGCGGCGGTGATCCGGCACTGCTGGCACGAATCGTCAATGAATGGCTCGCGGCCTATGAGGTCCTGCGTGAGCGGGAGATCGAGGCCCAGGTCGGCGACCGGCTTGAGAAGCTCGAAGACCGTGCAAGTCGGCTGGAGGACCGCATCAAGGCCAAGCGCGATGCGCTCGATGCGTTCCGCGAGCGTTTCGACATCGTCACGCTGGGCCGCGACAGCAACGAGGCGATGGAGCGCCTGAGCTCGCTGCAAGAACAGCTGAGCCGGGCCGAAGAGGCCGTCGCAGCGGCCCGGGCCGAGCGCGACCGGATCGAGAGCGCCATCGCCGCCGGCCGCCCGGTGGTCCCAGAACAGCTGGAGGACAGGCTCTCGCGGCTGCGCCAGCAGGCCGAGCAGGCCCGCGCGCGGGTGCTGCGGCTGCGGGAGCGTTACACCGACTTCTTCATCGAGAAGGATCTGAACAAACGCCGCGTGGTCGATCAATTCGAGCAGCTCGAGCAAGAGGTCGCCGCGATGGAACGCCAGGGCAGCGAGCAGGCATTGCAGAGCGCACGCGAGGCGGTCGATGTCGCCCGCCGGCGTGTCGAGGAGCTGCAGCAGGCGTTGACGGCCCAGAAGGCCCGAGCGTCGCGCTTCTCGTCCGGATTCGCCGAATTCGAGGCCCTGAAGGAGGACCTCGCGCAGCTCGAGGCAATGCAGCGCGAGGTCGAATCCGAACGGGTCAGCCTGGAGACGACCGTCTACGCCGACTATCCACAGATCGAGGTCATCGATGCAGCCTTTACGCCGCGCGACCCGATCGAGCCCGACTACGGTCGGGACCTGATGGTCACGCTGATCGCGGCAACCGCCCTCGGGCTGCTGACGGTCATCGTATTGACCTGGCTCGACGCCGGCGCACGGCGCACGCGTTCGTCGACGCCGGTCACTGGGGTGCGCATCTGGGGTAGCGACGGTCAACGCAGCGAGGACGGCCCATCCGACAGCCAGCTTCCGCGGCAAGCGCGTTACCAAGCACTCGGCCGCGATGCGGCAGGCTCGGCCGATCCGCCCCCGCTGCTTGGCGCGGCGGAGAGCGCTCCCAGGCAGCTGACGGTCGGCGAGATCGAGGCGTTATGGCAGCTGGCGGACACCGCGGAACGGCAGTTGATCGGACTTCTATTGTCCGGTATCCAGCTGGACGAGGCGCGGGCACTCACCCATGAGGACTTCGATCTCGCCGCTAGGCAGGTGCAATTACGAAGCGCTGCACAGCCGGACGGGGCGCGCACACTGCCGCTGCCACCGCGGCTTCTCGAGTGCTTCCAGGGCGCCGAGCCGCTACCGCTGTGGGAAGGCCAGGAGGCTGACCGGTTCGACGACCTGATGCATCGAATCAGCCTGCTCGCCGCCGACGCCGGGATCGCTCACGCCGACGAGATCGACGGCCAGGCATTGCATGACACCTATGTGATCTACTTGGTCCGACAGGGTGCAAGGCTGACCCGACTCGACCAGGTAGCCGGCCCAATGAGCGGCGCTGAGGCCCGCCGCTTTGCGCCCTATGCCCCGCCAGGCCCATCCCGACCATTCGAGGAGCTCGAGTTGACCCATCCGGCGCTCACCTAATGCATCGGCCCGGCGACAACGGCGCAGACACCGCGGAACCGGCTCGCGCATCGAGATGGCGAATCAATACACCAGCATCCAGCCGGGCAACATGATCTCGTACATCTCGGTGACCTGCAGATTGATATCGCATGGCAGGTCAGTCATTGACTCCGGGGCCAACCCCAAACGCTTGGCAAGCGCTTGGAGCCTTTGGGTCACAGCGTCCGATTGCACCGCCTCGCCATCGAGCATGGAGGCCTGAAAGAGATTGGCGATCTCCCGAGCGGCGCACAAGATCTCGGTTTCGGGGCGATAGTGCAAGGCAGCCTCGGGATCGAGGTGATGCGCGATCGGCTGCCAGAGGGATTCGGGCAGTTGCCAGTTCCTGAGCAAGGCGGCGGTCAGCTCGGCCTGATTGAACCCGAAGACCCGCTGCTCGGCAGCAAACACGTCAAGACCGTCCTGCTCGGTGAGCTTCAGCACGTCCCGATACGCCTCAGGCCGTTGACCGAGGAGGACCAGCTTGCCAAGCGAATGCAGTAGCCCTGTGATAAAGAGCCGCTCGCTCTCGGGCACCGACAGGAGTGACGCCAGTTTCCTGGCAGCAACCCCACAGGCGACCGAATTGAGCCAAAAGCGCTCCATATCCATCTGCTCGCGCGGAAGTCCCTTGAACACCTCAACCGCAGAGGTGGCGAAGACAAGATCGCGCAGAGCCTCGTAACCGATCATATTGATCGCCTGGGTGACGGTCTCCACGGGATGAGGTCGAGCGTAGAAGGCGCTGTTGATGAGGCGCAGCAAACGCGCCGACAACGCTGGATCACAGAGGATGACCTCTGCCAGGTCAGAGGGCTGCGATGCGGGATCACCGATCAACTGATTGACGCGCAATGCGACATCAGGCAACGAATAGAGGTGTTCGGCTTCCTGGACGAGCGAATCGGGAGTCATGACCGGATTACCCCATGTGATGTCGACGTGAAGCGATCCTCACTATTCTATCAAGTCCCACGGGACCTGCTGGAACGGTCAAGCACCGGCAGGCTCTCGGCATCGTTGCGTGCGGACGGCTCGGCAAAGAAGGCTGACTTTCCGGATCAGCTTGACGGCATTGCCGTCAGCGGCAGTCCAGGCATCTCACGTTCGTCGCGCAGTGCCACCCCGGACGAGCAAGTCCGCGTGATTCACGGTAACGCGGACACTATTACAGTCACCTGCCCTGGTTTCCGGACAGGCTGAGCCCATCGGCGCTGACTTTCCCGGCGCTTTCTGTCCGGCGATCAGGCGGAATGGCGATACGATCTGCAGCTCAAGCGCAGCCCGGAAACGGCGCGCTGACCTCACGGATCGACCGGGCACAAAAAAGCCGCTGTTAAGCGGCTGATTTGACTTTGCATTTCTGGTGGCTACGGATGGACTCGAACCACCGACATCGGCATTATGAGAACTGTCGAGCCGGTTTTCCTAGGTCGCTGACCTGCCGGCCGATTCTCGGCTAAAATAGTGTTCTTGCAAACTTTTCCTGCTTCTCAAAAAGCCGCATTGAATTGCAGGAAATTGCATAATTCTGTGACCCCAGCGTGACCCCCAGCACCCCCAGGGTCACAGAAACGACGAAGCCGAGCGGTGCGGTAACACCAACCCGGCTTCTAGTCACAACCCGCTGAGCAGGAGCGAACCGTGACAGATGCAACCATACCCCAAGACCCGTTCAAGTTCACTCAGGCACGACTGAACGCGCTACCCCCGGCTAAGGGCAAGCGCTACAGCGTCAAGGACACCGATCAGCCCGGCTTGATCTGTGTCGTCTATCCAGCGAGCGCGACCTATCCCGATGGCCTGAAGGTTCTACAGGTCCGCAGTCGACCGCGCGGCGGAACCAATGCGATCAGGGTCAAGGTCTGCAATCTCGGCGAACTACCCATCACTGCACTGAAGGGACAGCCCAGCGTCCGCAGCCGCGTTGCCGAGATACTGGCGAAGCTCCGGGAAGGCATCAATCCGAACGACGAGCTACGCCAGCAACAAGCCGAGCAGCGCCAGCAAGCGGCGGTCGATCAGGTCGCTTCAATCACGCTCGGCGACGCCTTCGCCGAGTACGTCGTCACCAAGGCACTGCGCAAGCAGACGCTCGACGGCTATCAACGCGCCATCGATCGCGACCTGAAGGCATGGAAGGACAAGCCGCTGAAAGACATCACCGGCGCGATGGCGGTCACTCGTCACGCCGAGCTGAGCAAGAAGGCATCGCCCAACGTCGCCATGCGGGCGATGCAGGTCCTACGTGCGACGCATCGGTTCGCGACCGAGTTCTACGGCACCGAGGACAACGAGCTACCGTTCGGCCGCTGCCCGGTCGACAAGATCAACAAGATTCAGCGCAAGTGGTCGCAGTCGAAGCCGCGCACCGGCCGGCTTTCCGTTGACGAGCTGGCGCCCTGGCTGACGGCAGTCCGCAACCTGCCAGCGCATCAGAAGCGAAGCATCGGCGACTGGTCCCGCGTTGCGGTCTACCTGGAGCTGATCCTGCTCACCTGCTTACGTCGGCGCGAGGCGGCCTATCTGCGCTGGGAGGATGTCGATTTGAGGCGCGGCACCTACACGGTTCGCGCGACCAAGAACGGCGACGATCACACGCTTCCGATCAGCAAGCGCGTTCGCCAACTGTTCGAGCAGCGCCAGCAAGCCGCAACCGAACTGGCAGAGGTCGCCAAGCGGCAACCGACCGAGCGCAACATCGCGGCGGCAGAGCTGGCTGAGACCTACGTCATCGGCACCGCACAGATTCAGCGCCAGCTCGACGCCATCGAAGCCGAGACCGGCCTGAAGATCGGCCCGCATGATCTGCGGCGGACGTGGGCATCGATGGCAGAGCGCGCGGGAGTCGGCGGCTACGGCATCAAGGCGGCACTGAACCACAAGACCACCGGCGACGTCACGGGCCTGCACTATGCCCAAGTCACGGTCGAGGATCTGCGGCCGATCATGCAACAGGTCGAGGACGCCATCCTGCGGCGCGCCGAGCAACGAACCGATAACGTCGTCGCACTGCGCAGCGAAGCGGCCGCATGAGCAGTCACTTCGACCCTGACCGCATCGGAATGCGAGAGTTCGTGAGACAGCTGCGACCGCACATCAAGATCGGCGACAACGGCGACTTCGTGATCGATGAAAACGGCGTGCGCGCAGTCGGCATGCCTGACTCGAGGGAAATCAACAGGCTCGGCCTAAGCGACAATGAAATCGATGCCCTATGGGATTTTGAAGACGCGTGTCGGCTAGACTTCCCGGTCACGATTGAGGAAGTTCATGACTGGGCTTCCCGCGTGTTGGGCGTCAACCATCCTGAATTGATGGACGCTGCTCTCATTCTCAACCAAGACGAGCCCAAGGCTTCAGTCTTATGGTTCAAGATGCCAGAAACTATCCTGGACTTGTGCAGGACGCGCAAAGCCAATGGCCCCTCTGACGCCACTCAGATGCCCACACAGGAAGAAGGCACCAGCGAGACAGCGGTCGCGTCGGCGCTCGAGATCCCCATCGTCGAGCCTGGCAAGCCCGGCCGCCGTGTGACGAAAGCGGAAGCCGCAGCGTTCGCAATCCAAATCTATCAGGGTCAGCCGAAAGAAAACAAGAATATGGCCGAAGCCTGTCGGCAAGCAGTCAAAGAGCACTTCCCAGGCCATCACGACCCAAAAAGAAAGGCAGACAGCATAGCGGGAACAATCCGCAATCAGAGAAACAAGGCAAAGCCGTAATGACCACCGACCGAGGTTCCAAATATGCCCGAACTTCATCCGCAATTCCTAACAAGCCCAGACGGCGAGCGCCTATCTGTCGTCTTACCGATCGCTGAGTACGAAGCCTTGATCGAACGACTTGAGGATCTCGAAGACTTGCAGGAGGCGCGCGAAGCGCTGGCTCAGATCGAACAAGGCGACGAGGACACCATCCCATGGGAAGCCGTGAAGGCGGAACATGGCCTATAAGGTCACCTTCACCAAGGCGGCCAAGCGGCAATTCGACAAGCTGAGCCCAGCGGCTCAACGCCAGCTTGGTAAGGCCGTTGACGCGCTCGCCATCGAGCCGCGCCCGGCCGGCGTCGTCAAGCTATCCGGCGAGGACCACCTGTACCGCATCCGCAGCGGCGACTACCGCGCCATCTACCAGATTCAGGATCAGCGTCTCCTGATCCTCGTCGTCAAAGTCGGACATCGGAGCCAAGTCTATCGTCGACATTGAACCGCTCGCCATCGAGTCGCGTCAAACCGACACCTACTAAGCCGCCGATCCTGGCGGCTTTTTTGTGCCTCTGGGACCGAGCGAATCAATGCGAATCTATTATTCGCCTAATGTTTCGATTTCATTCGCTTAGCGTGTCGGTCAATGCTTGCAAACCATCGCAACGGCTGAGCAATGCGGCTCATCGGTCGCACCGTTGCGCGAGGTTTTGCAATGAAAGCGAATCGCTCAAAGTCCAAGGCATATCAAGACTACTGCGCACGCTGGGGAGTCGATCCAGAGAGCCATCCAAACCGGCCGACGTCCGACTCCATTAAGGGATTCTGCGAGCGCTGGGGCATCAATCCCTCGACTTTCTACCGGCACCCTGAGCTGATGCCGCGAACGATCAAGGTCGCCGGTCAACGGCTCATTCTTGACGCCGACGAGCAGGAATGGATTGAACAACAGCGCCAAGGGAGGGCTGCGTTATGAATGACACGGGTGGAGGCGCCCGGCCGGCTGGCACCGGACCGAGCGCTAAGCAATGCGACCTGTTCGAGTCTGATGATAGCAAGGAGGCGCCCGATGCGTAAGGACTGCCATATGGACCCGGCGCGCTGGATCCGCGAGTTCCGCCAAGCGCTGAAGCTCGGCGACGCCGCGCTCAAGGTCCTGATCTACTGCGAGAGCGGACCGGAGTCGCACCGCACCGGCCTGTATCACGTCTCCGACGGCACAGTCGCGAGCATGGTCGGCGAGCCGATCGACATCGTCGAGCGCGCGTTCGAGGACCTGGAGACGGCCGGCCTGCTGATGCGTGACGCTGACGCCGGCCTGGTCTACCTGCCGGACTACTGCGAGCGGCAATTCGCCTGGAAGGGCAAGGCAACGGCCGCGAAGGACTGGCGCGTCATCGAGGCACGGCGCCATATCGCACGGCTTCCAGCTTCGCATCTGGTCGCGCATTTCCTCGACGCATGGCCCATGCTCCGGCCTCAGCAAAGCCCCTTGGAAGCCCCTTCCAAAGCCCCTTGGCAAGGGACCCCCCATGCCTCCCCCCAAGCCTCAACTACATCTACAGAGAGGGAGGGGACGAGTGGATTGGCGCCCGACGGCCAGCACCACGGCCAGCCGGATGACGATCAGGCCGAGATAAAGCGATCGGCCCGCCGAGGTATCCGGCTGAAGGAGATCGAGCCATCGGTGAAGCTCGGGGATGCAGCATGATCAAGCTCAGCACCCGCACCGAGTATCTGAGCCGATTGTTCGCTGATAACGGCCTGGTCGAGCTACGCCACCATGCCGGCGGTCGCTGGCAGACCGGCTGGTTCACAGACGTTGACCGCATCGAGAGGGAGATTCAGCAGCGTGAGGATCACGGCGACCTGTACACGTCGCTGAATGCACCGCGACCACGGTCAGCACCCAACGCCATGCGCGGCGAGCCGATCACGAATGACGCGATCGGCTGGATCACCCGGCTGCCGTTCGATTTCGATCCGGTTCGACCGGCTGGCGTATGCAGCACGGCCGGCGAGCTCGCAGCGGCGAATCGTCGGCGCGACGGCCTGGTCGCCATGCTGCGCAAGCTGGACTGGCCGATGCCGTTACACGCCCTAAGCGGCAACGGCTACCACGCGCAATATCGCTGTCGGCTGCCGAATAACGGCGAAACCGCGGAGATGCTGCGAGCCATATACAGCGGCCTGCACGCGGAGTATTCCGACGACGAGGTCGACTTCGATCGCTCGGTCCGCAATCCCGGCCGCATCTTCCGGCTCTACGGCACCATAAATCGAAAGGGACCGGACACGCCGGAGCGCCCGCATCGGCGCGCACAATGCTGGATACCGGCGCGATGGAGACAGGTTGACCGGCATTTGATCGAGCGACTAGCGGATCAGTACGCGCGTCGCGCCGAGAACCGACCGCCGAGCAGCGCAGGAGGCGCACAGAGCGGTTTTCGAGCCACCGGCCGAGGCGACTATCGGACACTCGACATCGTCGCTCTCATGCGCGCCCACGACCTGTACCGGCGCGCGCTCGGCAATGGAGCGCACTCGGTCTGGTGCCCTTGGAGAGACGGACACTCGACACCGCACGGCGCGACCGGCGCGGTCATCTTCGAGGACGGCCCGGACACTTGGCCCGGCTTTCATTGCCACCACGGAAGCTGCAACGGCCGGACCATCGCCGACGTCATCGCCAAGCTCGGCGATGCGGATCAGTTCTGTCGCGATGCGTTCAAGGGAAAGAGAGCATCATGATCGAGCTGTACCCATTCCAGCGCCAGCTACTCGACGAGCTGCGAGCCGGCTATGCGGCCGGGCATCGGTGCCAACTCTGTGCGCTCGCCACCGGAGGCGGCAAGACCGTTGTTGCAAGCCATGCGATCAAGGCATCGGCGGACCGAGGGACGACCGCAATGTTCATCGTCGACCGCGTCGAGCTGGTCATGCAAGCCGCGCGGACCTTGGCTGCACTCGGTCTGAAGGTCGGCACATTCCAAGGTGACAACACATTCTTGCGCCCGGACGACGACGTCATCGTCGCATCCATTCAATCGATTAGAGCGCGCGAGGCGCCGCCGGCCGGCTTTGTCATCATCGACGAGGCACACGTCCTGCACAAAGCGCACATCGAGCTGATGCAGCGCTGGAACGCGGTTCCGTTCATCGGCCTGTCGGCGACACCGTTACGGCCGGACCGGGGAAAGCACTTCACCAACCTGGTGCGAGGTCCGACCGTCCGCTGGCTAATCGATCAGGGATTTCTGACGCCGGTTCGCGCGTTCTGTCCGATGAAAGACAAGATCGACAAGGCCCTGGAGTCGGTCAAGGTCCGCGCTGGCGACTTCGTCGAGTCGCATTTAAGGCGATTTCTGTCAAAGCTCATACCGCCTTGCTGGTCTTTTCGCTCGCCTTCTTCGTCGCGCCGCCGGTCACATAGCCCGGCTATACTCCCGGCGACGCTCCTCGAAGGCAAACGAAAATCCTGCGCAATTCGGTACGAGCTTTTCCGGCAATCGCCTAAGCGAAGCCTTCAACCGCAAGGAACTGGTCGGCGACATCATCACCACATGGAAGGAGCGCGCGACCGATCGGCCTACCCTGGTATTCGCGGTCGACATCGCGCATTCAAAGGCGATCATCGAGGATTTCGTCGACGAGGGCATCGCAGCAGCACACTTGGACGCCTACACCACGGCGGACGAACGCGAGCGAATCATCGACGCCTTCCGCACAGGCGAGATCAAGGTCCTGTCGTCGGTCAACGTGCTCGGCATCGGCTTCGACTATCCCGGCGCAAGCTGCGCCATTCTGGCCCGACCTACTCTGTCAGAAGCCTTGCACATGCATCAAATGGGACGCGCCATTCGCAAGGCGGAAGGCAAGACCGATGCGGTTATTCTGGATCATGCCGGCAATACCCTGCGGTTCGGTCTGCCTGAACATTTCGAGGTCCCGGATCTTGGCAAAGCGTACATCAGTCGACCAAGGCGAAGCGCAAGGACAAGAACGACACCATCCGCCGCCGCCTAGACCGGCTCGAAGCAGACGACGACTGGACCATATACCGACCGTGCCCGCACTGCGGCAAGCTGGTGCGTAACGACACCCTAGACAATTGCGCCGCGCACGTCGTCGCGCCGCCTGAATCGGAGCGGCACGGCTGGATCACGCTGCGATGGGCGGGCGGTCAGAGCAACATCGACTGGTGCTAGCCCCGGCTTCGTCCGCACCCAAAGCCGCACGGTCCCACCCTGCGGCTTTTCTTATGGCCGCCGTCGTCGCGACCGTTGAAAACCGTGACCCCAGCCAGGCCGGCCAATTTCCAGACCAGTGCCGATACAAAAAAGCCGCTGTTAAGCGGCTGATTTGACTTTGCATTTCTGGTGGCTACGGGTGGACTCGAACCACCGACATCGGCATTATGAGTGCCGCGCTCTAACCAACTGAGCTACGTAGCCGGCAAGCCGTGCAGAATAGCGTTTCTGCAGGGGCGGGTCAATACCGACCGCGCGGCGCATCGGCGGACTCAGACGTTGAAACGGAAATGGATCACATCGCCGTCCTGGACGATGTATTCCTTGCCTTCACTGCGCAGCTTGCCGGCCTCCTTTGCACCCTGCTCGCCGTTGCAGGCGACGAAGTCGTCGTAGGCGATGACCTCGGCACGGATGAAACCGCGCTCAAAGTCGCTGTGGATCACGCCGGCGGCCTGCGGGGCGGTGGCACCAGCGGGGACGGTCCAGGCGCGGGCCTCTTTTGGCCCGGCGGTGAAGTAGGTCTCGAGCCCGAGCAGCCGATAGCCGGCGCGCACGACGCGGTTCAGGCCGGGCTCGTCGAGCCCGAGATCGGCCATGAACTCGGCGCGCTCGTCCTCGTCGAGCTCGACGATCTCGGCCTCAATCGCGGCGCAGACCGGCACCACGATGGCGCCCTCCCCGGCAGCATGCTCGCGGATGCGCTCGAGCAGCGGATTGTCCGCGAAGCCGTCCTCGGCGACGTTGGCGATGTACATCGTCGGTTTGGCCGTGAGCAGAAACAGCTCGCGCAGCTCAGCGCGCTCGTCGTCGCTGAGCCCCATGGCGCGCACCGGTCGGCCTGCGTCGAGGTGCGCACTGACGCGCTCGAGCAGCGCCTTGCGCGCGAGCTGCGTCTTGTCACCGGTCTTCGATTGCTTGACCGCCTTCTCGAGCGCCTTGCCGACCGTCTCCATGTCGGCGAGCGCCAGTTCGGTGTCGATCACCTCGATATCGCCGATCGGATCGACCCGACCGGCGACATGGACCACATCGTCGTTCTCGAAGCAGCGCACCACATGCGCGATCGCGTCGGTCTCGCGGATGTTGGCGAGGAACTTGTTGCCGAGCCCCTCGCCCTTGGAGGCTCCGGCGACCAGACCGGCGATGTCGACGAACTGCATCGTGGTCGGGATCACATTGGCCGGCTTGACGATCCCGGCGATCACGTCGAGCCGGGCATCGGGCAGCGGCACCACGCCGACATTCGGATCGATGGTGCAGAAGGGATAGTTCTCGGCCGCGATCCCGGATTTGGTTAAGGCGTTGAACAGCGTCGATTTGCCGACGTTCGGCAGACCGACGATCCCGCATTTGAAGCCCATGCTGATGCCCTGCTGACAAAAGCCCGCGATGGTAACGAAAGCCAGGCAGCGCCGCTACAGCAAATGGCGCCCGAGTCAAGGGTGCCCCGAAGTCCTGCTTGCTTCCGCGCGACACCAAGCGCCGGCTCAGTAACGGCTCAGCAACTGCTGTCACCGCCGCGGTTGTAGAGGTCCTCGAAGCGGACGATGTCGTCCTCGCCCAGGTAGCTGCCGGACTGGACCTCGATGATCTCGAGCGCGATGGTGCCCGGATTCTCGAGCCGGTGGGTGGTGCCGATCGGGATGTAGGTCGATTCGTTCTCGGTCAGCAGGAAGACCTTCTCGTCGCAGGTGACCTTGGCGGTGCCCGAGACCACCACCCAGTGCTCGGCGCGATGATGATGCATCTGCATCGAGAGCGCCTCGCCGGGCTTCACGGTCAGACGCTTGACCTGATAGCGCCCGCCCATCGTGATCGACTCGAAGGTGCCCCAAGGGCGATGCACGCGCTGGTGATGCCGGTGCTCGTTGCGCTGCGCCTCGTTCAGGAATTGGGTGACGGTCTTCACATCCTGGGCGCGCTCGCGGTCGGCGACCAGCACCGCGTCCGGGGTCTCGATCACGATCAGATTGTCGACCCCGACCGCCGCCAGCAGCCGGCTCTGCGCGATCAGCAGGTTGTTCCTGGACTCGTGCACGAAGGCATCGCCATCGAGCACGTTGCCGGCCGCGTCCTGCTCGCGCACCTCCCAGAGCGCCGACCAGGCACCGACGTCGGACCAGCCGGCATCGAGCGGCAGCACCAGCGCCGGGTGCTCCGTTGGAGCCTCGGCCTCGGACAAGCGCTCCATCACCGCGTAGTCGATCGAGTCGCTCGGGCAGCCCTTGAAGTGCACCGCGTCGAGCCGCTGGAACTCGCCATCGCGATGGCCCGCCGCCAGTGCGTTCTCGCAGGCCTCGGCGATCTCGGGGCGGAAACGGCGGATCAGCTCCAGCCAGACCGAAGCGCGCATCATGAAGATGCCGCTGTTCCAGAGGTATTCGCCGCTGTCGAGATAACGCTCGGCGGTCGTCCGGTCCGGCTTCTCGACGAACGCATGCAGCCGGTAGGCGCGGCCATTGAGGTCCTCATCCTGCCGGGCCTCGCCCTGCTGGATGTAGCCATAACCGGTCTCCGGCTTTGCGGGCACGATGCCGAAGGTGATCACAGCCCCCTGCTCGGCCAGTGTGGCACCGTCGGCGACCGCGCTGCGGAAGGTCTCGGCATCGACGATCGCGTGGTCGGCCGGGGCAACGAGCAGGACCGGGTCATCATCACCGGCCGCCTCGACGCTCAGTGCCGCGAGCGTCAGCGCCGGCGCGGTGTTGCGGCCGAAGGGCTCGAGCAGGATCGTCGCCAGCTCGCGCCCGAGCAGCCGGAACTGCTCCGCGACCAGGAAGCGATGCGCCTCATTGCAGACAACGACCGGGTCGCGCATCAGTAGCCCAAGCCGCGGATGCTCATCGACCAGGCCATCGAGCCGCAGTGCGGTCTCCTGCAGCATGGTGTGGGCGCCGGTCAGCGGCAGGAATTGTTTCGGGTAGGTCTCGCGCGAGAGGGGCCAGAGCCGGGTGCCCGAGCCGCCGGACAGGATCACAGGCTGAAGGTGCATCGCGTTTCCTCTGCTGGCGCTTGGTGGCTACTGAGGCTTGCTGGCGCTGGGATGCGCGGCGCCGAGGTCGCTCGGTCCGATTCCACGCCGATTTGCGCCAGGAGTATATACCGATCGCCAGCTGGGGTACGGCTCCACAGCGTCCTTCAGCTCAGAGCACGGCCCTTCCTCTAGGCAAACAAGCTTGGCGAGAAGGGACCGCCCTTCACCTTCGGCAAGCCCTGCCTCTACAATCCAGGCTCGTAATTTCCGGTCCCGCGCGTCAGCAGCCACCTCCGTTTGGCCCCCCAGCCGGTGGTCCAGCCGGTGGCCCAGCCGGGCGCGCCTGATCCCTCAGCAGCGAGAGCACCATGAAGATCCTGATCCTCGGCGGCGGTGGCCGCGAGCACGCCCTGGCCTGGAAGGTCGCGCAGTCTCCGCACGCCGATCTGGTCTATGTCGCCCCCGGCAACGGCGGCACCGCGACCGAGCCGGGTGTTGAGAACCTGGCCATCGACGCGCTCGACGCCGAGGCGCTGGTCGCCTTTGCCCAGGACAACGCGGTCGAGCTGTGCATCATCGGCCCGGAAGCCCCCCTGGTCGCCGGGGTCGGTGATGCACTCGCGGCAGCCGGTATTCGCTGTTGCGGCCCCTCGCAGCAGGCGGCCCAACTCGAGGGCTCGAAGGACTTCGCGAAGGCCTTCATGCAGCGGCACGGGATTCCGACCGCGCACTACCGCACCTTCACCGAGCGCGAGTCCGCCCTCGCCTATCTCGATGAGGTCGGCGCCCCGATCGTGATCAAGGCCGACGGACTCGCGGCGGGCAAAGGGGTCGTGGTGGCCGAGGACCTCGAGCGTGCTCGCAACGCCGTTGAAAGCATGCTCGGCGCCGGGCGTTTCGGCAGTGCCGGACAGCGCGTGGTGATCGAGGAGAGGCTGACGGGCGACGAGGTGAGCTTCATCGTGCTGGTCGGCGGCGGCCAGGTGCTGCCATTGGCGACCTCACAGGACCACAAGGCGCGCGACGAGGGCGACCGGGGGCCGAACACGGGCGGCATGGGCGCCTATTCGCCGGCCCCGATCGTCGGCGCGGCGCTCCAGGCGCGGATCATCGACGAGATCATCAAGCCCACCGTCGCTGGCCTCGATGCCGAAGGCATGCCCTACACCGGTTTCCTCTACGCCGGGCTGATGATCGGCCCGGACGGCGCGCCACGGGTGCTCGAGTACAACTGCCGGCTCGGCGATCCGGAAACGCAGCCGATCCTGATGCGGCTCGAGAGCGATCTGGTCGAGCTCTGTCTCGCCGCCACCGATGGCCACCTGGCCTCCGAAACGGCACGCTGGACCGCTCAGGCAGCACTCGGCGTCGTGATCGCAGCCGGTGGTTACCCGGGCGACTATGCCAAAGGCGACCCGATTGCCGGGCTGGAGAGCGCCCCCAGCGAGGACGCCAAGCTGTTCCATGCCGGCACCCGACGGGAAGGCGGACAGACCCTGACACACGGTGGGCGCGTGCTCTGCGCGACCGCACTCGGCGACGACGTCGCCGCCGCAGCCGCCAGGGCCTACTCGCTCGCCGAGGGCATCCACTTCGAGGGTGCCTTCTACCGCCGCGACATCGGCCACCGCGCGATTGGCCGCAGCATCGATGCGAGCTGAAGCGAGCTACCGGTCGCGGTTGAGCCCGTCCAGGCGCGGTCGAACGCGCTCGCTGATCAGTCCCGCGAGCGGCCTCAACTCGGGATAGAGACCTCCAAGCTCCTCGACGTAACCGAGCGTCCGCGGCAGATCGGCCAGATAGCCGTGCCGCCCGTCGCGCACCGCAAGACGGGCGAAGATACCTGCCGCCTTGAGGTGGCGCTGCGCCCCCATCAGATCGAACCAGCGCACGAGTTGCCCCCAATCGGCTGGAACTGGGAGGCGCGCTGCGCGGGCTCGCTCCGCATAGCGCGCCAGCCATCTCAGCACCATCTTCCGCGGCCAAGCGATATAGCAGTCCTTCAGGAGCGAGACGGGGTCATAGGTCAAGGGCCCCAAGACGGCATCCTGCAGGTCCAGCACGCCTGGGTTGGCGAACTCTGACAGCATCAGATTGCGGCTGTGATAATCACGATGGACGGCAACCCGCGGCTGCTCGAGGGCATGCTCGACGAGCTGCCCGAACGCCGCTTCCACCTGGGCCTTCTCAGACGCCGCAAGCTCGAGCTCGAGCAGTGCTTCGAGCAGCCAGTCGACGAACAGGCTCAGCTCACGCCACAGCAACCGTTCGTCGTAGAGCGGCAGGTCCGCCGCGGACAACCCGACCTGGAGCTTGATCAGCGCATCGATCGCGTCACCGTAGAGGGCATCCGCAGTGGTTGTCGTCAAGCGTTTGAGGTAGGTGATGCGGCCCAGGTCCGAGAGCACCAGAAAGCCGCGGCGATGGTCCTCAGCGATCACCTCTGGGCTGTTGATCCCGACCTGCCGGAACGCCCGTGTCAGACGGGCAAAGCGGGCGCTATCCTCCCGCTCCGGCGGGGCGTCGACGGCGATCAGGGTCCAGTCCTGGTATGCGAAACGCCAATAACGGCGAAAGCTGGCGTCCGAAGAGGCCGACTCGAGCGGACCAACCCACTCGGGTCGCACCAGATCGAGCCACTGCTCGAGTAATCGTCTGCGGTCGCCCGACACGCGGCCTCCAGATGGTTGAACGAGCCAGCACAGGGGGTTGTTGCTGTGCGCCCGGTTTGCCGCACCGCGGCGGATGTGCGACCTTACACCGATTTTGCCGGTGATGGCAGCAGACCCCGATTGGGCGGATGGGCCAGCCGCTCGCCCGCAACCGCGAAGACGTAACCAGAGCATGACCGCCCCGGACCGCAGACGCACCCTCGCGAGCGTCGCCCTACTTCTATTCTGGGCGGCAGGGCAGGCCGAGCCACCTGTCGACGCGTCCACTGCCTCTGCGGACCTCCCGCCGTCGCAACTTCGACCGCTCGCGGAAGCTGGGCTCGAGCCCGGGCCAACGAAAGGGGTCGATCGTCCCCAGGCAGGAGACAGCGCACCCAACGCAGCAGCCGCGCAAGCCGGCGCCGTGCCGACGCAATGGCCCACGCAAGAGGCGATGGCGGACGTCGCATCGGCCATACCGAAGGCCGATGACGCCGACCGCCGCAGAGCGGCAGGCGGCGAGCCCCGCCATGCCCCCGGTCGCGAAGCCCGCCTGCATCAGGGGCTCGACTGGACCTTCTGCGGGCCGGCTTCAGCCGGAGGCCGCTCGGTACAAGCCCCGTCTCCGCCGGCGCCGGGGACGCCGATCGACATCGAGACCGGCACGCTGACCTATCAACAGGACACCGGTATCCTGACGCTCGCCGACGGCGTCGATCTGCGCCGTGGCGGCGAGCGCGTCAGCGCCGACGCCATCACCTATGACCGCACCAGCGGGGCGATCGCGACCACAGGAGAGACCTTGGTCGAGCGCTCAGGGGTTCGGCTCATCGGCGATCGCGCACTGCTCAATCTGGAGACCAACCGCGGGCAGATCGAGCATGTGAGCTATCGCTTCTCGGGCAGCGCCAATCTGCGCGGCACCGCCGAGCTCGCCGAACTGGTCGAGCCGTCATTGACCCGTTACAGCGATCTCGTCTACTCCACCTGCCCGCCGGGCGATAACGCCTGGTCGTTGAGGGCCTCGAAGCTGAGGCTGGATCGGAAAAAGGGGATCGGGGTCGCCCGCAACGCCCGGCTCCGGGTCAAGGGCGTCCCGGTCCTCTATATGCCCTATCTGCGCTTCCCGATCGACGACCGGCGCAAGAGCGGCCTGCTGATCCCGACGGTCGGCTCATCGGATGAGAACGGGTTCGAGCTGGTCGTGCCCTATTACTGGAATATCGCTCCGAACATGGACGCGACGCTGTCGCCGCGTTATCTGAGCGAGCGCGGCCTGATGCTCGGGACCGAGTTCCGCTACCTGACCCGGCATGATCAAGGCCGGATCGAGGCCGAGATCATCCCGAATGACAGCCAATACGAAGAGAATGGGGCGCGCTGGGCGCTGAGCCTCGAAGAGGAAGGCCGATGGCTCGGACGGCTCAGCACAGCCCTGGACTTCAGCGCCGTCTCGGACGACGACTATCTCGAGGATTTCGGTAACGGGCTCGATATCACCAGCACGCGGCGGCTGCTGCAGCGCGGCTCAGCGACCTACCACGGACGCGGCTGGTCCTTGATGACGGCCCTAGAGGGGTACCAGACCGTCGATCCCACCATAACCCCAGCGCAGCGCCCCTACGGACGCTTCCCTCAAGTGCTGTTCAATCTGAGCCCGGTCGAGCTCGCCGGCGGGTGGGTCGCCGACCTGAACGCCGAGTACGATTACTTCGATCACAACCACATCGTCCACGGCCAACGGCTGGCGATGCAACCGGCCCTTAGCCTGCCGCTGCGCCGCAGCTATGGGCATCTGATCCCGCGCGTGACACTGAACCTGACCGGCTATGACCTGACCGACACCGCCCCGGGGCAGGCGGGCTCGCCGCATCACAGCATCCCGACGGTCGAGGTCGACGGCAGGCTGGTGTTCGAGCGCAGCACCGAACTGTTAGGGCAGACCGCGATGCAGACCTTAGAGCCGCGGCTGTTCTATCTCTACACGCCCTATGAGGACCAATCGGAGACGCCGGTCTTCGACAGCGCCGAGCTGGACTTCGATTTCGCCAACCTGTTCCGAAGCAACCGCTTCACCGGACGGGACCGCATCGGCGATGCGAACCAGATCACCACGGCATTGACGTCGCGCTACCTGGATGTGCGCACAGGTGAAGAGATGCTGCGTCTGAGCGTCGGCCGCATCCTCTATTTCGCTGATCGAAGGGTCCAGATCACGGGTCCGACCGAGGTCACGGACGAGTCCCCGGTCGCCGGCGAGCTCTCGGCACGTCTGTTCGACGGGTGGCGCGCCCGCGCCAGCTTCGAATGGGATCCGGCTGAAGGGGCCGACCAGTGGGGCCGGCGGACCCTCCAGCTCGGGTACGCGGGCCCCAAGGCGAAACAGCTGCTCAACATGGCCTATCGTTTCGACCGCGGCGCCACGATCGAGAACCGCTATGAGACCACGGACCTCTCGTTCCGGATGCCGGTCTCCAAACAGGTCGAGGTCGTCGGGCGCTGGCTCTACTCATTCGAGAGCGATGAGACCACCGATGCCTTCGCCGGGATCGAATACGGTCAGTGCTGCTGGAAGCTGCGTGTGCTCGGTCGGCACTTCAAGAATCGCCCCGACAGTAACGGAAGCACATCGGTGATGCTCCAACTCGAGCTTGCCGGCCTTGGCGCCTTTGGCAGCTCCATCGACAGTTTTTTGCAACGAGAAGTCTATGGCTATCAAGTCGATTGACAAGGCGGTGAGGCCCTTTCGATTTTGGATCAGGCTGGTCATGATGGCCGCCGCGGTCGCACCCGCGCTCGCTCAAGTGCAGCCGCTCGATGCGATCGTCGCCGTCGTCAATGACGATGTGATCGTCCAGAGCGAACTCGAGGACGAGATCGCGATGCTGATTCCGGAGCTGCAGGCGCGCGGCGCCGCGCTGCCAGACCCGCAAACCCTGCAGCAGCAGATGCTCGATGAACTGATCCTTGAGCGCCTCCAGATCCAGCGAGCACAAAGCCTCGGCCTCGAGGTCGACGAGGCCACGCTCACGGAGGCCCTGACCAACATCGCTGCACGCAACAATATGGGCCTGATGCAGCTGCGCGATGCGCTCGAAGCGAACGGTCTGTCGTTCGAGCAGTTCCGCGAAGACACGCGGCGGCAGATCCTGACCCAACGGCTGCAACAGGAGGACGTGGTCAAGGGCATCCAGGTCAGCGAGCAGGAGGTCGACCGGTTCATGGAGACCAACCGCGACAGCCTGATCAATCGCAGTGAGGTGCGACTCAGCCATATCCTGATCGCGCTGCCGGAGAACCCGACCGACGAGCAGGTCGAGCAGGCCCGAAGCGAGGCGCGCGATCTCGCGCGGCGGCTCCGAGCAGGCGAGGATTTCGCCGCGCTGGCCCGCGCCCGCTCCGATGGCGGCCGTGCCCAGCAGGGCGGTGACCTCGGTTGGTTCCCGATCGGCGAGGTGCCGACGCTGGCCGCGCAGCCCGCCCAGCGCCTCGGTCGCGGCGAGCTGACCGACCCGATCCGCAGCCCGAGCGGTTTTCACATCATCAGGGTCAGCGACATCAAGGGCGACGCGCCGGAACCGGTCACCCAGACGCATGCCCGACACATCCTGATCCGGACCAGCGAGGTGGTCTCGGACGAGGATGCAAAGCGCCGTCTCGAGCAGCTGCGGCTTCGGATCGTCGGCGGCGACGACTTTGCGACCCTCGCGCGCTCGCATTCGGACGATACCGGCTCGGCATTGAACGGCGGCGATCTGGGTTGGGTGAACCCGGGCGACACGGTACCGGACTTCGAGGACGAGATGGATTCGCTGGCACCAGGGGAGATCAGCCAGCCATTCGAGAGCCCGTTTGGCTGGCATATCGTCCAGGTCATCGAGCGCCGTGATCAAGACACGGCCGATGAGCTGCTGCGCCTGCGCGCAAAGGACGCCTTGCGGCTGCGCAAGGCCGAAGAGGCCAAGGAGATTTGGCTACAGCGACTGCGCGATGAGGCCTATGTGGAGATCCGCCTCGATGAGCTCGAAGGCTGAGACCAAACGCCTGGCGCTGACCCCGGGCGAGCCGGCCGGCATCGGCCCAGACCTCTGCGTCGCCCTGGCTCAGCAGACGCAGGCGGTCGAACTGGTCGCCGTCTGCGATCCAGACCTGCTCGAGACCCGCGCTAAGGTCCTCGGACTACCGCTCGCGCTCGAGCCGTTCGACCCCGCCGGACCACCGAGCCCGACTGCGCCGGGCGTGCTGCGAGTCGATGCCGCAGCGCGGCTCGCAACGCCGGGCATACCGGGCGAGCTGAATCCGGACAATGCGAGCTATGTGCTCGAGACGCTGAACGCCGCCTGCGCAGGCTGCCTCAACGGCCGCTGGGAAGCGATGGTCACGGCCCCGGTCCACAAAGGCGTGATCAATGACGCCGGGCTGGCCTTCAGCGGGCACACCGAATTCCTCGCCCAGCGCTGCGCTCAGCTTACGGCCTCCGGCCGCGCCGAGCCGGCACCGGAGCCCCTGATCGAGCCAGTGACCGAGCCAGTGATGGAGCCAGTGATGCTGCTGAGCGCTCCAGTTCTGCGCGTCGCGTTGGCAACCACGCACCTGCCCCTCTCGCAGGTGCCGAATGCGATCACCGCGCCTCGGCTCGAGCACATCATTCGGGTCCTGACCGCCGGGCTGCAGGAGTCCTTCGGGATACCGCGGCCGCGCATCCTGGTCTGCGGGCTCAACCCCCACGCCGGTGAAGGCGGCCATCTCGGTCACGAGGAGCAGGACGTGATCATCCCGCTGCTCGAGCGGTTACGCGCCGAGGGCCTGAACCTCGCGGGTCCAATGCCAGCGGACACGGTCTTCGTACCCCCGCAGCTCGAGCGGGCCGATGCGGTGCTCGCGATGTATCACGATCAGGGGCTGCCGGTGCTGAAGCATCTCGGCTTCGGCCAAGCGGTCAACGTGACTCTCGGCCTACCGATCGTGCGCACCTCGGTCGATCATGGCACCGCCCTCGACCTAGCGGGCTCCGGCCGTGCCGACGCAGGCAGCCTGCGTGCTGCGATCGCGCTCGCGGCGGAGATCGTCACGAAGAAACCCTAACAGAATACCCTCTATGGCCTCGCAAATCAGCAGCTTGTGCAGGCTAGCCAGGCATTTTGATAGGGCCTCTAAACGCCGCCGCGCGGTCTAGCATGGTGATCGCTCCCGAGCGGGCAGCCAGGGCGAAACGCGATGGCGGCCGATTGTCGCCGACGCTTAGAAACTGTCCATCAACTTCTTCCCGATTTACGGGCCAGCGTTGGGCGATCATCGGGAAGTAGAAAATGGACAGCCACTTAGGGCAGGCGATGCGGTTAGCGTCCGTCGCCCGCGATGCTGGCCTGCACCTTCAACGCCAGTTCCAGAGCACGCAGCCCGGTCCGACCGTCGACCAGCGGTCGCTTGCGCTGCCTAACGCAGTCGAGGAAGGCCTCGATCTCCCGATCCAATGGCCGCACAGGCTCCACCTTGATCCGTGAGCGCTGGATCTCGGGTCGCTCAGCCTCTTCACGCCGCTCGGGCGCGGCGATGTCCAATGTCTGCTCGATGAAGTCGAGCGACAGATAGCCGGTCGGCTGAAACACCCGGATACGGCGTGTCTTCTTGTCCGAGACCCTGCTTGCAACGGCATTGGCCACGGTGCCGCTGCTGAATTCGAGGCGGGCGCTGGCGATATCGATCCGGTCCGTCAGCACCGGCGTACCGACGGCCCGTACATCGACCAGCTCCCCTTCGACCAGGGCGAGGATGATGTCCAGGTCATGGATCATCAGGTCCGCGACCACATCGACATCGGTTGCGCGCTCGACAAACCCACCCATGCGCTGGGCTTCGATATAACGCGGCCCGTCGATCCGAGCCGCCAAGGCCATGATGCCGGCGTTGAAGCGCTCCAGATGCCCGACTTGAAGCACCAGACCCTGCTGCTCGGCGGCCTTGACGATTGCCGCACCGTCGCTCGCACCGACCGCGAGCGGCTTCTCCAATAGGACGTGGATGCCTTGCTCGAGGTAGGCACAGGCGATCTCGCGATGCGCAGTCGTCGGCACGGCGATGCTGACCGCATCGACCTGTCCGATCAGTGCCAATGGATCATCCCACCCTGGGCAGCCGGCCTCGTCGGCGACCGTCGCGATCCGTGCCGGATCGGTATCGCAGACCCCAACGAGCTCAGCCTGCTCGAGGCGAGAGTAGATCAGCGCATGGAACCGGCCAAGATAGCCAACCCCAATGACACCAACCTTGAGCGGAGCCTGACTGTGATCGGGCATGCCGAGCAGGGCGTCGGGAATCAGCCGTCGACAATCGACGGAGTCGGTGCCCGTTCGGCCATTGGTTGAACCTGCGCCCCGTAATAGAGACTGATCTGGTAGCCGAGGGTCAACGTCATACCGACGGTCAAACCCGTGAGTAGAACCTTGAACAGATCGGGGCGGCGGCCGCGACGCTTCGGTGACATGTGCTCGATCAGCTCAGTTTGGCGTGTGAGTGAGGTGGCGCCCGCCGCCCGGAACAACGACCCCGATGGTCCCGGGCACTGGCGGCCAACCGATTGGGCACCGCGCGAACGCTGCCTCTAGGGCGTTATTATCCACGAGCAAACTCGGCCTGTCTGCGGTCGGGGTCACATTCATTGCCGAATCCCCCGAGCGGATGGCGATCAGGCCGCCATCGCTTCGACGAGAAGCGCTGCCCGACCCAGCAGTCTTTGCAACCTCTCGCTGCTCGCGCGGCAGTGGCGATGATCCATGCCTGCGGCTCAACCCGCCACCTGTGTGCGCGACACCCTTCGCCGTCCAGGTCCGCTATGCTGTTGGGATGGGCTCGGCGCAGCGCTCAGGTTCGAGACCAGCCCGGCCCCGCCAGGCGAGTGATTGGCCGCAGACAATCAACTCCGCTCCTACCCGCAGCACGGGACGCCGCTCAACCGGACGCTCACACGCATGCCAACCAGCCTCGAGACCCTCCGCGCAGCCGATACCGCTCATGCCGTCGAGATCGCCGAGCGCGTCTGGTGGGTCGGCCACGTGATCCCCGATGACAACTTTCAATGCCATGTCTACCTGATCGAGCAGGGCGATCAATCGGTCCTGCTCGATCCCGGCTCCCAACTGACCTTCAAGCATACCCTGCGCAAGATCGAGGAGGTCGTGCCCTTTGGCGCGATCCGATGGTTCGTATGCCACCACCAGGACCCGGATATCGCCGCGTCCATGCCGCTGATCGACGCCCTCGTCAGCCGTCCCGATGCCGCCCTCGTCACCCACTGGCGTGCCCATGCCTTGCTCAAGCACTACGGACTGGCACTGCCCTTCTGGCTCATCGAAGAGCATGACTGGCGCCTGCCGCTCGAAGATCGGACGCTCGAGTTCATCTTCACCCCCTACGCCCACTTTCCCGGCGCCTTCTGCAGCTTCGATTGGCATACACGGGTCCTGTTCTCCAGCGATCTCTTCGGCGGTTTCACCGCAACGCCGCAGCTCGTCGCTGTCGACGAGACCTACCTGAACGCCGCGCGGCCGTTCCACGAGCACTATATACCGAGCACCGATATCCTCGATTACGCGCTGACCCAGCTCGAGCGCTTCCCGATCGCGGCCATCGCGCCCCAGCACGGCTCAATCATCCCGGCGCATCTGATCGATTTCATGATCGACAAGCTGCGACATCTCCAATGCGGGATCTATCTGCTCGGCCAGCATGACACCGATATCCAGCGCCTCTCGGAGCTCAATCGAACGCTGCGCGAGATCACCGAGACGATGTTGCTGTATCGAGATTTCAGGGACATCGCGACGCGTCTCCTCGCCGTGATCCAGCGCAGTCTGCCAGTGGCCCATATCGATTACTACGCCCAGCTGCCGAGTGAGGAGTTCCTCGCGCTCAAGGCCAAGGCCCGCTTTGTCGGCATCATCGAGCCCCGGGTACCGGAGGCCTGTCATTTCTTCGGGCACACGCTGGGCGAGTGGGAACGCGCGCATCAGCACGACCCAGCCCTGCGGGATCACTGGCTTCATAAGCAAGGATTCTGCATGCAGTCGGGGGCTGGCGGTGCTGCGGTGATCGCGATCCCGCTCGCGGTGCAGGATAGCGAGGTGGTCGACGCAATGGCGCTGATGACGTTCGACGAGCAGCCTGTGATCGATGAGAACGCCGCGCAGATGATCGCGCAGATGATCGAGCCGCTGAAGGTCGCGCTCGAGCGCGAGGTCATCTACCGCTCGATCGATCTCGAGCGCGAGCGCGCCTACCAGCGCTCGATCCGCGACCCGCTGACCAAGCTATTCACCCGCTTCTACATGCAAGACGTGCTGCAGCGCCATCTTGCTCTGCAGGAGCGCAACATGGCGCCGCCGGTTGCGGCCCTGATGATCGACCTCGATTACTTCAAGCAGATCAACGATCACTACGGTCACGGTGCCGGTGACCGTGTGCTGGAGCAGGTCGCGGAATCGATCAGCAAGAGCTGCCGCAGCGCCGATGTACCGGTGCGTTTCGGGGGTGAAGAGTTTCTCGTGCTGGTGATCGGTCAGGGGCTGGACGGGGCAGTCGCGCTCGCGCAGCGCTTGCACGCGCTGATCGAGCAGCAACCAATCGATATCGGCGAGTCCGAGCCACTGCGGGTCACGGCAAGCCTCGGCCTCGCCGAGCGGCATCCAGACGAAGCAATCGATGCGCTGATCCATCGCGCCGACACGGCCCTCTACGAGGCCAAGCGGGCCGGGCGCAATTGCTACCGCGTTGCCGGACAGGGGATTGCCTAAGAGGCACGCTCAAAACGGCCGTTTGACTCGCGCAAGCTCCTGATTTAATGGCCATAGGAGCCGTTCTGTTAGGGCCTCTAACAAGTAGGGTCGCTCGCCTCCAGAGGCCATCCTGTCAGGGCCTTTCGGTCGTTGCGGACGGCGGGCGATGCGTGGGCGGTACGGCATGGAGACCCAGCGCGTCGCGCATATAGTGTGGGAAATCCGGATTGAGCCAGCCATCGGCCGCAAGTTTGGCCGGGTCCGGCCTGAGCCGGGCCGTGTAATCGAGCACCGCCGCCCGTTCAGCCGCAGAGAGGTCTTTGATCTCGTCAGTCATCTTGGAATCGGCATTCTTCCGCTCGCCGCTGCGGATGGCGTCGAACTGACGCATCAGATAGGCGTAGTGCTGCCCGGCGATAGCCGGGATATGTTCTTCTGCGTCACCCTCGCCCTTCGCACCATGGCAATCGGCGCAGTGCCGCTCGTACAGTTCCGCCCCGAGCTCGAGATCGGTCCCCGGCCCGAGCCCATTGTTCGGAGTCATCGGCAGTTGCGCGACATAGGCCGCCACATCGGCGATCTCCTGTGGTCCGCCAAGGATCAACGGCACCGAGAAGGGATACATTAGCGGGTTTTCGCGGTTACCGGCGCGGAAATCGGCCAGTTGCTTGATGGTGACCGTGCGCAGTTGGCCCGCAATCTGCGGATAGGTGCCGTCCGTGCTGCCCCATCCCTCGGGTAGATGGCAGACGGCGCAGGTGAGGTAGACCTGCCGCCCGCGCTCAACGCTCGGGGTCAGCGACAGCACCTCGTCGTACTCGCGCTCGGCGATCTCGGCAGGGGTGTCCGCCCAGAGCCCCTCCGCCCAGAGCACCGGTGTCAGGGCAGCGCTCAGCAGTGCGGCGCTGAATCGCAGCTGGCGTCGATCCATGCTTTCCTCCGGTTTTTGGCAGCCTAGATGGTCTACGCGCTTGACCCGCTTGAACGGTCATCACGCGATGGTTGCTTGCGCCCAGCCCGGCCGCTGTTGTTTGTGCTGTTGTCGACCAGGTGCGCGCGAGTATAGCGCCAGCCTCCTTCGCTTGCGAAAGCGGCATCGCGGCCTGCTTGCAATCTCACCGAGCACTGGTCTCCGGGATGACCTGAATCGGCCATCGTCGCTGCAGCAGCGCCGGGGTTTCAGCCCTCGCAATCTGTCCACAAGCCAATCCCTCAACGGCGCGCACCATCGCGGTTTTCGCGCGAGTTATCCACAAATCTTGCATAGCCTGTCCAGAGCCTATGCGCAGACAAAGCACAAGATATTGTGGTTGACATGATTGACACTGGGTATATATTGAGCCCAGACAGCGATCACCCGACTCGCACGCTCAAGCATTCACTGTCGCGCACACGCGGTGCAGCCGGCGCAGCCTCGACGCGCCCCTGCCTTGCTGCGTCGCCAGCGATCTGCGCCGTGACGACCGACCATCACCCGAGGACGAAGCCATGACTGCTGCCGACGAGACCGTTCAGACACCGCACCGGCCGGACGCCGAGTCGCCCACGCAGCGGCAGCAGGGGACCTCACCCGAGCTGAGCCCGAGCACCGAGACCGCGGCCCACAGGCCGGGCCAGGTCCAGGTGATCCGGCGCAATGGCAAGGTCACCCATTTCGACCCGAGCAAGATCAAGGTCGCGATGACCAAGGCCTTCCTCGCGGTCGAGGGCAGCGGCGCGGCCGCTTCCAGCCGCATCCACCATCTGGTCGACGAACTCGCCGAGCAGGTCGTCGCCGCGCTGACCCGGCGGCTGCCGGGCGGCGGCACCGTCCATATCGAGGACATCCAGGACCAGGTCGAGCTCGCGCTGATGCGCGCCGGTGAGCACAAGGTGGCACGCGACTACGTGCTCTATCGCGACGCCCGGGCCCGTGAGCGGGCCGAGAAGGCGGCCGCCGCCGGCCCCGCCGGTGACGCAACGCCGGGGCTGAACGTCACCCTCGCCGACGGCAGCACCCGGCCGTTGGATACCGAGCGTCTGCGCCGGCTGGTCGAGGAGGCAGCCACCGGGCTCGATGGCGTCGATCCAGAGGCGATCCTCGCCGACACCCTGCGCAACCTGTTCGATGGGGTCAACGAGGCCGATGTCGGCCAGGCGTTGGTGATGTCGGCGCGGGCGTTGATCGAGCGCGAGCCGGCCTACAGCCGGGCCGCCGCCCGCCTCCTGCTCGACAGCCTCCGGCGCGAGGCGCTCGGTGAGCTCGGCATGGCGGTCGGCGTCGAGACGCAAGCCGAGATGGGCGCGCGCTACGCCGACTATTTCGCCGCCTACATCAAGACCGCCGGCGATCGGGAGCTGCTCGACAAGCAGCTGCGGCAATTCGATCTGGCTCGCCTCGGCGCCGCGCTCAAGCCGGAGCGCGACCTGCAGTTCAACTATCTCGGGCTGCAGACGCTCTATGACCGCTATTTCATCCATACCGCCGAGGGGCCGCGCATCGAATTGCCGCAGGCGTTCTTCATGCGCGTCGCGATGGGGCTCGCGATCAACGAGATCGACCGCGAGGAGCGCGCGATCGAGTTCTACGAGCTGCTCTCGAGCTTCGACTTCATGAGCAGCACGCCGACCCTGTTCAACTCCGGCACGCTGCGCCCGCAGCTCAGCTCCTGCTACCTGACCACGGTGCCGGACGATCTCGACGGCATCTACGGCGCGATCAAGGACAATGCGCTGCTGTCCAAGTTCGCCGGCGGCCTCGGCAACGACTGGAGCCGCGTGCGCGGCATGGGCGCGCACATCAAGGGCACCAACGGCAAGAGCCAGGGTGTGGTGCCCTTCTTGAAGGTCGCCAACGATACCGCGGTGGCCGTCAACCAGGGCGGCAAGCGCAAGGGCGCGGTCTGCGCCTATCTCGAGACCTGGCACATCGACATCGAGGAGTTCGTCGAGCTGCGCAAGAATACCGGCGACGACCGGCGGCGCACGCACGATATGAACACCGCCAACTGGGTGCCGGACCTGTTCATGAAGCGGGTCGCCGAGGACGCGCACTGGACGTTGTTCTCGCCCGACGAGACGCCGGACCTGCACGACCTGACCGGTCAGGCGTTCGAGCAGGCCTATCTGGCCTATGAGGAACGCGCCGCGCGCGGTGAGCTGAAGGTCAGCAAGCGGGTCAAGGCGGTCGATCTCTGGCGCAAGATGCTGGCGATGCTGTTCGAGACCGGCCATCCCTGGCTGACCTTCAAGGACCCGTGCAACCTGCGCTACACCAATCAGCACGTCGGCCAGGTGCACAGCTCCAACCTCTGCACCGAGATCACCTTGCACACCAACGATCAGGAGATCGCGGTCTGCAACCTGGGCTCGGTCAACCTGGCCGCGCATGTGACCGAGCGCGGGCTCGATACCGAGCGGCTGCGCAAGACGGTGCGCACGGCGATGCGCATGCTCGACAACGTGATCGACTACAACTTCTACAACGTGCCGCAGGCGCGCAACGCGAACCTGCGCCACCGTCCGGTCGGGCTCGGGCTGATGGGCTTTCAGGATGCGCTCTACCAGCTGCGCCTCCCCTACGCGAGCCAAGAGGCGGTGCGCTTCGCCGATCAGAGCATGGAGATGCTCTCGTACTACGCGATCGAGGCCAGCACCGAGCTGGCCGCCGAGCGCGGGCGCTATCAAAGCTTCGATGGCAGCCTCTGGAGCCAGGGCATCCTGCCGATCGACAGCATCGAGCGGTTGGCCGCGGGGCGCGGCGGCTATCTGGAGATGGATACCGATACGACGCTCGACTGGGGCGGCCTGCGTGAGCGCGTGCGCCAGGTCGGGATGCGCAACAGCAACTGCATGGCGATCGCGCCGACCGCGACGATCAGCAACATCGTTGGTGTCGGCCAGTCGATCGAGCCGACCTATCAGAACCTGTTCGTGAAGTCGAACCTCTCGGGCGAGTTCACGGTGGTCAATCCGTTCCTGGTCGAGGACCTGAAGGCGCTGGGGCTCTGGGACAGCGTGATGGTCAGCGATCTGAAGTACTACGACGGCAGCGTGCAGCAGATCGAGCGCATTCCGGATGAGCTCAAGGCGTTGTATGCGACCGCGTTCGAGATCGATCCGCGCTGGCTGGTCGAGGCCGGCAGCCGGCGGCAGAAGTGGCTGGATCAGGCGCAGAGCCTGAACCTGTACATGAGCGAGCCATCGGGCAAGAAGCTCGATAATCTATACAAGCTGGCCTGGGTCCGGGGGCTGAAGACGACCTATTACCTGCGCTCAATGGGCGCGACCCATGTCGAGAAGTCGACGATGGATGATTCGAGCAAGGCGAATCGGCTGTCGGCGGTTGGTGGTAGCTATGTCTCGCCGGGGAAGGCGAAGTCGAATGGCGGCGGCAAGCCGGCGACCGCGAGCGCAGCGCCGCAGGCCTGTGCGATCGATGATCCGGAGTGTGAGAGCTGTCAGTGAGGTCTTGAGGAGCGGAGGTCGCGGAGCTCGGGGCAGGATGCTACATCAGCCGCTGGGGGCGGCTGGGCTCGAGCCCTGGTGCCAGGGTCGCGCCGCCACCCCGAGCGGCTGTCGGGCGGACGCCGTGAATACGTCCTTGTAGGCTCGGCGATCGCCATCCTGGCGATCGACGCCGCCCGACAGCCGCTCGGGGTGGCGGCGCAGCGGTGTTCGAGCATTCGAGCCTGCAAGGCCCTCAACACCTGCACGGCAGTCGCAGCGGACTGCCCCTATTCCATAACCGCATCAGCTGGATGCGCAGGTTCATGCAATGACCGAGTTGATCAAGCCAGCTGCCGAGTGGGTCGCCGCCTTCGTCGAGGCGGTTGGAGTCGGCATCATCGGCGCCGTCAGTCTGTTCGTGGTCGTGCTATTCGTAGTGCGTTTGCTGCAGCAGCGGTCGGTGCGCTCGGCCTACGAGGAGGTGCGGCTAGTGCTCGGGCGCGGGATCTTGCTCGGCCTCGAGTTCCTGGTCGCGGCCGATATCGTGCATACGGTCGCCGTGGAGCTCACCTTCCAGACGGTCGGGGTGCTGGCGATCATCGTGCTGATCCGGACCTTCTTGAGCGTCACACTGGAGCTGGAATTGACCGGCCGCTGGCCTTGGCAGAAGGCCGATGAAACAGAGTGAGCCGAGGCGAGCGATGAGCGATTTGCCCCCTGCGGTGGATCTAATGCACCGCGTCGAGGGACGCTTCACGACGCTGCTCGCGGACCCGCCTTGGCGGTTCCAGAACCGCACCGGGAAGATGGCACCGGAGCACCAGCGCCTGCTGCGCTATCCGACCCTTGACCTGGAAGCGATCAGCGCCTTGCCGATCAGTCAGTTATGCACCGATTCGGCCCATCTCTACCTGTGGGTGCCGAATGCGCTGCTCGCCGAGGGGCTGCAGGTGATGCAGGCTTGGGGCTTCACCTACAAGACGAATCTGGTCTGGTACAAGGTTCGCAGGGATGGTGGACCGGACGGGCGCGGTGTCGGGTTCTACTTCCGTAACGTCACCGAGCTGCTGTTGTTCGGGGTGCGCGGCAGCCTGCGCACGCTCGCGCCCGGCCGTACCCAAGTGAACCTGCTGGCAACCCGCAAGCGCGAGCACTCGCGCAAACCCGAGGAGGTCTACGAGCTGATCGAGCGCTGCTCACCAGGCCCCTACCTGGAGCTGTTCGCACGATTTCCGCGCCCACACTGGCAGCAATGGGGGAATGAAACCGTCGAAGCGGCTTCCCCTAAGAGCGCCCCGCAACCGGATCTGATCTCAAGCCTTGACGAAGGGTCGCCGTTCCTGTGTCCCTGAACCGCGCGGGAGGCGAGCAAACCGCGGATGCCAGCCAACCGATTCACCTTTGCAAGCGAGCGCATCACCTATGACGGAGCCGAAAGACAATCTGAGCGCCCATCAGGAACTGCCGACGAATGAACGTGACTTCATCCTGCGCTGGCTGCATCGCGTCATGCGCTTGGCAGCCTACCTGCTGGCGATCGCGATGGTGGTGGTCATCCTGGTCGGCGTCGCCAGCGTCATCCACACCATCTACCTGAATCTGGCTACCCCGCCGTACTTCCTGATCCCGGACATCATCAAGACGTTCGGGGCGTTCCTGGCTGTGCTGATCGCCTACGAGATCTTCTCCAACATCACGTTGTACATCCGTGCTGACGTCTTCCCGATGAAGCTCGTAGTCGCCACGGCCATCATGGCGATCTCTCGGAAGCTCATCATCCTGGACATGGAGGAGTACTCGGCCCTGGACCTCGTCGGAATGGGCAGCGTCATCCTCGGTCTCGGCTTGGCCTACTGGCTGATCTCGATCGCCGACGCCCGCGGCGCCAGCGGCAGGGCCGGCTCTCTTCTAAGCGGCGCTCATACCCTGACGCCGAGCAGCAAGACCGACACCCCCTAGCGACACCCCCTAGCGCCCGATCGCCCTGATCCGCGTACAACCTCAACCCCGCCACGGAGAACAGAGAATCATGTTGAATTGGGATGACCCACTCGCCAGTGCCCGCACGCACAAGCGCACCACCAACGCAACCCCGCCGACTGACCTGGCGCCACCGGTCGAGTCCAATGAGCAGGGGTTGAACGATTCAGAGGACTTCGAGCTGTCCGGACCGCAGCAAGGCGCAACCCATGACGGTGGGGACCCGGTGCGTCCGGGTGGCGGAATGGTGTCGAATGCCGCCTTGATGGCCACTGCCGGCAGTGCACCAGTCGTGAGCCCCAATCCCGGGCCTCATCAGCCTGCCCTGCTCGATGACGACCCGCCGAGGGCGCTCAAGGCCAAGGACGAGTCGGGCGCCTCGGCACAAGCGATGGCCCCGGTGTCCGCGATTGAGACCTCCGCCGCGGGCGGGGCGACCGGCCTCGAGGACCTCGAGATCGGCGCCGGCCGGGTGCGCGTCGATGACAAGCGGATCATCAACTGCCACGCCGACCTCAACCAGCTCGTGCCCTTCAAGTACGACTGGGCCTGGCAGAAATACCTTGACGCCTGCGCCAACCACTGGATGCCGCAGGAGATCAACATGAACGCGGACATCGCGCTCTGGAAGGACCCACAGGGCCTCACCGACGACGAGCGCACCATCATCAAGCGCAACCTCGGCTTCTTCTCGACCGCCGACTCGCTCGTCGCCAACAACCTGGTGCTCGCGGTCTACCGGCACATCACCAACCCCGAGTGCCGCCAGTACCTGCTGCGTCAGGCCTTCGAGGAGGCGCTTCACACCCACGCCTATCAGTATGTCGTCGAGTCCCTGGGGCTGGACGAGGGTGAGATCTTCAACATGTACCGCGAGGTCCCGTCGGTCGCGCGCAAGGCCGAGTGGGCGCTGCCCTACACCCAGTACCTGGCCGACCCGCACTTCCACACCGGCACCCCGGAGAACGACCGCCGACTGCTGCGTGAGTTGGTCGCCTTCTATGTGATCTTCGAGGGGATCTTCTTCTACGTCGGCTTCGTACAGGTCTTGAGCATGGGCCGACGCAACAAGATGACCGGCACCGCCGAGCAGTTCCAGTACATCCTGCGCGACGAGTCGATGCACATGAACTTCGGCATCGATGTGATCAACCAGATCAAGATCGAGAACCCGCACCTGTGGACGGCCGAGTTCAAGGATGAGCTGGTGACGATGATCCGCGATGCGGTCCAGCTCGAGGCCGACTACGCCCATGAGACCATGCCGCGCGGCGTGCTCGGGCTGAACGCGCCGATGTTCGAGGAGTACCTGCACTTCATCGCGAACCGACGCTGCGCGCAGATCGGCCTGCCGGAGCAGTATCCCGGCGCGACCAATCCGTTCCCCTGGATGTCCGAGGTGCTGGACCTGAAGAAGGAGAAGAACTTCTTCGAGACCCGGGTCACCGAGTACCAGACCGGTGGCGCGCTGAGCTGGGATTGAGGTCCAGCCGCGATCTCAGATCGAATCGATCGGGCTGCTCACCTGCATGAGATCAGCCCGATTGCCGAGCCGCGCATAGCGCATCGTCGTCGCGATGTCCGTATGGCCAAGCAAGCCTTGGAGCGTGCGGATATCGCAACCGCTCTCCAGCACATGGATGGCAAAGGCATCCCGCAATGCCTGCGCATTGACGCGGGTGCTGATTTGCGCGCTCTGCGCTGTCGAACGGAGCGCGCGCTGTAACGAGGACGCATGCAGATGCGTGCGCCCAACCTGCCCGGATGCCGGATCGCGTGAAAGCTGCGCACTCGGAAAGACATACTGCCAAGCCCATTCACGTGCAGCCTCCGGCGATTCCCCTGCCACTGTCGCTGGCAGGCTGACCGTTGCAACACCGCTCGCCAAATCGTCCCGATACTGCGCAGAGACCTGTTGCAAATGCTGTCGCAGCCGCTCATGCAGCGTCTCCGGTAGAGGGAGCTCCCGATCTTTTTCTCCGTTGCGATCGCGCACACTGATCCTGCGCTGCTCGAAATCGATATCGCGCACCCTGAGGCGCACGCATTCCATTAGGCGCATCCCTGTCCCATAGAGCAGATGCGCCATCAGCCCTAGGCTGCCACTCATCGTCTCGAGAAGGCGCTTGACCTCCTCGCGCTCGAGCATCGTCGGCGGCTGCCGCTGTGGCCTCCTCCTGTCGACTGAAGCGCCGTCAAGCGGCTTATCCAAGACGTGCTGAAAAAAGAACGCGACGGCATTATAGGCTAGGCTCTGGGTCTTCGGCGCCAACCCACAGTCTTCTTCGAGATGCCGCAGAAAACGCTGGACATCCGCTTGTTCGATCTGTTCTCGCTCCTTATCGGAACAAAACGCGAGAAACCGGTTACACCAATCGATATAGGACTGCTCAGTGCGCACCGAATACCTGCGCTGCTGAACAGCTGCCGCCAATTCGTTCAAAATTGGAAAGGTCTGTGCAGCGCGCGCAATGCGCGGCACACCGGTCGCGACTGTCGTATGGGTGCCGGGAGCATCAACCGCTCTTGACGGGGATGACGCGGTTTCGGGAGAGACCGCACGGCGGCGCTCCAACCAGCCTGACCAGTCGACGTCTTGTCCGGCCGGCGTGCGCGTCAGTTGCAGCAGCAACAAGCGCAGCGCCCCAATGGCCCGGCGCACCTGCTCGTCCTCGAGATCAGGGC
Source organism: Halochromatium glycolicum (assembly GCF_016584085.1). Classification (GTDB taxonomy): domain Bacteria; phylum Pseudomonadota; class Gammaproteobacteria; order Chromatiales; family Chromatiaceae; genus Lamprobacter; species Lamprobacter glycolicus. Next base: position 77,041 of record NZ_NRSJ01000008.1, on the reverse strand, counting down.
GCTGGCAGAGTCGTTCGAGATAGTCGCTCACCGCATCGGTGGAGAGGGCATGCAGCGTAGCGGGTCGAAGTGCCCGCAGAAACGCCTCGACCGCGCTGACATACTCCGGATGCTCCGACTCGGGCACCCCGGTATCCTCTAAAAGACTGATATATCGCTGTTTCTGAGATAATGCAACCGGTTCCCTCGAGGGCTGCCTGGCGCCGTTCTGTGACATTTTCAGGAAACCTGTTGAACTAAGCTGATATCAGTCTAGCTCGCAAGCAGATAAACGCAATCGCTCGTCGTCGAGCCTGACATCATGCCAAGCACCGGCAGCGCTGTGCGCTCTCTAGCACACGGGTCCACGCGTACTAAATCTTGGGGACTGCCTTGTTGCACTCCACTGGCACTGCAAGGCCCTAACGATCATGGCGGCCAGCCACCCTGAAGAATGAGACGATCCCCGATTGTCTCACGGTAACAGGATGACTTCTGCAGCCTTCCAAATCGGGGACACTTGTGCAAGTCAAGCGGTCGTTTTGAGCGCGCTATTAGGGGCGCCGACGGAGGGGACTTGCAGCTACTGCAAATAAGACGCTTATACAGCCGATATCGATCGTGGCTCACGATCGGCGCCCGCGGGCGCCGATCGTCGCATTAGCCCTGCGGCTCAATGCGGGCTGTCTCTAGCTGAATACCGATGGGTCCCCGAGGCAGCCATATCTCTTGCAGCTCACCCTCTCGGCGCACTTGAACCGGGACCAGTTCTCCGCTGATCCCATCGCTGGTCGCATTCCGCAGATCGCGGGGATCGAAGATTGCCGCCTCCGCGTAGCGCTCGACGACGTCGCCGGGCATAAGACCATTCTGATCACCCGCCGAGCCGGGAATCACCGCATCGACCAACACCCGGTTATCTGAGCCTGTCTCATAGAGGAACCGATCATAGATCTCGGGGCCAACCTCATCCCGCACCGACACTCGGTCCGCGTTGATCCGCTGCAGCTCCTCCCGATAGCGATCACTGTTGATCCAGCCCTCCCTAATCGCCCGATCGCGGAGCTCCAGCCGGCGCAGCGAAACCTCACTGCGCCGCAGCACCAGGTCCTCAGCGACATCGATCGCGACACCCGCCTGGACCAAGGCGTCGCGCTGCTGCTCTGGCGTCCGAGCGCGCCGAGGGCGGTCATCCTCATCCCGCTCTGCTGCGGCCGCAGGTACTGGCCGACGTTCCAGCATCGCGACCCGCTGACGCAGGTCGGCGAGCTCCGACTGCATTCGGCCCCAGGCATCGCTGATCCGATCGATGCGCTCGATAAACTCTGGCGGCGGTGCTGCGACAGAAGGCTCAACCTCCGGTTCAGCCGTCGCCGCCTTGGCCGCCTCGGTTGATTCCTCCTCGCCAGACTCGACGGTTAGCGCTGTCGCTGCGGGCGCTTGCCCTTGATCAGCTAGCGGCGCTGTCTCGGGCTGTTGCTCGCCGGGCGCTGAGAACACGAGTGCGCCAGCCGTCAGTCCAGCAAAGAAGGTCAGGGTTGGTGTGATCAGGGTAGCGATTTTGAACATAGGCAGGCATCTGAGCGGTTAGATCCAATCGGCGTTTACGATGGGCGCGGTATGACGGAACCCAGCGACCTCCGAAGCGAGGATGAGCAGGCGAGTCCGACCAGCATTCCGACGGAGACGGACCCGCTCTGCCCCATTCGATCCCTGTTTGGTCCCTCTGTTCCAGACGCGTCTGGCCGCCAGCGAATCATCGGAGGTTCCGACCAGCGCCGCCGAGCACCCGCGCAGCGACCCGGGGCGAGCGCGCGGGGCCTCTGCGCCCGGCCCGTAATGCTTAGGCGATTTCTGTCAAAGCTCATACCGCCTTGCTGGTCTTTTCGCTCGCCTTCTTCGTCGCGCCGCCGGTCACATAGCCCGGCTATGCTCCCGGCGACGTTCCTCGAAGGCAAACGAAAATCCTGCGCAATTCGGTACGAGCTCTTCCGGCAATCGTCTTAGGAATCGTCCATCATTTGCTTCCCGGAGCCGCAACGACCGGCGGCTCTGCAATCGGGACGTCGTCTCTGGACAGCCACTCGCCTACAAGACGGTCCAGTCCACCCTCCAAGGCCCGATGCAGCGCCTCAAGGCCTCGGCCTCCGAAACAACGACGCCGCGGTATCATGGCAAGGTCGATCGAGAGGCAGCACATTTGGAGGAGGGCCCGACTGCCTCGCAATGACCCTGCACGCCCAGATCATGCCGCCGCGAGGGCCTGATCCAGATCGGCGATGATGTCGTCGACATGCTCGATGCCGATCGAGAGCCGAACCAGATCCTCGGAGACCCCGGCAGACTCGAGCTCCGCTGCCGAGAGCTGCCGGTGGGTCGTGGTCGCCGGGTGGCAGGCCAGGGTCTTCGCATCCCCGATATTAACGAGTCGGACCGCAAGCTTGAGCGCATCGATGAAGCGGGCGCCAGCCTCGCGGCCACCGCCTGATCCGGAACCAGAGCCGGAGCGGATGCCGAACGACAGGATCGAGCTCGCCTTGCCGCCGTCCATGTACTGCTGCACCAGCGGATAGTCCGGGCTGTCCGGCAGGCCCGCATAACGGACCCATTCCACCTTCTCATGCGCCTTGAGGAACTCGGCGACGGCCATCGCGTTCTCGCAATGGCGGTCCATGCGCACCGGCAGGGTCTCGATCCCTTGCAGGATCAAGAAACTGTTGAACGGCGAGATCGCGCTGCCCATGTTGCGCAGCGGCACCACGCGCGCCCGACCGATGTAGGCGGCAGGGCCGAGCGCCTCGGTATAGACCACCCCATGGTACGAGACATCGGGTTCGTTCAGCATCGGGAAGCGCTCGGCGTGCTCGGCCCAGGGGAAGTTGCCGGAGTCCACCAGCACCCCGCCGATGGTGGTGCCGTGCCCGCCCATGTACTTGGTCAGCGCGTGCACGACGATGTCAGCGCCATGCTCAAACGGGCGGCACAGGTAAGGGCTGGGCACCGTGTTGTCGCAGATCACCGGCACCCCCTGCGCGTGGGCCATCTCCGCAACGGCCTTGAGATTGGCGACGTTGCCAGCCGGATTGCCGATTGACTCGCAGAAGACCGCCTTGGTGTTGGCATCGATCTGCGCAGCCATCGCATCGATGTCGTTGGGCTTGACCAGCCGGACCTCGATCCCGAGCCGCGGCAGTGTATGTGCGAACAGGTTGTAGGTCCCCCCGTAAAGGGTCGAGGTGGCGATGATGTTGTCGCCGGACTGGGCCAGCGTGAAGATCGCATTCGTCACAGCCGCCATCCCGGACGCCAAAGCCAGCGCACCCACCCCCCCTTCCATCGCCGCGACCCGTTGCTCGAGCACGTCGCTGGTCGGATTCATGATTCGGGTGTAGATATTGCCCTGGACCTTCAAATCGAATAGGTCAGCACCGTGTTGGGTATCGTCGAACGCATAGCTGGTCGTCTGGTAGATCGGCGTCGCGACTGACTTCGTCGTCGGGTCCGGTTCAAAGCCGGCATGAATGGCCATGGTCTCGAGTTTCATCGTCTCCTCCAGGGGCTGCGGTGATAGCCTGCTCTGTATTCTGATGCAAAGGCGGCAGGGGGTGGATAGCATAGCGGATCGGGCCGTCGACTCGGGTTCGCTGTGAGCAACGGCCACTCACCACCTAAGACGATCAAGCGTGCCGCGGTCGGCAACCACCATCATCCGAGGAGGACACCATGGTCGAGATCAAACACAAAGACACGGGCGAGGTGCTGGCCTCGGTCGAAGGCGATTCGCTCATCGGCGCCGATCTACGCGATATGCGGCTGAACGGCGCCGACCTGCGCGGCATGGACCTGACCGACGCGAATCTCGAGTTCAGCGATCTGGTCGGAGCCGATCTGCGCGAAGCAACCCTTGTCGGGGCCAGACTGCTTAGCGCCCACCTCAACGAAGCGATGCTGAGCGGCGCGGACCTATCACGGGTGCGGGCCGGCTCGGAACGACCGGCGGCAGCCGCAGTACTCAGCCAGTGCGATCTCAGTGATGCGATCTTGGACGGTGCCGACCTGCGAAAGGCCGAGGTCCGTTTCGCCACACTGCAGCGGGCGCGTCTGAATGGCGCCGACATGCGCGGCGCTGATTTCTGCCACAGCAACCTCTGTCATGTCACCGCCCCACGCGCGCTCTTCATCCAGGCCAATCTGCGCGAGGCCAACCTGTGCTCGGCCGATCTTCGCGATTGCCACCTCAACGACGCGAATCTGGTCAACGCCAACCTCCGCGAGGCCGATCTGACCAGCTCGCAGGCGGGCGGTTTCACAGTGATCAACCTGGCCAACCTCGAAGGTGCCGATCTCAGCTGGGCCCGGCTACACAACGTCTCGGCGCAGGATGCGAACCTCCGCAACGCCGACCTGACCGGGGCCGACCTCACCGGGGCCGTCCTCGGCGGCGCCATCCTGCGCGGCGCGATCGTCACCGATGCCGATTTCAGCGGCGTCCAGCTCGCCAGCGTAACCATGGAGTTCGCCAACTTCTCGAAGGCTCGCAACGCCAAGATCCCGAGCTATAAGAAGAATCTGCGCTAATCCAGCCTAAGAAGCCCTAACAGAATGCCCGCTCTAGCCAGTTAGATCAGGAGGTTGTGCGAGTCAAGCGGCTGTTTTGATAGGGCATCTAAGGCGCCGGCGCGGATGGCAGCCCATCCGCGCCTGGGAATCGCCAGGGGCTTGTTCATCATTTGCCTCCAGCAGCTGCCGGCACCCGTTGCCTCGGAATCGGGAAGTCATCTGCTGACGGGCACTCAGCCGCCGCACCAACGGACAGTCCGGCAGCACGCGCGCTGCCGACCGCGCGCCGAACGAGCGGCCACGCCCATCTATACTCATCGCAGATCAGTTTTCGGCGTTTCGAGCCCGCTCCGGGTCGGGCAGCGGCAATCGGGGGACGCCGTGAATCCATCCTTGGAGGCTTGACGACGGCTTCCATGCCGTCGACACCCCCAATTGCCGCTACCCGACCCTCCGCTACGCCCTGCCGTCGACTGACGTGGTTTGGGTATATGGATGCTTGCGCCGCATCACCATTTCTGCGACAAAGCCGGCGCGCTGTTTGAACCACCCCGGCCCGGGCGCCGCGCTTGCCGGCAAGAGCCGCCCGGGGCACCAAGATGGAAAGCTGTGGTATGCCCTACTTCGTCTACAAGATCCGGCCCAACCTCGTCCTGACCCATATCGATACCAAGGACCGCTACCAGGATGCCCGCAGCATCGTGCGTCACCTCCGCGCCGAGCGCGCCGAAGGCGATGACGCCGACTACCGGATGATCTTCGCCAAGCACCAATCAGAGGCCGAGAAGCTCCTTTCCCGCCCAAAAGACGAGCGCGTCATCGGCGAGGACTAACGCTCATGGCAGGGCGCCATCCCGGACGATGAATCCCGCATGATTCATCCCATTGAAGAGCAACGGGGCGCGCTGCACCTTGTGCGGCGCTGGCTGGCACAACGGCAGATGCGACTGCGGGAGACGCCCGGCCGGTGCAGGTCGCGCCGGCCGGGCCGATCTCAACGCGGTGCTCGATAGGTTTCGCTGCGCCCGCCCGGATGGCTCAGCACGAGCTGCCAGAGATCATCGTGGCGCGAACGGAAGGACCCCGCCGAGCAATGCAGGTAGTACCTCCACATGCGCCGGAAGCGCGCGTCGTAGCCAGCATCGGCGAGCGCTGGCCAGGCCTGCTCGACGTTCGCCCACCAGGCCATCAAAGTACGATCGTAGTCCGGTCCGAACGCATGCCAGTCCTCGAACACGAAGCGCGATCGCAGCGCCTGGGCGAGCCGCTCGGCATTGGGCAGCTCGCCGTTGGGGAAGATATCGCGGTCGATCCAGGGGTCATTGACCGGACTGTCGGCGCTGGGGCCGATGGTATGGAGTAGGAACAGACCGTCCTCTTTCAGCAGCCGCGCGGCGGTGTCGAAGAAGGCCGCGTCGTTATTGCGACCGGCGTCCTCGAACATGCCCACCGAGGCGATCTTGTCGAAACGCCCATCCAGCTCCCGATCACCCTGGAGCCGGACATCGACCGGCAGCCCGGCGCAACACTCCCGCGCCAACTGCGCCTGCTCGCGCGAGCTAGTCAGCCCGACCACCTGCGCGTCATTGTGACGCGCGGCGTGCTCGGCCAAGCCGCCGCAGCCGATGTCGAGCACCCGTTCGCCGGGCTCGAGAACGCCGGGAGCGAGGCCGAAGGGGCTTCTACATCCCGGTTATCGATATCGCCGCGGGCGCATTGAACCAGCGGCGGCCGAAATACCCCAGCCACCCATCGCGCACTGGAACCCGACGGCTCATCGAAAGCCGCCCGCCTGCCAATGAAAATCGCCCGGCATGAAACTCGCCCGGCACGAAACTCGCTTTAGTCGAGGCTACAGCCGAGATCTGTATTCAAGACAGCATCCCGAATGACATTACCTGCAATCTTGCGAATGCCGATTCGCTCGCTCATCGCCTTGCTGATGCTGATCGCGACGGGGCCTCTGACAAGCTCAGCAGCCGATGTGCGGGAGGCGCTGATCATCCCGATCGACGGCGCCATCGGTGCCGCCACCGGCGAACTGGTCGTCACCGGCCTGGAGCAGGCCGCGCGGACCGATGCCGAGATCGTCGTCCTCAGGATGGACACCCCGGGCGGCCTGGATCAGGCGATGCGCCGCATCATCAAGGCGACCCTCGCCTCGCCAGTGCCGGTGGCCAGCTTCGTTGCCCCACCGGGCGCCCGAGCGGCTAGCGCCGGCACCTATATCCTCTACGCCAGCCAGATCGCCGCCATGGCGCCGGCCACTAACCTGGGCGCGGCAACGCCGATTCAGGTCGGCGGAGGCGATCTGCCGGGGCTCGGCGACCGCTTCCCGGCCCCCGAAGCCCCTGCGGACGGGAATGCGGATGTCAACGACGGCGACAACGGTCAGCAGCCCGAGCCCGAGCCCGGGCCCGAGGCCGAGCCGGCCCCAGCAGAAGCCGCTCCCACCATCGCCGCTGACGCCAAGGGGCGCAAGCTGGTCAATGACGCCGTCGCGTACATCCGCGGGCTGGCCGAGCTGCGCGGGCGCAATGCCGACTGGGCCGAGGAGGCGGTGCGCGCCTCGGTCAGCCTGGCATCCGGCGCCGCCGCCGAGCGCGACGTGATCGACCTGGTTGCGAATGACATTCCCACCCTACTCAAGCGCATCGACGGGCGTCGCGTGCAGACCGCAACTGGCGAGCAGGTGCTCGACACCTCAAGCCTCGAGCTGCGCGAACTCGAGGCCGATTGGCGCATTGAGCTACTGTCCGTGATCGCCAACCCGAATGTCGCCTACATCCTGCTGCTGATCGGCATCTACGGGATCATCTTCGAGCTCTCGAACCCGGGCGCCCTATTCCCAGGGATTATCGGTGCGATCAGCCTGCTGCTCGCCCTGTATGCGCTGCAGGTGCTGCCGGTCAATTACGCCGGCGTCGGCCTGATCCTGCTTGGGGTGCTGCTGATGGTCGGCGAGGCCCTAGCGCCGAGCTTCGGGGCCCTTGGTATCGGCGGGCTTGCCGCCTTCCTGTTCGGCTCGGTGATCCTGATGGATGAACAAGGCGTCGCCGTCTCCTGGCCGGTGATCGCCATCACCGCCGGCTTGAGCGCCGCCCTCTCGATCTGGCTGATCGGACGCTTCCTCGGCCTGCGCAGCAGGACCTCGGTGGTGGGCGCCGATCACCTGGTGGGCGAAACCGGCGAGGCACGCGCAGACTTTGGCGGCGCGCCGAACAATGCAGGCCAAGTGCATATTGAGGGCGAGCTCTGGCAGGCCAGTAGTCAGTCACCGGTCCGACGTGGCGAGTCGGTGCGGGTGCTCGCCGTCAAAGGCCTCAAGCTCGAGGTCGCGCCCGTCTCTTCGCCCGACCACGCGCCATCCGCCAACCCTTCGATGGAGTAACCCATGGCCTATAGCGCATTCCTGACCTACCTCCTTCCTCTGGGTCTGATCATCCTGTTCTTGGGCGCGGCGATCCGCATCCTGCCCGAGTATCAGCGTGGCGTCGTCTTCTTCCTCGGCCGTTTCCAAGCAGTCAAGGGCCCCGGACTCATCATCATTGTCCCGGGAATCCAGCAGATGGTTCGGGTCGACCTGCGGGTGGTCACCATGGACATCCCGGAGCAGGACCTGATCACCAAGGACAACGTCACCGTGCGTGTCAACGCCGTGCTCTATTTCAAGGTGGTCGAGTCCGACAAGGCGGTGATCCAGGTCGAGGATTTCCAAATGGCCACCAGCCAGTTGGCACAGACGACGCTGCGCTCCGTGCTCGGCCAGCACGACCTCGACGAGCTGCTCTCCGAGCGCGAGCGGCTCAATCGCGACATCCAAGACATCCTCGATGATCAGACCGACGCTTGGGGCATCAAGGTGGTCAATGTCGAGATCAAGCACGTGGATCTGAACGAGAGCATGATCCGCGCGATCGCCCGTCAGGCCGAGGCCGAGCGCAACCGCCGCGCCAAGGTGATCAATGCCGAGGGCGAGATGCAGGCCTCTGAGCGCCTGCGCGGCGCGGCGGAGGTCATCTCCACGCAACCGCAGGCGTTGCAACTGCGCTACCTGCAGACCCTCGCCGACATGTCCAGCGATCGCGCTACCACCGTCGTCTTTCCGCTGCCGATGGAATGGCTCAGCGCCCTCACCGGCGCTCCCGGTACGACGCACTCATCACCGCAAGAAGCCGATTCCGAGGCGTCGGAACGCCCGGCGTGAGGATTTGGCATCATCCGTGCATTTTCTCGGCCACATTGACCCGCCACATCGACCTGTCGCTGGAGGACACATGGCAAACGAGCTTAACAACCGGACCATTGGGGTTCTGGTCGAGAATCTCTTCGAAGACCTGGAGCTCTGGTATCCGCTGATTCGAATGCGCGAGGCGGGTGCGCAAACCCGGCTCATCGGCACTGCGAAAACGACCTATCGGGGCAAGCATGGCCTGACTGCTGATGCCGAAGAGGCTGCCGGCTCAGTCCGCGCGGATGAGCTCAATGCGCTGATCATCCCAGGCGGCTATGCCCCCGATAGGATGCGTCGCGACCAGCCGCTGCTCGAGCTGGTACAAGGCGTCTCGGTATTGGAACGGCCCATCGCCTTCATCTGTCACGCCGGCTGGGTGCCGATCTCGGCGGAGGTCGTGCGCGGCCGACGCGTCACCTCGGCACCGTCGATCAAAGATGATCTGCGCAACGCCGGTGCTGAGTGGGAGGACGAAGCGGTGGTCGTCGATGGCCCACTGATCTCGAGCCGGCACCCGGGCGATCTGCCGATGTTCTGCCAAGCCCTGATCGCACAGCTGAGCTGAGGGTCCGCATGCAATCGGTTGCCGGGCAAATCACCCAAACGATGGTGGATCGCCCCTTAACGCGGTGCTGCCAGTGCCCGCCCCCCGGGTCCTCCTCTCCCTCGGTCCAGCCGCCGCGATCGAGCAGATAAGGATGACGTGCAATCCGGCCCGGCTCCCGTTCAATCTCGCCCGGTGGCAGCGCGAAATCCACGGCGCCACTGGCGATGGCGTTACCGGGCATACCGAAATACTGCGCGGTGTCCTCGTCCTGCGCAAAGGGCATCCCGCCAGCGACCTTGATCGCCTGGAGCCCGCGGGTGCCGTTTCCGGACCCGGAGCGTAGGATGGATGTGTGCCTAGGATGGATTCAGTCTCTTGTTGTCGCATAGCACAGCAAATTCGGCGCTAGCCCTGTCGCAGCGCCCGTGCGATGGCGACACAGACTGGACGCGAGCACCCAAGTGGTTGCTTTAGACAGCCCTTTGGTTCTAAAGACCCGATCCTAGCCGGCAGCTCAGTGACTGGAGCGTCGCGCCATGGACGGCGAGAGACGATCACGAGAACGGCATGCTCATTGCAGAAGGCTCATTGAAATCGAAGGAGGCGCAGCGACGAGGCGTATCAAAGCGAGCGCATCTGCGCCATCCAACCCCTCTTGATCATCGATAACCCATGGAGACATGAGCCATGCAACTGCAAGAGTTTCTCGGACAGGTCCAACATCAGGCTCGGATGAGCTCGATCGATGAAGCGCTGAGCGCCACCCGGGCGACGCTTGAAACGCTCAGCGAGCGTCTGCAGGGCGGCGAGCCCGAGAATCTTGGTGCGCAATTACCGGGCGAGCTCAAGCTCATGCTCGACAGCCATCGTGACAAGACCGAGACCTTCTCCTCGGACGACTTCCTGCAACGCGTCAGCGAGCGCGAGGGCGCCGACCTGCCGGCGAGTGTGTTCCATACCCGGGCCGTGCTCAATGTTCTGAAGGATGCGGTGACACCGGGCGCCATCGACCATGTGCGCGATCAGCTCCCGGCCGACTATCAACGGCTGTTCGATGCCGGCAGCGAAGGCAAGATGTCGCATTGAGCCGGTCGCATTGAGCCGGCCCCATGATCCGGCCCCATGATCCGGCCACAGCCACCGTGATCGCATCCGAATACCAGGGTTGGGCCTATCGCAGTGCGACCATGGCCCAACCGGAATCATCATCAAGCACACCCGAGAGTCATGATATGTCAGTATCCAGTCGCACCTTGACGCCGTTTTCAGCGGCCGCTCTGCTCGGTCCTTTTCTGCTTCCACTCTGGGCGCCTCAGGCGATTGCCGAGACCGGCAACGCGGAATCTCAGGCCCAGCAAGGCGAGCAGATCGCCGAGCAGATCTGTACCACCTGCCACCGCGTTCCTGATGAAGGCGGCGCCCCCGTCGGTCCAGAGTTCGGTAAACTCGCTGAGCGCAGCGATTGGACCGCGCCGCAATTGCAGCAGATCCTCAATACCGAGCAGCACGAAGAAGCGGTGCCGGCAAGCAAGCTCCAGCTGGAAGCCGTAGCCAGCTATCTCAATCAGCTCGACGATTGAGCGGCTCAGACCGCTCCCCCTGCTGCCAGTGCAGGGCGTGCCCGGGGGGCAGATCATCGTTGGCAAGGCCAGAAGGAAAGACTCACCATGCATCCGCCCCTCCACCCTCTGCTCCTCGGCACCACCTTCAGTGTGCTCGCCTCGCTCCCGGTCGCGTCCGTCGGAGCCAGCGGCGAGTCCCTCTACAATCCCGAAGCGGTAGTCCCGCCGCAGTGCTATACCAAGCACGAAGGCAAACACAATCCCTGCTATGTCTGCCACCAAAGTCATCAGGGCGAGCCGCGGCTCAATGCGATGAACGATGCGCGGCTGCAGTCGGAGTACGACTTCGCCAAGGAGGCTTTCCACAATCACTGGACCAACCTGTTCGTCGACCGCAGCGAGCGTATCGCCGCGATCAGCGACCGCGAGATCCTCGCCTACGTGGCCGAGGATAATGTCACGCCGCTGGCCGCCCGCCTCGATGAGCAAGGCTGGCCCGGCTATGTGCCGCGCATGCAGGATCTGGACAAGGGCGCCGACGCCTTCGACGAGGCTGGCTTCGCCCGCGATGGCAGCGGCTGGGTCGCCTTCAATTACAAGCCTTTGCCGAGCACCTTCTGGCCCACCAACGGCTCCATCGATGACGTCTTCGTCCGCCTACCGCCGCGGTTCCAGAAGAATGCTGACGGCGAGCCGGACCGGCGCATCTATCAGCTCAACCTCAGCGCCCTGGAGGCGGCCATCAAGGACCTGGACAGCCTCTCGATCCCGACGACCGACGAGACGGCCTTGGGCCGGGACCTTGACGGCGACGGCGTGCTAAGCAAGCAGGTTACCCGGCTGCGCCGCCCGGCGAGCTATTTTGGCGCTGCGGCAGACGAGCCCCTGGCTCGATTCCTCTACCCAGAGGGTACCGAGTTCCTGCACAGCGTCCGCTACCTGGGCATTGGAAAGGACGGTGCCATCGCGGCACCGCCGCGCATGAAGGAGCTGCGCTACATGAAGAAGCACCGCTTCCTCGGACCCGACGAGGTGGCAGCGCGCTACGCGGCCTTCGAGGAAGCGGAGGGTGGCTTCCAAGAGGTGCCGGGCTACGGCATGGACAATGGCTTCGGCTGGTACGTACTCGGCTTCATCGAAGACGCCGAGGGCGCCCTGCGCCCGCAGACCCACGAGGAAGGCCTGTTCTGCATGGGCTGTCACACCAGCATTGGAGCGACCATCGACCAGACCTTCGCCTTCCCTCGCAAGATCACCGGCGTCCGCGGCTGGGGCTACATCGATTTGCACGGCATGGAGGACGCCCCACTGCGCGGCGACACACGGCCGGAGATCCTCCAGTACTTTGAGCGCGTGGGCGGCGGCGACGAGTTTCGCGAGAACAAGGAGCTGTTTGAGCGCTTCTTCACGGACAACAACGAGGTCCTGACCGACAAGGTGCGCGGGCGCGACGTCTACGACTTGATCATTCCCTCGCGCGAGCGCGCGCTCGCGCTCAACAAGGCCTATCTCACGATTGTGCGCGAGCAGAGCTACGTCCGCGGTCGGGACGCCAACCTCGACCCGATGCGCAACGTCTACCGCGAGGTCGATCCGGAGACGTCCCCGACGCTGCCCGATGACAAGATCTTCAAAGGCGAGATCCGTCTCGACTGGAGCGCGACAGACTAGGCTGGATTGCTGTCAGACTCATCCGCGCTTAAGCAGCGTGCGCAGCGCCTCAAGCGAGCGGGTGTTGATCACGTCATCGGCCTCGAGCCAGCCGCGACGCGCTTGGTCGACACCGAAGCGGATGTAGTCCAGATGGGTGCTGCTATGGGCGTCGGTCGAGATCGCGACCTTGACGCCGATCTCCTTGGCGAGGCGGCAATCGGCATCGCTGAGATCAAGCCGCTTCGGCTGGGCGTTGACCTCGAGGAAACAGCCGCGCTCGGCCGCCGCCGCGAGCACCCGCTCCAGATCCAACTCATAGGAATCGCGCTTACCGATCAGACGCCCGCGCGGATGGCCAAGGATGGAGAAATTCGGGTTCTCCATCGCCCGCAGCACCCGCTCGGTCTGCTGCTCGCGCGAGCGATCGAGCTTGTCGTGGATCGAGCAGACACAGAGGTCGAGCTGCTCGAGGATGGAATCCGGGAGGTCGAGCGAGCCGTCCGCCAGGATGTCGACTTCCGCGGACTTGAGCACTGTGATCCGACCGTCAAGCTCATCGTTCAGCCGATCGATGCGCTCGATCTGCTCGCGTAGCCGGGTCTCGTCGAGGCCGCCGGCGACGGTCAGGTTCTGGGTGTGATCGGTGATCGCCAGGTACTCATAGCCGCGCTCGGCGCCGGCCTCGGCCATCGCCCGCAGGCTCTCGTGCCCATCGCTGGCCCGGGTATGGCAATGCAGATCGCCGCGGATGGCGTCAAGCTCGATGAGCTGCGGCAGCCGACCCTGCTGCGCGGCCTCGATCTCGCCGTGATGCTCGCGCAGCACCGGCTCGATATACGGCAGGTCCACGCTGGCGTAGACCTCCTCCTCGGTGCGCCCGGCGATGCGCTCGTCGTCGCGGAAGACACCGTACTCGTTGATCTTGAGGCCGCGCTCGACCCCCATTCGGCGCACGGCAATGTTGTGCGCCTTGGAGCCGGTGAAGTAATGCAGCGCGGCGCCGTAGGCGGCCTCTGGCATCAGGCGCAGGTCCACCTGCAGGCCCGAGCGCAGCACCACCGTGGAGCGGGTCTCACCCTGGGAGACGATCTCCCGGACCTCGTCATGGCCGGTGAATTGCTCCATTACTGCTGACCCTTCCTCGGCGGTGACCAAGATATCGAGATCGCCGACCGTCTCCTTGCGGCGGCGGAAGCTGCCGGCGACGGTGAGCTGCTGGACGCCTTCGATCCCACCCAGATCCCTGACGAGCGTTTCAGCGACCTCCTCGGCCTCCATCAAGCGCGTGCGCGCCTCCTGGCCCTGGCGCCGGGCCAGATGCTCGGCGATGGTCTCCTCGGTCTTGCGGCCAAAGCCCTCGAGCTGGCGCACCCGCTGCTGATCGACGGCCTGCTTGAGATCATCGAGATTGTCAATTCCCAGGTCCTGATGCAGCGCCTTGACCCGCTTCGGCCCCAGCCCGGAGAGCTGCATCAGCTCGCTCAATTGGGCTGGCAGGGTCTCCTCGAGCTCGTCGAGCTGGGGCAGCTCGCCGGTCTGCGCGATGGTCGCGATCTTTTCGGCCATACGCTGGCCGATATCGGGCAGCTCGGTCAGGTCGGCGCCGTTCTCGACCCGATCGGCCAGGCTCTGTGCCAGCCCAGAGACGGTCTGGGCGGCTTGGCGATAGGCACGTACCCGGAAGGCATCGCTGCCACCGATCTCGAGCAGATCGGCCGCGCGCTCGAGCCGATCAGCGATTTCTTGGTTATGGATCGTCATGATGTCTGATGAGCTGTTTTGGTGACTGTCCATTTTCTACTTCCCGATCATCGCCCAGCAGTGACCCTCAAATCGGGAAGACGTTGATGGACGGTTTCTTAGGCGATTGCCGGAAAAGCTCGTACCGAACTGCGCAGGATTTTCGTTTGCCTTCGAGGAGCGTCGCCGGGAGCATAGCCGGGCTATGTGACCGGCGGTGCGACGAAGAAGGCGAGCGAAAAGACCAGCAAGGCGGTATGAGCTTTGACAGAAATCGCCTTAGTCGGAATACCCGCCACCGCCTCCACGCGGCCCGCGGGCGAAGAAAGGCGTCCGGCCGCGTGGCACCACCACGATGCCAGAGTCGGTCACCGGCAGGCTGGCGCGGTCCTGCTCGAGGTCCCAGCCAATGCTCGTCTCCCGCTCGATCAGGTTGTGTCGGTCGACGATGACGCGGCGCAGCCGCGCACCCTTGCTGACCCTTGCATAGTCCATGATGATGCTGTCCTCGATCTCCGCGCCCTCCTCGATGACCGCCTCGCGCCGCACGATCGAGTTGCACACGCGGGCGCCCTCCACCAGCGTGGCCGCCCCCAGCAGTGAGTTATCGATCTCGCTGTCCATCACACGCGCCACCGGCCCCTGATAATTGCTCGAGAACACCGGCCAACGGGGATTGAACAGATCCAGGATCGGCTGGGCACCCAAGACGTCCTGGTGCGCCGCGTAATAGGCATCGATGGTGCCGACATCACGCCAATAAGCTTGCTCTTCATAAGACTTGACCCCCGGCACCCGATTGTCGGCAAAGTCATACGCAAACACCCGGCTCCCGGCGAGCATGCGCGGCAGCACGTGGCTGCCGAAATCGGTCTCACCGTTGCGCTGCGCATCGCGCAGTGCGCGCACCAGGCAGCCTGCCCTGAACACATAGTTGCCCATCGACGCATAGACCCGGCTCGGATCATCCGGTATCGGCGTACCCTGTGCCGGCTTCTCCTCGAAACCGCGCACCCGGCCATCGCTGTCGGCAACGATGACGCCGAAGCTCGATGATTCTTCGCGCGCGACCGGGAGCGCGGCGACGGTCACATCGGCGTCGTGCTCAAGGTGATGCTCGATCATCCGGCCGACATCCATGCGATAGACATGATCGGCCCCGAACACCAGCACGAGGTCCGGATGATGCGATTCGATCAGCTCGAGATTCTGGGCCACGGCGTCCGCCGTGCCAGTGAACCAGGTCTTGCCGTTAAGCATCTGCGGCGGCACCACGGTCACGAACTGATCCGGAAACAGCGGCGAGATCGTCCAAGCCTTGCGCACATGCTCGATCAGCGACTGCGACTTGTATTGCACCAGCAGATAGATCGTCGAGATCCCGGAATTGACCAGATTGCTGAGCACGAAATCGATGATCCGGTAGCGCGAGCCAAACGGGACCGCCGGCTTCGAGCGCTTATCGGTGAGCGGACGCAGTCGTGATCCCTGTCCTCCAGCCATCACCATGGCCATGATGCTGTTGCGATTGTCAGCATGTGATTGGGTCGGTTGCATCGATTAGGCTCCTGTCCCCTGTGTCGGTGAGTGACGGTTCAAAACACCACCAATCGTTGACTTGACCCACCCGACACAGGCCAGGAGCTGCTCTGGCTCCTAGGAGCGATTCGATACCCGCCCCCGGTTCTAAAGGCGGATCGGGAAGCTTGGCGTCCTGTCAGAAGCGCTGCGCAGACCGAGATCATGGAGCCTCCATCGCGACGGGTGGTTGTATCCATTTCAGGACTCAAGCAAACGGGGGGCCACACCGCCTTGGCCGGATGTCTATGCGGCACGCTCGTTGCGGCGTCATCTTGGTATCAAACACAGCGTCGCACAGGGCCGTTGCCGAGCGCCGCTCTTTCCCTAGAGCCTGCCCTGGAGTTGAGAGGCAATGAGCGCTGCGATGACCGATGCACAACATCACGCGCGTCGCGGCACGACCTGTTGGGGTGGCGCGACCGCCATCTTGTTCAACCGCCCTTGGATGCGATTGTTGAGCCGCCGAGGCGCTGCCGCCCGGCTTGCTTAGGCCCCGCCTAGGCCTGGTCGAGCTGCGCATCGGCGCCCCGATCGATGCCAAGACGCTCGCGCGGGAAGGTCACGGAGAGGACGATGCCGAGCGCATCGCCAATGCGGCTCAGGAGCGGGTCCGCGGCCTCGGCGTCGACCCCCACGGCGCCTGAACACCAGCAAAGTGCACATCGCGACAAGCCGAGGTAAGGCGCTCCAAGACTCAAGAATACGCCAAACAGGCGTAACTGCCCCGCGATGAGGATGCGGACTGATCGGAGTTGTCCAGCATCGATTCTGGCTCCCGTCGATCTTGTGCTTGCGCCTGGCTTAAATCTTGCTTTATCAAGCTCGACAGCAATGGGAGAGATCGAATGAACCACCAGTCGACTAATAGCCCTAACTCGGCTCAATCCAGCCTTGCAAGATCGCGAGGAGCAGGCTCGCAAGGCTTGCGTATTGGTCGCATTGCCGGTATCGAGGTCACACTCGACTGGAGTCTGCTGATCATCTTCATCCTGATCAGCTTCACCCTCGCCGCCGGCGTATTGCCCACTTGGCACCCGGAGTGGAGCCAGCCGATTATTCTGATCACGGCGGTCACCGCGGCGCTTCTGTTCCTGGCATCGGTCCTGCTGCACGAGCTCTCGCATGCGGTGGTCGGCCGCCGGCTTAGTATCTCGGTGCCGCGCATTACGCTGTTCGTGTTCGGCGGTATGGCGCACATGGAAGGCGAGCCTCGCAGCTGGAAAGACGAGCTTGGCATGGCCATCGCTGGCCCGATCACGAGTCTCGCGCTCGGCTTCGGCTTCCTCTACCTCGCCGGCGCCCTGGCCGGACCGATCGAAGCGGACCCGGAGAAGCCAATGGATCTGCTGTCCAGTCTGGGTCCGGTGGCGACCGTCTTTTTCTGGCTCGGGCCCATCAACATCGTGCTCGGCCTGTTCAATCTGGTGCCGGGTTTTCCCCTCGACGGCGGGCGTGTCCTGCGGGCGGTGCTCTGGGGACTGAGCGGCGATCTGCTGCGCGCCACCCGCTGGGCCGCAGCCGCGGGCCAGGCCTTCGGCTTGCTGCTGATCGCGAGCGGCTTCGCGATGGTCTTTGGGCTCACCGTGCCGGTATTCGGCTCCGGCCCCCTCGGTGGGCTGTGGCTCGCGTTGATCGGCTGGTTCCTGAGCAATGCCGCGGCAATGAGCTATCGCCGGCTCGCGACCGAGCAGGGGCTGGGCAGGATTTCGGTCAGCCGGGTGATGCAACGAGATCCGGCCACCGTCGCCCCCGAGACCAGCGTCCAGGCAATAATCGACGACCATTTGCTCGGTCACGGTCAGCGCGCCTTCCCTGTCGTCAAGGGCAACGACCGTCTGCAGGGTCTGGTCTGCTTGGCCGACATCCGCAAGCTCGAGCCGTCAAAACGCAGCGAAACGCCGGTCTCGGCCATCATGACCCCGGTCGACGAGCTGCAGGTCGCCGCGCCTTCGGAGTCGGCCAGCGCGGTGATGAAGCGGCTCGGGGAGCGCGGTATCAATCAGATGCCGGTGTTGAAGGATGGCCGCCTCGTCGGCCTGATCAGCCGCGAGAACCTGCTCACCTGGTTGTCACTGCAGCAGGGGTCAGCCCATGAGGCCAAGCTATCGGCGCGCAGTTGAAATCGGCCACGCCTTGATCAAGCTGCCATCAACCGGCCGAGCGAATCGGCCGGTGCATGCCAAGGAGTTGTCCATCATTTGCTTCCCAGCGCTGCCGCGACCGCTCTCTCCGAAATCGGGGAGTCATTCCCGGACGGTCACCAAGAGAGCGCCTGGCAACGGCTCAGTCGGCCATAGGCCAGGTGCTCCCGATCCCCTATTCCTGCTCCCTGCTCGGCGCTAATGCGCCTTGACCTCGATCCTGCGCGGCTGTAGCTCGGCGCGCTTGGGGATCTTCAGACTGAGCACGCCGTTGCCCAGATTGGCGTCGACATTCTCGGTATCGAGCTCCGGACTGAGGCTAAAGCTGCGGCGGTATCGGGTTCCGCGGACATCGGCGTACAGGGGCTTGACGTTCTCGGACACCTCGACCGCGACCTCGCCTTCGATCGTCAGGTTGTTGTGGTCGATTTGGATATCGAGCCGATCCCTGGAAACGCCCGGCAGGTCCGCCTCGAGGGTGATGCCTGCATCGTTCTCATAGATGTCGACTGCCGGTAACAGCTCGATCTCACCGTCGCCCTGTCTGGGCAGTGTGCGACTGCGCTCGGCGGTGGTCATGTCGGTCTTCTCATTCATGGTCATTGGCTCCGCTGTTTGCGTTGGATGCTGTTTGCGTTGCACCTGGGTGATTGGAACAGGGCCAGGTATGTCGGGAGGCTCAGCATGTCGAGAGACTCAGCCAGTCGGGAAGACTCACTGCAGGCGGATCTGCCGCGGCTTACCCTGCTCCGATCGCTGCATCCGGATGTGCAGCACGCCATCGCGATAGTTGGCCTCGACCTTGTCTGGATCGACGTCGTCAGGGAGCGACATGACCCGGCGGAATGACCCGCTCATGCGCTCGTTGAGGTAATACTCGGCATCAGGCTGACGCTCGAGCTTGCGCTCGCCGGCAACGGTAAGGACATTGCGCTGCACCGAGAGATCGAGACTTGACGTATCGATCCCCGGGGCGAAGGCGTAGACCTCGACCTCATCGTCCGAAGCGCCGATATTGATGGCCGGAAAGGTGCCGCGTGCGGCGGCGCGGATACTCGCGGGCATGCCCGAGGCGCCATAGGGACCGCCCAAGTCGCGGCTCAGGCGGGCAAGCTCGTTGAAGAGACTGTCGACACTCGTGGGATAGCTGAACATCGGTTTTCCTCCGTTTTTCAGTGTTGGCGCTGAAGCGGCGAAGAGCTGCTCATTCCATGACGAAGGTCAATTTCATATCGACGCGAAAGCCGGTGATCTTGCCGTCGTTGACGACGACCTTTTGCTCCTTGACCCAGGCCCCTTCGATGTTCTTGAGGCTCTTGCTCGCCTCTTCGATGCCAGTGCGAATCGCGCTCTCGAAACTTTCGGTCGATTCGGCGGTGACCTCGATGATCTTGGCGACAGACATGAATGGCTCCTCATCCGGTTGTGTCAGTTGCAGGATGTGCCGGGGTGACCGTGACGGTGACGGTGACCGCGGCACCCTCGCTCTCAGCATGGCGCGTGCCAGCGTCCATCTACCGCGCGCAATCCGTTGATCGGGACGCGCTCGACCCCGAGCCGACCAATTTGGACTCGCGGAATCCGTCATGAGGTAGCCGCGGGCTGAGTGGCGATAGCGGCTGTCGAGCGGAGCACACGGGGCAAAGGCGGTTGTTTTGACAGCCCCATGGCTCATAGCAACCAGCCATCGCAGGCCCGGCCGCTGTCAGACGCGGCTCAGGCCACGTCGGTCGCTCAAGCTGTCGAAACTCGTCGCACAAGACGACGACAGCTCACCCACCATTGATTCAAGAACCCAAGAGAAAGCCCTCAGAATGGCATATAAATTGCTGCCCCTGTCGAGTTAGACCACCGAGGGGCAGCCGTATCTGGCCCCGGCCCAAAGCATCAATCACGATCCAGCAGAGAGCTAATGGAAACTGGGATGCACAGCACCCTCGACCTAAGGCGATTGCCGGAAAAGCTCGTATCGAATTGCGCAGGATTGTCGTTTGCCTTCGAGGAGCGTCGCCGGGAGCATCGCCGGGCTATGTGACCGGCGGCGCGACGAAGAAGGCGAGCGAAAAGACCAGCAAGGCGGTATGAGCTTTGACAGAAATCGCCTAAGCCCCGAGCGAGACCCGAGATAGCCCTTCCGCGCAGATGGCCAATTTCTACCAGCACCCGCCGGAGACCGCGCTCGAGCAGTTCGACAGCGATGCCGACAACGGCCTCGCTGAGGCCGCAGTGCGCGAGCGGCGCGAGCAGGATGGCCCCAATGCGCTGCGCCAGACGCGCTCGCGTCCGGCCTGGCGCATCCTGATCGATCAGCTCACCAGCATCGTCGTGCTGCTGTTGCTGGCGGCCTCTGGTGCAGCGCTGCTGTTCGGGCAGGTCATCGAGGCGATCGCCATTGGTGCCGCGATTCTGGTCAACACCCTCATCGGCTTCGCGATGGAGCTGCGGGCGACGCGTGCGATGGAGGCCCTGCAGCGCATGGGCAAGACCCAGACGCGGGTGCTGCGTGAGGGCCACAGCCGCGAGATCCCGGCCTATGAGCTGGTACCGGGCGACATCGTACTGCTCGATGCTGGCGACCTGGTGCCGGCCGACCTGCGCCTGCTCGAGGCGAATCGGCTGCAATGCGATGAGGCCGCGCTGACCGGCGAGTCGATGCCAGTCAACAAACGGATCGAGGCGATCGAGTCCGCATCGGAAGTCAGGCCAGAGGAGAAGGACAACGTCAAGAGGGGCGCCGGGAAAGGCAAAGGGGAAGGCAATGAGGAAGAAGATATCAGGGAAGAGGCAATAGAAGACAGGAAGCTAGGCTCCACGGAAGAAGCGACGGGCAAAGCGCCGCCGCTAGGCGAACGCTACAACATGGCCTACAAGGGTACCGCCGTGACCCAGGGCTCGGGCAGCGGCGTCGTCGTCGCCACCGGCATGGAGACCGAGCTGGGCCACATCTCGGATCTGGTGGCACAGGCCGAGCAGTCCACGACGCCGTTGGAAAAGCGGCTTGATCGCCTCGGCCGTCGCCTGGTCTGGCTGACGCTGGCGATCGCGGTGGTGGTCGCCGGCGCCGGTCTGATCGCCGGCAAGGATCTGCTCGTGATGTTGGAGACGGCCATCGCACTGGCCATCGCCGCGGTCCCCGAGGGACTGCCCGTGGTCGCGACCCTGGCCTTGGCCCAGGGCATGCGTCAGATGGCCCGGCGCAACGCGGTGGTGAAACGGCTCTCGGCGGTGGAGACGCTCGGTGCCGCGAGCCTGATCTTCACCGACAAGACCGGCACCCTCACCGAGAACCGGATGGTGCTGGCACAGCTCGCCCTCGAGCAAGGCACCCTGCGCTTCGAGCGCCCGGGCCAGACGACGACGGAAGCGACCGAAGGCCGTAGCCAAGACGAACACAGCCGTCATGACGAAGACGGCCGTCGAGATGAGCGCCATCGTGGAGGCAGTGGCGACGGCGAAGTCAGGGCCGGCACCCGGATCACGATCGACGGAGAAGCCCTGGATCTGGCCAATGAGCTGGCTGCTCGCGCTGCCCTCGAGACCGGCGCCCTTTGCAACAACGCCGAGCTCGGGAGCCAAGCAATACCCGGTGATTCCGATGCGCGCGCTGGCGCTGGCGACAACGCCGATGTCCCCGCTGGCGGGACTGCGAAAGCCGAGGCTGGTGGCGATGGCAAGACCAACGCCAATGCTTCTGCTGGCGAGAATGCGAAAGCTGAAACTGGCGGCAGCGCCAAAGCCGATGCCATCTCCAACGCCACCGGCGACCCCACCGAGGTTTCCCTGCTCGAGGCCGCGACACTCGCCGGCCTACACCGCCCTGAACTGCTCGAGCGTTGGCCCGAGCAGCGCGAGATCAGCTTCGATCCCGACCTGAAGATGATGGCGACTGTGCATCAAAGCGATGACGGCTTCCGCATCGCCGTCAAAGGCGCACCGGAGTCGGTGCTCGACGTCTGCGACCAGGTTCTCACCGCAAACGGCGAGACCTCGCTCGATGATGAGGCGCGCGAACACTGGCAGCAGCGCAGCGAGGCACTTGCCGCTGACGGGCTGCGGGTGCTCGCACTGGCACAACGCCAAGCCGAGCGCGAGGATGAAGACCCCTATCAACGCCTCACCCTGATCGGCCTGGCCGGCCTCTACGACCCTCCCCGCCGCGGCATCCAGGACGTGATCGCGGCCTGCCAACAGGCCGGCATTCGCATCGTGATGGGCACCGGCGATCATGCCGCCACGGCGCAGGCCATCGCCGCCGAGATCGGCATCGCTGGCAGCGACGAGCCGGCGATCGAAGGCGCGCGGCTCGACGATCTCGAGCAGCTCGATGACGACGAGCGTCGCGAGCTGCTCGAGCGCTCGGTGTTCGCGCGCATCAGCCCCGAGGAAAAGCTGCAGCTGATCGGGCTCTATCAGGACGCCGGCTGGATCGTCGGCATGACCGGCGACGGGGTCAACGACGCGCCGGCCCTGAAGAAGGCCGACATCGGCATCGCCATGGGTCAGCGCGGCACCGAGGTGGCGCGCGCGGCCTCGGACATGGTGCTCAAGGACGATGCCTTCGCGACCCTGGTCGCGGCCATCGAGCACGGGCGGACCATCTTCAGCAATATCCGCCGCTTCATCGTCTATCTGCTCTCCGGCAATCTGGCCGAGATCGTGGCGGTGGCGGCAGCGGCGCTGGTGGCCGCGCCTCTGCCCTTGCTGCCACTGCAGATCCTCTACATCAATTTCGTCTCCGATGTGATGCCCGCGCTCGCGCTCGCCCTGAGCCCAGGCGAGCGCGGTGTGATGCAGCAGCCGCCACGCGCACCCGATGAGCCCATCCTGATGCGCCGGCATTGGGCCGCTGTCGGCGGCTATGGGGCGCTGATCGCGGCACCGGTCCTGATCGCCTTCGCCATCGCGCTCGGGCCGATGCAGCTCGACACCGCCCATGCGGTGACCATCAGCTTCCTGACCTTCGGCTTCGCCCGGCTTTGGCATGTGCTGAACATGCGTGACACCGAGTCGCCGATGCTGCTCAACGAGGTCACGCGCAATCCCTATGTCTGGATCGCGATCGCGGTCGGCGTCCCGCTGCTGATCGTCGCGACCTACATCGCGCCCCTTGCGGCGATCCTCTCGATCGAGATCCCAACCCTTGGCGAATGGCTGCTGATCCTCGGGTTCTCGCTGCTGCCGCTGATCCTGGTGCAGCTCGGCAAGCTGGTGGCGCATCACCTGACCCGGCGTCGGCGCCCGTCACAGGTCGATTCATAGCACTAGTGCACCAGTGCACCAGTCGCAATCAGGAACGGTGCAAGAATAGCTGGAGCATCCACAGGGCAGCCAAGCCCTTCTTGAGCTAGCCCTCTGCAACAGGTCTGCAACCTCTGCCAACAAGGAGCACATCGCACTATGCCCGCAAAACAGCCTCGACAACGCTCACGCTGGCACCTGGCCCGCGCACACCATGCCGACGAGGTTCGCGCGCGACTCGCATCTGAGGGCGGTGGCGGGCACCTCGGCGATGCGGTGCTGGGCGCGATCGACGGCGGCATCACCAGCTTCGCGGTCGTCGCTGGCGCCGTCGGCGGTGGCTTCTCGAGCCTGGTGGTCATCATCCTCGGCGTCGCCAGCCTGCTCGCCGATGGCTTCAGCATGGCGGTCAGCAACTATCTCAGCACCAAGAGCGATGCCCAGGCCGCCGATCAGGCCCAGCGTGAGGAGCTGCGGCATATCGAGGAGATTCCCGAGCATCAATGCTTGGAGCTGCGCGAGCTGTTCGCCGCGAAAGGCTTCGAGGGCGAGACACTGGATCGCATCGTCGAGACCATCGCCGCCGATCCCGAGCTTTGGGCCAAGACCGTCACCCAGGAGGAATTCGGTCTGCAGCCGGGCGACACCGGTCAGCCGTTGCAGTCGGGTGCCGCGACCTTTGCCGCTTTCGTGCTGGTCGGAGCGATCCCGCTGATCCCGTTCGCGATACCGGCCCTCAGCATCGACCAGGCCTTCATCGCCAGTATCGCCGCAACCTCACTGGCGTTCCTGGGCGTCGGCATCACCAAAGGCTGGGCGCTGGATCAGTCGCGGTTCCGTTCCGGTCTCGAGACCCTGCTCACCGGCGGCGGTGCCGCGGTGCTTGCCTACGGAGCGGGGACCCTACTGCGGACCTGGCTGGGAGCGGGTGCGGTCGCCTGATAAACAGCGAGATCGCCAGGCAAGAGGTCGCGGTCGGCGAATGATCGGCAGCCCGAAGATTAGCGCATACCGCATTGGCGCATTAGCGCCCTAGCGCCCGGCAATGGCCGCCTCCAGCTCCGGCATCGCCACCGGCTTGACTAGGTGACGATCGATGCCGGCGCGGTGCGAGCGGCGCCGGTCCATCTCGCGGCCAAAGCCGGTGACCGCAATCACCCGCAAGCCGGCGAAGCCCCTGAGCCTGCGCAGTCGCGTCGCCACCTCGTAGCCGTCGAGACCCGGCAGGCCGATGTCGAGTACGACGACGTCGGGCCGATGGGACTCGGCCGCGCTGAGGCCTCCGGGGCCGTCGTGGGTTAGCACCACATCATGCCCGCGTTGCTCCAGCAGCCGCTTCAGGCCGTGACCGAAGTCCTGATTGTCCTCGATCAACAGGATGCGTTGCGACGGGTCCGGAGCCCTGTGCACCGGCGCTTGCTGTGTCGGTTCTTGCCCTGCCCCTTGCTGTGTCGGTTCTTGCTGCCCTGCCCCTCGCTGTCCTGGCCCTTGCTGCGTTTGCAGGGAGCGATCAGCCCCGGCCTCGGTCGACGGCGCTGTCTGCAGCGGCAGCAGCACCCGGAATTGGCTGCCTTGGCCGGGTCCGTCACTCTCAGCGTGGATCGAGCCGGCGTGCATCTCGACCAGCGAGCGTGCCAGCGTCAGCCCCACCCCCAAACCGGAGCGTGAGGTCTGCGGCTCGCCGTCGCGCTGCGGGGCCTGAAAGAAGGGCTCGAAGATGCGCGCTTGGGTCTCGGCGCTCATGCCGACGCCCTGATCACGGATGCAAACCTCAGCCAAGCCATCGTGCGAACTGGCGCTGAGCCGAATCTCGCTCTCCGCCGGCGAATAACGGCTGGCGTTGACCAGCAGGTTGGCGAAGATCTGGCGCAGCCGGGTGGCATCGGCCAGCAGCGGCATGGGCTCATCGCTGATGTCGAGCGCGAGACCTTGGTTGCTGGTATCGAGCGTCGATTGGACCTGGACCACGACGTCTTGCAGCGTGGTGCTCAAATCCAGCGGCTCGCACTGCAGGCTGAGCTTGCGACGGGCGATGCGCGAGATATCGGAGAGATCGTCGAGCAGGCGCTTGATCTGCGCCGACTGCGTCGAGATGACGCTCAGGCAACGCGCGACGGCTGGCGCCTCGAGCTGCAGCGAGTCCAAGACTTCACCACAGGTCATGATCGCCGCGAGCGGATTGCGCAGCTCATGGCCTAGGGTGGCCAAGAACTCGTCACGCTGGGCCACATGCTCGGCACGCTCCTTGAGCAGATTCCGCATCCGATATTGCTGACGACGCTCACGCAGCGCCATCGTCACCGCATTGACGAAGACGGTGCTGTTCACGGGCCGCTCGATCAGCCGCACATGACCGTAGATGTCGTAGTCGTCCAAGGCCTCGAGACTGGCCTTGGCGAGCCGCCGGGTGAGCACGATCAGCGGCAGCGACGACCACTCTTCCTGCTGCGCGAACTGCTCCCGGATGCAGACACCGGCATCACCGCGCAACGCCTCGTCTGCGACCACCAGGGCGGCGGCGGACTCCGACTCCGACAGCGCTGAGCAAAGGGCTGCGGTATCGGCACAGATATGAGGCTTCAGCTGCGCCTGACGGAGGAAACGCTCGCACAGCGTCGCATCATTCGGGCTTGGCGCCAAGATCAGGATGCGCTCGGTGCCGTTGGGGGTGCGATGAGCCACGCGCATGACTCAGAGCAGCGGCTTGTCTTCGCCGAGATACTCGGGCAGACCCGTGAGCACACCGCGGAATTCGCTCAGCGGCTCGCCGACGATAACCCCGCCGGTGCCGATCTTGTACTCGCGGATGGTACGCTCATGATCACCATAACGCTTCTTCATCACCGAGAGCGCATAGCGAATCGCCCCAGCGGCCTCGAAGTAGCGCTGGGCAATGACGGTATCGGTCAGATAGCTCAGATCGACCGCGATGCCTTCTTGCCGGTTCCACGGGCTCGGCTGCGCCAGTGTGATCAGCGTCAACGCGCCCTGCGCGCTCAAGTAGCTCAGCAGGTCATGCACCTGAAGGCTGATCGACGGGTCATTCGGCATCGCCTGCAGATAGCCGTTGAGGCTGTCGATGATGATGATCTGGGTCTTGTAATGGTCGACCTCGGCGACGAGCTCACACGCGAGCTCGCCCGGCGCGACCTGGCCAGGGTTGATTTGGCGCAGCTTCAGCAGATCCGAGGCCAGCGCCGAGTCGATCGCGAGTCCCTGACTGAGAGCACGCTTGCGGAAGGTGGTCAAGGATTCATCGAAGGCATAGAGTGCAACCCGCTCGCCGCGCTCCGCGGCTGCCATGGCGAAGCTGCTGACCAAGGTCGACTTGCCGCAGCCGGGCGGGCCGATGACGCCGACGCTGGTGCCGCGCTCGAGTCCTCCGCCGAGCAGCGCATCCAATTCAGCGCTGCCACTCGAGATCAGCCCATTAGGCGATTGCGAGCAGGATCGATCCGCTTCAAGCCGCGGGAAGACGCTCAGCCCACCGGTCTCGATACGCATATCATGAAAGCCACCGACATAGGGCTGGCCGCGCAGCTTCGGCAGCCAGAGCCAGCGCCGTCCGGGTCCGTAGTCATTGAGCCGCTGCTCCATCCGGATGATGCCCCAGGCCAGACTGCGCGGGTGCAGCTCTACGGGTCCGCTCGCCTCGTCGGTGACCAGCAGGGTGGTGCCGAGCTCGACGGCCTTGCTGCGGAAGAGCTCGATATGGCGGCGGAAAAACGAAGACTGATCACTGTAGACACGCAAGGCGGCCAGGGTGTCGAGGACGAGGCGTTGAGGTTTCAGGTCATCCATCTCCGCGAGCGCTGTCTGAACACGCTCATCGAGCGCGATCTCAGTGAGATCGAACAGCGCCGTGCTGTGCATCTCCTCTGAGCTGACCAGGTCGCGCATCTGCAGGCCATCAATGGACCAACCGTGCGAATCGGCGATTACGGCAACCTCTGCCGGACTCTCGGCGAGGGTGATCAGCAGGCAACGTTCGCCGCGGCGCACCCCCTCGAGCAAGAACTGCAGTCCGAACGTGGTTTTGCCGGTGCCCGGACTGCCTTCGATGAAGTAGAGATGGCCCGACCGGAGTCCGCCCTTCAGGACATCATCCAGCCCAGGGACACCGGAAGGGATCAACGCGGTCGACGTCGACATGCATACGCTCCTTATCAAATCACGAGCCAGCAGTGCCTCGCTGGCTGATCGACAATCATCATGTTGCGGTGTCAGCGAAGGTGAACGTGGCTTGGGGAGCACGAGATTCTGATTTCATCATCAATCCAGAAAAACACCACTATTCCGGCTTGTCGCCTGGGCCAGCTTGCATTGAGAAGCTGCCTGAAGTCCCAATCGCGGCGGCAAAGCTCCGTGCTTGAGAGACGTCTAGGGCGGCCAACGCAGCATTTCCAGACAGCTTCTGAGACTGCGCTAGCAAGGCAGGTGTGGCTCAGCCTTTGCTTGCGGCCTTTGGCAGAAGATAACGCTAATCATCGAGACGGAGCCTTTCTTATGTCCATGCAGCTGTCATCCCCGGCCTTCGCCAACGGCGAGCGCATTCCCGATCGCTATACCAAGAGCGGCAGCAACGACCAGCCAGAGCTGATCATCGCCGGCGTGCCCGAAGAGGCGCAGGAGCTGGCGGTGATCTGCCATGATCCGGACGCACCCATGCCCAACGGCTTCACCCACTGGCTACTGTACGGCATCCCCGCCGGCACGGAGCAGATCCCGATGAATGGTGAGAAGCAGTTCCGCCCGGCCGTCAACGATTTCGGCGACATCGGCTGGGACGGCCCGATGCCACCGGAAGGTCATGGCCCGCATCATTATTATTTCTGGCTCTACGCGCTAGACAGCCCCGTCTCTGGCATGCCGGACCGCGAGACCTTTCTGCGCGACTACGGCGCGCATGTGATGGACCAGAGCCGCATCATCGGCCTCTACGAGCGTTGAGGCAGTGGCTGAGGGTCAGGCTGAGGCTGAGGCGTCATCTGAGAACGAAATGCCCCACTCTTGGTGTATTTCCACAACGCGATTCGCCACTGGCTGGCGAAGGACAGATGCCCGTGGCGAAGGCCGTCTTGCAGGACGTCGTCCAAACGAGGGGCACCTGCTGGTATCAACGAAGTCGACGTCGACGTGGCTAGCGCCCATATTCGCCGACGAGCCGGCATCGCGCTTGCCGGCTGACTGAGGAGACGCGTCTCGCGGCTAATCCAATAAGACCCCTTGCGCATCAAGATGGCCCTCAAGGGCTTCCGCGCTCATCGGTCTCGCATAGAGGTAACCTTGAACCTGATCGCAGCCGTGTTGGCGCAGGAACTCAGCCTGCTCCTCTGCCTCGACCCCTTCAGCAACCGTGGTCAGACCAAGCGCCGACCCCAGGGCGATCGTGGCCTTGACGATCTCGGCGTCTCCTGGGTCGGTGAGCAGATCGCGCACAAATTCACGATCGATCTTAAGCTTGTCGGTGTGGAATAGCTTGAGGTACATCAACGACGAGAAGCCAGTGCCGAAGTCATCGATGGCGAAGCTGATCCCGATGTCCGAAAATTCGTGCAAGGCGGCGCGACTGGAGTCGCTCGCCTTCATCAGCATCGTTTCTGTGTATTCAAGCTCCAGCAATCCTGGGTCGACACCCGTGTCGTTCAAGATACCGCGGACGACTTCGGCAAAGGCCTCATCATTGACTTGAGCAGCACAAAGGTTGATCGCAAGCCGTCCAAACACGAGGCCACGAGACGCCCAATCGGCCGCCTGACGCGCAACCTCGTCCAGCACCCAGTTACCGACTGGTCGCATCAGTCCTCGCTTTTCGGCGACCTCGAGAAAATCGCCTGGGTAGAGCACACCGCGTTGCGGATGACGCCAGCGCAGCAACGCCTCGGCGCCGACGAGGCGCCCATCGGCTAGACTGAACTGGGGCTGATACTCGAGCATCAACTCTCCCATCTCGATCGCTTGAAGGAGCTGGCGGGTCAGGCTCATCTCCTGCTGCAGCTCATGCGACATGGACTCTTCGAAGAGCGCATACCCCGCGCGCCCGGCGTCCTTGGCTTTGTAAAGAGCCACATCGGCCCGGCTCATCAGCACATCGACGGATGCACTCGGATCGGTGTTGACCAGAATGCCGATGCTGGCATTGGTGTAGACCAGGTTCTCATCGAGCTTGTACGGCCGGGCGATGGTCTCAATGAGCTTCAATGCCAGCGTGGAGGCATCGGCGGTGTCTGTCAATTCGCGTTGAACCAGTGCAAACTCGTCTCCCCCCAAGCGCGCGACGAAATCATCGCTCGGCACTGCCTCGCAGATACGCGCAGCGACTGATTCCAACAACTGATCTCCAACTGGATGCCCAAGGCTATCGTTGATCTCCTTGAAATGGTCGAGGTCGAGCATGTGCAGGGCGAATATCTGCCCCGAACGCCTCTGCGCGGCTAGCATCTCAGCGAGCTGCTCTTGCAACAGTAGCCGGTTTGGCAGGCCGGTCAGGTGATCATGGAATGCCAAACGCTGGATCTCGGCCTCAGCGCGCCGGACGTCGGTAACGTCGTCTGAGATGGAGACAAATCCACTCACCTTCCCAGCCGCATCGTGCAGGTAGTTCCAATTGACCCGCACCTGGATTCGCCGACCGTCGCCGGTGATGTTCTCATTGTCGAGGGGCTCTGGCGGCGGCTGCTGCTCACACAGATCCTGGATGAAGGCCAAGAACGTCTCACGATGCTCATGCGGCATCAAATCGGCCACGTTCATGGTCCTGAGCTGCTCTTGGGTATAGCTCAGAATGGCTGCAGAGGCCGGATTCGCATAGCGGATGTTCGCTTCGGTATCAATCTCCTGAATGCTGTAGGGGGCCACTTCGACGAGGTTACGATAGCGGGCCTCACTCGCAGCAAGGTCACGCTCAGCCGCTTTTTGTGCGGTAATGTCTGTATGTGTACCAACCAATCGCAACGGACGCCCTTCTGGGTCCCGATCAAAGACCATGCCTTGATCGAGCACCCACTTGTAGCGACCATCTCGGCAGCGTAGCCGATGAGTAAAACGATAATGCTTGGTTTTGCCGTCCAAATGCGCTTGCAACGCCGCTTTGCAGGCATCTAAGTCATCTGGATGAATACGCGATGACCACTCGTCGAGTGCATGACCCACCTCGTCGGGGGCGTAGCCCAGCATCGCTTTCCACTGATGGGAATAAAAGACTTTATCGCAGGTCGCATCCCAGTCCCAGACGCCATGGCCAGCCCCATCCAGAGCCATCACCCAACGTTCCTCGGTTCTTCTCAGCTGCCGCTCAGCAGCCCTTAACGCCGTGACATCGCGGCCCAGCACCACTAAACCGCGGCGCTCACCGTCATCGGCAAACACCGGTACTTTGAGGACGTCGTAGACCCGCTCGCCACCGCCGGCCAAGGGTATCCGCTCCTCACATCGAGCCAGCGTACCGGCCTGCCAGGCAGCCTCGTCACTGGCCTCGCAGGCCAAGAAGGCATCACGGTAGATGGGATCGGTTAGCTCGGCGAGCTCAGCATCCGTCTTGCCTCTATAGTCAACTCCCTGGAGACAAAAGAGCTCGAGGTCGGAGCGGTTGGCCTCCAGCCACCGTCCCTCGCCGTCTTTGAAACAGATGATGTCCGGTGCTGCGGCAATCAGGGAGCGTAAACGCAACTCGCTCTCGCGCAGCTGCTCAGTGCGCTCATCCAGCTCTCGTTGTGACCTGTGGGCGCAATGATGCAGGCTCGCAGTATGCAAGAGCAGTAAGAGCAACAAGGCCCCAAGCCGCAGAGGCCAAGCGACGGCTGGAGTCCATGCCAGAACCACTAGCAGGGTCAATGTAAGCGTCAGCAGTGCAGCAGCGGAGAGTCGCTTCCGGACAGCCATGGCGGGCAGATGGGAGATGACACCAGTGAGAAGCGTCATCGATTCGCCCAACAAACAACACCCCAATGCTGAGCAGCGAGGCCAGGGCAACGCACAGCACTTTCACGAGGCTCCGGCTCGGCTCTGTTGGCCCAACATTCCGGCAGGAGCCAGACAGCTCCCGATGAACGGCGAAAAGCGATTCCGCCCAACGCCGAACGATTTCGGCGAGATTGGCTGCGCCGTGCCAAAGCCGCCACCGGACTTTGGTCCGCACCGCTATTATTCTTGGCTCTACGCATTGGATAACCTGTAATCGGGCATGCCCGACCGTGAGACCTTCCTGTCCCGCTATAGCGCTCATTTGGCCGTATCGTCGCCATCCCCCGGCTCGGCCCCCTTAGGTCTTGATCATCATAGCAGCTCGGCCCTCGCATGCTGAGGCCGATATCCCCCGCGCGCGGTGTATTTCCACAAAGCGATTCGCCACCGGTTTAGGAGACCGACGCTGACGGCACCAGTGACCAGTCTGTTGCCAGGCCTGCCTGTGGTCGCATCACCCCGCATCACCTTGGCATGGCACACCTTAACAGTTGGCACAAGTGCTGCCTTCGATTGGCAAACCGTTAAGTCAACCACCCCGTGCGTCCGCCCCTGACTGAAAACGGTGAAACCGTTGGAGCAGCCTCGTTGCGGTCTTTAAGGGTTGCAGTGTTGGACGCGAACGATTGCTGCCACGCCACCTTCGGCTGGAGAAACCTGATGATCGCTTGGCTCAATGATCTTGGCAGTGATGATGTCGCTCAAGTCGGCGGCAAGAACGCCTCGCTCGGCGAGATGATTCGCCATCTTGGCGCGAAGGGGGTGCGCGTGCCGGGCGGCTTTGCGACGACCGCGCAATCCTATCGGCGGTTCCTTGCTGACAACGCGCTCGAGCCGCGCATCCGCGAGCTGGCCCAAGCCTTTGAGCAGGGTGAGCGCCCACTCAGCGAGGTCGGCGAGCAGATCCGCGCCCTCTTCCTCAACGCCGAGATCCCGGCGGCCTTGGCCGATGCCGTTCGTCACGCTTACCAGGCGCTGACGGAGCAGTCCGGGCGCGATGCGCCCGATGTCGCGGTGCGCTCGAGCGCAACCGCCGAGGATCTGCCCGAGGCCAGCTTCGCCGGACAGCAGGAGACCTTCCTCAACATCCGCGGCGCCGATGCGCTGCTCAATGCCATCCGTCGCTGCTTCGCCTCGCTGTTCACCGATCGCGCCATCTCCTATCGGCAGGACAACGGCTTCGATCAGCTGCAGGTGGCGCTCTCGGTCGGGGTGCAGCAGATGGTGCGCTCCGACAGTGGCAGCTCCGGGGTGATGTTCAGCATCGACACCGACACCGGCTTCCCGCGCGCGGTGCTGATCAACGGCGCCTGGGGGCTCGGCGAGACGGTGGTCCAGGGCCTCGTCGATCCAGACGAATACCTGGTCTTCAAACCGCTGTTGGAGGATGAATCCCTGAGGCCGATCATCACCCGCCAGCCGGGTGGCAAGGCGCAGAAGATGGTCTATGCCGACAGCCAGGCCGACAGCCAGACTGACATCGGGGCCGACAGCGGGGCCGACGACCCGACCCGGCTCGTAGAGACCAGCGAGGATGAGCGCCGGGCACTGGTCCTGAGCGACGCCGAGGTCCTGTCGCTGGCACGCTGGGCGGTGACTATCGAGCAGCACTATGGAAAACCGATGGACATGGAATGGGCCAAGGATGGCGAGACCGGCGAGCTGTTCATCGTCCAGGCGCGACCCGAGACCGTGCACTCGCAGCGCGCCGAGGGTCTGCTCAAGACCTATCGGCTCGAGGCCAGCCGCGACGAGACCGGCGAGCCGCTTGTCAGTGGCACGGCGATCGGCGACGCCATCGCCGCTGGCAAGGTGTTCCGGCTCGATGACCCCGGCGAGAACGGCCGCTTCGAGGACGGCGGCGTGCTGGTGACCGAGATGACCGATCCGGACTGGGTGCCGATCATGCGCCGCGCCGCCGCCATCGTCACCGACCACGGCGGGCGCACTTCGCACGCCGCCATCGTCAGCCGCGAGCTCGGTTTGCCGGCGATCGTCGGCACCGGCCATGGCACCGAACGGCTCGCCGACGGCGACGAGGTCACGGTGTCCTGCGCCAGCGGTGAGACCGGGCGCGTCTACGCTGGGCGGATTCCGTTCGAGGCCGAGGAGATCAGCCTCGACGAGATCCCGACGACGCGCGCCAAGATCATGCTGAACATGGCCAACCCAGCGGCTGCGCTGCGCTGGTGGCAGCTGCCGAGCGATGGCGTCGGCCTGGCCCGGATGGAGTTCATCGTCAATCAGCACATCAAGATCCACCCGCTGGCGCTGATCCACCCGGAGGCGGTGGAGGATGAGGACGCGATCAAGCAGATCGCCGCGCTGACCGCTGGCTGGGACGACCCGCAGGCGTACTTCGTCGATCATCTGGCGCGCGGCATCGCCCGGATCGCAGCGGGCAGCCATCCGCAGCCGGTCATCGTGCGCATGAGCGACTTCAAGACCAACGAGTATGCGGACCTGATCGGCGGTCGCGCCTTCGAGCCGGTCGAGGCCAATCCGATGCTCGGCTGGCGGGGCGCCAGTCGCTATTACAGCGACGCCTACCGGGAGGGCTTCGCCCTGGAATGCAGGGCCATTCGCAAGGCGCGGGAAGAGCTCGGCTTCGACAACATCCGGGTGATGATCCCGTTCTGCCGCACACCGCTGGAGGCCGACCGGGTGCTCGAGGTGATGGCCGAAGAGGGATTGAAGCGCGGCGAGCGCGGACTCGAGGTCTATGTGATGTGCGAGATCCCATCGAACGTGATCCTGGCGCGCGATTTCGCTGCGCGCTTCGATGGCTTCTCGATCGGCAGCAATGACCTGACCCAGCTCGTACTCGGCCTCGATCGAGACTCGGACCGACTAGCGCATCTGTTCGACGAGCGCAACGATGCCGTGCGCCAGATGATCAGCTCGGTGATCGGCGACGCGCATGAGCGCGAGCGCAAGATCGGACTCTGCGGACAGGCGCCGAGCGATCACCCGGATTTCGCCGCCTTCCTGGTGCGCGCCGGGATCGATTCGATCTCGGTCAATCCGGACAGCTTCCTCTCGGTCAAGCAGGCTGTCGCCGAGATCGAGCAAGCAGGTTAAGTCGGACGGGCGCCTAGCGGGGCGCGGATGCCTCATGCTGGCGGACGAGCTGCGTATTCAGGATGGGCGATGCTCCTGTTCCGCCCAGAGAAACTGCAGGACCTTGCGAACATAGTCTTCCGTCTCCGGATAGGGCGGGATCTGGTTACCGTAGCGCTTCACGGCATTCTCTCCGGCGTTATAACCGGCAAGGGCCAACCGGAGATCGTACTCGAATAGATCGAGCAGGAAGCGCAGGTAGGCCGCCCCACCCTCGATGTTCTCGGCCGGGTCCCAAATATCGTCCACCCGGAACCGTGCCGCGGTCCCCGGCATCAACTGCATCAATCCGCACGCCCCGGCATGCGACAGCGCATTCGGTTTGTAGGCCGATTCAGTCCGGATCACCGCATGGAGCAGCTCTGGCATCAGGCCATGGCGGTCTGCCGCGCGCTGAATCAGCGACTCATAACGAAGCCGCCGTTCCCACATCGAGCCGGAGACTGCATCGGTTGGCCGCCGGCCAACAATCGCCCCGTCCCCGTCCAGGGCCTGCAACCGCGCCTCCAGCCGGGCTTGCGCCTCGGCCCGCTCTTCTCGAAGCGTCCGCGAGACTTGCCGGTTCTGCGCTGCGAGCCGCGCGGCTGTGCGCTTCCACTCGAGCCTGAGAGTTGGGCTGCTGAGCGGTTCATCGGAGAAGAAGACGTTGCCCTGCGCGTCGACATACTTGAAGACATCGGCTGCCGATCCGAACGGCAACAAGACCAGCGCCGAGCAGAGAATGCGCAGCCGAATCAACCGGATGATTCCGCCGCCGGACAGCTTTCGAAACTTGTGAAGCCGCTCACAACCGTCAATCCCCTGGCAGCCCTGCGGGCCATTGCCAACCAGTAAATGGCGCATTCTGACAGCAATCAAAGTTCCCGACCTCAAACAGCCGC
Source organism: Halochromatium glycolicum (assembly GCF_016584085.1). Taxonomy (GTDB): domain Bacteria; phylum Pseudomonadota; class Gammaproteobacteria; order Chromatiales; family Chromatiaceae; genus Lamprobacter; species Lamprobacter glycolicus. The sequence goes on along the minus strand of NZ_NRSJ01000008.1, from coordinate 41,843 downwards.
TTAACAATTTCCCTTGATGTAGTTTAGAGGACGCACGGCTCGCGTCAACGATTTCGCGAGAGCTGTTGCTTTTGTCGCGTCTCGGCCTATACTCCGGGGCACAACAACAGGCTCGACAACTTTAGGGGGAACTTGTGAACCGACGGATTTTCCTCGGTGCAGCTCTAGCTGCGGCCTCAACTCCAGCCTTCGCCCGTAGTCAACATCGCCGCCAGCAGGACAGGCCTCGTATCCTGTCCTTTCATCATCTCCATACCGACGAGCACCTGACACTGACCTACCGCAAGGGGGACCACTATCAGCGCAGCTCCCTCGAGAGACTCGATCGCTTCCTGCGGGATTTCCGAACCGGCGAGATCACCAGCATCGACCCGAAGCTGTTCGACCTGCTCTTCGATGTCAAGCAGATGCTAGGACACGATGACGCGGTGTTCGAGATCCTCAGCGGGTACCGTTCACCGCAGACCAACGCAATGCTCCGGCGCACCTCGGGGGGAGTCGCCAAGCGCAGTCTGCATATGAGTGGCAAGGCGATCGATATCCGAGTCAGCGATATGCCGTCACGCAGCATCCGTGATGCCGCATTGCAGCTCGGACGCGGTGGCGTCGGCTACTATTCGCGCTCTGACTTCGTACATTTGGATACCGGCAACGTCAGACGCTGGGGCGCCTGAACCGGGTACTGGCGGATCGCGACTGGGCTCAAGGTCATCGTCGCCTTTGTGACCGGCGTGGTCTCGCCTGAAACCGGGTACCGGCGGATCGCGGCTCGGCAGATCAGAGTGGCGATCGCCGCCTTCGGGGGTCGTCCGCGAATGACCTGAACAGCTCTCTCAACTTTGCGGCCGAGATGGTCTGGGCCTTGCGCAGCCTGTTCGCGTCATGTGCGGACGCGCGGTGAGCTCAGCCCGAACCGCATCACACCACAGGGCATCGCACCACAGGGGACAGGGTTCGCCGATTTGACGGATCAACCATCCCATGCGGGCTTCAGCGCCGGCTTGTTGTCGCCCTTCGCTATCAGCGCATCATCTTCCCGGTTGCAATCGAGCAGAGGTCATCTGAACAGAGGTCATCAGGCATTCGCTGCGCGGGCGTCGATAAACGCGAGCGCGCGGTCGATCCGGCGCAGGGTCGCGTCCTTGCCGACGAGCTGCAGCGTGACGTCGATACCAGGCGATGCGGCGCGACCGACGACCGCTACACGCAAGGGCTGCGCGACCTTACCCATGTTGAGCTCGAGTTCCTCGGCCACGCGCTCAACCACGCGGTGCAATGTCTCCGGCTCCCAGTCCTCCAGAGCCAGCATCTCAAGCTCCGCGCGCAAGCCCTCCAGCGCCGGCCGCGCCACCGGTCGCAGATGCTTTTTGGCTGCGGCCTCGTCATAGTCTTCGAAATCGCGATAGCAGAATGCACTGATCGCGGCCAGCTCCTTGAGCGTCTTCGCTCGCGCCGCTTGGGCCATGACCACATCGACCAGCTCAGGACCGTCCTCGGCCGGATCGATCCCAAGCTCGCCCATATGCGGGCTGAGCAACCGCGCGATGTGCTTGGGCTCGCCGTGCTGGATGTAGTGCTGGTTGAGCCAGTCGAGCTTCTCGACGTTGAAGGCCGAGGCCGCGGTATTGACGTCACTGATATCGAACAGCGCGATCATCTCGTCAAGCGAGAAGACCTCCTGGTCACCGTGCGACCAGCCGAGCCGGACCAGATAGTTCAAGAGGGCCTCGGGAAGATAGCCGTTGTCGCGATAGGAGACGACGCTCACGGCGCCGTGCCGCTTCGACAGCCGTTTCCCGTCCGGACCGAGGATCATCGGTACGTGGGCATACCGAGGCGGCTCATGGCCGAGCGCCTTGAGGATGTTGATCTGACGCGGCGTGTTGTTGAGATGGTCGTCACCGCGGATCACATGAGTGATCGCCATGTCGGCGTCATCGACCACCACCGTCAGATTGTAGGTTGGAGAACCGTCGCTCCGGCGGATGATCAGATCGTCGAGCTCGGTGTTCGCGAACGGGACCCGGCCGCGGATCAGATCGTCGACGATCACGGCACCATCGACCGGGTTCTTGAACCGGACCACATGTGGCTGCTCGGGGTCGATCTCGCGGCCGCGGCAATGGCCGTCATAGCGCGGCTTCACCTTCGCCGCCATCTGGGTATCGCGCAGCCGGTCCAAACGCTCTTTTGGGCAATCGCACCGGTAAGCGAGCCCCCGCTCGAGGAGATCATCGACCACCTGCTGATAGCGCTCGAAGCGCTCGGTCTGGAAGAACGGCCCCTCGTCGTAATCCAGACCCAGCCAGGTCAGCCCCTCCATGATCGCGTTGACCGACTCGGCGGTCGAGCGTTCGAGATCGGTGTCCTCGATCCGGAGCACGAATTGGCCGCCATGGCGCCGCGCGAAGAGATAGCTGAACAAGGCGGTACGGGCACCCCCGACATGCAGGTAACCGGTCGGGGAAGGGGCGAATCGGGTTCGGACGGTCATCTTGCTGCTCTCGGTTCTATTGCTTCCTGCGAGGCAAGAGGCCCCGCCATCGCCAAGGACTGCTGCGCCGCTGGTGACGAAGCGCCCTTGCGCATCGCACATTGCAACCGCGCGCTCATCCCGGAACCGGCCCCGAGGCGAGGCAACCGAGGCGCAGCGGCTCGTCGTGGCCGGCGATGATAGCAGAGCCGCCGAGGTAGGGTTCACGACTTGCTTGAAGCAGACCGGATCAATATCTGTTAAACCTCTCCAACAGCCCCAGCCCAGACCCGACAAGAATCGAGTGGGGGCTTCAGGTCACGAACTCACACCACATCTCGAGGAGTACTTATGAAAGCAAGCCGCCCGGTCGCCATCGGGATCGCCGCGCTCGGTTTGATCCTACTGGTAGCAGGCCCGCTGATCCCAGGCGGCGAGCGCCTGGTGCGCAATGCCCCTGTCGGTAGCGGCCATGTGACCGATCTCGCGCGTGCCGACGACGGCTCGATCCTGGCTGGCACCCAGGATGGCGAGCTCTGGCGGCTCGCCGATAGCCAGTGGGAACCGGTGGACGTCGACCTCGGCGGTCACCCCGTCACCGCACTCTCAGCCGACCTGTCCGGCGACGCCTCAGAGGGTCCGATCGGCACCGGCGGCGGACTCGTCAACGCACCATCCGGCATGCCGCCGCTAGCGCTTCGGGTCGCTGATGAGATCCTGGCCGACGATCGGCTGATCGTCGCAACCGGGGACGGCCTTTATGTCCAAGGCGATGGGACCTGGCAGCGGGCGCTCGAAGGCACCTACGTCTACCGCCTCGAGCTCCAGCCGCACAGCGGGCAGGACTGGGTCCATGCCGGAACCATCGACGCCGGCGTCTTCACTGCCGAAGCGACCGATCCGCTCAGCTGGCAGCCAAACCGCACCGGACTGCCGGATCAGATCAACGTCTTCAGCTTCGTCATCACGGATGCCGGCCATCTGATCGCCGGCACCGACAACGGGCTGTTCTGGCAAGCGGCACCGCTCGAGCGCTGGCAGCAACTCGAGGTCGGGCTCGAGAACAGCCGGATGCTCTCGCTCTACCTGGAGCCCGCCGCTGAGGGAGAGCCGGAGCGCCTCTGGATCGGCAGCGACGACGGCCTCTGGCGAGTCGAGCTCGACGAGTCTGGCGCAGGTCCGGAAGCGCTGGCTTACGCTGAGTTGATCCAGGCCCCGCCGGACCATGTGCGCTACGCCGTGAGCTGGATCGTCCCCTACGGCGACGGGGTGATGCTGAGCGCCGGATCGGTCTATCAGTTTGGCCCGATGGGATTCCAGGGCTGGTATTGGATCTCGCTCGGAGGCCTGATCCTGCTGCTGTTGGGCGGCTGGCTACTGCCGGGCCGCCAGCCGGACGAAGCCGCGAAGGCCTGATTGGAGAGCCTGACCAGAAACCAAGCCAATGAAGCTCATTCTCATCCTGATCGCTGGACTGCTCCTAGCCGGCCTCGTCGGCATGCTGGTGTTCGTCTATGTCATCCAGAACGTCGAGACACCCGATTACGAGGTCCTGACCAAGGATGGCGACTTCGAGCTCCGCGATTATCCGCCACTCGTCGTCGCCGAGATCGATACCGCAGGCGGCCGCCAGCAAGGGTTGAGCAGCGGCTTCGGGCCGCTCGCGCGCTACATCTTCGCCAAGGAGCGCGCTGGCGAGCGCATCGCCATGACCGCCCCGGTCCAGCAACGTGCAGTCGCGCCGGGCGAGAAGATCGCGATGACGGCGCCGGTCACGCAGACCGCCACCGAAGACGACCGCTGGACGGTGCAGTTCATCATGCCGTCCGAGTACCAGCTCGACGACCTGCCGGAGCCGGAAAACAGCGAGGTGACGCTGGAGCGGATGCCAGCGCGGCGTATGGCCGCCGTGCGTTTCAGCGGCCGCACCAACGACCAAGCGCTCGCCGAGCAGCAGCAGCGTCTCGAGGACTGGCTCCGCAAGCGCGATCTGAAACCGATCGGGGCACCGGTCTACGCCTATTACAACGACCCCTTCACACCCGGCCCGCTGCGCCGCAACGAGGTGCTGTACCAAATCAGCAGTGACGCCGAGACGAACGATCCGAACTGAACCGCGACGCATGCGCCCTTGGGGCCCTCGTCCGCAAATAACCTGCTCGAGACATGGCCTGCTGGCAGCCAAAACGCTGAGCTGTCTTTATGAAGGTGCACAGATTATTCGCGGACAGGCGCTTCGGGCAGGACCTTGGCTTGCCCAACCAAGGCGATATCGTCACCCGCCCTGGTTTCCGGACAGGCTGAGCCCATCGGTACCGACTGTTCCGGCGCTTTCTGCCCGGCGATCACGCCGAATGGCGATATCGTGCCGGCGCCTCGTCTCCGTTGCGCGACGCCCTGTCAACGCAGCCCGCTCGGCTAACCTTGTGCTTGCGCGGCGCCGGCCAGCAGCCGTCCGGCCACCGCCTCACCGCTCAGCCAGGCACCCTCGACGCGTGCGCCGTTGCACCAGTCACCGCAGGCGCCGATGCCGAGCGCCGGGTCCCAAAGACAGCCCGACTCGAGCGGGCTGTCGACCAGCGAGTAGAGCCAGCTATGCGATTGCTGCCAGCTCGGGTCGGCCTTCGCAACGCCGGTCACCGCCACAAACGCCTCCAGCAACGCCGCCTCCACCCTCTCCCTCGGAGCGCCCAGGTGCTTCTTCGACCATTCGGGCCTGGCCTGCAGCACCCAGGTCTCGCCCTGTCCAGGCGCACTGCGGCCCGGCTTACTACTATTGCGCGCGATCCAACGCAGCGGCCCCCGGTTGACGAAGATCCCGTCATACGACACATCGCTCTTGGCCGCGAGCGCGATCATCAGGGTCCAGCAAGGCGCGTAGTCGACACAGGCGGCTTGGGCGGCAAGCCGCGGCGCCGCGCTCAGCAGCTCGGCTGACTGCGGCGCCGGCGCACTGATGATGACCCGATCGAACCGCCCGAGGGTCCGGCCCTGCTCATCGGTGAGCAGCCATTCGCGGCCGACCCGCTGCGGCGGCGCAACCTTGGTCTCGAGCCGCAGATCGAGGCCCGCGACCAACCCGCGGCCCAACGCGCTCATCCCGGGCGCCCCGACCCAACGCACGTTGTCCTGACCGGTGGGCATCAGCCGCTTGCCGTCAAAGGCGCCAATCTGCCCGCGCCATGGGACGACCAGCCCTCGCTCGGCCCAGGCCTGGACGCGGCGCAGAAAGCGCGGATCACGGGCCGTAAAGTACTGGGCGCCGTGATCGACCCCGAACGCCGGCGCACCCGGTCGCGTCGCGCGCCGGGTCGCCGCGCGTCCCCCGCAGCCGCGCGACTTCTCGAGCACCAATACCTGATGGCGTTGATCGCTCAGGACGCGCGCCGCGGCCAGACCGGACAGGCCGGCGCCGATCACCGCGATCCGCAACCGCTGCGCGACGGCCGGCGCCGTCACCCGACGCGCATAGGCGTCCAGATCGAGCCGCTCGGCATGGACTGCAGTCGGACGGCCACGCAGCCGCCCGATCACCGGCTTATCGGGATCGAATGGGCGATCGAACAGCCCGAGCGTCCACAGCAGGCCGCCATAGGAGTTGGGATCGCAACCGTCGAGCGCATGGCGATGATTGAGGTCGATCAGGGTCGCGAGCGCCGCGGCCGGGTTCGGGCGCCAATACGGGATCGCCTTGGCCCAGGTCATCCGCAGGTTGTTGTGCAGCTCGCCATGCACCAGCAGCGAGGTCTGCGCCAGGTCCCAAAGGCGGTCGCCGCTCTGTCCGCGCGCCAGTGTCTCGGGGTCGATCTGCCGTTCGCGCGCATCCTCGGCATGCGCCGCCAGCGTCTCCCGGGCCCACTCGGGCAGCACGGCCAAGCGCTCGACCTCATCGGCATGGAAGCAGAGGTTGTGCGCGAGCTCGCGCCAGATCAGCAGCTCGTCGAGGAACTTCGCGGCGCCGTCGCCGGCCCCTTCGCCTGCATCAGGGCCTGCATCAGGGCCTGCATCAGGGCCTGCATCAGCGCTTGCCTCGCGCGCGATCCGAAACGGCGATACCTGGCCATGGTGCAGATAAGGCGACAGGCGGCTGACCCCGAGCGGCCAGGGCTGGGCCGCATCGTTGCGTCGCTGATGATAGCTCGCCAGCCCTTCTCGGCGGAATCGTTCCCAACGCTGATACCCGGCCTGCGAGCCGCCCGGCGTCTGCGGCACCGCGGGCAGGCTGTGATCGATCGCGCAGTCGGCGATCAATGCGGCGAGGTCGGCCCGACCGAGAGCGATCGGCGCGAATGGCAGCTCGCCGTCGAAGCGCGCCGGCCGGGCCTCGACCACAGGCCAAGGCCGCACGACGCGCTCGGCATAGGCGGCCTCATTGTGCTGGCGCAGCGCGAATGCCCGCTCGAAGCGCCGCGGCTGCAGCCGCATCGGCACAATGCAGGCGGTATCGACCAGCCAGACCGGGGCGCCGCTGCGCTCGGCCAGCCGCCGCGTCCAGCTCGGGAACGGTGGCGCCGGAAAATCCTCGGTCACCACCAGCGCCGATCGCCGCGCCAGCTCGATCAGCGGTGACGGTGCCCCCGGATCAGCTGGGAGATGGAAGACCGCGCGGACACCAAGCGCCTCGAGCTCGGCATGGGCGTCGCGTGCGCCCTCGAGGATGAAGGCATGATGCCGGTCCGCATTGTATCGATGTCGCCCTGCGAGTCCCTGGTAGACCAGTAGCGGCAAGCCAAGGGCCTCGGCAAGCAGCCGAGCGACATCGAGGGCCGGGTTCTCGTGGCCGCGCACCGCATGATGCATCCAGTAGATGACGAGCTCCCCGTCTCGACTCGGGGCCCGCGCATCGCAATCCGGAGACCGATCGACCAGCAGGCGCACACGTTCACGCAGATGCTCGGGTAATTCGTCGGCGAGCGGGTGCTCGCAGGGCGAAAACGAGCGCGGCGAGACATCTCTGTTCATAGGCGGCATGACTGCAGGCAAAGGCGTTGTGACCCGACGGATAAGGGTCCGTTCCCCCGCGCCTAGCCTGGACCGCCATCCCCGGCCTCATTCGCCTCCCCAACTGGCTCGACTTGCACGCACAGCGTCGGTTAGATTTCTTAATCCCTCATCGAGCAGCCGAAAAGAGGACGTCCTTTGCAAAACGTGATGGAAATGTTCGCGAACCGGATCCGCGGCTACTACGAGGACATCCTCGACCCGCTGGCAAAAGAATTCCTGTTCCGACGACCGCCCACTGTGGGCGAGCTGCGTCGGCCGCCACAGGTCTTGCTCTTGGGCAATCACTCGTCGGGGAAGTCCACGTTTGTCAACCACATCCTAGGCGACGCCGTTCAGAGCACTGGGGTTGCTCCCACCGATGACGGGTTCACGATCATCACGTATGGCGCGACCGCGACCGAGCGGGATGGCGCTGCTGTCGTGAGCAATCCGGACTTGCCCTACGAGGGGCTCCGACACTTTGGTGACCAATTGGTCTCGCATGTGCGGCTGAAGCTGCGCCCCGCTGAACTGTTGCAAACGGTGACGCTGATCGACAGCCCGGGCATGATCGACGAGGCCAAAGCCGAGCACGGACGTGGTTTTGACTTCCCCGGTGTGGTGCGTTGGTTCGCCGAACGCGCCGACCTGGTGATGATCTTCTTTGATCCGGATAAGCCGGGAACGACCGGCGAGACACTACAAGTGTTCCGCGAGTCCTTGGCGGGCATCGACCATAAGATGCTGATCGTCTTGAACAAGGTGGATCAGTTCCAGAGCTTGCACGACTTCGCGCGGGCCTATGGGGCCCTCTGCTGGAATCTCGGCAAGGTGATCCCGCGCAAAGACCTGCCGATGATCTATAACACCTTTGTACCGCTGGCCGACAAACCGAAGTCGCGCTTGCCGATGGAGGACTTCGAGAAGGCGCGTAACGACCTGATTGGAGAGTTACGCCGTGTACCGACCCGGCGGATGGACAACCAGATCACGCAGATCCAGGCCTATGCGGAGCGGCTGCGGCTGCATGCGATGGTGATCGGCGAGGCGGCCAACAGGCTCAGATCGGTCCGCGCGCGCTGGGCAGGTTTCGCGATCCTGCTCTTCGGCGGGCTGAGCGCAGCCGCCGTTGGCACCGGCATGCTCGTGGCGTTGCCCGGGATTGCAGTGGCCGCAGTCCTGGCTGTCGTCTTCATCGGGTACCTGATTCTCCCCAGGGCCAGGAAGCGTCTGATTGCTCGCTTCGACCAGATCTTTGAAACGCTGCACGATCGCGAGTTGCTGTTGCGCGACCGGGCGGAGGACTTGCGCATGATGTGGGAGGAGATCAGCTCACGCACGCGCGAGATCGCTGAAAAGCGCGGCCTCCAGTCGTTCGAAAAGATGCGCTGGCACGACCGTGAGCAACTCGAGGAATTGACGGACAAGCTGCTCCCGCAGCTTCGGAGCGAGCTCTACCACGCCATGCGTGATGGCGACGCACCCGCAACCGCCTCGGAGCCGGATCGCCCGGCGACGCCCCCGACATCAGAGCCGCGCCATCCAGTCCTGGTCGAAGGCGACAGGGTCAGCAACCAGAAACCGAAGCGGAAAACCTTCTTCTAACGTGATCAGGCAGGGGGGCGGGTCGGCCTGGCCCTGGCCTCCCCTTTTTCGATGGTCTCCTCCCGCGAATACCAGCATTCCATGCCCTTCGGGCCCGAGCGCCTGCCCGGCGGCGGCGCCGAGTTCCGGCTTTGGGCGCCCGGCGCCGAGCGCGTCGAGCTGCAACTGACATCGGCTCAAGGCGCGCTCGAGGTGCCGATGGGCAGGTCCAGTGACGGCTGGCACCGCGTCGCGATCCCGAGCGCGACCCCGGGCGACCGCTACCGCTACCGCATCGACGGCGGCCTCGCGGTACCGGACCCGGCCTCGCGCTTCCAGCCCGAGGATGTGCATGGCCCGAGCGAGCTGGTCGATCCAAGCGCGTTCGATTGGGGCGCCGCCGAGCGCGACTGGGGCGGACATCCTTGGCACGAAGCTGTGATCTACGAGCTGCATGTCGGCACCTTCTCGGCAAGCGGCGACTACGCCGGGATCGAGGCCCGCCTCGATCACCTGGTCGAGCTCGGAGTGACGATGATCGAGCTGATGCCGCTGGCCGACTTCCCAGGCCGGCGCAACTGGGGCTACGATGGCGCCCTGCTCTACGCGCCGGACTCGAGCTATGGCCGCCCGGACGACCTCAAGCGCCTGATCCGTGCCGCGCACCAGCGCGGGCTCTCGGTGCTGCTCGACGTCGTCTACAACCACTTCGGCCCCGAGGGCAACTACCTGCACCTGTACGCGCCACCCTTCTTCCACAGCGACCGGCATACGCCCTGGGGCGCCGCGATCAACTTCGACGGCCCGGATGCCGGCTGGGTGCGCGCGTTCTTCATCCACAACGTCCTCTACTGGCTCGAGGAGTATCGTTTCGACGGGCTGCGGCTCGACGCCGTCGACCGCATTGAGGACGCCAGCCGCCCGGACATCCTCGACGCCCTCGCTGAGCGCGTGCGCAACGGCCCCGGCCGCGACCGCCACATCCACCTGATCCTCGAGAACGATCACAACGACGCCCGCCGCTACCAGCGCGACGACGCCGGTCGGCCGCGCCATTTCACCGCCCAGTGGAACGATGACCTGCACCACGCCTTGCACGGCCTGCTGACCGGCGAGACCGACGGGCCCTATCAGGACTTCGGTCCCGACGCCCATGACTCGACAACCGCGCTGACCGCCCGTGCGCTCACTGAGGGCTTCGCCTACCAGGGCGAGCGGTCGGCCTTTCGCGGAGGCCGCCCGCGCGGTACGCCGAGCGCCAATCTACCACCGGCCGCGGTCGTCAACTTCCTGCAAAACCATGACCAGGCCGGCAACCGCGCGTTCGGCGAGCGACTGCATCAGCTGGTTTCAGCCGAGGCTCTCGATGCCGCGCTCGCGCTGGTGCTGCTCGCGCCCTCGCCGCCGCTTCTGTTCATGGGCGAGGAATTCGACGCGGCCAGCCCATTCCTGTTCTTCTGCGACTTCGGCGCCGACCTCGCCGACGCGGTCCGCGAAGGCCGGCGGCGCGAATTCGCGCGCAGCGCCCGCTTCGCCGACCCCGAGAGCCGACGCCTGATCCCGGACCCGAATGCCCCGGCGACCTTCGAGCGCTCACGGCTCGACTGGCGCTGGCGTGATGACCCGGAAAGCGGAACCGATACCTCGGCCGAACAGCGGCGGTTCGCGCACTGCCAGGCAGTGCTCGCGCTCCGCCGCAAGCACATCGCGCCGCTGATCCCGCTGCTCGAGCACGGTGGCGACGCGCTCGCGCTCGGCCCAGGGCAGCTGGCCGCTCGCTGGCACACCAGCGACGGCCGTCAGCTGCAGGTGGTCGCGAACCTGAGCGCCGAGCGGCTCGAGCTGCCAAGCAGGGTCGCACCGCCGCCAACGGCTGAGCTAGTCATGGACCACGGACCAGGCCCCGAGCCAACCCCGGCGCATTCGGCCGAGCTGCCGCCGTGGTCTGTTCGCTGGACGGTCGCAGCCACCGAGTGCTGAGCGGTTGAGGCCGACGCCCTGGCCGAAACCAATCACTCGAGCCAGCAGGCGCGGACACCGATCGACCGCCCAGCCGTCGCGAACCTGCGGGGCAGCGCGGCAAGGTCGGACTTGGTCATGGACAAGCAATGGCAGCGCCGGATCGCCCGCGATCGTCCGTCACGGCAGTGCCATCGGCATGATGACCGCAAGCCCCCGAGGCGCCGATCAAGGATACCGGCCGGCACGGCAGGTCGCGCTGGAGGCACGCGCGGGTATGCTCAAGCTGGACGCGCAGGCACCGCGGGGCTTACGGACGGCGCGATCGATGGTCATCAAATCAATCGGCCACTGCCCGCGACTTAACGCAACCGGCAGTGCGGGAATGGCTCGGCCAGGCCAAGCCCGCTTGCCGACCCGTCAACGCTAGGCTAGCCTAAGGCGATTTCTGTCAAAGCTCATACCGCCTTGCTGGTCTTTTCGCTCGCCTTCTTCGTCGCGCCGCCGGTCACATAGCCCGGCTATGCTCCCGGCGACGCTCCTCGAAGGCAAACGACAATCCTGCGCAATTCGGTACGAGCTTTTCCGGCAATCGCCTAAGTTCAGGCAACGACTCAGCGTGCGGCGACCATGCAAGCTATCGCCCAGCAGGTTCCCCAACGACACCGGATCACCGTGCAGGAGTTCTTCCGCATGGGCGAGATCGGCGTGTTCGAGCCGGAGGCTCGAATCGAGCTGATCGACGGAGAGTTATTTGATATGCCGCCCATTGGACCGCCGCACGCGAGCGAAACCGCGCGGATCAATCAGATTCTCGTCGAAGCAACGCATGGCCATGCCATCGTTTGGCCGCAGAATCCTGTTCGCCTAGGCGACCTCAGCGCCCCGCAGCCGGATATCGCCTTGCTGCGATGGCGGCAAGACTTCTACCGACAGGAGCACCCAAAGCCAGAGGACGTGCTGCTGATAGTCGAGGTCGCCGATACCAGCCTCGCCCATGACCGGGACCGCAAGCTCCCCCTCTACGCCCGTTTCGCCATCCCCGAGGTCTGGCTCATCAACATCGGCGCGCGCGCAGTCACCATCCATCGCGACCCGCGATTGGAGCAGGCCAGCTACGCCACCGCTTTTCCCTTGGAGCCGCCCGGACTGATCCGGCCGGTCATGCTGCCGGACTTGGAGCTGGACCTGACGGCGCTGGTCTGACCGCGCAACGTGCCCGCGCTCGGGGTCTGCGTCGTGGGCGCTCTTGTCCTCAACAATCCTGCGGATCCGTGAGGCCGACCTTGGCCTCGACGAGGCCGGCCAGTATCGCCCGAGCGAGCGCCAGGCCCGCGTCATCCTGGTCAAGCCAACGCGCGTTGCGTCAATAGCAGTCTGGCGGGTTGACGCCAGCCCAATGCGGCGGCAACCCGCCAGAGCGATTGCCGGGCTGTTCGGCTTGCGCGTCTGCCGCGCCGATGCGTCAACGGCGAGCACCACGAGCACGGTAGCCGATCCAGTTGCTCAATCCTGAGGCCCTGCAGTTGCCGGACGCAACCGCAGCCCGCGCGGAACTACCCAATGCTCGCCGAACTCGAACAGACCCTGGAACGCGAGCGCCAACCCAGCGGCCGGCACCGCGCCCTGCATGATCAGCCCGACATCGTCGAGCCGGATGCCGGTCAGGATCGGTTGCCCGTAGCCGCCGGCTCCGATCAGGGCCGCCAGGGTCGCAGTGCCGACATTGAGCACCGCCGAGGTCTTGATCCCGGCCAGGATCGCGCGTGCCGCCAGCGGCAGCTCTACCAGCCGCAGCCGCGCGTTCGGGGTCAGTCCGATCACATCGGCCGATTCGCGGATCGGGCGCGGGATATCGATCAGCCCGGCATGGGTATTGCGCAGGATCGGCAGCAGACTGTAGACGAACAACGCCGCGACGCTCGGCGGCCAGCCGATGCCGAGTAGCGGGATCAGGAACACGAACAAGGCCAGCGATGGCACCGTCTGCAGGACGCCGGTGACCCCGAGCAGCACCTGCCCGAGCCGCGGCCGGCGCGCGGCAACGATCCCGAGCGGCACCGCGACCAGGATCGCCGCGCTCAGCGAGACCGCGACCAGCCCGAGATGCTCCGCAGTCCGCTGCCAGAGCCGCTGCCAAAAGCCGACGGTCTCGGCCTCGACCGCCAGCCCCAGCCGCTCTTGCAGCAGCTCGACCGCCGCCTGATGCTCACTGATCCCATCGAGTTTGACCCGCCCATTGAGGGACGCCATCACCGGCTCGCTAATCAGCCCCTCGAAGCGCCGAAGCAGCACGGCCGCCCCCGGCGCGCGCTCGGCGAGATCGGCCCGGTAGAGGAGCACCGCCTGGTAGTCGTCGAAATAACCGCGATCGTCGTCGAGCAGCCGCAGCCCATAGCGCTCGATCTCGGCATCGGTCGTATAGACCACGGTCACATCGATGCGCCCAGTCGCGAGGCCACGATAGGCGAGATCATGATCCAGCCCTTGCACCCGGGTCTGCGGCAACCGATAACGCACCTTCAGCCCAGGCCAGCCATCACCGCGGTCGAGGAACTCGCTACTGAAGCCCAGGCGCAGATCGGGATGGGCGCGCAGGTCCGAGATCGTCTCGAGCCCGAGCCGCGCCCCGGTCGCCTCAGTGACCGCGAGCGCATAGGTATTCTCGAAGCCGAGCGGCGCCGACATCCGGATGCCCTGCTCGGCCAGCGCCGCGCGCAGCGCGCCGAGGTCCGGCAACGCGCGCTCGGCCAGGATCTCGCGCAGCAAGGTCCCGGTGTATTCCGGATAGGCATCGATCTCGCCGGACCGCAACGCGCCCCAGAGGATGCGCGTCCCGCCCAAGCCGGCGCGGTGCGCCACCTGAAAACCGCCATCGGCCAGCAGCAAGGTCAACGCCTCGCCGAGGATCACCGACTCGGTGAACTTCTTCGAGCCAACACTGAGTGATGGATTCGCTGCCGGCTCAGCGGCGACCGCCAGACTCAGGACAAGCAGCGTCAGTCCCAGCGCCATTCGGCACAACCTCGAGCAGCGGTGCCCTCTCGCGCCATCGCTTCGTGCCTGCACGGCGATTGCCTCGCTCGAGCCAGACCATTCGGGCGTCGCAACAGGCACCTGGCAGGGCCTGTTATTCAACGGAATCACTCATCGCCAAGGCGCTCCGGCGGCCAATGGTCAAACACGACGTGCCAACTCGAGAACTGCCGATTCTCCTGCCCCCAGCTCCGACGGCCAATGGTCGAACGCGACACATCCGCAAGCATTGCGACCTCGACCCATCGCGAGCTGACGGTTAGACATCGGCGGGGCGCATGTGCTCAGCCGCCTCGGCCAGCAGCCGCTGCGGCGCCCGCTGGGCGTTGACGAAGTCGGCGACGAAGGCCTCGGCCGGGGACTGCAGCAGCGCCTGTGCCGAGCCTTGCTGCACGACGCAGCCAGCGCGCATCAGCACCAACCGGTCGCCGAAGAAGACGGCCTCGGCCAGATCATGGGTCACCATCAGCACGGTCTTGTGCAGGCGTGCGAAGATCGCCGCGAGCTCGCGCTGCAGCTCGACCCGGATGATCGGGTCCAGCGCCCCGAGCGGCTCGTCGAGCAGGATCAGGTCCGGGTCCAGCATCAGCGCCCGCATCAGGGCGGCGCGCTGGCGCTGCCCGCCCGAGAGCTCGAGCGGATAGCGCTCCCAGAGCCTGGCCGGCAAGCGCACCAGCTCCGCCAGCTCGCTGAAGCGCGCGCGCCGGCGCTCAGCAGGCCAGCCGAGCTCGCGCGCCATCAGCTCGACATTGCCGCGCACGCTCAGGTGCGGGAACAACCCGCCCTCCTGGATCATATAGCCCATGCGCAGGCGCGCCGCGCGCAGGTTATTCGCTGCAAGCGGCGCCCCTTCGAACCAGACCCCGCCCCGATCGGGCCGAATCAGCCCGGCCGCGAGCCGCAGCAGGGTCGACTTGCCGCAGCCGCTGGGGCCGATCAGCACGCTGGTTCGTCCCTCGGGACAGTCGAGGTCCACGCCATCGAGTGCAATCTGCCCCGAATACTGCTTGCGCACACCGAGGTATCGAAGCATCGGGATGACCTTCGGGCAAGAGGTTGGCTAACGAACTGCTGAACATAGCGCTGCGGCTGCCAAGCGACAAGCAATCAGTCTCTTCGCACTCTGCCTTGAGCCTGGTCTATTCAGCCGCGGCGGACAAGCTGGCACACTTGCGGGCACCGCGCTCCCGCATCGCTGATCCAGGCGCGCCTCGGCCGTCACGAAACGCCCGACGCCGCCCCCGGTGCAGCCCAAGGGTGCAAGCCTAGGTTGCAGCCCCAGATTGCGGCCACAGGTTGCGGCCAGCGAGCCGGTCCCGAGGGACAGCCAGCAGCGATAGCGACGCAGCGCGAACAAGAGAAGCATGAACACCCTGGCGAGCCCGAACAACGACCATGAGCGATAGCGTCAAGTACCTGCTCGACGAAGAGCGCCTGCCCAAGTACTGGTACAACATCAACGCGGACCTGCCCGAGCCGATGGCGCCAGTACTGCATCCAGGGACGAAACAGCCGATCACGCCGGACGATCTAGCGCCGATCTTCCCGCGCGGCGTGATCGAGCAGGAGATGAGCACCGAGCGCGAGATCGAGATCCCGGAGCCGGTGCGCGACGTCTATCGCCAATGGCGGCCGGCACCGCTGTTCCGCGCCCGTCGCCTCGAGAAGGCCCTGGATACCCCGGCGCGCATCTACTACAAGTACGAGGGCGTCAGCCCCGCGGGTTCGCACAAGCCGAACACCGCGATCGCGCAGGCCTTCTACAACAAGGCCGAGGGCGTCAAGCGCATCACCACCGAGACCGGTGCCGGCCAATGGGGCTCCTCGCTGGCGCTCGCCGGCACCTTCTTCGACCTCGAGATCGTCGTCTTCATGGTTCGGGTCAGCTTCGACCACAAGCCCTATCGGCGCGCCTACATGGAGACGCTCGGCGCCGAGTGCATCGCCAGCCCGAGTGAGCGCACCGACTCCGGCCGCGCGATCCTCGCCGATCACCCGGACAGCACCGGCAGCCTCGGCATCGCCATCAGCGAGGCGGTCGAGCTCGCGGTGCAGCGCGACGACACCCGCTACGCGCTCGGCTCGGTGCTGAACCACGTGCTGCTGCATCAGACCGTCACTGGGCTGGAGGCGATCGAGCAGATGCAGATGGCCGACGACTATCCAGACCTGGTCATCGGTTGCACCGGTGGCGGCAGCAACTTCGCCGGCCTTGCCTTCCCGTACCTGCATCACGCGCTGCGCGACAACCTCAAGACCGAGTTCATCGCGGTCGAGCCCTCGGCCTGCCCGACCCTGACCAAGGGCGCCTTCGCCTACGATTTCGGCGACACCGCCCATCTCACGCCGCTGGTCAAGATGTACACACTGGGCTCCGGCTTCGTACCGCCCGGCTTCCACGCCGGCGGACTGCGCTACCATGGGATGGCCCCGCAGATCAGCCATCTGGCCAAGCTCGGCCTGCTCAAGCCGCGGTCGTACAATCAGCTCGAGTGCTTCGATGCCGGCATCCAGTTCGCCAAGGCCGAAGGCATCCTGCCCGCACCTGAAGCCAACCATGCGGTGCGCGGCGCGATCCACGAGGCCGAGAAGTGTCGCGAGTCCGGCGAGTCGAAGGCGATCCTGTTCAACCTCTGCGGCCACGGCCACTTCGACATGCAGGCCTATATCGACTACAACGAGGGCAAACTGAAGGACCTCAGCTACGATGAGGGCGAGATGGCGATGGCCCTCGCCGGCCTGCCTTCGGGCTGCTGAGTAGAGCCGCTCGTCCTGATCCCCAGGAACGCAGAGCACGTTGGCACCAGGTTGCCCACCTAGGCTGCCCGGTGATTCAGGCAGAGCGGCTGAGAAGCACGAACAGAATGCCCTCTATGGCGAAACAAATCAGCAACTTGTGTAGGCTAGCCGGGCATTTTGATCGGGCCTCTAAAGGATCTGGAGACGCTGAATGGGTCAGCGCCTCCGCAGTGACTGCCCAACCATGGGCTCCGGATGGCTGCCCGGCCGTTCTCATCCGGCCGTTCTCATCCAGCAGAAAGCAACGACCGACGATCATTGAGCACACCCGCCCGATAGGCCGGGCGTTCCCTCATCTTGGCGACCCGACGGAGACAAGATGCGCAAACCCAATGTCCTCGCCCTCACCACCCCTCACCCCGTTGTCCAGCCTTGTGCCCGCAGCATCGGTAACCGGCCACTGCTCGCCGCACTGCTCGCGGGCGGCCTAGGACTGACCGCTGTCGCAGTCGCCGCAGCCGATACCGATCCGGCCCCCCAGCCGGATGTTGCTGCAGAGTCAACGGACGCTTCGTCGGGCTCGCCCGACGCCTCAAGCCACGCGGATGCGGCCGAGGCCAAAGCAGACGACCCAGGCGCCGAAAGCGAGCGCTCAGCGCTCCAATCCAAGCTTGAAACACTCCAGTCAAGGGCCGAGTCCCTGCAGGAGCGCGTCACGGCGCTGCAGGCAGAGCTCAACGGGGTCAATGCGGAAAAGGCGGCGCTCACCAGCGAGATCGATCGGCTCAATCAGCAGCAGACCGAGCTCGAGGCCAAGGCCGCCAAGCTGCCGCGGCTTGAGCAGGAGCTAGGCCAGGCGCAGTCAGCGGCCGAGCGCGCCGAGCAAGAAGCGGCCCGGCTGCGCGAGCAGATTGTCCAGCTCGAGCGGCAACGTGACTCCGCCGCCCAAGAGCACCGCGCCCGACTCACTGCCTCCGAGATGCGCGTGCGCGAGCACAAACGCCGGATGAGCGGTGTCGAGGCCCAACTCCAGCAGCTCGAACGCCGGCTCGCCCAGCGCGAGGCCCAGATCGAGCGCCTCGAGGCCGCCGAGGCGCGCCGCGCTCAGACCAACGAGCAGCTCGAGCGCCGGCTCGCCGAGCGCGAGGCCCAGATCAAGCGCCTCGAGGCCGCCGAGGCGCGCCGCGCCCAGACCAAGGAGCAGCTCGAGCGCCGGCTCGCCCAGCGCGAGGCCCAGATCGAGCGCCTCGAGGCCGCCGAGGCGCGCCGCAGCCAGACCAAGGAGCAGCTCGAGACCCGCCTCGCCGAGCTACGCGATCAACTCCCGGCGCCCGAAGGGGGCACAGTGACAGCCGATGAGGCGCGCGAGCAAGCCGAGCAGGATGCCGCAGCCCTCCGTAAGTTGCTCAACGAGGGCCAAGGGGTCCAGAATCCGCAGCTTTGGCAGCAGGTCCGCGCGACCGAGAACGCCCTGCATCGCAGTCAATTCCTGCTCGCTCGCGCGGACGGCGCCCGCACCGTCTACCGCATCCGCCCCGGTGATTCGCTCGCCCGCATCAGCAGCCTGTTCTACGGCGACGGCGACGACTGGTCGCGCATCTTCGAGGCCAATCGCCATCTGCTCGAGGACCCCAACCAGCTCTATCCGGGGCTGACCCTAGTGATCCCCTAATGAACCCGCCAGTGATCTCCCCCTTGGTGATCCCCTCTAGTCAACCGCACCGATATCCGTACAGACCCTTTTGGTTGTCCGGCATCACTGCTGCCAGAATCAAAGGGGTCAGTACTCGCATGAGGTGAGATGGCTGTATCAATCCCTTTCCGGGCGCGTGGTTTCCCGGCCCCGTTCGAGGGCCGGCTTCGATAACACTAGCCGCGCCAGCTCGGCCGGCTGCAGGATGCGCCGCGGCGGCGCGGCCCCAAAGCAGACCTGGATCAGCGTATCGACCAGCGCCTGCCCCTGCTCGCCGCGGCCGAACAACCGATCGAAGACCCAGGGATTGAAGGCATAGCGCTGCGCGAATTGCATGAGCCGAAACAGCGGCCCAAAACGTCGATCCAACGCCTGCCGGTAACCGGCCAGGCGGGCGACCGGCAGGGCACCCTCCCCCGCCTCCTGTCGCAGCGCATCGAGGATGGCCTCGGCCGCGAGCTCTGCTGATTCCAGCGCGTAGTCGATCCCCTCGCCGGTGAACGGGTTCACCAGCCCAGCGGCCTCCCCGACGGCGAGCAGACCTGGTGCCGCGACCGGCGCCCGCAGGAAATCGGTACGGATCGGGTAGCCCTTGATCGCTGCGCGCAGCGCGCTGTCCGCGGGTCCGCCATCAGACCCGCCTAGGGCCCCGGCACCCGAGCCCTGAGCCACCTCAGTACCATGACCAGCGCCAACGCCTGGCGGGGTAGCTGATCCGGGATCAAGAGCCGCACCAGAGCCGGAAGCCGGATCAGTGCGCGATACGGGACCCGGGCCGCCCGGCACGGCGCCCGCGGTCAGCGCGCGCAGCTCAGGATGCTCGGCCAGCAGACGCGGCAGCAAGGTCGACGCCGAGACAGCGTCGCGGCCGGCGTACCAGTAGCCGAGATTGGCGCTCGTCGGCCCAGTCGGGAACAGCCAGGCATAACCGGGCAGCGGCAGCTGATCGAAGAAGAACCGCAGGTCCGGCCCCGGACCCGGCGCCGGCAGCCGCTCCAGATAACAGCGCGCCGCCAGGCTATGCACCGGTCCGCGCGGCGCCAGCGGGGTCTGCTTGATCAGCCCGAGCGCCGCGCCGGTTGCGATCACCACCAACCTTGCCGGCAGGCGCTCACCGGCGAGTTCGACCCCGCCCTCTGGCAGCAGCCGCCGGACGTGCCCGACCCGGAACCGGACACCGGCCGTCACGGCCTGCTGCTGCACCAGATGATCGAAACGCTGTCGCGGCAGCACCAGGGTGCGATTGGGAATGGCGCCGTCGCCGGTGATCCGGGTCGCGGCCGCTGCGCCGCCGGGCGCGCGAAAGCGGATGTGCTCGGAGCAATGTGACTCGGCCGCGACCTGCTCCAGCAACCCCATCCGGTCCAAGTAGCGCTGTGCGCGCGGACTCAGGCAGTCGCCGCAGACCTTGTCGCGCGGGAACGCCGCCTTGTCGATCAACAGGGTCGCAATGCCGGCTCGGGCCAGATGGTACGCCGTTGCACTGCCGGCCGGTCCGGCCCCGACCACGATCACCTGCTGCGCATTGGCGCCTGTCATACCGATCTCCTGGGTGCGCGCAATCTAAAATGGGCCAGCTCCCCACCGCAGCGCTGGCCCCTAACCTCGGCGAGACAACGCCCGTGGGCGTCCTCGAGCCACCAGTCGGCAACACCGATCTCTTCGCTGATGAAGAAATGGCGTACCGCGAGCTGATGCCGCCGCAATAGCGGAATCCGATGTAACACCCGATTCTCGACACGCACCTGCAGCCCCGCGTCGCGCGCTTCAATGGTCCTTCGCAGCGGCCGCCAGACCCCGAGTACCGGATCGAAGGTGCGTTCCGACCAGTCGAGCCGGACCCTGTTGGCCTCGAACCGATGGTGCCGCGTCACGCCATCCTGCCGCCAGCAGACCTCCAGATAACGCAGCTGGCGACTACCGCGATAGGTCTGCAAGACCACCGCCTCGCCGGTCGCCGCCTTCGGTACGAACAGAAAGTCCCAGCCATGCAAGGGCAACGGCCGAATCCCGAAGCTGTGCTCGGCATAGCCATCGGCCGCCTGCCAGCGAAAGACCTGCTCGCCAGCCGAGACCCGAGCCCGCAGCGCCGGCGTTGCATAGCTGTCGGCGTCGTCACCGGCGGCCGTGGCCAGGCATGCCAAGCTGTCCCCACCAAACGCGATGGCGCCGTCGCACCGGGCGACAGGCGATGGGCAATCGACCAGCCAGTGGCTACCGAGCAGCCGTCCCAGAGGGGCATCCAGATCGCTGCCCAGCACCGGCGCAAGCTGGGTGTCGCTCACGCCTTGATGCACCAGATCCAGCTGCAGTCCGTTCGCTGTCTCGAGCCGCAGCTCGGCCTGCGCTGCATCGCTCTGGCGCAGCGAGAGCCGACAACGACGGTCCTCGGCCTCTAACGCACCGGGAGCTGGCCCGTCGAACAGGCAGACATCGGGCGAGAACAGATGCATCCAGCACAGCTCGGCCTGACCCGTCGCAACCCGATTCTCCGAAACCCGATTCTCCGAAACCCGATTCTCCGAAACCCGATTCTCCGAAACCCGATCAGCCGAAATCCGATCCGCCGGACCCAGGTCGCTCGGAACCAGCATAGGAGACGCGTCAGATGGGCCGTCCGGCATCGGCGCCCGACCGAGCACCCCGGCAACGATCACCAAGAGCCCGCCTTCCGCCACGGCCGCGAAGCGCCGTTCGGGATTGACCAGCGCGAGTCCGACGAGGCCGTGGAACGCCGGTGAGAGGACCGCGAAATAGCGCCATTCGATCAACGCAGCCGCCGCGAGCCCCCTCAGACTCGGTTGATCGACCGGCACAGGCCAGCCCCCATCTGCACCCCGAATGAGGCTGTCCCGGTATCGCGGCCAGCGCCAGCGCTGGCTCGAGTCTGCTTCGCTCATCGTCCCCTCCCGCTATCACTGACGACCCGATCACGCCTCATCATGCCGATCTGAGACATGGATCTCGTTATACCAGTTGCGCAATTCCGGCCGGTTCCGGTGACCTCTCATCGCATCTGATCGTTAATCATTCGGCTCTCGCCGGCCTCTCAGATTGATGTGCCCACGCAGCACCGGTCGCGGACGATGGTCGCGGCTCGCTGAGCGCCGCGCAGCTCGATCATGGACAGGCTCGAGGCTGACCGGCCTTGCGAAACGCCGCCTGTTCACCGACCGCTTGGCGCAGACCCTCGCCCGCTATCGGCGCACCGGTGAGCGCTTCTCACTGCATCTGCTCGACCTCAGCCACTTCAAGGAACGGCGCAAGAATAACCGGGGCATCGACTGGCCAGTTAGGCGATTTCTGTCAAAGCTCATACCGCCTTGCTGGTCTTTTCGCTCGCCTTCTTCGTCGCGCCGCCGGTCACATAGCCCGGCTATGCTCCCGGCGACGCTCCTCGAAGGCAAACGAAAATCCTGCGCAATTCGGTACGAGCTTTTCCGGCAATCGCCTTAAGCCCTTCTTGAGCGGCCTTCGTTGGTGGAGTTGTGCCGGTTGTTTCTGAACCGTTCCCAAGGAGATCAACGACCGACTCGGGCACCCGAGCGGCGAGCGCGTGCTCTGCGCGATTGCCGAGCGCGGCAGTGGCCTGCTGCGCGAGGTCGATCTATTCGCGCGGCACCGCGGCGATGAATTCGCGGTGATCCAGCCCGGAGCAGGTGCGTACCATGCGCATGAGCACTAGCAGCCATGTATGATTTAAGGATTAGACGCTGATGGTTTAGGTAGAGCAGCCACGTGAGCAGTAGACGCGACCCGTTACCCAAGGCCCCCACTGGTATCCTGGGATTCGACGAGATCACCGAGGGCGGATTGCCGCGCGGTCGCCCGACCCTGATCTGTGGCAGTGCGGGTTGCGGCAAAACCCTATTCGCAATGGAGTTCCTGGTCCGCGGGGCGACCCAGTTCGAGGAGCCGGGGGTGTTCATCGCCTTCGAGGAGACCGCTGAGGAGCTGACCCAGAATGTGGCATCCCTCGGCTTCGATCTCGATGAACTGGTCGCGCGCGAGCAGCTTGCGCTGGACTTCGTCGCGATCGAGCGCAACGAGCTCGAGGAGACCGGCGACTTCGATCTCAGCGGCCTGTTCATCCGGCTCGGCTACGCGATCGATTCCATCGGGGCCAAGCGCGTGGTGCTCGATACCCTCGAGGCCGTCTTCGCGGGGCTGCCGAATCCGGTGATCCTGCGCGCCGAGCTGCGCCGGCTCCTGCGGTGGCTCAAGGACAAGGGCGTGACCGCGATCGTGACCGGTGAGCGCGGTGACGGCCAGCTCACCCGCCAAGGGCTGGAAGAATACGTTTCCGATTGCGTGATCACGCTCGACCACCAGCAGCGCGAGCAGACCTGGACGCGGCGGCTGCGCGTGGTGAAGTACCGCGGCTCCAGCCATGGGACCAATGACTACCCGTTTCTGATCGATGCCCAGGGCCTCTCGGTGACCCCGATCACCTCGCTCGGCCTCGACCACACTGTCTCAAACGAGCGCATCTCCACCGGTATCACGCGGCTGGATGCCATGCTCGGTGACGCCGGCTATTTTCGCGGCAGCAGCATCCTCGTTTCGGGCACCGCTGGAACGGGCAAATCCAGTCTGGCCGGGCATTTCGCATCCGCTGCCTGCGCACGCGGCGAGCGGGTGCTGTATTTCGCATTCGAGGAATCGCCGTCGCAGATCCAGCGGAACCTCAGCGCCATCGGCCTCGACCTGGCGCACTGGGTCGATCAGGGCCTGCTCCAGTTCCATGCGACGCGCCCATCCTTCTCCGGGCTGGAGATGCATCTCTCGCTGATCCATCGGGCGGTCCAGCAGTTCGAGCCCTCGGCCGTGATCCTAGACCCGCTCAATAGCTTCGTCAGCGGTAACAACACGCTCGAGGTCAAAGCCATGCTGACGCGGCTGATCGACTTCCTGAAGACACGCCAGATCACGGCCCTGTTCACGAGCCTGACGACGGGCGGCGAGTCGCTAGAGCGCACCGACTCGGCGATCTCATCGTTAATCGATTCCTGGCTGCTGCTGATGGCGGTCAACACCGGCGGCGAGCGCAATCGCACCCTCAGCGTCCTGAAGTCGCGCGGGATGGCGCACTCGAATCAGACCCGCGAGTTCCTGATCACCAACGATGGCATCGAACTGCGCGAGGTCTATCTCGGGCCGGACGGGGTGCTGACCGGCTCCGCTCGCGCTGTCTGGGAATCCGCCGAGGAGAGCGAACGGCTCGCGCGCCGGCAAGAGATCGAGCGCCGACAGCATGAACTCGAGCGTCGGCGCGCCGTGCTAGACGCCCAAATCACGGCCTTGCGCCAAGAGTTCGAGGCCCAGGAGGCGGAGACCATGGCGATGATCGAGCGCGAACGCGAACGCGAAACACAACGACAGCAGGACCGCGCATCGGTGGCCTCGCTGCGCCGCGCCGGCCCCGCGCAGCGGTCGCCCGAGGCGAACAATCCGTGAATCAACCTGACCAAGACGACAATGACGCGCCTGGCCGCGTCCCGAGCAATCACGATCGGGACGGCCAGGATCTCACAGGCGGCGAAACCTGGACGCTGCGGCTCTATGTGGCCGGACAGACCCCGAAATCACTCAGCGCGTTCGCAAATCTGCAGGCCCTCTGCGAAAAGCACCTGGCCGGACGCTACCGGATCGAGGTCATCGATCTCCTCGAACAGCCGCAAC
The DNA here is from genome assembly GCF_016584085.1 of Halochromatium glycolicum. Classification (GTDB taxonomy): domain Bacteria; phylum Pseudomonadota; class Gammaproteobacteria; order Chromatiales; family Chromatiaceae; genus Lamprobacter; species Lamprobacter glycolicus. The sequence goes on along the minus strand of NZ_NRSJ01000008.1, from coordinate 17,694 downwards.
TGGCGCAAGGGGATCAGATCCTTGCCATCCCGACGGTCGTGCGCCGCCTTCCGCTGCCAATCCGCAAGATCATCGGCGATCTCTCTGACGTGGAACGCGCCCTGGTCGGACTCGACCTGCGGCCATCCCCCGCGGAAAAGCGCGACTGATCGGCGAGCCGCGGCCCGCCTGCCCCAACGGCGCGGCGTGTGCGCGATTGCAGGCCCGAGCACTGTTGCAAGACCCAGAGTCGTTCGATGACCTCGAAGCAGCGCGTGAACGGCTTATCAACGGACCCAGCGAGCGAGCTCCAGACCTTGCGGAAGCGCTTGGCGGAGGCCGACGCGGTATTGGATGCCATCCGCACCGGCGGGATCGACGCATTGTTCGTCGCCGGGGACCGAGGCGGACAGGTGCTCGAGCTGCAGGGGGCCGAGCATGATTATCGCCTGCTGGTCGAGGAGATGGGCGAAGGCGCCATGACCGTCACGGCGAACGGCCATCTCTACTTCGCCAACCGCCGCCTGGCCGCCATACTTGGCGTTCCCCGCGACGCACTGACCGGCTCGACGCTGGCCGAGCATATCGCCCCTGCTGACCGTCAAGCCTATCAGGACTGGCTTCAGACCGGCTCGCCCAGACCACAGCGCCGCATGGAGCTCGACCTGCTCTCTGCCGGTGGCGCCAAGGTACCTTGTCATCTCTCGTTCACCGAACTGCCGCCCGCGCAGAAGCACGGCGCATTCTCGGTGATCGTGACCGACCTCAGCGCTCATAAGAGCGCCGAAGAAGCGGTCCGGCAGAGCGAGCACCGCCTCAAGACCATCGTCGAGAACCTGCCGATCGGCGTCTGGTTCCTGGATCAGCAGGGACAGATCACCTATGGCAACCCGACTGCAGCGCAGATCTGGGGCGGCAAGGACTTCAGCCGTTACAGCGATCGCACTGGGGGCAGCACTGGGGGCAGCACTGGGGGCGACACTGGGCGCAACACTGGTGGCAGCACGGGGTGCGGCATTGCGGGCAGCGAGCCGACGCTCCGCGAGCTGGCTGTCGCGCCGCAGCAACAGGCAGCCGTCCGTGCAATCCGTCACGGCGAGATGATCCTGAACGAGGAGCTCGATATCCTGAGTCTGGACGGCTCGCGGAAGACCATCCTCAGCTCAGCGGTCCCGATTCACGACCGCGAAGGCGAGATCGTCGGCGCGGTCGTGTTAAACCAGGACATCACCGACCGCAAGGCGGCCGAGGAACAGATCGAGCAGCTCGCATTCTTCGACGCCCTCACACAGCTGCCCAACCGACGTTTGCTGATCGACCGACTCGGGCAGGTGCTCGCTGCCATTCGGCGCTCTGCACAGCACGGTGCAATCCTGTTCATCGACCTCGATCATTTCAAAGACCTGAACGACAGCCTCGGTCACGATGTCGGTGATCAGCTCCTGATACAGGTCGCCAAGCGCCTGAGCACCTGCGTGCGATCCCGAGACACGGTGGCCCGGCTCGGTGGCGATGAGTTCGTTGTCGTGCTCGACGGTCTCAGCCCTGAGGCCAACCGGGCCGCCGGCCAGGCACGCTCTATCGCCGCGAAGGTCCAGCGAACACTCGCCCAGCCGTATGAGCTCGGCACCTATATCCATCACAGCACACCGAGCATCGGCGCTGCGCTGATCGACGCGACCGAAGCCAGCGTTGATGAGCTGCTCAAACGAGCCGACCTGGCCATGTATCAAGCCAAGGAAGCAGGCCGAAACACCCTGCGGTTCTTCGACCCGGAGATGCAGACGGCATTCGACCTGCGGACCAGGATGGAGGCGCAACTGCGAGAAGGACTGCGAGCCGGTCAATTCGTGTTGCACTATCAGCCCCAGGTCGACGATGCCGGGCAGATGATCGGAGCCGAGGCCCTGGTGCGCTGGGCTCACCCGGAGCGCGGTCTGTTGAGTCCGGCCACCTTCATCCATCTGGCCGAGGAGTCCGGGTTGATCCTGCAGCTCGGTGAATGGGTGCTGCAGGCGGCCTGCGCGCAGCTCGCGGCCTGGTCGCAGCATGGCAGCTGCGACGAACGGACCCTCGCCATCAACATCAGCGCGCGCCAGTTCCGGGAGCCGCACTTTGTCGGCATGGTGCGCACCGCCCTGAATCGTTACGGCATCAGGCCGCACCGGCTCAAGCTCGAGCTCACCGAGAGCCTGTTGTTGGAGGATGTCGAAGACACCATTCACAAGATGGCCGCGCTGCGTGAGCTCGGCCTGCGTTTTGCGCTGGACGACTTCGGCACCGGCTACTCGTCACTGTCCTATCTCAAGCGACTGCCGCTCGACGAGCTCAAGATCGATCGGTCCTTTGTCGACGAGGTCACCACCGATGCCAATGACGCCGCGATCGTCCGGGCGGTCCTCGCCCTGGCCCCACAGCTGGGCCTGCCGGTGATCGCCGAGGGCGTCGAGACCGACGCGCAACGCCGCTTCCTGATCAGTAACGGCTGCCATGGATTCCAAGGCTACCTGTTCGGCCGCCCGGGACCGGCCGATGCACTCAATGGAGATGCACTCAATGAACACGCTTAGGACTGATCCACCTTTAGCCCCCCGACGCTGCCACGATCAGTGGCACCGCCGAACGCCGCCAGCGACTGATGACCGGATGGGGGCACAGCCATCATGATCTGGCCCCTGCTGTTGGTGCTGCTGCTGGCCCTGGCCGCCGGAGGCCTTTGGGTCTGGCTTATCTACCGCTCGGCACCGCCGGAGGTCAAGCTCTCGGGGTTGCGGCCCGAGCGGGTCACAGCGGCCGCGCAAACGCTGCGCGTGAAGCTGCGCGTCCAAAACCCGGCTCCATTGCCGCTGCCGATCCGTGCGATCACCTATCGCGTCTGGCTCGATGCCTATGAGATCGCCAATGGCGAGGGGGCGCTCGCGCGCTGGGTCCCCGCGCGGAGCGAGGCCGAGATCGAGCTACTGGTCAGTGGCAACGCCAAACACCTCGCTCGCGCATTGCCGGCGCTGGCACTGAAGCAGCAGCCCTGGCCCTATCGTCTCACCGGCACCCTGACGCCCCTGCCGGGACTGCACGTCAACTACGACCACCGCGGCAAGATCGATGCCCGCGGCATCCTGAAGCTCGCCGCATCGCTGCGCTGACGGCCAAAGGCCCTTGGCCTCGAACGGCCTCGGACGGCCTTTCGTCTCTCAGGCGCAGCGCGGCGCGTCCGGCCGGTTCGGCATCGCACCGAGCGCGGCGAGATCATCGACGAAGGGGTTGGTGTCGCGCAGCCCCGCATGCGTCTCGCGCAGCACCGCCTGTGCCCAGCCAGGCAGCTGCGGGTTGACACGATAGTAGATCCAGACCCCGGCGCGGCGATCGGCCACCAGCTCGACCTGACGCAACTGCGCCAAATGGCGTGACAGATGCGGCTGGCTCACGCCGATGGCGTAGGTGAGCTCGCAGACGCAGAGCTCATCGTGCTCGGCCAGCAGCATCAGTGTCCGCAACCGCGTGTCATGGGCCAGCGCGGCGAACAGATCGGTGGCTTGAATGCTCATATCGCGTCGCCAATGGTCGTCGTGCAGCGCCCACAAGCGTGCGCAGCGTCACCGTTCTGACCCACCTGAAGCTTTCGGTCGATTACGGACATCGGTCTCTGATGCTGTATTGTTGGGCGCGGATTCGGCCGCGTGGCGTAACGCTTGGCGCGCAGGTGCTGGTCTCGCCAGGGCTCAGACTTCTCGATAGAGTCGCGCCCCGTCCTTGACGAACTCCTCGGCCTTCTCCTTCATCCCGACTTCCAGTGCGACCTGGTCATCGTCGAGCTGATGCGCCTTCGCATAGTCGCGCACGTCCTGGGTGATCTTCATCGAGCAGAAGTGCGGCCCGCACATCGAGCAGAAGTGCGCGACCTTGTGCGACTGGTGCGGCAGGGTCTGGTCGTGGAATTCGCGTGCCCGGTCCGGGTCCAGCGACAGGTTGAACTGGTCCTCCCACCTGAACTCGAACCGCGCCTTGCTGATCGCGTTGTCCTGGACCTGCGCGCCGGGTAGACCCTTCGCTAGGTCGGCGCCATGCGCGGCGATCTTGTAGGTGACGATGCCATCGCGCACATCCTGCTTGTCCGGCAGGCCCAGATGTTCCTTGGGGGTCACGTAGCAGAGCATCGCGGTGCCATACCAACCGATGTTGGCCGCGCCGATGCCGGAGGTGATGTGGTCATAGGCCGGCGCGATGTCGGTGATCAGGGGCCCAAGGGTGTAGAACGGCGCCTCGAAGCAGTCCTTGAGCTCCTTGGTCACGTTCTCCTCGATCATCTGCATCGGCACGTGGCCGGGCCCCTCGATCATGACCTGGACATCGTGCTCCCAGGCGAACCGGGTCAGCTCGCCGAGGGTCTCCAACTCCGCGAACTGCGCCTCATCGTTGGCGTCGGCGATGCTGCCGGGTCGGAGACCATCACCGAGCGAGAACGAGACGTCATAGGCCCGCATGATCTCGCAGATCTCGGCGAAGTGGGTGTAGAGGAAGTTCTCCTGGTGGTGGGCCAGGCACCACTTGGCCAAAATCGAGCCGCCGCGCGAGACGATGCCGGTGACCCGCTCGGCGGTCAGCGGGATGTAGCGCAGCAGCACGCCGGCATGGATCGTGAAGTAGTCGACGCCCTGCTCGGCCTGCTCGATCAGGGTGTCGCGGAACAGCTCCCAGGTCAGTTCTTCCGGTTTTCCATCGACCTTCTCCAACGCCTGATAGATCGGCACGGTGCCGATCGGCATCGGCGCGTTGCGCAGGATCCACTCGCGGGTCTCGTGGATGTGCTTGCCGGTCGAGAGGTCCATCAGGGTGTCGCCGCCCCAGCGCGCCGACCAGACCATCTTCTCAACCTCCTCCTCGATACTGGAGGTGGTCTCCGAGTTGCCGATATTGGTGTTGATCTTCACCCGGAAGTTGCGGCCGATGATCATCGGCTCGAGCTCCGGATGGTTGATATTGGCCGGGATGATCGCACGCCCGGCCGCAACCTCATCGCGGACGAACTCCGGGGTGATCTGCTCCGGCAGATTGGCACCGAACGCCTGACCGCGATGCTGGCGCAGCAGCTTCGCGTAGCGCGGATCGGCGCGCAGCGCATCGAGGCGCATGTTCTCGCGGATCGCGACGTACTCCATCTCCGGCGTGATCTCGCCGCGGCGCGCATAGTGCATCTGGGTCACATTGCGCCCGGCCTTGGCGCGGCGCGGGGTGCGAATATGCTCGAAGCGCAGATGGGCCAGTGCCGGGTCCTGCTGGCGGCGCTGGCCGAAGCGCGAGGTCGGCCCTCCCAGCAGCTCGGTATCATTGCGCTCGGCGATCCAGGCGCTGCGCACCTCGGGCAGCCCGGCCATCAGGTCGATGTGGGCGTCGGGGTCGGAGTAGGGTCCCGAGGTGTCGTAGACGAAGATCGGCGGGTTCTCCTCGATCCCGTCGCTGGCGTGGGTCGGCGTCTGCGCGATCTCGCGCATCGGCACCCGGATGTCGGGTCGGGAGCCAGTCACATAGCGCTTGCGCGATGCAGGAAACGGGCGGGTGACCTCATCCGAGAGCCGGGCGGTGGTCTCGATGAAGTCTTCAGGGATGGCGCTCATAGCGGCTCCTCTCGGCGACGATGGCAGCGACGGCAGAACCGGCATTGGAAGCGCCGAAACGAGCGGCTGGGCTGACCCTGGCTCGCCCTGGCTTCCCTACGCCGGTACGAACCGGATCAGGTGATTAGGGGACTCTCTCAGCCCGCGGTCGCGGGCACCCCCAGCAGGACTTGACGCAGACGCTATCGAAAGCCAGGGAGGATTTCAACCATCCGTTCCATGCCGCTTGCGACCTTCTGGCAAACTAACGGCGCATCCGCCATCGCGTCGTTTTTCGCTGAGGAGCATTCCGAATGAACTATCCCATGATCGCATCCGTTTTGACCGTCTTGGCGCTCACTGTTGTCGGCTGTGGCGAACAGGACCAGCAAGCAGACACTGCCGAGGAGGGCACGGCCGACAGCGCAGCCCCGGCGTCCGCCCCCGCATCCGAAGACTCAGCCATGGATCAGGTGCGGCAGCAGGCACAGGCGGCGATGGACAGTGCCACCCAGGCCGGTCAGCAAGCGCTGCAGGCCGCTACGGGAGCGCTCGATGTCGCCCAACAGGAAGGCGGCTCCTTGACCGAGTTGGCCAAGACGCAAGTTCGAGAGCTGGTCGATCAGGCCAAGACCTTTCTCGACGAGAACCGGATCGGCTCGGCGCAGGACATCCTGGACAGGCTCAATGAGCTTGATCTCTCGCTGCCCGATTCGGTGCAGGATCAAATCGATCAGCTGCAGACCCGCATCGCTGAAATGCGAACAGAGGGTAGCGCAAGCGAAGCCCAACAACCGGCAGAGGGCGGCGAAGCGGCGAACTGAGTCCTCTCCACAGCAGGCCCGCGCTGCAGCGCATCGGGCGCGGGCGCCGCGGACAGCCTCCTAGGGGCCGCACCGGCTCATTGCCGCGGCGATGCACGGGTTCCGCGCAGCCGCCGTTCGATCCCCTCCCTGACATCGCGCAGCGACAGCCGTCTGACCGGGCGCCGGCTCGCCACCCGCGCCGCATCGGCCGCATCGAGACGGGTCTTGACGACCTCAGCGAGGTACTCCCTCAACTCCGGGCGCTGCTCGATCAGCGCCCGCACCGCCTCGAGATCGATCCGGATCAGGGTCACATCGGTGTTGGCGACGAACTCGAGAAAATTGGGCTGCGTGGTCAGCATCTCCGAGATGCCGAAATGCTTGCCCGGGCCGAGCGTCTCGACCACCTTCGATGAACCGTCCGGCAGCCGCACCGCGCTATCGACCAACCCGCCGATGATCACGTAGAAGGCATCGCTGACGCCGCCCTCGGCCAGGATCTGATCGCCCACGTTGTAGTAGCGATATTCGCTGCGGGCCGCGAGCTGAGCCAGCTCGTCATCACTGAGCACCCCCGCCACATCGAGTCCGCGCAGAGCCAGCGCGATGGTCGGCGGCTCGGCGCGGTTGATGTGCGCTCGGCGGGTGCGCATCTCGGTGACCTCCGGCGCGATCTCGATCCCGGCCTCCTGCAGCCCGAGGTGGATCTCGCGATAGAGCTCTTCGCGCGCCCGGAACATCGAGGGATAGTTCCGCAGATGCACCCAGACCATGTAGCTGTAGGGCATCTTCGATGCATCGGCCAGGCGCACCACCGGGTTTGGGAACTTGAGCACCGATTCGCAGCGCATCGCCGCATCGAGCAGCAACGCCGAGGCGAAGCGCGGTGAGACCTCGGCGGGGATGCTGACGAAATACCAGGGCGCGTAGAGATGGTGATCGCTGTAGTAGTTCTTGAGTGACGCGCTGGCCATGCGGCCGTTCGGGATCACCACAGTCGCGTTATCCCAGCCGCGCAATCGGGTCGCGCGCCAATTGAGATCGACCACCTGGCCGACCAGCTTCTCGTCCGGGATCTCCAACCAGTCGCCGATCCGAAACGGGCGCTCGATCCCGAGCGAGACCCCGGCGAAGAGATCGCCGAGGGTGCGCTGTAGCGCGAGACCGATCACGCCGGCCGCAACACCGGTCGAGACCCAGACGCCGGTGAACGAGTAACCCTGCTGCCACATGAACAGGGCCATCGCGAGGATCAGCATCACGACATAGATCAGCGCCTCGATCAGCTTCGGGATCTGCTCGCTGCGCTTCTTGCGCCGTCGGCGTTGCCGGCTCATCACCGTGACCACCCGCCCCATGGCCCAGGCGGCGGTCAGATAGACGAGTAGAGACGTGGTCCAGTGGATCGGCCCCGACAGCACGGGCAACTGGAGAACACGCGCTGCATAGTGAACCAGCCCGCCGGTGATGATCACCCAGAGTGGCATCAGGATCACATCCAGCAGCGCGGACAGCAGCGGGAAGTGGTCCGCCAGCGGTCGCTTTCCAATGATCAGGGTGCCCAAGCGCCAAAGCACCACCAGCACCAGCAGTCCCAGCAGCAGATACCAATAGCTGTCGGTCAGTCGGTCGACGAACCCTTGCAGCAGATTCATTGCCTAAAGCTCAGCTCGCCTGTTACGCGCAGCAACCGTTCACCTCGCCGCTGGATCTCGCATCATCCTAGAAACCGCAGTTGACCGCTTAGGCGATTGCCGGAAAAGCTCGTACCGAATTGCGCAGGATTTTCGTTTGCCTTCGAGGAGCGTCGCCGGGAGCATAGCCGGGCTATGTGACCGGCGGCGCGACGAAGAAGGCGAGCGAAAAGACCAGCAAGGCGGTATGAGCTTTGACAGAAATCGCCTTAGCCCAGCATGCAACCCTTTGCACTGGTTCCGCTTCTGGCGCTTCATGAAGCGCACCCATGGGTGACGGCCGTCCAACTGCGGCCTTCTAGGATCATCGCTTCGGAGTTGCCCATCACCTGCCTCCCAAAGCTTCCGCGACCGCGCGTGCCGAGATCGGGACGTCCCCTCTCGACGATCACTGGGTGCCGGCCTCAATCGGCGGCCTTCTTCAATGCCTGGCTGCGCGCGTAGCGCTGATAGTTCCAGCCGCGCTCGTAGGCGCGCTCGTTCACGAAACCGATCGAGTTGGTCATCCGACTCTGCAGCACCAGCGCATCGGTCGTCAAAACCGGCTCCCCGGTCTCACTGAAGAAGGCCAATGCCGGCAGCTGGGTGAAGCCGAGCGTCTGATACCAGTCAGCAGCGTTGGTGCGCTCACCGCCGGGTGTCAGCACCGGCGTTTGCTCATCACTGGCATCGAGCCGAACGATATCGAAGCCGGCCAGCTGCTCCCGGATCGTCGCGTCGGCGAGCACCTGGTCATGGAAACGCTCACAGCGCGCACAGCCACTGGTCTCGAACAGCACCAGCAGGGGCCGCTCAGCCGGGAACTCGGAGCGATTCAGTGCAAACGGTGGCTCGGCGAAGAGTGGGTCCGAGCGCAGCGGCGCGGCCGATCCCGAACGGTCGGACCGCAGCACAGCCAGGTATTCGCGCCAGGAGAGGCCCTCGCCGGCATCCGTCGTCAGGTAATCGAGGACCTGGGCAAAGCGCTCCGGACCGTAATAACCGGTCAGCCGCAGCAGCGGCTCGCCATCGGTGTCGACGAACAGTAGCGACGGTGCGAACTCGACGCCCTGCTCCAGCGCAAAGGTCTTGACCCGCGTCTGCTTGTCGTCGAAATCGGTCATCTCGGCGTCGGAGAAGATCTCGAGGCCGATGCTATCGAAGTGCTCGCGCAGCCGGGCCGCGAGCGTCGGATCACCGAGGCTCTGCTCGATGAACAGATGGCAGTAGGAGCAGCCCTGGGTCGTGAAGAACAGGAACAGCCCTTCTTTGCCGGCCGCCTCGGCGTCCTCGGCGTCATCCGCAAGCGTCAGGAAGCTCTGTTTGAACCAGGCCGGGTACTTGATCTGGAAGATCGCCCCATCATCGAACGCGTCGGGAACCTCCTCGCCGGCCAGTGCGGTACCGGACATCAGCAGTAGTGGCCAGCACAGCAGCGCGGCTACGGATAGTGATCGTCGCATGGGTCCTCCTCAATCCCCTTGTGGTTGTCTGTTTGTATCTTGACCAAACCTCACGGCAGAATCGTAGCGCGAGGCCGGCGTTTCGGATACCGAGTCGCCGGTCACCTGGTCACCTTCAGCCTGCCGAACCGCCCGAGCGCGCCTGCCTCGAGGTCAGCCGCCTATGTCCCAGCTACCACCAGCCCTGATCGACCGCTTCGGGCGGCACGTCACCTATGTTCGTTTGTCGGTCACTGACCGCTGCGACCTACGCTGCGTCTACTGCATGGCCGAGGATATGACCTTCCTGCCGCGGGCGCAGGTGCTCACCCTCGAAGAGCTCGCGCGGCTTGGGCGCTGCTTCACCGAGCTCGGCGTCACCAAGCTGCGGGTGACCGGGGGCGAGCCGTTGGTGCGTCGCGATGTGATGACCCTATTCCGATCGCTCGGCACGCTCGACGGCCTCAAGGAGCTGACGCTGACGACGAACGGCACCCAGCTGCCGCGCTTTGCCGATGGGCTCAAGGCCGCCGGCGTCGACCGGATCAACATCAGTCTCGACTCACTGGACCCCGAGCGCTTCAAGCGCATCACCCGGCTCGGCGAGCTGGACAAGGTCCTCGCCGGCATCGAGGCTGCGCGCGCGGCCGGCATCCGCCGCATCAAGCTCAACAGCGTGGTGCTGAAGAACCGCAATCACGACGAGGTCGCGGACCTGGTCGGCTTCGCGCTCGAGCGCGGGCTCGATATCTCCTTCATCGAGGAGATGCCGCTCGGCGTCATCGGCGATCACGACCGCGCCGAGGCCTTCTACCCGAGCGACGCGATTCGCGCCGATCTCGCCCGGCACTACGAGCTGATCCCGACCACCGAGAGCACCGGCGGCCCGTCGCGTTACTGGCGCGTCGCCGGCAGCGATACCCGCATCGGCTTCATCTCACCGCACAGCCACAGCTTCTGCGGCAGCTGCAACCGGGTGCGGGTCACCGCCGAGGGGCGGCTGCTCCTCTGTCTCGGTCAGGAATACTCGACCGACCTCAGGCGCGTGCTGCGTGCCAATCCGCTCGACGACGAGCCGGTCAAACGCGCGATCGTCAACGCGATGGCGATCAAGCCCAGAGGCCATGATTTCGACCTCGAGGCCAAGCCGGTAATCTTCCGCCATATGAACGCAACCGGGGGCTGAGCGAGGCCGCGCTCTGCTGTTCCTCGCCGCGTTAGACTCCCCCCGGGCATGACCAGGGCCCGCATGACCGGGAATGGCTGACGGATCAGCACATCGCCAGGCCCCATCGCGCAGTCTATTCACCGGATCTTGGCCGGCGGCCAACGCCGTCAGCGGCGTGGCATCCTGCCGCTTCGAGTCGCCAGCACGGTCTATACTCGAACTAGGCTTATCCAGATGGCCGCGCCACCCAGGGGTGTGCGCTCCTGCGGCACCGCGGCAGAGAGGTTGTCGTGGAGGCTCGCATCAGAGATCGCGGCATCGTCGGTCCGCGCCGACGGTTGCTTCCGCCGCTCGCGCGGTCAGGGCGCCGCTCGCAAGCACCGGACCCAAGGCCCGTGGATGAGCCGATCGCGCCGGAAGCGGCCGGAACGCTGACAGGGCTGTTCCGGCTCCGTGTCAGCCGGACCCCGCGTGCCCTCGCCTACCGCCAGTTCGAGAACGGTCGCTGGCGCGACTACCGCTGGCACGAGATCGCCGCCGAAGTCGCGCGCTGGCGCGCCGGATTGGCTGCCGAGGGTTTCGCCATCGGCGATCGGGTCGCGATGAGCCTGCCGAACGGCGTCGACTGGGTCTGCTTCGACCAGGCGGCGCTAACGCTCGGGCTGGTAACGGTGCCGCTCTACACCACCGACAGCCCAGGCAATCTCGCGCACATCCTCGCCGATTCCGGTGCGCGGCTCGTGCTGCTGGACAGCGACGCCCCCTGGGCAGCGCTGGTCGCCCAGGCCGATCCGCTGCCGGCGCTGCAACGGGTGCTCTTCAGGCGGCTGACCGGCGCCGTTCCAGGCTCGGCGCCCGGCTCGGCGCCCAGCTCGGCCCAGGACCCCCGATTGCGTACCCTCGACGACTGGCTCCCTGCCAAGCCAACAAGCGCCGCCACAGCTGAGATGGAGCAGACGTTGGCGAAGGCCCCCTCGACCTTGGCATCTCGCTCGGGGTTCGGCTCGGGGTTCGGCTCGAGGTTCGGCTCGAGGTCCGGCTCGACGCCTCGCCCCACGTCTCACCCGACGTCTCACCCGAGGTCTCACCCGAGGTCTCACCCGTCGTCGCACCCGGCCTCCCTGGCTAGCCAGTCTGAATTCGACTCGGCAGCCGACCCCGATGAACTCGCGACACTCGTCTATACCTCCGGCACCACCGGCCGCAGCAAGGGCGTGATGCTCTCGCACCGAAACATCCTCACCAACGCCGCGGCCGTGATCGCGCGCATCCCGCCGCGTCCAAGCGATGTCTTCCTCTCGTTCCTGCCGCTGGCCCATGCCTTCGAGCGCACCGTTGGCCACTACCTGCCGATGATGGCCGGCTGCACCATCGCCTATGCCCGCTCGATCGACCAACTGCGCGACGATCTGATGACCATCCGCCCGACCGTGCTGTTGTCGGTCCCACGGGTCTACGACAAGGTCTACCTCGCCATCCAGGGCAAACTCGGTTCAGAGGGCATCCAGCGGCGGCTGCTCGATACGACGGTGCGCATCGGCTGGCAGCGGTTCCAGGCGAACCAAGGCAGGCAAGCACCCCTGAGCCTGATGGACCAGATTCGCTGGTCGCTGCTCGATCGGCTCGTCGCCCGCAAGATCCGGGGCCGGCTCGGCGGCCGGCTGCGGGTCGCGGTCAGCGGCGGTGCACCGCTGTCGGCGACGGTCGGACGCTTCTTCGTCGGTCTCGGTCTGCCGCTCACCGAGGGCTATGGGCTCACCGAGGCCGCGCCGGTGGTGACCGGCACCACACCACCGGGCTTCCGACCGGGCTGGGTCGGACCGCCGCTGCCCGGCGTCGAGGTCCGGCTCGGAGCTCAGCAGGAGCTCTGTGTGCGCGGACCCAATGTCTGTGCAGGCTACTGGCAGCAGACGGCCGCAACGGCCCAGGCGATCGACGCTGAGGGCTGGCTGCATACCGGCGATATCGGCGAGATCGACGATGACGGCTTCATCGGCATCCGCGGTCGGCTCAAGGAGATCATCGTTACCTCGACCGGTGAAAAGATCCCGCCGACCGAGATGGAGTCAGCGCTCACGATGGAGCCGCTGTTCGATCAGGCGATGGTGGTCGGCGAGGGCCGCCAGTTCCTCGCCGCCGTGCTGGTGTTGAGCGACGCACCTTGGCGTCGGCTTGCCGCTCGACTCGGCCTGGACCCGGACGACCCCTCATCGCTGGCCGATCCTCTAGCGATCGATGCGGCCCTCACCAGGGCCGCAGCCAGGCTGAGCGACTTCCCGGGCTATGCCCAGGTGCACGCGGTTCATCTGACACGGTCAGCTTGGACCATCGACAACGGCCTGATCACGCCGACGATGAAGCTGAAGCGACCGGAGCTGATGGCGGAATTCGGACCCGCCCTCGAGGCCCTCTACAGCCGACCACGACCCGCCCTCCGCGGCAAGAGCGGCTAAGCCAAGACCCTGAGGATGAAGACCTTGTCGCACGGTCAGTCTTCGCAGAAGCAGCGCGCCAACTCCGGTGAAAGCGAAGTCAGCGAAGGCGAAGCCGGTAAAGGCCATTCCGGCGAAGGCCATTCCGGCGAAGGCAGGCGCGACAGCGCTGCGACCGACCAACAGGATATCGGCGAGCAGGTGCTGGCGCTGCTGCGCCAGTTTGCCGACGAGTCCGGCATCACGCTAGCGCCCGGGAAGATCGGCCTCGACACCCGTCTCGAAGCCGACCTCGGTCTCGACAGCATCGGCCGCTCCGAGCTGATCGCCCGGATCGAGCGTCGACTCGGCGCCCGCCTCCCGGACGAGGCAGTGCTGGCGCCGACACCGCGGGACCTGCTGAAACGGCTGCAGCCCGCGCCAGCCGGCTCATCCAGCGCGGCGGCAGGCATCGCAGCAAGCGGCCACCCTGAGGTGGCCGCGACCAGCACGGATACGGACGCGCCGCACGCCCTGCCAAGCGCCGTCCTCACGCTGCCGGAACTGTTGGAGTGGCATACCGAGCGGGCGCCGGAGCGAGTCCACATCCTGCTTTACGAGGATGCACCCGACCCGCGCCCGATCACGCATGCCGAGCTGCACCAGGCGGCGGCCCGCATCGCCGGCGGGCTCCAAACATGCGGCCTCGAGGCGGGTCGCACCGTGGCGGTGATGCTGCCGACCAGTTTCGACTATTTCGCGAGCTTCTTCGGCATCCTGCTCGCGGGCGGCATCCCAGTGCCCATCTATCCGCCGGCGCGCCCAGAGCAGCTCGAAGACCACCTGCGCCGTCATGCCGGCATCCTCGACAACGCCGGGGCGATGGTGCTGATCACCGTGCCGCAGGCGCTAACGGTCGCGCGGCTTCTGCGGGCCCAGGTGCCGTCGCTGCAGGGCATCCTGCAGCCGGGTGACCTCACCGAGGCCGCGCCGATCACCGCCGCAGCAGCCCGCAAGCCGGACGACATCGCCTTCCTGCAGTACACCTCGGGCAGCACCGGCCAGCCCAAGGGCGTGGTGCTGAGCCACGCCGACCTGCTCGCCAACATCCGCGCCATGTGCGACGCGGTCGCGGCGCGCCCTGACGACGTCTTCGTCAGCTGGTTACCGCTCTACCACGACATGGGCCTGATCGGCGCCTGGCTCGGCAGCCTCTACTTCGGCGTCCCGTTGGTCTCGATGTCACCGCTCAGCTTCTTGGCCCGGCCGCGGCGCTGGCTCGAGGCGATCCACCGTCACCGCGGCACCCTCTCGGCGGCCCCCAACTTCGCCTACGAGCTCTGTCTGAAGCGCATCCGCGACGCCGACCTCGCCGGTCTGGACCTGAGCTGCTGGCGCCGCGCCCTGAACGGTGCTGAGCCGGTCAGCGCCGAGACGCTGGATCGTTTCGCCGAGCGCTTCGGCCGCTGCGGGCTCAGCCCTGATGCGCTGGCGCCGGTCTACGGGCTGGCGGAAGCAGCGGTCGGGCTCAGCTTCCCGCCGGCCAGCCGCGGCCCGGCGATCGATTGCATCGACCGTGAGCGCTTCACCACCGCCGGCCGCGCGCTGCCCGTGCCCTGTGATGACCCGCAGGCGACCCGCGTGGTGAGCTGCGGCCGAGCGCTGCCGGGCTACGCAGTGCGGATCACCGCCGAGAACGGCCAAGCGCTGCCGGAGCGCCACGAGGGCCAGGTCTGGTTCCAGGGTCCCTCCGCGACCCGCGGCTACTACCGCAACCCGGCGGCGACGGCGAAGCTGATCCGGGAGATCGACGGTGAGCGCTGGCACGATACCGGCGACCGGGGCTACCTCGCCGACGGCGAGCTGTACCTGACCGGCCGGGTCAAGGACCTGATCATCCGCGGTGGGCGCAACCTCTATCCCTACGAGCTGGAGCAGGCGATCGGCGAGCTGCCTGGCATCCGCAAGGGCTGCGTCGTCGCCTTCGCCGCGCCCGACCCGCAGCGCGGCAGCGAGCGGCTGGTGCTGGCCGCCGAGACGCGCGAGCGCGACCCAGCCCGGCGCACCGCGCTGGCGCAGCACCTGCGGGAGCGCGCGGTCGAGGTGCTGGGTCTGCCGCCCGAGGAGATCCTGCTGGTGCCGCCGCGCGCCATCCCCAAGACTTCCAGCGGTAAGCTCCGCCGCGGCAGCGCGCGCGAGCGCTGGGCCGCTGGCAAGCTCGCCGCGGGAGCGCCGAAGCCGTTCTGGCAGCTGCTGCGGGTGAGCGCCGCCGCGCTCGGCGCCGTGGCGCTGCGCTTCGTCCAGCGGCTGCCGGCGCGGCTCTACGCCGGCTACGCCTGGCTGCTGTTCGGGCTGCTGGCGCCGCCGTTCTGGCTCGGCATCATCGCAGCACCCTCGCTGGTCCTGCGCTGGCGTGCGGCGCGAGCCGGCGTCGCACTCCTGCGTCGCCTCGCGCTGGTTCCGCTCCATGTACAGGGCCTCGAGCGCGTCCCGCCGCCTGGTCAGCCGTTCGTGCTGGTTGCGAACCACCAGAGCTACCTCGACGTCGGCCTGCTGATCCAGCAGATCCGCCGTCCCCTCATCTTCGTCGCCGCCGCGGGGCTGCGCACCAACCCGTTCATACGCTGGCCGATGCAACGTCTCGACAGCCTGTTCGTGGACCGCTTCGACCTGCTGCGCAGCACCGAGGACATGCGCCGTTTCCAAGCGACCCTCGACGCCGGCCGTCCACTCGGTTTCTTCCCCGAGGGCACCTTCCGCCAACAGCCCGGCCTGCTGCCGTTCCGGATGGGCGCCTTCATCACCGCCGCCGGCGCCAATGTGCCCGTGCTGCCGGTGTCCATCCAGGGCAGCCGTGCGCTTTACCCCGGCAACACCTTCGTCCCGCACTGGGGCCGGGTGCGGATCAGCATCGGCGAGCCTTTGTGGCCGGCCGGGAACGACTGGCAGGCGGCGGTGCAGCTACGGCACGATGCAAGGGCCTACATCGCTGCGCATTGCGGCGAGGCGGCAGCCCCTATTGGCGCCTAAGCTCAGCGAAGCGTCTATACCAATTGCGTCACCAGCGCCTTCGTTGAAGTGAGCCATTCATACCTGTGCTTGGCCTCAATCGGTGCATCACGCGCCATGGCCATGGCCCATGTCGGATGCTCGGCTTCCAGCTCGCGGTCCGATTCCCAAATACTCCCAATAAGAGCCCTTGCTACTCCGATTGCGCCACGTCAATGAGCAGCAATTGCAGGCCGCCCACGGTTTGGCGAAACTGCCAATCATTCCGCTGCTCGTCGCGGGCGAAACGAGGAAAGACTGCCGCGATGTCCTTCGCCCACACCCCCGACAGCCGCTTGGCGCGTACCGCCCCAACCAACTCCTCTGCTCGCTGGCGTACAAGGGGCACGCATTGGCAGGCCCGCGCCCACGGGACACTCACTCTAGATACCGGCCCCAACCGGACGTGTCGCCCCGACACGCGCCGCGACGATCAATCGCCAGCCGCATGGCTCGTTACGTTCGGGCGCGCGTTCCGAACATGCGTAAACCGGTCCACTATTGTGCTAGGCTGCCTCCAGGGTAGCACGCGACACACAGTCTGCTGCCTAGTTAACTGTTATGCGCAGATACCATCAGTAGTGATGTCGAAGTTGGGCGATAAAAAGTGAGTCATCTTCTACTTTGTAAACAAAACGGTGCTCGTCGTTTATTCGCCTCGACCAGTAGCCAGACAGCGCATGTTTCAAAGGTTCCGGTTTGCCGATTCCTTCAAACGGAGAACGCTGAATGTCTTGAATGAGCAAGTTGATTCTTTTTAGTAGTTTTTTATCTGCGCGCTGCCAATAAAGATAATCGTCCCATGCGTGTTCGGAAAAAATCAGCTTCATTCCACAAGTTTCCGCTCGATACCGCCACCGTGCTCAAGCTCGGCAACGGATTCCAGCAAGCGCCGGGCGTTTTTCGGGCTACGGAGCAAATATGCTGTTTCTTCAAGGGCTTGGTAGTCATCAAGGGAGATCATCACTACCGAGCGGGAATTTTTCCGGGTAATAATCATCGGCGCGTGGTCATCACACACTTTTTCCATCGTGTCCGCTAACTTACTGCGCGCTTCGGAGTACGTAATTGTATTCATTGGCCTAGCCTTTAAAATGTCTTGGTACAAGTAATTGTACGTCGAAGATTGGCGCATAATCGGGTAAGGGCGGGTGTTTAGCCCGCCCTCCCCACACCACCTAGCATGCGGGTCCGCACTAGGCGATTCACAAGAAGGGAGCACACGACGCTTTAGGCATAGCCATGCGCTTTCATCCACTGATCGCGAATGCTGATCAAGCCCTGGCCTTTCAGCCAGTCATTGGTCATCCCGGTTTGCGTGCCCAGCGAGCGGGACAGATGCCAGTAGCTCTTGGAGCTCATGCCCGTCCAGATCGCGGCACGCTTCGACGACCCCAGGGCCAGCAACTGGCGAATGCGATTGCGCACCCCGCGCCACTGTTTCCAGTAGCACAGGCGGATGCGCCGCCGCAGCCAGTGGTCCAGCTCGGGAATCGGCCGGTAGTAGTCCGAGATGCCGAAGTAGCCCATCCAACCACGGACGTATTCGGAGAGTTTCTTGAGCCGGTACGCCATC
>NZ_NRSJ01000007.1 GCF_016584085.1 Halochromatium glycolicum | reverse complement strand
TGAGGGGAGAACAAGCCAGCTTCATCAAAGCGTTGCTCTGCAGCGAGGCGTCCATGCGTCCAGAGATCTTCAATGCCGGTCTCCGTGTCTTGTCAGCTGCCATCTCCGAGGATGGCGGGAATTGCTGCTGGGCCTATCGTGACGTTGACAACCGCCTGCGCTGCCTGGCGCATGTGCAGCGCAAAGCCCGCGGCTTAGAGGAGAGCTTGGATCGCCAAGCCCGCGCCTTTGGGGAGGCGGTTAACAGGTGCCTCAAGGCGGTCATGGACAGTGTTTACGCCGCCCGTGAGGGGCCGCCGCCGATGGACTTGCGTCAACACCATGCCGAGCAGCTCAACGCCTTATGGTGCTTGTCTCTGGCGCAGGTCGATGCCGCGCATGCGAAGACACGTGCGCTCGCGCGCGAGTTGCTCAACGACTTCGACACCTTCTGGGTGACGCTTGATCACCCTGAGCTGCCGCTGACGAACAACGAAGCCGAAAGAGCGTTGCGTCATTGGGTCATCGCTCGGCGTATCAGTCAAGGCACCCGCACCGCGCAGGGGTCACGCACGGTGGCCGTCCTGGCCAGTGTGATCGAGACCTGCCGCAAGCGCGGCCTCTCGCCTTGGGACTTCATCACGCAGGTCGTCACTGAGCGCCGGCGCGCTCAGCCTGCTCCGCAGTTGCCCGCAGCCGCTTGAGCCGACGTTGGCCCGCCTTTCAGGCTGGTGTCTGGGTGGGGGGATCTGAACGCTTACCCAGGCGATTAGCACATTGGCAACGCGCTGGCACCCATATCCGGGCAGCAGCCGAGGGGATCTGACCGGGTATACCTTCTCTTGCGTTAATCTGCGTTTGTCCAGCGGCGAACGGTAAACTGGCGAGCAATGGGCATTTCCGATGCCGGCCATGGCGGCCCGTCATGTTCAGCGACGCAAGCCGCCACACATGATGAAGACGAGAGACCGCATGGCCCGGCTCTGACCGATAGTCGGCCCGGTCGATTGATCCCTCGGTGTCTCCCCGGCACGCTGGAGCAACGCGCCAAGGCTCGGCTTGCCTTTGCGAGCGACACAACACTGAGAAACGGAGGCGAGATGTCCGAAGACAACGCGGCATTCTGTGTGACCTGCGAGCGCGGGTCCGACCTTGTACCGCTGATGCGACTTGAGTATCGGGGCGCACCGCTATGGACCTGTCCTGAGCACTTGCCGATCCTGATTCACGACCCGGGGCGACTCGTCGGGAAGCTTGCCGGCGCCGAACAACTGCGGCCCGCCGCGCATCGCGACTAATGGGTTCTCCCGCGCCATCCGACGGACCGCCACGCAACCAGAACGACCTCCCGCGGTCCGAGTTCACTTCACCGCGGCCTCGCCGCGTCCTGATGGCCGGCGGCACCGGCACCATCGGGCGCGCCACTGTGGCCACCCTCGTGGCGCGTGGGCATGAGGTCGTCTGTCTCGTTCGGCCCCGTCCCGGCAAGCAGGCCGCTTCTCGGCCCAACTCCGAGCCGAAGCATCGCGCACCTGCCGATCAAGTCCGCGGGGTTGGTTTACCTGCAGGCGTCGAGGTGCGCTTCTGCGAGATCACCGATCCGGTGTCGTTGCGCGAGCAGGGCCTGCGCAACGAGCGCTTCGACGCCATCGTCTCCTGCCTGGCCTCGCGGACCGGCGAGCCCCGCGATGCCTGGGCCATCGACCACCAAGCGAACCTGAGCCTGCTGCAGCAGGGCAAGGCGGCGGGGGCGACGCAGATGGTGTTGCTGTCAGCGATCTGCGTGCAGCGGCCCAGACTGGCCTTTCAACAGGCCAAGCTCGCGTTCGAGGCAGCCCTGACGGACTCGGGCCTGACCTACTCCATCGTCCGCGCGACGGCCTTCTTCAAGTCCCTGTCGGGACAGATCGAACGGGTGCGCCAGGGCAAGCCTTACCTGCTGTTCGGCGATGGTCGCCTCACCGCCTGCAAGCCCATCAGCGATCGAGACCTCGCGGGCTACTTGGCCGATTGCCTGGACGACGCCACGCTGCAGAACCGGATCCTGCCCATCGGCGGCCCGGGGCCGGCCATCACGCCCCTGGAGCAGGGTGAGTTTCTGTTCGACCTGCTCGGTCGCGAGCCGCGCTTCAAACAGGTGCCCGTGGCGCTAATCAAGAGCATCGCGGCGGCCTTGGGGGCCGCGGGCAAGGTGATCCCGCCTTTGGCGGTCAAGGCCGAACTGGCCCGCATCGGCCACTACTACGCCACGGAATCGATGCTCGTGCTCGATCCCGCCACCGGCCGCTACGACGCCGACGCCACCCCGGAGACCGGCCAGGACACCCTGTTCGAATACTACCGCCGTGTCGTCGAGGGCGCGGACACCGTTGAGCGTGGCGAGCATGCCGTCTTTTAGGCGCCGCCCGGCGACGCCCGGGAGCTTGAACCTCCGCGACCGCCGCACCCGTGCATCACTGCGGGCGTCGCGAGACCCTACCCGGGCGCGCCGATTTTAGTCCTCTCCTTACTGAAAGACCGGCGGTCCCGGCGCCAGAGCTGCGCTCAACTGTCGATTGGTTCGACCTCGCCTTCCGCGCCAAGGCTGCAATCGAAGGTCTCGACGCGGGTGCCCGTCATCGAGCGAATCCGGATGCGCTCGGCCGTGCCGCCCGCGATGCCCTCGTACTGGCTTCCGGGCGGCAACGTCGGTAGGTGCGCGTCGAAGCAGGCCCTGCCGAGGGCCGGGTCGATCTCCGCGGCCGGCTGCTGCTGGCCGCAGGAGACGAGGCCCAAGGTCGTGAGAGCAAGAAGCATGCTGATGGTGGTTCTCGGGGACATGGTTGCGCTCCGGTTGCTTCGGTAAAGGATGGGTGATCAGTAACATGGTCGGCGCGCTGGATTCGCCGATCCAGGTCATCGCCCGTTGTCGCGGCGACCCCATCCGGGACCTTCCGGCGGGTCCGGCACGGCCACCGACATGCGCCGGCCGATGGCGACGGTGACAACCACCAGGGCCGCGACGATTAGGGTCTTGCCGTCGATGGACTCGTGCAGCAGCCAGGCCGAGGCGGCGATGGTGATGAAGGGCTGTAGGAGCTGGGTCTGCCCGACCCGGGCGATGCCGCCCAGGGCCAGGCCCGCGTTCCAGAAGAAGAACCCGATGAGCTGGCTGACCAGGGCCAGATAGAGAAACACCAGCCAGACCTGGGCCGGGATCGCTGCGGCCCGACCCCAATCCAGGGCCAACTGCCCGTCGACGGCCCAGATGGGTGCCCAAATCAGGGCCGGCAGCAACACCACCGGCAGCCCGAGCACCAGCGCCCAGCAGATCACCTGCCAGCCGCCCAGGGTCTTGGAGAGCTGGCCGCCCGCGGCATAGCCGACTGCGGTGACCACCAGCGCCCCGAGCAGGGACAGATCGCCCATGCCGACCCGACCGAGGCCCTCGGAGACCGCATAGCCGACCACCAGCACGGCCCCAAGCCCGGCGACCAGCCAAAACCCGGCGGACGGCCGCTCGTGGGCGATCAGCCGACCGGCCAGCGCCGTCGCAAGCGGCAGCACTCCGAGCACCACGCCGCCGTGGGCCGCCGGCACCCGCTCCATGGCCAGGGCCGAGAAGAGCGGAAAGCCGACGACCACGCAGAGCGCGACCAGGGCCAGTCGCATGAGCTGATGCCGGCTCGGCCAGCGCTGCCGGGTCAGCAGCAAGATCAGGGCCGCGAACAGGGCCGCGAGGGCGGCGCGTCCCGGGCCGATGAACAGCGGGTCGAGATAGGGCACGACGAAGCGCGTCGCCGGCAGCGTAAGCCCGAACGCGGTCACGCCGATCAGGCCGAGCAGCATGCCCTCTCCAACGCGCAGGGCCGATGATCCGCTATCGCGGCTGACGGACGCAACCGCGGCAGGCCGAAGCGGACCTCGGCGAGCCGCTGGCCGTCGATCGCCTTGGCGATGCGGTCAGCGGCGCGGCGGATCTCAGGGCCTTCGGGCATGACGTGAGGGCGATACCGCGGCATCGCTCTCGCGCGCCGGGTGGCACCGAGCCCCCGGCATCGGAGCTGGCTAGAAAGCCGGTGATCCCGGTGTCGATCCCGATCCCGCTTTCGACGCGCGATGCCGGTTGGTTGTTGGCGAGCCGCGGGCTGTGCAGCGGCCTCAGGCGGCGATGCCGGAGTGGCGCAGCAGGGCGTCGACGGTGGGCTCGCGGCCGCGGAAGGCGACGTAGAGGTCCATGGCCTCCGCAGAGCCGCCGCGCTCGAGGATCTGCTCGCGGAAGGCGTGGCCGGTGGGCGGGTCGAAGATGCCGCGCTCCTCGAACAGCGAGAAGGCGTCGGCGGACAGGACCTCGGCCCACTTATAGCTGTAGTAGCCGGCCGCGTAGCCGCCGGCGAAGATGTGCGAGAAACCGTGGGCGAAGCGGTTCGCGGCCGGCGGCTTCAGCACGGCGACCTGGTCGCGCACCTGGTCCAGGACCTCGTAGACCTGCCCGCCCGCGGCCGGGTCGTATTCCAGGTGCAGACGGAAGTCGAACAGCGCGAATTCGAGCTGTCGGACCATCTGCATCGCGGACTGGAAGTTCTTGGCCGCGGTCATGCGCTCGAAGAGGTCGTCCGGGATGCGCGCGCCGGTCTCATGGTGGGCCGCGAACAGGTCCAGGGATTGCCGCTCCCAGCACCAGTTCTCCAGGAACTGGCTCGGAAGCTCCACCGCGTCCCAGGGCACGCCGTGGATGCCCGCCACGGGCGGAAAGTCCACCCGGGTGAGCATATGATGCAGGCCGTGGCCGAACTCATGGAACAGGGTCTCGACCTCGCGGTGGGTCAGCAGCGACGGATGACCATCCACCGGCGGGGTAAAGTTGCAGACCAGATGGGCCACCGGGTGCTGGCGATGCCCGGCCATGCGCATGCGGCTGACGGCGCCGTTCATCCAGGCCCCGCCCTGCTTGCGCCGCCGCGCGAAGGGATCGAGGTAGAACTCGGCCCGGACCCGGTCGGCCTCGTCCAAGATCCGGTAGAAGCGCACGTCCGGGTGCCAGAGATCCACCGGGCTGCCGTCGGCGCCGGTCTCGGCGCGCTCGATGCGTACATCGAACAGCCGTTCGGCAACGGCGAACATCCCGGAGACGACACCCTCGAACGGGAAGTAGGGTTTCAGCTCCTCGTCGCTGATGGCGTAGCGGTGCTGGCGCAGCTTCTCGGAATAGTAGGATAGGTCCCAGGGCTGCAGGTCGTCGAAGCCATGTTCGGTGAGCGCGTAGGTCTTGACCTCGTCCAATTCGGCACGGGCGCGGTCGACCGAGTGCTCGGCCAGGTCGTTCAGGAAGGCCATGACCTCGCCGGTGGATCGCGCCATCTTCGGCGCCAACGACAGCTCGGCGAAATTCGAGAAGCCCAAGAGCTGCGCCTGCTCGTGGCGCAGGGCCAGGAGGCGTTCCATGACCTCGCCATTGTCGAACCGACCGGCATCTGGACCCTGGTCCGAGGCCCGGGTGGTGAAGGCCTCATAGACCTCGCGGCGCAGGGCCCGGTCGTCGGCATAGCGCATGACCGGCTCGAACGACGGAAAGTCCAGGGTCAGCACCCAGCCGTCCAGCTCCCGCTCCTTCGCGTGCTGGCGGGCCAGGGCCTTGGCGGCGTCCGGCAGACCGGCGAGGGCAGACTCGTCGGTGAGGTGCTTATGCCAGGCGTTGGTGGCATCCAGCACGTTCTCGGCAAACTTGTTGGTGAGCTGGCTCAGCTCCTGGGCGATCGCCCGATAGCGGGCCTTCTTTTCCAGGGGCAGATCGACGCCGGCCAGGTGCAGATCGCGCAAGGTGTTCGAGAGCATCTTGCGCTGGGCAGGGTCCAGTCCGGACTGCTCCGAGACCCGCTGGTAGGCCCGATAGAGGTCCGGGTTCTGACCGACCTCGGTGGCATAATCGCTCAGCTTCGGCAGACAGGCGTTGTAGGCCGCCCGCAGCTCGTCGCTGTTCATCACCGAATTGAGATGGCTGACCGGCGACCAGGCCCGCGAGAGCCGGTCGTCCTCGGCCTCGAGCGGCTCGACGAAGTTCTCCCAGGTGACCTGGTCGGCATTTTCCGTCAGCGCCGCAACCAACGCGCGACCGTCGGCGATCAGCCGGTCGATGGCCGGCTCCACATGCTCGGGGCGAATACGGCTGAAGGCGGGAAGCGGGGGGGCGTCGAGTAGCGGGTTGTCCATCGGAGATCGGCCTGAGGTCGGTAAACGGGAGTTGCGGCACGAAAGAGGCGCCATTGAGATCTGTAGGGTCGGTGCCGCTCCGCAGCGTTTCAATTTTCGTTAGGTTGCCGAAGTCGCGGATCACGGGCTCGAGGTCGCGAAATGCACGACCTTCGCGACGCGGCCCCAAGTGTCGCTGATACTCGCGGCCCTACCCCGCTCTGGTTGTTCCGCCGCCTGTTCGATGCTTGCACTCCCGCCGACGAGGCAGCGGCGGCGGGCCGGTCGACGCCTCGGCCCGAGCCGCGTGACGGCCGGCGCCTCCGCCAAGCCCGCGCGACAGGTCCGCCCTCTGCAGGGCTCGGGACGCCACAGCTACCATCCAGTTGCACCATCTGCTCACCGGAGAGGCCATAAACCATGATCTTGACATTCGACATCAAGCTGCTGCCGGCACCCGAGATGCCCCCACCGTGGAAGGCGACCATCGCGCTGGACGCCGCATCGACGCTGGAGGACCTGCATCTGGCTATCCAACGGGCGGTACGTTTCGACAACGACCATCTCTACGACTTCTACATCGCCCGCACCCCTTATAGTCGCAAGCGCGTCCGTTTTAACGACGAGAACCTGACGGGCGGCGAGCTCGGGAGCCGCGCGATTGAGTCGCTGTTGCCGCTGCCGAAGGGTCGGCGGCTCTTCTACCTGTTCGACTTCGGCGACAGCTGGCGCTTTCAGGTCTCGCGCACCCGGCACAAGCCCTACGAGCCCGCGCCCGGCGTTGAGTACCCGCAGCTAATCGCCGAACAGGGCGAGCGACCGCAGCAGTATCCACACCTCGAGGAGTGAACCGGGGCCGCGCAAACATCGGCGCAGCGGGTGCCGAGGCCCCGCCCCGGCACCCGGTCTCGAGCGGACCGCGTTTCTTGAACGATGGCCTATCCCCGCTAGCGCGGGGGAATTCCTTGCAGTTAAGCCCATAGGCTGCAAGAGAAAACGGACGAATCGATCACATTGTAAAAGAGCCCGCCTATAACGACCTTCGAGCTAGACCCAACCCATCGACATCAACAAGCTTCAGCCAAACCACCTGTTTGATCTTGTCGATCATCGCGGGGATGACGGTTTGCCTGCGGAGGCATTGATCATCGGTTCGTCCACCCGCTGTTTCAGCTCTACCAGAAGCTTCGTAAATCACTGATTTTTCGATCGTAAGATCGAAAAAGTTGAGTAAGTCACAGGGTAATGGGTGAAACGATGATCAAGGCATCCAGACCGAGCGCCTGCGCCACGTCCGGCGTTGCCAGCACCGCGTGCTCATGCAGGGTCTCGGCGAGCTGATCGGTGTACGCAAGCACTCCTTGCTGGGCGCCAAGATAAAGAAACGGCTTGGGAGCCAACTCACCAAAGGCCGAGCTGAGCAGCGCATGAAAGGCATAGCCGATGTCCTCATCAGGCGAGAGCAGATGGTGTCACGGCCTTCTCGTCGCTCGCTTGCTTGGCCAACTCGGTGCAGCGGCCCACCGGGTAGTTGATCTCGCCCTTGCCCATCGGCACCGCCTGCCCGGTCTTCAGCGCGTTATCACCGGCACGCTTCCTTGCTGGCCGAGTCGACCAAGCCCGCCTTGCGCATCGCCTCCACGGCTGCTTGCGCCAAGCGTCCAGCCCTCGAGATCGCGTTGCGCCCGTTTGGTCAGCTCAATCTGCCAGGCCAAGGCGCTTTTCCACCTCAGGCCAGGGCGTTGTCACTTCCTCGCCAGAATCGAGTTGTCGACAAACCTCCTCGGCAGTCCACGTATCCTGCAGGTCCTGCAGATACTCATTGACGGCCTTATCCAGCAGGTCTTGGGCGGAAACGCCTAATGTTTTTGCAGTCGAGTTCAAACGTTGTTCGAGGTCCGGATTCAGCACGAGCATAGTAAGCACCTATCGGGTCAACGGATTATCCAAGCTCGAATCCGGGGTGGGCTGGCGATGTCGCGCCTGTCGGCGCCGGATCGAAGGTCACCAGGCGATCACACTCGCCGAGGCGGGTGGCGATATCGACCAGATGATCGATTTGGTTTTCGGGATGCCGAGGCCGCGGCCAAGCTGCCGGAACTGGTTGCACGGCACCTGGAGGTGCTGGAGTCGCTGACCGCCGGCGATGTCGCCACGGTCTGCCGCCCGCGCACCCCGGCGCTCATTGACCGTGACGCTGCTGCCGCCATTCGCGCAGCGCTTGGTTGACGCCCGTCTGCCGGCCCTTGCCCGTGGCTCGCAGTCCCTCGATCGATCCTGGCCGAGAGGCGATGCCTTGTGCGAGACCTCCGAGAAGCATACCATCACGCCATACCATCATTTTCGGAGTCTGCGTCTTCCCATGGCTTCCATGACTATTCGCTCCACCTACGCCTTCGACACGGAGACGGCCCAGGCGATTCGCGCGCTGGCAAAGCGCTGGAATGTCTCGCAAGCGGAGGCCATCCGCCGTTCCGTGCGGATTGCCATGGAACAACAGGCGAATGAGCCGACACCCGCGGAAGTCCTCGCCCACTATCGTGAACAGGGTGCGCCGCGCAGTTGGGAGGAGACGCTTCAGATCACCGAACAACTGCGCCAAGCGCGCGCAGCCGACGATCGCCGACGCACAGGCCGGCAGGATTGATCCACTTCGACACCAATGCCTTGATGGCACTGCCGCACTGGGCGGAACAGGGCCACCCTGTCATCGAAGGGATCGCCGCCGGCCAGCCCGCGGCCGTCTGCAGCCTGGTCTGGTACGAGTTTCTGATTGGACCGGTGGACGAATCTGAAATCCGGCTGGCCCAGGCCTTCCTGCGCGGCGCCATCGTCCCTATCGACCGAGATGATGCACGGCTGGCGGCGGACCTCTACAACACCGCAGGCTGCAAGCGCAGATTAAAGACGGACGCACTCATTGCCGCCTGTGCAATCCGAGCAGGAGCCAGCCTGCTCACACTGAATCAAGGTGACTTTCTTCCCTTCCAAGCGATGGGGCTTCGGCTTGCCCCGATAGCAGGGGACTGAGGCGCGACAATCCCAGACAACGACACCGCTCGATGTTGCCGCCGGGAAGCAGCAAGCAATGGCGCCTGCGCAGTGAGCGCACCCAGCGTTGCTCATCGCCGGCGCGGAACGGCTTTTTGATCAGCTCATGATGAAACAGCGAGGTGCTGTCACCGCCCCTGCGCCCGGGGGCGGTTGTCTGATGGCGCGTCCGCGCTCTGAGTCGGACGTTCGACGCGCGCTCTCGGTGTTGACGCAACGACGCACCGGCCCTGTTGACCCTGCTTGCGACGCGCATCGACGCAGATAGCGTGCAGATCTTGATTGAACCGCTCGGCGTATTCGCGGCGAATGGCGTGCAATTCGGCAATGATCGGGTCAGTTGACATGGTTAGACCTCCAGTAACTCCAGCGGCGTACAGATAATCGGTGGCTCGTATCCGAGCGCCTGGATCGTCAGGTTAATGGGGATACGAAGCGCCGGGTTTGCGATATGCGCGCAGTTCCAGGTCAGCAGGTAATCCATCCCGCCGAGGGCGGCCATGGCGATATGCAAGGCATCGAGCTCGGCCGTTGGCGGCAAGGAGACTTGGCTCAACAGGGTTTCGGCCATGCGCTCGACTGCGTCAGTGATGTCAAGCTCGGGTATACCGTCGAGAACACTCAGACGCCGTTGCGCAGCGCCTGGATCGCCAGCTGCGGCTTCCTCGAGGACGAACTGCGAGATAAAGAGCTCAAAATCATCCCGACGCTCCCACCATTCGCGCGTCGTCTCCTGGTTGCCCGCCACGACAAGATCGCGGCTACGCCAGGCAGTGAGATAGCTGACAACCGAGGTTTCGAGATAGACCTTGGGTTTCACTGGCATTCGCTTTCCCCTCTAGATCGCGCACGTCGAACATCAGACGCTTGAACTCGATCTCGGTCATCTTGACCCGATAATCGCCGACCCGAAGCCGATAGGCTGGCTCGAAACTCGTCAGTCGTTTCAGACTGGGTACATCCGGAAAGTCGACGAGCCTCCCGATCGTCTCATGCAGACGCTGTTCTTGGGGACTACCGATCTGTTGCAGATCCTTGATCGCACTCCTGGGCACCTCAATCCGCATGGGCGAGGTAGTCATCGAACGGCACCGAGCCTTCATGGCGCTCGAGCGCCCCAGGGATGAGGCGATGGAATGGATTACCATTTCGCGCTCAGCGGCGCCGACGCAGCGCGGGTCGGCGCCGCGTCTACCAGCTTAACGACAGGAGGTGACCTTACCCGCGAGCGCCGGGGGTGCCAGCATAAGCAAGCCGATGCTGGGACGCTTGTCGCCCCTATCCCAGCAATTCCCACTTTGCCTTTCAGTAGTTTAAAGCGGTTGTCCGGGATAGGGTCCCGAACTTACAACCCGAATGCGAACAGGCGCACCGAGGTGCGCCCGCTGGCCTGCAGCGATGCCCGACGTCCGCTTCTAGCGTGCGATCAGCCCCGTGCTGCTGCCTGGAACGCTAACGGTACTGCGTGGAGCGATCGCGCCAGAACGGTTGACCCAGAAGCCACGGACCTCTCCATCACCGTTGTTCAGCGTGACAAGGAACTGGTTGTTCTGGGTCAGAATCGCGTCGCGCACGGCACTGCCTGTATTGATCGGCGTGTCAATATCCCCGGGGAAGAAGTAGTCCATGGTGCCATCGAAGTTGACGCGATAAAGGGAGACGGTGCCGTCTCCGGTGTTGGTGGCGTAGCCGACGGTCTGGTCGCTCGAGAGTACGGTCCAGCAGGTCGCATTACCCTGATCGATGATGTCGACCACCGCGGATACAGCGCCGGTCTCACGATCGATGCGATAAGATGCGGTCACGCCGAGACCGCCGCCATTGGCCTCGGTAATGTACACGAAGTCTCGGTCACCAAAGCTAAAACCGAACGGCGTCGGCACCGCCGAAGTGCGCTTCAATGGATTGGCAGCGGGCGTGCCATCCGGTTGCATGACATAGGTTGTCAACTGATTGGTCGCCTTCTCGGTGATCAGCAGTACGGTTCCGGACTTGTTAAAGCCAATTTGTGCTGGCGCGGTCAACTGCGTGTTATCGATGATGCGGGTGGAGTTTGGGATCGCCTCGAGAAGGCCCCCAGCGGTGAAGCGAAAGCCGGTAATGGTATCGTAGCGCAGGGTGGGCTCCGCACTCGTACCGTCCCCCTCACTCAAGACATACACCAAGGTTCCGAATACCGTGACGCTAAGCGGTCGAAAACCGCCGGTGTCCTGCTGATCGACAAATTGCAGGCCATCATCCTGCAGCCGGAAGCTAGTCAAGGTGCCGTCGCCGGGATTGATGACAAACAGCCAACGGTCGCTGGCGTCGGTGGCCAATGCACCCTGATTCCCAAGAGGGGCGCCCACGCCGGTGCCCCCCGTGGGGAAGCGGCCAATCTCGCTCAAGTTGCCCCGGCTGTCGATATCGACGGCGATGACGTCGTTGCCGGCGACCTCGTTGCTTGCGGTGTAGACGATCGCCGCCGCGGGCAGACTGGCCCCGAGGCTGACGGTGAGGATCGCCGCTGACGCGAGTTGCTGGATAGGCTTCAGGAATCGTTTCATCGTCGGTCTCCGATTGATTTTGCTGGTGAGGGCTCGGGTATTGGAACCAAGGGTTCCGGGTCAGGCGGTGATCGCAATCAGGAAGCCCGCGTCCTGCGATTGCTTGCACGGATCACCGCGGCGAAATGCTCAGGTCAGCGCGTATTTGCCGGCAGCCGTGGGCCTGATCCGGCGTAGTGCACCGAGTCCAACCAGTCCTAGCCCAAAGAGAGCCAGGGTGGGGGGAAGCGGCACAGCGACGGTGGTAACGTCATCGATGTTGAAATTGAAGAACGGGTCAGTGGGGTCGCCGAAACTGATCAATTGCGCAGCGCTGAACGCCTCGGGCGCAATGACGCCAAGGAAGAACAACTCCCCCCCGTCTTGGAAAACGCGCTCAGGTGTACCCAGGTTGAATACATTGCCGCCGGCAGCGACCAATTGCAGGTCGTTTGCCAACAGTCCCGATGGACTGCCGATGATGGAGAGCGCAAAGGCCAGCACGGGGTCGGGAAAGCCAAAGCGCAGTTCATCGCCAGAGCGGAACTCATTGGAGAAGCCGTCGTCGAGACCCAAATAGTTCAAACCGGAGGTTGTCTGGAAATGATCAGTGACGACCAGACCGTCGATGGTGTTAGAGCGAAATCGCACCCCGCCGAAAACACTACCTTCCTGGATAGAGGCCCCGGCGTTCACATCGTCGAAATCGATGATCGATAGGGAACCCAGGCGAGGCTCCGCGTCGGAGATGGCTGTGAAGAAAGCGCTGCTTTCGTTGTAGAAAACTGGCGCCGCCCGGGCGATGCGGATTTGCGCACCAGTCATGAACATCAGGGTCAGCGCGGTAATGCCGACCGTCCGCCACCAATGACACATAGGTGGAACGGGCCTCGGCCGAGTCTCCGTCGAGGGTGAGGCATTGCTTGTCGACACGGAGCACGCGATGGTCAAGATTCGCATTGTGAGTTCTCCAGATTTCGCAGGTTATGGGCGCAAAACCGATGACCGTTTTTCAATCGCCTTGATGAGGTCGCTCGATTCACGGCTAATGAAGGAATGCGCGACGGGTGGATAGCGGGCTCGACTAGCCTGTCAGCAATGGCTGTGCCATAGACGCGTGAACGCTGGTGATCCCCACGCAACACACTGATGCCGTTAGAAGCGCGATGGCGCTTTGAGAGATTGAAGAAAGGGTGGCAGGTGCCCGATCGATGGTGAGGAACGTTCCAACATTTTGGGATTTCCAATATATTGGAACTTGCCGCGGTCGGTGGACGTAGCGGCAAGCGATCGAACGAAAGTAACTGCCGCCTTGAGCGATCGCGCTATGCTATGGCTCCGGCGCCGATTGACGGCACCAACGGCTTGACAGAAACACCCATCCCGTCCATTGTTATAGGTACTGACCCATGCCCCAATTCCTGATTGAACGAGAGATCGCGGGTGTTGGCAGCCAGTCGCCGGAATCGCTGCAGGCGATGGCATGCAAGGCCTTCGAGCAGTTGCATGACCCGGCTCGCCACATTGAGTGGCTCTACAGCTACGTCACCGAGAACAAGACCTACTGTGTCTATCTCGCGCCTGACGAGGAAGTCCTGCGCCAGCGTTCGCAAGCAGCAGGATTTCCGGTCGCGCGCGTTTCCGAAGTGACCTCGATGCTGGAGCCGTCAGCCGCCGTTAACGGCGGCTGACGTCCTTTGGAACGCCGGTGACGGCTTTAGCCAATGCTTGGCGGTTGGCCTAACAGCAGCCTAAGCCAGTCCGAGCTGCGGGCGATGCCGACACCGCTCGCGAGCAGCTGGCGCAAGGCGGCGGCCCCCGCTTGATCAACGTAGCTCAGATCATTCAAGTCGAGGGCTAGCTGCCTTGATGGCAGTTTTGCGGCTGCAAGTGCCTGTTCGAGAATCACAATAAGGTCTGAGGTCAGGCGCCCTTCGAGGGTAAGGACGGTGACGCCATCGTCATCGGCCCGGGGGGTAATGCGTAGCATGGTGTTGAGCGACCTGTTTCTTGTTTGATAATCGGTCTGATCGATCAAGCCCTGCTATCTGGGGACTGATAGTTGGGCCCTGATCATCACTTGCTATCCGTCATCCTCCCAATTCGTGGTTGCGGCGATGGACCACACCGCCACGCGGACGCATCTCATTAAGGCATCTTCAATGCCAATTCTTTCGATTCTTAGGTGAATTGAGCGCTCGCAATGATTGGCGAACGGGCCGCTCAATCTTCCTTTCGCGTGGCCCGCTTGATGCCGAGTTTACGCATCCGCGCGTCGAGTGTGGTTGGTTTGAGGCCAAGCAGTCGGGCGGCGCCCTGGGGCCCACTGACCCGCCCGTTGGTTAATTGCAGCGCATCTTGGATATGCTCGCGCTCCCAGGCATCCAGGGTCTTGACGCGCGGATTGGTGATGACGCGATTCGCGCGTGGCAGCCAATCCCCTGCCTCCAGCCGCGACCCCTGATTCAGGATCACCCCACGCTCGATGACATGCTCGAGCTCCCGCACGTTTCCTGGCCAATGATAGGCTGCCAGAGCATCCTGCACTTGTGGACTAATGGTCTCGATCGGGCGACCGAGCTTCTTGCTGTGCTGAGCGGTGAAGTAATTGGCAAGCAAGGCGATGTCGCCGGCACGCTCGCGCAGCGGTGGCACTGCGATGGGGAACACATTGAGCCGGTAATAGAGATCCTCGCGGAAGCTGCCTGCTGCTGCCGCCTGCCCCAGGTCACGATTGGTTGCTGCGATCAGGCGCACATCCACCTTGCGCACCGAGACCCCGCCGACGCGCTCGAACTCCCCCTCCTGAAGTACCCGCAGCAGCTTGGCCTGCAGGTCAAGCGGCAGTTCCCCGATCTCATCCAAAAACAGGGTGCCGCGATCAGCTAGCTCAAAGCGCCCGAGCTTGCGCGCCAATGCGCCGGTGAAGGCCCCTTTCTCGTGACCGAACAGCTCGCTCTCGATAAGGCCAGCGGACAGCGTCGCGCAGTTGACCGTCACCATGATCTCGTCCTTGCGTTTGCTTAGTCGATGCACTGCGCGAGCGATCAATTCCTTGCCTGTGCCGGTCTCACCGAGAATCAACACGTTGGCATCGGTATCAGCCACCTGCTCCAGGTTCGCGAATAATCGCTGCATCGGTGCCGACTGGCCGATTATGTCGGCACTCGGAACCTCGGCGCGGAGCTGCGCTTGCAAACGCGCATTCTGATGCTGTAGGTAGGCGAGGCGTTGTTCCGCACGCTGTCGGATTCTCGCGTCGCGCAGGATGAGCGTGACATAGCGTTGACTATCGACGACGAACGGTGCCAGCGATGTGTCCACCGGAAACGGCTCCCCGTCGGTGCGGAAGGCGGTCAAGCCCTCGGCCCACATAAAATGCTGATTCCAGTTGCTACGATCGAATTCCTCCAGGGTGAGAGCCAACAACTCGCGGAAGCGGCCGGACAACAGGCGATCGAGTCCGAGCCCGAGCAGGGTGTCGCCACCCCCCTGGAAAGCCGCCTCCGCGGCGCGATTGAGGAGCACTACCCGACGTTGGTCGTCGATGACGACCACGGCATCCATCGCCGAGTCGATGATCGCGCCGAGCCAAGCCTGCTGCTGCCCCGGACTCACTTCGCCCGATGGTTGTGCAACGGTGTCGCGCAATATCGCAATCAGGTGCGCCCCGCATGCCGACGTTGCCCCCAGGCCGCGGCCTTTAGGCGGCTCCGGCGAGGGTGTGGAGGTATTACCCGCCAGAGTCATCAACGACAGGTGCATCTCGACCTCGAGCGTGGCGCCGCTGGCGTGTGTGCAGCCGAGCCGGCGCGTTTGCCAGTCAGCTGGGTTCGCGAGAAAGGCCATGAGTTGCGGCAGCGCCGAAGGTAGCAGCGCACTCAGCGGGCGGGACCGCAGCGTATCCACCGGCTGCCCGCACAGCGCAGCCGCGCGCTGGTTGGCATCGATGATCCGATCTTCTGCCGGATCAAGGATCAGGATTGCGTTCGGGCAGAGGTTGAACAGCCAGCGATACTGTTCGGACGGGTCCATGAGAATGGCCATCGATTTGTCGCGACATGGTCAACAGTTGGTGTTTCGGTTGCCAGATCCGCACCATCGAAAGATAGTGAAGGAAAGACGGACCATTCCACAAGTGCTGCACGGTCCTTGTGGGAGCGGAATCTTGGGACACACCACCTACGAATTAAGCAGCTATCTCGCGGCGGTACCATGCCACCCCCGTCAGAGGGCGATGATGTTGGCAACGCAGCAGGCCATCGGCCGTATGGCCGCTGTCGTGCGCCTGCACCATCAGCTAGAGCATGTCCGACTCGCGATTGCCCATGTCGACCTGGGGCATCTGCGGCAGTTGCTCGGCCAGCTCAGCGACCCGTTCGTCGCCTTCGACCTAACGCGTGCTGACCTTAGCGCATTTCTCGGGTTGCGCCAGCGTCAAAAAGCCGACGAACTCCGCTTATGACTACGACGGTGGACCCTTACCATGCTGGATACCCCAATCCGCGCGTTGCTGCTGGACATGGACGGCGTACTCTACCACGGCAGCACGCTGTTGCCGGGCGCGCAGGCATTGCTGGAGCGGCTCAGCGGTATCCCGCATCTGTTCCTGACCAACAACCCGCGGCGCACGCCGGAGGCGATCGCCGCTCGGCTCGCGGCGATAGGTCTACCCCGCCCCGACCCGAGCCAGGTCCTGACCTCGGCGCTGGCTACCGCCGCGCATCTGGCCCGGCTCAAGCCGGGTTTCCG
Organism: Halochromatium glycolicum; assembly: GCF_016584085.1. GTDB lineage: Bacteria > Pseudomonadota > Gammaproteobacteria > Chromatiales > Chromatiaceae > Lamprobacter > Lamprobacter glycolicus. The sequence continues at coordinate 134,652 of NZ_NRSJ01000007.1, read as the reverse complement.
CTGGTTCGCGATCGGTGAAGGCGGGCTCGAAGCGGCGCTCACCGCAGCCGGCGGCCAGCACGATCCGCGGCGGGCCGATTTCGTCGTCGTCGGCGAAGGCCTGGGGATCGACTTCGACAATCTGACCACCGCGATCAACCTGATCCTCAAGCAGGGCGCGCGGCTGGTGGTTACCAATCCGGATGCCAGCGTCGATGACCACCACGAGGGCGCGCACCGCGTCCTACCCGGCGGCGGCGCGCTGGTCGCACCGATCGCCGTCGCCTGTGAGGTCGAGCCACTCGTCATCGGCAAGCCGGAGCCGGCGCTGTTCGAGATGGCCTGCGCCCGGCTCGGCTGCGAGCCGGCGGACTGCCTGATGATCGGGGATCGACCCGATACCGATATCGCCGGCGCGCTCGCGGTCGGCATGCGCGCGGCCTTGGTGCGTTCGGGCCGCTTCCGGCCTGGAGCCGCTTGGCCCGATTCCCTGCCGAGGCCGCATTGGGACGCGCCCGATCTGCCGCATCTGCTGCGGATGCTCGAGCCCTGGCTGCCTTGAGGCACGGCCTCGAGCGCGCGCCCGGGACACCCGAGAGGTTCTGGTTGTCAAGATCCCCGGAACGCCGTAGCCGACGATCGCGAGCACGCCGGCCGGATATACCCATCTCAAATCGGTTTTCGGTTTTGCTCGACCGCTCCGGGTCGCGTCACGGCGCTCGGGGGACGCCGTGAATCCATCCGTGGAGGCTTAACAACGGCATCCATGCCGTCGACACCCCCGCTCGCCGTCACCCGACCCTCCGCTCTGCCGTGCCGAACATTGACGTGCTTTGGGTATAACCAACGGCGAGCATCCCGAGGAAGACGCGGTCGAAGGCATCTCAGATGGTTCAGCCGTGCACCTTGCCTTCCACTCGATGCTTGCAACCGGCAAGCATGTAGGCTACATACTTTGAACCATGTAAGCCTCGACACGGAATCCACCGATGCCGCAGCTCTACTTTTCCGTCGATCGTCCGCTGGCCGACGAGCTGGCCCGTCGCGCCGCCGACGAAAATCTGCCGCTGTCCAAATACCTGGCTCGTCTCGTGCGCGAGCAGGTGCAGGAGGCTTGGCCGGACGACTACTTGTCCGCGGTCATCGGCTGCTGTGCGGACGACCCGCTGGAGGAGCCGACGGATGATCCTCCGGACGAGCCTGAGGCTGAAACGACACTGCTCTTCCTGGAGGGCCGTTCATGACGTGGCTGTTGGACACCAATGCCTGCATCCACATCCTGAACGGCACCTCGGCACCTGTCATCGCACGTTTCCGCGCCTGTTCGCCCCGGCAGTTGACCCTCTGCGCCGTGGTCAAGGCCGAGCTGCTCTATGGCGCCCGCAAGAGCCGTCGCGTCGCAGACAACATCAGGCGTCTGGAGCGTTTCTTCGCGCCGATGCCGAGCCTGCCCTTCGACGATGCCTGTGCCGCCGAATACGGCATGCTGCGCGCCGATCTCGCCCGCCGCGGCACCCCCATCGGCAGCAACGATCTCATGATTGCCGCCATTGCCCGCGTGCATGATCTGGTCGTCACCACCAACAACGTCGACGCGTTCGCGCGCGTGGTCGGACTGCGCGTGGAAGACTGGGAGAGGCCGTGACGTCGGACTTCAGCGGAGCGCGGCTTTCACTATTGTCTCGTTTGTGGCTCGGGCGGCAACAGCAACCCTCAAAGCCCTCTGTGGCGCCGGCCCGATCGGGGTGCGCGAGTTAGCGCGGGGTCTCGAACGCGATCTGCGAGCGGTGCATGCGGATGTGCAGAGGCTGATCGGGATTGGCGCGTAGCTGCTTGAGTCCGAGGCCGACATGTGTCCGCAGGCCGGCATCGACCCTCGCCCGGACGACAAGGAGCGGCGGCTAACCACGCCGATGAACGATCTCCACGGTGCTTCCGGCCGGAGCCTGCACCGGCAGTCGCACGAAGAAGTGGGCCGAGCGCGCCTGCCGGTTGCGCCGCATCGGCGTTGCGTTGTCCTCGGCCAGCACGGTGCCGTCGGGTCCGAGCAGCCGAACCTCGACCCGTCCGGGGATGAAGCCGCGGCTGCGGATCACCCGCGAGACGTCGCCGCTGACGCTCAGCGCACCCTCGCTGCGTCTTATGCGGACGCGCTCGATCTCGAAGCGGCTCGAGGCGACCTCCTCGATCCGCAGCCCGTCGTCGATCCGCGGCTCAGCATCGCTGCTCGCGACCGGCGCCGCGGCGCAGGCCGCAGCGCTCAGACCAAGCATGCCGGCCAGTAACGCGGCCAGGGCTGTCGGGACTCGTTCCTGTTTCATCTCATCACTCCTGAGGCCTTGTCGAGCCTCTCAATCATGGTCAATCGATATGACCGGCCGCGCTGAGCGGGACCAGCCAGTAATGCAGGCCGCTACCGCCGAAGGCCGCGGCCAGATCGGCGATCAGCGCCTGCGCGCGCTCCTCGCTCAGCTCGAGCAGGAACATCACCCGCCGGCTGCGCCCCGCGACCTGCTCGGCGAGCGTCATCGAGTGCTCCGAGGAGCCGTGCCCGGCGATCGGCAGGCTGGTGAAGCCGGGCACGTCGGGCCGCTCCAGCAGCCATTCGGAGAGGCTGTCCTCGAGCTTGGGCGAGCAGATCAGGTGCAGCAGGCATTCCGTCATAGTTGCTCTCGCGTCGGTTCATGCACTTGGCCGGGCTGCGGCGTCCCGTCGATTCGGACGGGCAACGGCGCACTGCCCCGCTCTTACAGCACTGTTCAGCGCACCGGTTCTTTCCCGTCGCTCGATCGCCGGGCGGAAATGGCCCGGACTCGGCGCGTCATCAGTGAAACGGGCGGTCGCCATCAGCCGAAGCGCCGATACAGGATCGGCAGCAAGACCAAGGTCAGCAGCGTCGAGGAGACCAGCCCGCCGATCACGACGATCGCCAGCGGGCGCTGGATCTCGGAGCCGGGGCCGGTCGCGAACAGCAGCGGTACCAGCCCGAACGCGGCCGTGGTCGCGGTCATCAGCACCGGGCGCAGCCGGCGCTTGGCGCCCTCGATCACGACCTCGTCCAGCGGCCGGCCCATCGCGCGCAGCTGGTTGAACCAGGTCACCAGCACCACGCCGTTCAGCACCGCGATGCCGAGCAGGGCGATGAAGCCGACCGAGGCCGGCACCGACAGGTACTCGCCGGTCACCGCCAGCGCGACCACGCCGCCGATCAGCGCGAACGGGATGTTCGAGAGCACCAGCAGCGATTGGCGAACCGAGCCGAAGGTCGAGAACAGCACCAGGAAGATCAGCACCAGCGCCACCGGCACCACCAGCGCCAGCCGCGCCGCGGCGCGCTGCTGGTTCTCGAACTCGCCGCCCCACTCGATCCAGTAGCCGATCGGCAACGCGACCTGCTCGGCGACCGCGGCGCGCGCCTCCTCGACGAAGCCGACCAGATCGCGGCCGCTGCCGACGTTCGCGATCGCGGTCGCCATCCGGTTGCCGAGCTCGCGCGAGAGCACCACCGGCCCCTCGACGCGCTCGATCCGCACCAGGTTCTCGACCGGCACCGAGCGGCCGTTCGGCAAGGCCAGCTGCAGCCCGCGGAAACGCGCCGGCGAGGTGCGCAGGGCCTCGGAGCCACGGATCACGAGCGGCCGCCGCTTGCCCTCGCGATAGATCGTGCCGACCTCGAGCCCCTCGATCTGGGCGCGCAGCATCGCCGCGAGCGCATCGGCATCGACCCCGAGACGCCCGGCCTCGAGCCGGTCGACGACCAGGTTCAGGTACTGCGCGCCCTCGTTCTTGGGCGTGAAGACATCCTCGGCGCCGTCGAGTCCTTCCAGCACGCCGACGATCTCGTCGGTGATTCGGTTCAGCTCATCTTGGTTGCCACCGAAGACCTTGACTGCCAGATCACCGCGCACCCCGGTGAGCATCTCCGAGACGCGCATCTCGATCGGCTGGGTGAACGCATAGTCGAGGCCCGGAAAGCCCTCGACCACGGTGCGGATCGCGTCGATCAGCGCATCCTTGGTGGCGAAACGCCAATCCTCGCGCGGCGCCAGGATCAGGAAGCTGTCGGTCTGGTTCAGCCCCATCGGGTCCAGCCCCAGCTCGTCCGAGCCGGTGCGGGCAACGACGCCGCGCACCTCCGGCACCGCCTCCATGATCGCCCGTTGCACCCGCAGGTCGATGTCGAGCGATTGTTCCAGATTGATCGACGGCAGCTTCTCCAGCTGCACGATCAGGTCGCCCTCATCCATGGTCGGCATGAAGGTCTTGCCGACCCGCAGATAGAGCGCCCCGGCACCGACCAGCAGCGTGACGGCGAGCCCGACGATCAGCCATTCACGCTTGAGCGCCCAGCGCAGCGAGGGGGCATAGACCTTGAGGGTCTGGCGCACGACCCAGGGCTCGCCGGCGCCGCCCTGGCCGAGCAGATAGGAGCTCAGCACCGGGATCACCGTCAGCGACAGCAGCAGTGCGCTCGCCAGCGCGAACACGATGGTCAGCGCCACCGGCACGAACAGCTTGCCCTCGAGTCCCTGCAGGGTCAGCAGCGGCAGGAACACGATCACAATGATCAGGGTGCCGGAGGCGACTGGCACCGCCACCTCGCGCGTCGCGCGATAGATCAGATGTAGCCGCGGCAGCCGGCGCGCGCCGACCTTAGCGGCCACCGCAGCGCCTGCACCGGCGCTGACATCGGTACCCGAGCCAGCACTGCCCTCGGTGCCCGAGCCAGCGCCCGAGCCAGCGCCCGCCCGCGCGCCCGCGCTGACCCCGCTGCCCTGTTCAGCGCCCCGTTCAGCACTTCCGTCAGCAGCCGCACTCGCACCGCCGCTCCCTTGAGCGCCCTGGCGCGCGAGCTGGGTGACCACGTTTTCGACCACGACCACGGCCGAGTCGACCAGCATGCCGATCGCGATCGCCAGGCCGCCGAGCGACATCAGGTTCGCCGACAGGTCGAACCAGCGCATCAGCACGAAGGTCGCCAGCGCCGCCAGCGGCAGGATCAGCGCCACCGTCAGCGCCGCGCGCAGGTCGCCGAGGAACAGCACCAGCAGGATCACGACCAGCACCACCGCCTCGACCAGCGCCATGCTGACCGTCGAGACCGCCCGATCCACCAGCACACCGCGGTCATAGAAGACGTCGATCTGGATGCCTTCGGGCAGGCTCACCGCGATCTCGTCGAGCTTGGCCTGAACGCCCGCGACCAGCTCGCGCGCATTGGCGCCGCGCAGACCGAGCACCAGCCCCTCGACGGTCTCGCCTGCGCCGTCGCGGGTCACCGCGCCATAGCGGGTGAGCGCCGCGCGCCGCACCTCGGCGACATCGCCGACGCGCACCGGCTGGCCGGCATCGCCGCCGACGACGATCGCCGCCAGATCATCCAGCGTGCGGATCGCGCCCTCGCTGCGCACCAGCAGGACCTCCTCGCCCTCGTTCAGCCGGCCGGCGCCGTCGTTGCGGTTGTTGGCCTGGATCGCATCCCGCAGCTGACCCAGGCTGATCCCATAGGCGCCCATGCGCGCGTTGTCGGGCTCGACCTCGAAGGTGGTGACGAAGCCGCCGAGCGAATTGACATCGGCGACCCCGGTCACCGAGCGCAGGGCCGGGCGGATGGTCCAGTCGAGCAGATCGCGCTTCTCGGCCAGGGTCAGCGCATCGCCCTCGATGCTGAACATGAACATCTCGCCGAGCGGCGTGGTCAGCGGCGCGATGCCGCCCTCGATGCCGTCCGGCAGGTCGCCGCGGATCGCCGCCAGCCGCTCGGCGACCTGCTGCCGCGCCCAGTAGATATCGGTGCCTTCCTCGAAGTCGACGGTGATGTCGGTGAGCCCGTACTTGGCGATCGAGCGCAGCATGGTCTGATTCGGGATGCCGAGCATCTCGATCTCGATCAGGCTGGTGATCCGCGTCTCGATCTCCTCCGGCGTCATCCCCGGCGCCTTCATCACCACCTTGACCTGCGGCACCGAGACGTCGGGGAAGGCGTCGATCGGGGTCTGCTGGAACGCACGCCAGCCCGCGCCGACTAGGCCCAGCACCAGCAGCAGCATCAGCAACCGCTGGGTGAGCGCGAAACCGATCAGCCGGCCGAACATCAGCGGCCCGCTCCCTGCTGGCGGTTGGGCATGGTCTCGCGTTTGAGATCAGCCCCGGCATTCGGCTCGCCGTCTGGCTCGCGGCCGAGCTCGGGATTGGGCGCCACATTGGACGCGGCATTGGAGCCGGACTCGGGCTTGGGCTCGCAATCGGCTGCAGGCTCGGCACCAACATCGGCCCCAATATCCGCCCCAATATCCGCCCCAGCCCCGAGCCAGGCGGCCTTGAGCTCGACCACGCCCTTGGCCGCGATCCGGTCCGCTGCCGTGAGCGGCCCGGCGACCACGCTCTCGCCCTCCTCGTCGGCGATCAGCCGCACCGAGACCGGCTCGAAGCCGCCCTGACGGGCGACGAACATATAGGCCGCCCCGGCATGACGCACCATCGCCTCCGCCGGCACCCGCCAGCGGCCGCCCGCCTCGGCGGCCGCCGCCAGCTGGACCTCGATGAACTGCCCGGGCCGCAGCTGCTCGGCGCCCGCGCTCACCTCGGCGCGGACCAGCACGCCCTGATCCTCGCGGTGCACCAGGCGACCGATGGTGATGATGCGGCCCTCGATGCCGACCTCCGGCAACAGCGCGCGGGCGCCCGGCGCCAGGCCCTCGATCCGGTCGACCGGGACATGGACCTCGATCCACAACGGCTTCAGGTCGGCGATCCGGTACAGCGGAGTCGCCGCCGTCAGTGACTCGCCGGTGCTCACCATCTGCTCCAGCACCACGCCGCCGATCGGAGCGCGCACCGGCAGGCTCGTAGTCAGCGTGCGGCTGCGGGCGAGGGCGTCGATATCGGTCGTGGACATCCCGGCCAGCTCCAGCACCTGCTGGCGCTGCTCGACCAGGGTCGCGTGCTCGTCGCGGCGCGCCTGGCTCTCGAGCAGCCGGCGCTCGGCGATCACCCCTTCGCGCTGCAGCATCCGGTCGCGCGTCACCTGGCTCTCGGCCAGCGCCAGCCGGGTCAGGGATTCGAGATAATCGCTCTGGGCGGCGACCAGGTCCGGGCTCTGCAGGCGCGCGAGCACCTGGCCGGCGGTCACAGTCTCGCCCTCGGCGACGAGCAGGGTCTCGACCACGCCGGCCTTGCGCGCGGCCACCACCCGCAGCTGCGGATTCGGCACCGCGACGCGCGCCGGATAGCGGCGGCTCAGTGTGACCTCAGCGGGCTGCGGCGATGCCAGCGCGATGCCGAAGCTGCGCTGCTCGGCCGCTGTCAGCGGGATGCGGTCGGCCGCGGCCGCACTGGTCGCGCTCAGCGCGAGCAAGGCGGCGGCTAGGACGAGCTTTGCCAAGGTGGCAACCGACCGTCGCCATCGGCGGTTACAGACTGACCAAATCATTGCGGGATGATCCCCAAGGCTTGATTGAGACGCGCCAGCGCCTGGCCCTGTTCGGCTCGGCGCAGCGCCAGATCGAGATGGGCCTCGCGGGCACGGCGTTCGGCGCGCAGACGGTCGGCGAGATCGGTCTCGCCGAGCTCGAACGCGCGCTCGGCGACCTTGAGTGCGTCAGCGGCCAAGCGGGCGCGGCGCTCGGCGACCTGCAGCGCCTTGGCCGCACCGGCGCGGCCGAGCACCGCCCCGGCGAGCTCGCGCTCGGCCTCGCGCCGCAGCCGGTGCAGCTCGGCAAGACGCTCGGTCACCTGCCGCTCGCTGGCGGCGAGCTCGAGCGCCGACTGACTCCGCAAGCCGAACGGGATCGAGACCTCGAGCTGGAGGGCCGTATCGGCTCCAAACGCCCGGTCGTCGCGCGAGCGCCGGCCGCCGAGGCTCAGCACCGGATTGCCGCGGCGATCGCTCGCGACGCGGTCGCGCTCCGAGCGCGCGCGCGCAAGCGCCGCATCGGCCTCGGCCAGCAGTGGATGGTCGTCAGGCAGCATCAACTGGGATGCGTCGTTCCTGCCTGACGCTCGGCCCAGCGCTGGGCCCAGCGCTGGGCCGAGCGCTCGGTTGGACGCCGATCGAGGTGCTGAGCCGAATGCGACGCCGGATACAGGTGCTGTGCCGGGCGCTGAACTCGATGGTGCGCTCGATGCAGGGCTCGACGAAGGGCTCGACGAAGGGCTAGGTAAAGGGCTCGGCGCCCGGCTCGGCCAGTTCGCCGGCTCCGGCAAACTCAGCCGGCCGGTCAGCTGCACATAGTCTGCCTTCGCCTGCTCCCAGGCGGCTTCTGCCGCGGTCAGCTCGGCTTGACGGGCCAGGGTTTCCTGCTCGGCCGTCAGCAAATCGAGCCGAGCCAGCTCGCCGGCGTCAAAGCGCTTCGCGACCACCGCCTCCAGCGCTGTAGCGGCCTGGTAGGCGGCACGCGCCTGTTGCTGCTGGACCTCGGCAAGCTTGGCTCGCCATAGCGCATCGCGCACCGCGCCGGTGACCTCCCAGCGCAACAGCCGCGTCAGCGCATCGGCGCCCATGCCGAGCGAGCGCGCCAGCTCCAGCCGGGCACGGCGCTGGCCTGGGAGCCAAAGCGGCAGATCGACGAAGGCCTCGAGCTCATAGGCGCCGTCGTCGCTGTTGAAGCGATCGGACAGCCCTTTGAGCCGCAATGCCGGATCATCGGCGGTCCAGGCGCCGGCCTGACGGCGCACCGCATCAGCCTCGCCGCGCAGTGCATCGGTCCGGATCAGCTGACCGGCCTGCTCCATGGCCCCGGCGACCGCCTCGGCCAGGGTCAGGGGTCCAGTCACGGGCGCTGAGCTCGCACCTTGAGCAGCCGGCGCGGTCCCGGTTGCAGTGGCGGCGGGCGCCTGCGCCAGAATGCAGAGCGCGGCGAGCACCGGCATCAGAAGCCGGTCTGCTGGAAGCGCTGCGGCACGGCGGAGCGGGCGTCTGCACCCAGCCGAACAGATGGAGATGCGGCCGATTCGGCCAAGCGCGCGTCTATCTGTAACGGCCGCAATCGAACGCGCAATGAGCGGGACCTCTCGCTCCGCATAACCTCTATAGAATCGCTGCATCATTGGTCCAGCGGTCGCTTACGGCCGGTCACCATGCTGCGCGGCAGGTTCTCGCGCGTCACGAGGCTCGCGAAGACGACACCGCCGATGTGCAGCACCACCAGTGCCAAGACCAGATTGGCCAGCACCTCGTGCAGCTCCTCCCAGAATTCCTCGCTGCCCTCATGCTCCTCGTGCTCCTCGCGCTCGCCAGAGTCCGCCCAACGGTACGCGTCGTGATCCTCCCGCTCGTCGCCGTGCTCGTCGGCCTGCGCCGGCGCGATCAGGGCAAAGCGCGGAGCGTCCTGCGCGGCCGTCTTCCTAAGGGGTTCCCCAAGCGGGTCCACCAGCGATTCCCCAGGCAGCGATTCCCCGGCCGGTTCGGTGCTGACGAAACCGGCGAGCGGACCGGCATCCTCCTCCAGTGCGTAGAGGACGAGTCCGGAGCCGACGATCGCGAGGACGCCGGCGAGTAACGCCCAGACCATCACCGAACCGGCCGGGCTATGGCCGAGATGACGAATCGCTTTGAAGCGGAGGAGGTCGACGAGATAGGCTAGGACGGCCTTGGGAGGGAACGCGAAGTCGCTGAACCGCGCGTGCTGGGGCCCGATGAAGCCCCAGACGATGCGCATCAGGATCACCACGCCGACTAGATAGCCGGTCCAGACGTGCAGCCACATCACTTCCTCGCTGAGATAGGCGACGAAGAAGCCGACTGCGAGGCTCCAGTGGAAGACACGGACGACGGCATCCCAGACATGAATGGCGTCTGCCTGGTGGGTTGTCTCAGGTTGCTCGGACATGCAGCATCTCGCTCGGTCTCGGCGAGTGCGTGGCGGCCGCAGGAACGCTGCGCGTCGACGGCACGGCACTCGCAATGAACAGGAATGGCGAGAGCCTACCGGGCGGACCTGAAACCAAGCTGAAAGCAAACCTGATCGGGAACACCCCCTGGCTGAGAGGACTCGACCGAGATGGCCTGGACTGCGCTGATCATCGCTGGGATCTTCGAATGGGGCTGGCCGCTCGGGCTGAAGCTCGGTTTCTCCGACCAGGATCTGCGGTGGGGCTGGCTGGGGTTCAGCCTGGCATCGATGATCGGCAGCGGGACCATGCTGCTGATCGCCCAGCGCACCATCCCGATGGGCACGGCCTATGCGGTCTGGACGGGCATCGGCGCTGTCGGCGCATTCGTGATCGGCCTTCTGGTCTTCAGCGAGCCGGCGACGTTGGCGCGGTTCTTCTTCGTCAGCCTGATCCTCGTCGGCATCATCGGCCTCAAGCTGGCGTCGCCTTGAGCCAGACCGGCCGGGCGAACCGCCAGTGCCCTATGAGGCGCTGGAGCGAGCCTTCGCTGCGGAGGCCGACGCGATTGCCGATGCCGCATGGGCCGGAATAGCAGCCGAATCGGCAGGCGGCGCGAGCGGCAGCTCAACGCTGGCACGAAAGCCGCCGAGGCTGGGCGAGCGCCCGAGCATGAGCCGTCCGTGGTAGAGATCGAGGATCTCGCGCACGATCGAGAGGCCGAGGCCGTGGCCGTCGACGCGCTCGTCGACCCGCACCCCGCGCGCACCGATCGCGGCGAGCTCGGCCTCGCTGCAGCCCGGTCCATCGTCGTCGACCAAGAGGCGGACGCCCTCGGCACTGGTCTGGGCACTGGTCTGAGCAATGGGCTCGAGCCGGCAGCGCACCTGGCTGTCGGCCCATTTGCAGGCGTTGTCGAGCAGGTTGCCGATCAGCTCGAGCATGTCCTCGCGATCGACCATCAATGGTCTCGTCAGGGCGTTGTCGCAACGGACGGTCAAGCCCTTGTCCGCGTGCATGCGCTCGAACAGCTCGATCAGCACCGGCAGATCGGCGCTGGCATCGAAGGTCGAGCCTGGGGTGACACCGCCGGCGATGCGCGAGCGCTTCAGCTCGCGCTCGACCAGCGCCTGCACGCGCTGCACCTGTTCGATGCAACGCTGGCGCTGCGGTTCGATACAGCGCTGGTGCTGCGCCGGGTCGGGCGGTTCATCGAGGCGCTCGAGCTGCTGCAGCAGTAGGTTGAGCGGCGTCTTGAGCGCGTGCGCCAGGTTGCCGGCGGCGTTGCGCGAGCGCTCCAGGCGCTGGCCGTAGACGGCGAGCAGCGCATTGAACTTGCGCACCAGCGGCAGGATCTCGAGTGGCACGGCTTCGGTGATGGCCTCGGCGGTGCCGCGCTCCAGCGCCTCGATGTCGCGGTAGATGGGCTGCAGTCGGCGCAGCGCCCGCCGCACGATCAGCCGTTGCACCAAGAGCATGAGCACGAGCCCGCCGATGGCGAGCACCGCAAACAGATGCTCGAAGGCCTGCAGCTCGGCCAACAGCGGATTCAGATCCTCGGCGACGGCGATCGTCACCGTCGCCTCGCCGATCCGATAGCCGGCGCTGCGCACCAGAAGGCGCTGGCCGAGCGGACCGCGGGTCTCCCAGTCGATCACGCGGCCCGCCGGCAGCGGCTCGGCGGCCAGGCGCTGGTCCCAGAGCGAGCGTGACAGGCGGCGCGAGCCCTCGGCGCCAATGACCTCGTAATAATGGCCGGAGAACGGTTGCCGATAGATGGGCCCGAGCGCATCTGGCGAAGGGCGAGCCCCGGAGGACGAAGGGGCCGCCGGATCGCCCTGCGACAGGGTGCCGAGCAAGGCCTCGGCATCGTGCTGCAGTCGTGACAGCACATAGGCCTCGGTGCTGCGGTGCAGCGCGGCATGGCCGAGCCACCATGCAGCAGCGATCACCAACGTCAGGCTGATGCCCAGGCCCAGATGCAGCCGCGCTTCGAGCGATCTCATCGCCGGCGCTCGCGGCGCTCGAGCGCGGTCGCAATCGCCCTCGCGAGACCGCTGCCGGCATCCGGCACAGGGCGCTGAACCGAGGCCATGAACGGCTGCCCGACGCCCCCAGCGGCGGCCGTCGCCGTCCGATCCGGGTTCAGGACGCCAGCGCGGCTGCGCCTCAGACCGACGCGCCCTGATGCTGCGCTGCACACGACATTCGGCTGATCCGCAAGCATTTGGCGCTCTCGAGCAGGCTAGGGCTGCGAGGGAAATACATAGCCCTGACCACGCTGCGTTCGCAGCCGCTCGCGGCCGATCTTCTCGCGCAGGCGCCGTACATAGACCTCGATCAGATTGCTACCGTGCTCGGCGTGCTGGTCGTAGACGTGCGCATGCAGGCGCTCCTTCGAGAGGACCTGATCGGGATGGCGCATGAAGTAGCGCAGCAGTCTGAACTCGGTGCCGGTCAGCTCCAGGCGGCTGCCATCCGGCAGCACCACCTGCTGACGCCCCTCATCGAGCTGCAGGCCGGCCACCTGCAGACGCGCCTCGGCTTGCCCGGCGGCCCGCCTCAGCAGTGCCTGCAGTCGGGCCAGCAACTCCTGCAGATGGAAGGGCTTCCCAAGGTAGTCATCAGCACCGGCCTTGAGGCCGTCGACGCGCTCGTGCCAGGCATCGCGCGCGGTCAGGATCAGCACTGGGGTGCGCAGCCCGTTACTGCGCCACTCGCGCAGAACTTCCAGGCCCGGCCGTTTCGGCAGCCCGAGATCGAGCACGATCGCGTCATAGGCCTGATCCTGCCCGAGGAAGCCGCCCTCCAGCCCATCCATCGCCCAATCGACCGCAAAGCCGGCTGCGGTGAGGTCGCGACGCAGGCCGCTGCCCAACGCGCGATCGTCCTCGATCAGCAACAGACGCATCAGGGCGACCCTTGCGAATGCTCCGGGGCCAGCTCGATCAGCTCGCCGGTCTCGGCATCGAGCTCGAGCTCCCAGACCTGGCCGGCGTCATCGAGCAGCTCGATCTCGTAGACATAGGTCTGGTGATCGGATTCGTACTCGAGCTCGGCCTCGAGCAGCACCCCGGCACGGATGGCTCGAACACGCTCGAGCAATTGCTCGAGCGGCAGGATGCGGCCGGACTCGACCAGGCGCCGTGCCAGCTCGGCATCGGGCGCATCGGCTTGCGCCGCCATCGGCAGCAGGACGATCAGCAGCCGCGCAAGCCGCCGCAGCTTGCAGCCACGGCGTCCGCTGTGGACAGGCGCCGCGACGGCGCGCGATTCATGACACTGCCCAATCTCAGGCGTCATCCCAGAGACAACCGTAGCGGTCGAGCATCACGGGTAAGCTCCAAGCGTTTGCCTGACCGGTGAAGCGTAACGGCCGATATCCAAGGCCGAGTCTCAGAAGTTTACGCACGGAGCCTGTCAAGCCACACGACCAAGCCACACGACCAGACTGACCTTCACCATGATTGGACCACGCTGATCGCCACGCGTCGACCCGTTTCCGCCCTGCTTGTTCCGGGTCAGGAACCCGGCGGAACGGAGCGTAGTACACTGCGAGGACGACGATAAATCAGTCCCCGAATCACGGGGCACTAGGAGGCCGAGGTGCGGTTGCACATCCCGCTGGATACCCTATGCTCGTTGATCGACCTGGCGCGCGAGTTCCAGGCCAAGGAAGAGGTGGTCTTCCCGGAAGTCCCCTCCAGCCCGACCGATGACTGGGCGATGCAGGTGTTGGCCGACCACGGCGACGACTACAATGTCACCGAATTCCAGGGTATCGTCAACGAGATGTCCGAGCGACAACGCTCGGAGCTGATCGCGCTGATGTGGGTCGGACGCGGCGACTTCAGTGCCGACGAATGGGAAGAGGCGGTCGACGAGGCCTGGGGCGATTTCAGTATCCGCGCGGCCGCCTATGTGCTCGCGCACCCGATGCTCTCGGATCACCTCGAAGAGGGCATGATCGCCTTTGAGCTGTCCTGCGAGGAGTAACGACGGACGGGCGCAGTCATTGCCAGAGGAGACGACCGCCGTTCATGGGCGATCGGTCCTTGCTGCGCCGCAACCCCCTATTCAAGGTTGATGTGGCCGAAAAGGGCAATGCCACCAAGCCGCGGGGCGGCTCAAGCCTCGCCGATTGCAAACCCCGGGCTGCTGAGGGCGCGCACTGACTTGGCCTGCTCCCTCGGCTGGGGCTCGGCCGGGGGCCCCCTCGGCCGAGCCCCCTCAGGCGGCCCGACCAAGAATCCGCGCTGTTTCAGGTCTCTGGCAGGTCTTCGCTGCCGACCGCCTTCATGCTGAGCCTGATCCGGCCCTGCTTGTCCACCTCGAGCACCTTGACGCGGACGACATCGCCCTCGCTGAGCTTGTCGCTGACCCGCTCGACGCGCTCGTCGCTGATCTGGCTGATATGGACCAGGCCATCGCGGCCGGGCAGGATGGTCACGAAGGCGCCGAAGTCCATCAGGCGCGCGACCTTGCCCTCGTAGACCTTGCCGACCTCGACATCGGCGGTGATCAGCCGGATGCGCTTCTTGGCCTCTTCGCCGGCGCTCTTCTGCACCGAGAAGATCTTGACCAGGCCGTCGTCGCTGATGTCGATGGTCGCGCCGGTCTCCTCGGTCAGCGCACGGATGGTCGCCCCGCCCTTGCCGATCACGTCGCGGATCTTCTCCGGATGGATCTTGAACTCAATGATCCTCGGGGCATGCTCGGACATCTCGGCGCGGTGGGTATCGATGACCTTGTTCATCTCGCCAAGGATATGCAGCCGGCCGTCCTTTGCCTGCGCCAGGGCGGTCTCCATGATCTCCTTGGTGATGCCCTCGATCTTGATGTCCATCTGCAAGGCGTTGACGCCGTCGGCCGGTCCGGCGACCTTGAAGTCCATATCGCCAAGATGGTCCTCGTCGCCCATGATGTCGGTCAGGACCGCGAACTGATCTCCCTCCTTGATCAGCCCCATCGCAACACCGGCCACCGGCGCCTTGATCGGCACACCGGCATCCATCAACGACAGGCTGGTGCCGCAGACACTCGCCATCGAGCTCGAGCCGTTGGACTCGGTGATCTCGGAGACGACCCGGATCGAGTACGGGAACTCGGAGAGGCTCGGCATCGAGGCGAGCACGCCGCGTTTGGCCAGACGGCCATGGCCGATCTCGCGCCGTTTCGGGCTGCCGACGCGGCCGGTCTCGCCGACGCAGAACGGCGGGAAGTTGTAGTGCAGCATGAACGGCTCGCGGCGCTCGCCCTCGAGGGCGTCGATGATCTGCGAGTCGCGCTCGGTGCCAAGCGTCGTGACGACGATCGCCTGGGTCTCGCCACGGGTGAACAGGGCGGAGCCGTGAGTCCGGGGCAGGACACCGGTGCGCACCGAGATCGGGCGCACGGTCTGGGTGTCTCGGCCGTCGATACGCTCTTCGCCGGCCAGGATACGGCCGCGCACGATCTCCTTCTCGAGCTTCTCGACCGCCCCGTAGACCTTCGGCTGCGGCCAGGGGGAATCCTCGCCCGCGAGCTTCTCGAAGACCTCACTGCGGATCGCATCCAGCGCGGCGTAGCGCTCCATCTTCTCCTTGATCCGATAGGCCTCACCGAGCCGATCAGCACAGGCATCGGCAACAGCAGCGGTCAGTTCCGGATCGGCCTCGGGCGGCTCCCAGGGGATCGGTGTCTTGTTGACCTCAGCGGCGAGCTCCTTGATGGTCTGAATCACGACCTGCATCTGCTCGTGGCCGAACATCACTGCACCGAGCATCACATCCTCCGGCAGACCCCGCGCCTCGGACTCGACCATCAGCACCGCACTCTCGGTGCCGGCGACGATCAGATCGAGGTCACTGTCCGGGCTGAGTCCGACGACTGCGGGATTCAGGAGGTACTCTCCATTCTTATAGCCAACCCGGGCCGCGCCGATCGGGCCGTTGAATGGCAGCCCTGCGATCGAGAGCGCCGCCGACGCCCCGATCATCGCCGGCATCTCAGGATTGACGGCAGGGTTCAGCGATTTGACCGTGGCAATCACCTGCACCTCGCGGCCGAAGCCCTTTGCGAAGAGCGGCCGTACGGGTCGGTCGATCAGCCGCGCGGTCAGGATCTCGGATTCGCTCGGCCGTCCCTCACGACGAAAAAAGCCGCCGGGGATGCGGCCGGCGGCATAGGTCTTCTCCTGATAGTCGATCGTGAGCGGCAGGAAATCCTTCATCTCGGTCGCCCGTTTGTCGACGACCACGGTAACGAGCACGACGGTATCATCGACATTGACCATGACGGCGCCGTCGGCCTGGCGGGCGATCTCACCGGTTTCGAGCGTTACCGTCTGATCGCCATATTGGAAGGTCTTGCGGATAGGGGTCACTAGGACGGTCCTCTGGGTGGTCCCCACGACGGGGGGAGTGCGACCCGCGCCGGGAATACCGTCGCAGCGGGCACGCACCGAGGCGTATGGGTGAGGCGGGCCAGCACCGGCATTCGGCGACCGGCACCGCCATCGGGATCGGAGTGCATCTAACGGCGCAGACCGAGCTTCTGGATCAAGGCCCGATACCGATCGAGGTCCTTGCCCTTGAGATAGTCGAGCAGCTTGCGGCGTGAATTGACCATCCGCACCAAGCCGCGGCGCGAGTGATGGTCCTGCTTGTGCTCGGTGAAATGCTCGGTCAATTGCTTAATCCGGGCGGTCAATAATGCGACCTGCACCTCGGGCGACCCGGTGTCGTTCGGGCCGCGCCCGTGCTCTTCGACAATCTGGCGTTTCTCGTCTGCGGTCATTGTCATTGGACTTCTCCCAACTCGATCACGACGCCTCGAGACGGCGTCTGTTGATGGCCCCCAACCCCAACAATGACTTCAGGGTCGAGGCATTGAACTGTAGCGGCTTGCGCGACCGCCGGCGCCTCGGAGCGAGCCGCGACGGCCGCGATTCTACGGCCTCGGTCATCACTTTGAAACCAAAGCTGCCCGCGCGCCAGATCCAGATCAGCCGGTCGGCGGGTGACGGTTCAGACCAATCGCTTGGGCTGCACCCGGCCGTCTTCCAGGATCTCCCCAACCCCGAGGAAACAATCGCCCACGTCATAGAGGCGCACCAGCCCTTCGGTCGGCGCCTGCGGGACCAGCACCGGTTGACCCTGGCTCAGATAGAAGGCGGCATTCGCCGACAGCCGCACCGCTGGACAGTGGCCAAGGGTCGACTCCAGTGGGAGCAGCAGCGCGTCCATCGCCTCGACTCCCGACTCGGCGGCCGCCTCGACCTCGGCCAGGGTCACGAAGGCCGTGTCACCTTCGACATAGGGTCCGACGCCGGTGCGGCGCAGTGCTGCGACATGCCCGCCGCAGCCGAGACGCTTACCGATGTCCTCGGCAAGGGTCCGGACATAGGTGCCCTTGGAGCAGTGCACCAAGAGCTCGATATCCGGTAGCCTGAATTCGAGCAGCTCGATGCCGTAGATGCTGATCTGACGCGGTGTGCGCTCGACCTCTTTGCCCTCACGGGCAAGCTTATAGAGCCGCTTGCCGTCGTGCTTGACCGCCGAATACATCGGTGGAAGCTGCTCGATCTCTCCGACGAAGCCGGCGATGACCTCGCTGACCGCAGCCTCGGTGACCCCGTCGCCGATTGGCTCGGTCGCGATCACCTCACCCTCGGCATCGGCCGTTTCAGTGGTCTCACCCAGCCGCACACGGACCCGATAACGCTTGTCCGCGTCCAGCAGGAAGCCCGAGAACTTGGTCGTATAGCCGAGGCACAGCGGCAGCAGCCCGGTTGCAAGCGGGTCAAGGCTGCCAGTATGACCGGCCTTTTGCGCGTCATAGAGCCGCTTGACGCGCTGCAGCGCATGATTGGATGAGATCCCGAGCGGCTTGTCCAATAGCAGGATGCCGTTGACCTCGCGGCCCCGTCTGCGTCGTCTACCCATGGTGTTCCAAAGTGAGAGCGGGATCAGCGGCCGGCGTTGGAGGCATCGGCTGCCTCGTCTGCTCGGTGGCCGTCGCCGCCATTGGTGTCTGTTTCGGTGTCGTGCGAATCGCCCGCCTGGCCGACCGCGGACTCGATCAATGCGGACAGACGCTCGCCGCGGCGGACCGATTCGTCATGGACAAAATGCAGCTGAGGCACCGTCCGCAGCCGGGCGGTGCGCGCAAGCTCATGACGCAGAAAACCGGACAAACCGCCGTTGAGCAGGCGCCCCTGCTCGCCAGCGTCCTCGTCCGCCGGGAAGCAGGTGAAGTAGACCTTGGCGTGGGCAAGATCCCGACTGACCCGGACCTCGTGCAGCGTGATATCGCCCAGCCGCGGGTCCTTGGCCCGCCGCAACAGCTGGGTCAGCTCTCGCAGCAGGGCCGCCCCGATCCGCTCGCCGCGATCAAAGCCGCGTTGTGAGGCACGGCTCATAGCTCCCGTGCCCGCTCCTTGCGCTCGAAGACCTCGATCTGATCCCCTGGCTGGACGTCATTGTAGTTCTTGACGCCGATGCCACACTCGGTTCCGTTCTTGACCTCGCTGACGTCCTCCTTGTAGCGGCGCAGTGACTCCAGCGCGCCCTCGTAGATCACGACGTTGTTGCGCAGCACGCGGATCGGGCTGTTGCGCCGGATCACGCCCTCGACCACCATGCAGCCGGCGATGGCGCCGAACTTCGACGAGCGGAACACATCGCGGACCTCGGCCAGACCGATGATCTCCTCCGAGACGATCGGGCTCAGCAGACCGGAGATCGCCTTCTTGACGTCGTCGATCAGCTCGTAGATGACCGAGTAGTAACGCAGGTCCAGCCCCTGCTCCTCGATCACCCGCCGCGCTGCGCCGTCGGCCCGGACGTTGAAGCCGAGCATGATCGCGTTCGAGGTCACGGCCAGGTTCGCATCCGACTCGGTGATGCCGCCGACACCGGCGGCGACCACCGAGACCTTGACCTCGTCGTTGCTGAGCTTGACCAGGGCCTCTTTGATGGCCTCGACACTGCCCTGCACATCGGCCTTGAGGATGATGTTGACGCTCTTGAGGTCGCCCTCCTTGAGCTGCGAGAAGAGCTGATCCAGGTTCGCGCCGCGCTGCTCGTCCATGCGTGTCTGGCGATCGCGCTCGCGGCGTAGCTCGGCGACCTCGCGGGCGCGCTTCTCGTCGGTCACGGCGATCACATCGTCGCCCGCGTTCGGCGACCCGGAGAGACCGAGCACCTGCACCGGGATCGACGGTCCTGCGCTCTTCACCTGGCGACCGAGCTCATTGAACATCGCCCGGACCCGACCATATTCGGCACCGCTGACGATCATGTCGCCGGCACGGAGCGTACCCGATTGCACCAGCACGGTCGCAACCGTGCCGCGGCCCTTCTCCAGGCTCGACTCAACGATGGTCCCATGCGCAGGCCCGTCGACCGGCGCCGTCAGCTCGAGCACCTCGGCCTGCAGCAGCACGGCGTCGAGCAGGTCGTCGATGCCGTCCCCGCTCTTGGCCGAGACCTTGACCAGCATGGTGTCGCCGCCCCACTCCTCGGGCACCAGCTCATGCTGGGTCAGCTCTTGCATCACCCGGTCCGGATTCGCATCGGGCTTGTCCATCTTGTTCACGGCGACGACGACCGGGACCCCGGCCGCCTTCGAGTGCTGGATCGCCTCGATGGTCTGCGGCATCACGCCGTCATCGGCCGCGACCACGAGGATCACGATATCGGTCGCCTTGGCACCACGGGCGCGCATCGCCGAGAAGGCGGCATGGCCGGGCGTATCCAGGAACGAGATGATGCCCTTGTCCGTCTCAACGTGATAGGCACCGATATGCTGGGTGATACCGCCGGCCTCACCGGCAGCGACCTTGGCGCGGCGGATGTAGTCGAGCAGCGAGGTCTTGCCGTGATCGACGTGGCCCATGATGGTCACGACCGGCGGCCGCGGCCGCGCCTCGGCCTGGCCGACCTCCTCCTCGAGCAGGGCCATCAGCGCATCCTCGGCGTCCTCCTCCTTGGCCTCGATCGCCTTGTGGCCCATCTCCTCGACGACCAGCATCGCGGTATCGCGATCCAGCGTCTGGTTGATCGTCACCATCATGCCCTGCTTGAACAGTTCCTTGATGACCTGACCGGCCTTGACCGACATCCGTGCGGCGAGATCGCCGACCGAGATCGTCTCGGGGACCTCGACCTCGCGCACCACCGGCGCGGTCGGACGCTGGAAGCCGTGCTTGTCCTGCAGCTGGGGCTTGCTCGGCTTCTTGCGCCGGCGCACCGATGGACGGGTGATCACGGCCTCTTCGCCGCCTTCTTCATCGAGTGCTTCGACCGGAGCACGCTTCTTCGACCAGCCTGGCTCCTTCTCCTTCCGTGCAGCCTTGCGCTCCTTCTCGGCGCGCTCCTTCTCGGCGCGTTCTTTCTCAGCCCGTTCCTTCTCGGCATGCTTCTTCGAAGCCCGCCTGCGATCCTCTCGCTGCTGCTCGGTCTCCTCCTCGATGGCCTCGGGCGCCTCAGACTCAGCAATCGGCAACGTCTCTTCGGCCTCGGCGGCCATCTCTTTGCTCTCGGCCGCCTCCCGTTCCTGCCGGCGCTGCTCCGCCTCGGCCTCGGCCTTGCGGCGTGCCTCTTCCTCGGCCTTGCGTCGGGCCTCTTCGCGCTGACGCGCCTCGAGCTCTTCCTGCTCGGCCAGCCGCCGCGCCTCTTCCTCGGCCCGACGCGCCTCGAGCTCGGCGCGCCTGCGCTGATCATCGACCGGCGCGCGCCGCACGCGTGTCTCCTGTGGCGGCGGCTCGGACCGCGGCGCCGGCTTTGCGCTGGCCGCGGGGGCCTCCGCCGAGCGCTTGCCGAAGCTGCGCTTGCGCCGAACCTCGACATTGACCGACTTGCCAGTGCGCGCCGCGCCGCCGCGGGTCGATGTCGTACCGCGCGACGGGGTCGGCCGAGACGGCCGCTGCGTCCGCGTATCGGCAGCAGGCCGACGCCGGGCACTGGCCTCCTCGACCGGTGCGTCGGCGGCCTCGTCCTTCTTGCCATGACTGCGCCGCAGATGTTGCAGCAGCTGGATCTTTTCGCCCTCGGTGATGGTGGCATCTTCGGCGTGGGCCGAGATGCCCGCTTCCTGGAGCTGGGCAATCAGCCGCTCCACCGGGATCCCGACCGTCGTCGCGAGTTGCTTGACCGTGACTTCAGTACTCATTCGCACCTCCGATGACTAGTCGTTCTCCGAGCCAGCAAATAGGGGCTCGCGGGCGGCCATGATCAGGCTCGCCGCCTGTTGCGGCTCCATGCCCTCGATATCCAGGAGCTCGTCCACGGATTGGTCGGCTAGGTCGGCCATCGTCTTGATGCCGCGCCGAGCCAGCCGATGAGCGAGGGCCTCGTCCATCATCGGCATTGCGAGCAGATCCTCGCCGGGCACCGCGTTCGGGTCCTCCGGGCTCTCGGCGCTTTGCGCAGCCAGCGCATCCAGCGCGCGTTGCCTCAGCAGGCCGACCAGCTCGTCGTCGAAATCCGCGATCGCGAGCAGCTCCGATTCGGCCACATAGGCAACCTCCTCGACCGTCGTGAAGCCCTCTTCGGCGAGCACCGCAGCGACGTTCTCGTCCACCCGGAGATCGGTCATGAACCGTTCGATCAGGCGCCGACCTTCCTCTTCGCTCTTGGCCGCAGCCGCCTCCTCACTCATCACGTTCAGGTCCCAGCCCGTGAGCTGGCTGGCCAGCCGGACGTTCTGGCCACCCTTGCCGATTGCTTGCGACAGGTTCTCCTCCTTGACCGCGACGTCCATGCTGCGGGCATCCTCGTCGATGACGATGGAGACCACGTCGGCCGGCAGCATCGCGTTGATCACGAACTGGGCCGGGTTCTCATCCCAAGGGATGATGTCGACCCGCTCACCGAAGAGCTCGTTCGAGACCGCCTGCACCCTTGAGCCGCGCATCCCGACACAGGCCCCAACCGGATCAATGCGCGGATCATTGGTCCGCACCGCGATCTTCGCGCGGGTGCCCGGATCGCGAGCGGCGCCCAGGATCTCGATCGTGCCCTCGCCGACCTCCGGCACCTCGAGCTTGAACAGCTCGATCAACAGTTGCGGCGAGGTCCGGCTGACGAAGAGCTGCGGACCCTTGGGCTCGGAGGCGACCTCGTAGAGCAGCCCGCGCAGGCGATCGCCCGGACGCGCGGTCTCCTTCGGGATCACCTGGTCGCGCGGCACCAGGGCCTCTGCGTTATTGCCCAGGTCGAGCACAATGGTCCCGCGATCCGCCTTCTTGACGATGCCGGTCACCAGCTCGCCCTCGCGGCTCTTGAACAGCTCGACGATCTTCGCGCGCTCGGCCTCGCGCACCTTCTGCACGATGACTTGCTTGGCGGTCTGGGCCGCGATGCGGCCGAACAGGACCGACTCGATCTGCTCCTCGAGATGATCACCGAGCTGCAGCTCAGGATCGAGCGCCTGCGCTGCCGAGTAGGTGATCTGGCGCTCCGACGCCTCGAGCGGCCCGTCTTCCGGGTCCTCGACCACCTCCCAGCGACGGAAGGTCTCGTAGTCGCCGGTGGTGCGATCGATCGCGACGCGCACCTCGATATCACCACCGTGCTTCTTGCGCGTCGCCGAGGCGAGCGCGGCCTCGATCGCCTCGAAGATGATGCCCTTGGGGACATCCTTCTCGTTCGAGACGGCATCGACGACCATCAATATCTCTTTATTCATCGGCTCTCTTCCCCTGATGTCGGCCCTGATGTCGGTCGTACCCGGCCCGTCCGCCATCCGGTGCGTCAGCGAGCGGATTGTGAAAAGTTGAGCGCTGGCACGAGGTGAGCGCGCTCGATCTGATCCACCGGCAGCTGCACCGATGCCCCGTCGAGTGATAGCTCCAGCCAAGCCCCGTCGGCGCTCGCGCCGAGGATCTCGCCCTCGAAGTTGCGCCGCCCCTCCAGCTTGCGGTCAAGCCGGACCCGTGCACGACTGCCACGATGACGCAGGATCTGCTCGAGCGTAAACAGCGGCCGATCCAGGCCCGGTGACGACACCTCGAGGTCGTACTGACCGCTGATCGGGTCCTCCACGTCGAGGACGCCGCTCAGCTGCCGGCTGACCGTCTCGCAGTCCTCGATCGTGATGCCATCGCCGTGATCGATGTAGACACGGAGCGCCGCCTGCGCACTGCCGGCGGAGACGTGCTCGACACCGAGCACCTCGTATCCCATGGGCTCGACCGCCGTTCTCACCAAGGCTGTCAGTCGATCGTTCGCCTGTCTCATCACCGAGCCAGCACCACTGTTATCATCCCATCGGAATGCCTGCCCCCTGCCTGCCTCCGCCAAACAGGTCGTAGACCTGGCGACGATCGCCCGCAGCGAGGCCGGAGCCGAAGCCCACCCCGCAAACGCAGGAGCCACAAACAAAAAAGAGGGCCGAGGGCCCCCCTTGTTCGGAGCAGCACCAAACGAGACTCTGCCGAAAGCAGCCTCGCATGGGGTCTGCAGCGGATCGCGGATAAAAAAGCCCCGAGACCGGGGCCATCGCGCCAGGGGCACTGGGCGGGACATCGCCCAATTCCACCTCTCTATCTCTCAGCCTCCGGATGATAACGCCGTCGTGAGCGAAACGCAAAACCCAAGCGCAGACCTAAAGTCAACCCCGGCATCGACGCAATGCCCAGCGCAGCCCCCAAGACCGCAGCCGGCGGGCCTCGAACAGCTGATCGCGGCGGCACGGGCACGGACTCATGCCTTGCTTAGGCAAACACTCGATCAGCGCGGAAGCGCAGGAACAGGTCTTCGGATCGAACTCCGCTTCGATCTGCGCGGCCGGACGGCCGGGCAGGTCCGTATCCGCTCGCGCGGCGACTATCTGATCCGCTACAACCCCGAGCTCCTCCGTCGGGGCGGGGCAGACTTTCTCGAGCGAACTGTCCCGCATGAGGTTGCGCACGTCGTCGCGCATGAGCGCTTCGGACCGATGATCCGCCCCCACGGCCCTGAGTGGCAGAGGATCATGCGGACGCTCGGAGCGGAGCCAAGCCGCTGTCACAACTATGACGTGACCGACCTCGGTCAGCGCCGCCTGCAGCGCTTCGACTACCACTGCAGTTGTGCCGAGCATTGCCTAACCAGTATCCGGCACAATCGGATCGTCAAGGGCCAGCGCTACTATTGCCGGCGCTGCGGTGAGCCGCTGCGCCGCGGCCGCCGAGATCGCTAGGATCACTGGCTCTAGAAACCCTAGCAGAATGCCCTCTACGGCCTAACCAATCAGCAGTTTGTGTAGACTAGCCGGGCATTTTGATAGGACGTCTAAGCCGCTGCCGCTGCCCTTGACCGTCGAGACGGCAGTCGAGGGTTGCGTCGATCAAACAACGGCTTGGATTGACTGGGGGGTTGTAGCCGCTTGGCACTCACCCATGGGCGCGTCGCGCGACGCCCCCATGGCACGCCCACCGGCCAGACGCTGGCGGCCCGCCGCCTTGGCGGGCCCAGCGTTCCTGCGCCGTCAGGCCGCTGCCGGCTCTGGCTGCTCGACGATCGCCTTGACCCAGCGCTCCATCGCCTCGTTGGCGGGCGGCATCGGCGCCTCGAGGAAGGTCACGATGAAGCGGTCGCCCTGATCGACGACGCCGATCGAGCGCGGCCTGACTGCCATCACCTGTGCATCGGGGAGCTTGGTCCCAAAGCAGAAGAGCACGTGCTTGGCAGCCTGGATACCGCTCGCGATCTCGCCCGCGGCCAACGCCTGGGTATGCTCGATATGATCGAACTCGCCGATGTAGCGCGCGATCTCATGCGCCTCGATGCACTCCTTGAGATAGGCGATGATCGCATCGGCACTGGGGAAACGGGTCTCGTCCTTCAAGACCTCCAGGGTGTAGATCGGGTATTTCTCTTGCAGTAGGGTCTGTTTCATCGATTTCTCCTGCTGGATAGCGATGCGGGGTGAAGACGTCGGCAGACCGGCACCCGTCGGAAGCGAGAATCGGAAGCGAGAATCGGAAGCGAGAACGGGTGCGGGATACCCTGGTTGTCAGTGTCCGGGGACACAGATGCCGTGGCGCGAGATCGCGATCGCAGTCCGAACCAGCAGGAACGCGACGACCAGGCTCAGGATCGCGAGCAGGCCGGCACCGATCCAGCGATAGGTCTCGGTTTGGCTTTGTTCGAACATCAGCATGCTGGCGATGCTGATCGCCGCCAGCGGGAACGAGTAGGCCCACCAGGAGAGGTAGAACCGCAGGCGGGCGAAGAAGCGGGCTTGAGTGAACAGCAGCAGGGTCAGGAACAGGGCGCTGAAGTAGAGGATCATCGCGAGCGGGTCGAGCTCGCCAACGAGCCGCACATAGGCGATGAACCCGACCGCCGGCGGCGCGATCAGGATGAACAGCGTCGGCATGAAGCGCTCCGGAATCGGGTCATGGAACAGCACCCGATAGAAGATGATCGCGAGCAGGATCCCCCAGAACAGCATCCCGATGCTGAAGAAGAACCAGGAGATATCCTCGAACCCGAGCGCGACGCCCGCCACCGGCACCAGCACGTTACCGACGGCCGGGATGAACCAGGCCGGATTCATATGGTGCACCTCGAAGTGCTCATGGTGGATCCAGACACTGACCACGTAGAGCGTGAAGATCAGGTGCAGTGCCGCACCCGTCATCCAGAGAGGCCGGCTCAGATCCGGGTTGACCGGCAGGAATGCGATGGACAGCAACAGCAGGCTGATCGAGATCGCCGCAAAGAAATTGAGCTTGACCGGGTGACGCAGCTCGGCGAGCACGGCCTTTGGGTAGCGCACCAGCTTGGCCGTATAGAGCCCGACCAACAGGGCGAGTACGGCTGCGGTGACGCCGGCCATCCAGGGGTTGATGCCCAGATCAAGCCCAAACGCATGCTGCGCCTTCTCCCAGGCGATGGTCAGGCCCGAGAGCCCCATCACCACGGCGAAGAACGCGACCGGCAGGTTTGGAAGCCGACGCGGGTCGGCATCAGGCTGAGACATGAAAGAGCTCCCCTCATCGAGGGATCAGAACCAATACTGAGGAAAATTCTATGGATTGAGCCCGATAAGGCATTGAAGATCCGCAACAGCGTTGGATGACGCCGCGGGGCCGGTCTGGCAAAGTGAAGCTCCGACCTCAGCCGTTGCCACCTCGGCGTGGCGATCCGACCCACCCTTGACCGGAGCCGATCTCGATGAGCTGGAAGACCGCGCATCGCTCGTTCTACTACCAAGGTGCCCCGGAGCCGGCCGACCCGGTGCTCAAACGCGACGAGACCGCCCTGCTCTGCATCGACGTGCAGAACTACGGCATGGTGCTGCATGAGGACCCCGCCGAGCGCGAGCGCTGGGCGCCGTTCCATGCGCGGATGCGCGGCACCGTGATCCCGCGGCTGCAGGCGCTGCAGCAGCGCTTTCGCGCCGAGGGAGTGGACGTGATCCACGCCCGCATCGCCTGTCAGCTCGAGGACGGGCGCGACCGCTCGCTGAGTCAGAAGATGCCGGGTTGGAACAACCTGCTGATGCCGAAGGACAGCGAAGAATCGCAGATCATCCCGGAACTCGCGCCGGAGCCTGGCGAGATCGTGGTCACCAAGACCACCGACAGCGCCCTGACCGGCACCAACCTGCGGCTGCTGCTGAGCAACATGGGCATCCGCACGCTGATCGTGACCGGCATCTACACCGATCAGTGCGTCTCATCGACGGTGCGCAGCCTCGCCGATGAGAGCTTCCAGGTGATCCTGCTCGAGGACTGCTGCGCCGCCGGGACCGACGCGCTGCACCAACAGGAGCTGGCAATCATCAACATGATCTATTGCCATGTGATGACCAGTGAGGAACTGCTCGCACTCATGGGGCTCGACGACTGAAGGGCGCCTCCCAGAAAGGCGACCGGCTGGACGACCGGCTGGACGACCGACTGGACAGCCGACTGGGCGACCGAATGGAAGCGCTCGGCGCCGGCGCCGACCACATGGCCCGGTCCACAGGCAGACCAGCAGCCTCATGCTCTAGCACCGGGTCTTGCCATGATCGCTGTTTCGTCTGATCGGCGTGACCGAACGCCGCGGACCAATCAGCGCCGATAGACGCGTCGTATCCAGAGCCCAGCGCGGATTCTTAGGCGATTTCTGTCAAAGCTCATACCGCCTTGCTGGTCTTTTCGCTCGCCTTCTTCGTCGCGCCGCCGGTCACATAGCCCGGCTATGCTCCCGGCGACGCTCCTCGAAGGCAAACGAAAATCCTGCGCAATTCGGTACGAGCTTTTCCGGCAATCGCCTTAGAGGCCCGATCAAAACGGCCGCTTGATCCGCGCAACCCCTGATCGATCCGGCTACAGGAGGCATTCTGTCAGGGTGCCGTAATGGCTCCATCAAAACGGCCGCCTGACTCGCGCAGGCGCCTGATTCATCGCGCACTCAGCGACCGCCCAGACCATCGATCCGCAACAGCTGCTGCACCAGGTCGCCGGTGTCATCGGCCTGGTCGAGTGACTCGAGCGGGGTCCAGGAGTAGTCGTTCTCGAGCCGATAGGAGGCCAGATAGGGATGCGGCGGCTCGCCGCGCCAGTCATCGGGCGAGAGCATCGAGAAGTATTGTCGACCATCGGCGCGCTGATAGAGGTGATAGACCTTGCCGGGGAGCCGTTTGAAGGCACACTCGGCATGAGTCAGCGCATGCTCGTCATGCGCCTCGTCGAGCACCTTGCGCGCCTCCTCTTGGAGCGATTTGATCTGGTCGGCAATCACGCGCAGCTTAGCGCTGGTGCGCGCGCTGAGCATCGACTCTGCGCGCTCGACCTCTTCGGCCAGGTCCGGCGCCTGAAAGGCCGGTGCGAGCCGGCTGACGGGATAGGGCGAGCTGTGATCAGCACCCTGATGAAGAATGGACTTCTTTTCGTCGGTCATGCGGTTCCTGAGTGAATCGGTGGGCGGGGAGGGCCGCGCGATCACTGCTGCAATGTGCGGCCGCCATCGACCGCGATGATCTGTCCGGTGATGTAGTCCGCGTCCCGGAACAGAAACAGCAGTGTGCGCGCGATATCGTCCGGCGAGCCGGGACGCCCTAATGCGGTGCGCGCAAGGATCTCGTCCTTGAGCGCATCGGACAACCCCTGCTCCGGCCATAGGATCGCGCCCGGTGCGATACCGTTGACGCGGACCTCGGGGCCGAGCTCGCGGGCGAGCGTTTGCACCATCATCGCATTCCCGGCCTTGGCGATCGAATAAATCGGATGATCCTTCAGCGGCCGCTGGGCGTGGATATCAACGAGATTGACCACCGCGCCACCGCTCGCGCGCAGCAACGGCGCCGCGGCGCGGGTCAGGAAGAAGGGCCCCTTCAGGTTGGAGCCGATCAGCTCATCCCACTGCGCCTCGTTGGCCTGGTCCAGCGGTGTCGGATAGAAGCTGGAGGCGTTGTTGACCAGCAGGTCCAGTCGCCCGAATCGCGCCTGCACCGCATCGATCATCGCCGGCAGCCGCTCCAGTTCAGCGAGGTCTGCCTGGAGCAGCTGCACCGAGTCCGGCCGTTGTGCCTCCAGGCCCTGTTGCAGCGCAACGGCATCAGCCTCCGAGGACCGGTAGTGCACCGTCAGGTTCACGCCCTGCGCATGCAAGAGCCGCGCGATGCAGGCGCCGATACGGTGCGCACCGCCCGTGATCAACGCCACCTTGCCGGCGATCGAGGCCAGATCGGACCCCGACGGGGCGTTTGGGGCTTGCTCGGTCAACGAATCCTCCACAATGGCTCGAGCAACCATGGCTCGATCAGCTTGGCGTTCAACAGCCTCAAGACGAGGCTCACCTCGTCTTGACGCCTGCACAGATGTGTCAACATACAGCCCCTCGCCAGTTTTTCCAGGGCCAGGCCCAGAAGCGCCAATGCCTCATATGACTCCGTCTCGCCAGACAACGGCCAACCGCGACCCCGCCGAGCGCCATCACGCCGAGCTCGAGGAGCTGATCGGACGCGCCATCGATGAGGCCGGCGGGTGGCTGTCGTTCGACCGCTTCATGGACCTCGCACTCTATGCGCCCGGGCTCGGCTACTACGTCGCCGGCGCCGAGAAGCTCGGTGCCGAAGGCGACTTCGTCACCGCACCGGAGATCTCGCCGCTCTTCGCGCGCTGCCTCGCCTCCCCCTGCCGCGAGGTGCTCGGCGAGCTCGGCGGCGGCGATGTGCTGGAGCTCGGTGCAGGCAGCGGAGCGCTTGCTGCAGAGCTGCTGACGACACTGGCGGCGGAAGGCCCTTTACCGGACCGCTACCTGATCCTCGAGCCGAGCCCGGACCTGGCCGAACGCCAGCGCCAGACCATTGCACGCCGAGCCCCCGCGCTCGTTGAACGTTGCAACTGGCTTGCGCGGCTGCCGGAGCGGTTCAGCGGGGTCGTCCTCGCAAACGAGGTGCTCGACGCCATGCCGGTGCACCGTTTTCGCATCAACGAGGCTGGCGCGGTCGACGAGATCGGCGTCACGCGCAGCGACACCGGTTTCGCCGACACCTGCGCAACCGTCTCTTCCGAGCTGAAGTCAGCGGTCGACAGATTGCAGAGACAGGGTTTCGCGACCCAGCCGGGCTACAGCTCGGAGGTCAACCTGCGTCTGGGCCCCTGGACTCAGGCCATCGCATCGCCGCTGGAGACCGGGCTGATCCTGGTGATCGATTACGGCTACCCGCGGCCCGAGTATTACCGCGCCGAGCGCAGCCAGGGCACCCTGATGTGCCACAGCCGGCACCGGGCGCACGATGATCCCTATCGCGATGTCGGTCTGCAGGATATCACCGCCCATGTCGACTTCACCGCGCTGGCCGAAGCCGCAGGCGATGCCGGGCTGGCCTTGGCCGGTTATACCACCCAGTCCAACTTCCTGATCGGCTGCGGGATCGACACAGTCATCGCCGAGGCCGCCGGTGACGACCCGATGAAGCTCGCCGACCTCAGCGCCGGCGCCAAGCAGCTGCTGCTGCCGAGCCGCATGGGTGAGCGCTTCCAGATCATGGGCCTGAGCCGCGGCCTCGCCGATCACGACGAGCTCAGCGGCTTTCAGGTTCGTGATCTGCGCGATCGGCTCGCGCTGTCAGGGACCGAGGCTCAGCGAAGATAGGTCGGCACGATGGTGTCGATATCGCTCGGATGGATGCCGAGCTCGAGCAGCCCGTTCTGCTCTGCGCAGACACTCGCGGTCTGCATCGACCAATAGTTGTCCATCGTAAACGGCTTACCGGGCAGGCGCTCGAACAGTTTCGCCTGCCACTGCGAGGCGCGGTCGTTGAGTCCGATGAGCAGGCGGCGCCGGCCAATCCAGTCCGCGGTCTGCGCGACCAACTCCTCCAGCGTGAGGACACGCGGACCGCAGAGGTCGTAACGGCGGCCCACCGTGCTCGGATCATCCAGCAGCCGGGCGATTGCCTCGCAGACATCGCCGACCCAGACTGGGGCGAAGCGTGCATCCGGACAGGCCAACGGGAACAGGCCGGGGCTCATCTCGAGCAAAGACGCAAAACGATTGAAGAAGCTATCGCCGCGGCCGAAGATTACTGAGGGCCTGACACTGCTGACCTGCAGTCCCTCAGCACGGTGTGCGAGATCCTCGCCGGCCCCTTTGGAGCGCAGATAGGCGCTTCCGCCACCGGTGGCATCGGCGTTCAGCGCGCTCATCTGTACGAATCGCTCAACACCCGCCTGTGCTGCCGCGGCGGTCAGCTCGCGCACCAGTTCGATGTGAACGCGCTCGAAGGTCGTCTCGCCCTGTTCGTTGAGGATGCCGACCAGGTTGACCACCGCATCGCATTTGGCCAAGAGCGGGGCCAGGGTGGCGGCATCCAAGCGGTCGACGGCGGTCAGCTCAAGGTGCGGGATCAGTTTCAGATCGCGATGCCGATGCGGGCGGCGTGTCGGCACCAGATTGTGCCAGCCTGCTTGTCCCAGTCGGCTCACCAAGTGCTGACCGACAAAACCCGTGCCGCCGAGAATACAGACTGTTTTGGTTCTCATCGGACTCCCAACTCGTTATCCTGTGCTGAGCCACAGCGCCTTGTGGCTGCGCCATCGCCACCGCAAGGCACCATGAGCGCGTCGTCTGGCCCTGATGGCAGAGACCTGAGCGCAGACAAACGGCGACTCCGGGCTCAGCGAACAGGCCAATGGTCGTTCGAGCCGCGTATTATGCCCGATCAATCGAGGCTGCAGGCAGCAGCCGGTCTTGAACACCGTCCCTTGCGCATCGACCCAGGAGCGCACACAGCCGTTTTCCTCCCCATTTGGACCATTTTCTCGCGCTGATCGCCTTCCTCGTCACCGGCAGCATCGCCGGCACGCTCGCCGGCCTATTGGGGGTTGGGGGCGGGGCAATCATCGTACCAGCGCTGATCGCCATCTTCGGCGCGCTGCATCTCGAGGGAGACTGGACCGCACACCAGGCCATCGCGACCTCATTGGTCACGATCATCGCCACCGGCTCGATCTCGGCCTATAGCCATCATCGGCGCAACGCGGTCGATTGGCCGTTGTTCCGGGTCCTCGGCAGCGGACTGCTGCTTGGCGCAATGCTCGGCGCCCTGATCGGCGGCCAGATCGCATCGGTGTGGCTGCAGCGCCTGTTCGCGCTCTTTCTGTTCTACACCGGTATCCGAATGCTGCTGCAACGGCGCATGCGGGCGCTGCGCCCGCTGCCAGGCGCCGCTGGACTAAGCGTTACCGGCATCGGTTTTGGGAGCGTTTCGGCACTGCTCGGCGTCGGCGGCGGCATCCTCGTCGTTCCCTTTCTTGCCCGCCATGGCGTCACGCTGCGGCGGGCGGTCGGCACCGCCAGCGCCTGCGGAGTGCCGATTGCCGCTGCAGGCAGCGTCGGATTCATTGTCGCAGGCTGGCAGCGGCCCGATCTGCCACCCTACAGCCTTGGCTTCGTCTATTGGCCGGCGGCACTCGCGATCGTTGCTGCCAGTATGCCCATGGCCAACGTCGGTGCCCGTCTGGCGCACCAGTTGCCGACTCAGACGCTCAAACGGGTCTTCGCCGTGATGCTACTGCTGGTCGCCGCCGCCCTGCTGCGCGGCTGAGTCAGTCAGCATGACCAGCGCCATAGGCGGGCTCATCGAGCCAAAGGCGGCGGTAGAGGTAGGTATAGCCGGCGTCATCACGCAGGACCATGCGGCCTTGCTGCATCGCCATCTCGTAGGCCTTGGTCGTCTCGCTGGTCGGCTCATAGAGGACGAGCCGGTCGCCGCGACGACGGATCAACCCCTCGATATGCCCGCCCTGAGCGGCCTGCAAACGAAAACGCTGGCCGCGCACAATCAGCAGACCGCCGTCGCGTCCTTCCCAAACCCCGTCGAGGATACCGGCGGCCGCACCGCCCCAAGGCCAGGCTGATGCGCTGCCCATCTGGTTGGCGAACCCTGGCATGCCGAAGGCTTTGATCGGATCACTAAAGGCGCCGTACCCCGGGATCTGGCTCCATGGCATCTGCGTCCAGGGCATCTGACCATAACCGAGGCCACCCATGCCCGGCATCATGTAGGGCATCGACGGCATCCTGGCCCGGTCATCCACGTCCAGCATCCCCATCGCCTCCATCATGCGCGCCATGGCCTCGGCCATCGTCTCGGCCGCATCGCTCCCGCCAGCGCTCGCGGGACGAAGCGGCGCAAGCGCCAGGAAGAGGGCGACAATAAACGTGAAATGCATCGGAGCGAGAAGGCGTTCGGACTTGGACAGGCGGCAGGACGATCTCGGCGGAGCAGGATAACAGACGCAGTCGATGATTCCGGCAGCGCCTCTCCGCTAGCCGCGCACCGGGCGCAGCATGGCGCCAATGCGCAGCGGCGGCAGCCCGAGACGCTCCCGGTAGAAGACCCGGTAGGTCAGCACCCGGCGCACGTACTGACGCGTCTCGGCATAGGGGATGTCGGTTAGCCAGAGATCACCGGGGATCGGCTCGTCCGGCAGCCAACGGCTGACCGCAGTGGGCCCGGCGTTGTAGGCCGCACTGGCGACCAGCGGATGGCCGTCGAAACGCTCGGCCATCTCTGCGAGGTAGGCACTGCCGAGGACGATGTTCAGCGCAGGATCGATCAGCTCGATCCGCTCGGGCTCATCGCGGCCAAGCTTTCCAGCGACCTCACGTGCGGTCGCCGGCATCAACTGCATCAGACCTATCGCGCCGGCATGAGAGGCGATATCGGGATCGAATGCGCTTTCTTGACGGATCACCGCGTAGACCCAGTCCGGCGGCAAGTCCTGCCTTTGGGCCGCCGCATCGACGAGGTGCGCGTAAGCGAGCGGGAAGCGCAGCTCCATGTCGTCCCAGTAGGCGGCACGCGCCAGTGTCAGAATCGACTCGTTGGTCAGGCCGAGCTTTGCCGCCGCAGCGGCGGCAACCAGCTTCTCATCGCGCCCGAGTAACCGGGTCAGTTCACGCCACTCGCGGCGCACGTCGGTCTGGCGACCCAGATCCCGCAGCGCCCGCACTCGGGCAATCGTCGCCGAGGCGAGCAACTGCTCGACGGCCTCGACGTCGACCGGCACCGGTCGGTGGTCGAGCGCGGGCTCGCGACCGATCAGCTCAGCCGCGAGGAACCCCCAGAGGGTCCGTTCAGCAGCAGCAGACTCAAACGCATGAGCGGCTGCCTTCCGCGCGGCCGGGTCGGCTCCGGCAACGCGCATCAACGCCTTGCCCAGCCAATAGCGCCATTTGCCCAGCGGATCAGCCGCATCGGGCAGCACGCGAGCCCAGTCCGCGAGCCGCGCCCAAGCCCGCAACCGAAGCGCCAACCGCAACCTCTCACGTTGCAGCTCGAGATTGTCCGCTCGCGGCTGCAGCCTGTCGAGATAATCCAGACCGGCCGGATCGCCCGCCTCGGCGAGCGCCATGCCGATCGCCGCATCCGCGCGCTCGGCCAGCACCGGCGTCAGCTTCTCCGCCGCCTCGAGCGAGGCCCGGAGCAACAGCGCCTTTTGCGCGGAGTCCTGCGCAAGACGTTCAAGCCCGTGCACCAGGATCTGTTGACGCCGGCGAGGGTCCGCCACCAGCTCGGCCGTGATCGGCCGCTCCAACAGCAGCGCAGGCCGCTGATGGACAGCGAGCAAGAGGTCGAGCCAGGGTCTCTCGGGCGAAGGCAGATAGCGCCCTTGGAACTCGGCCACTCCCGCGTTGCCGCGCTCGAGCGCCAGCTCGATGCGTTCCCAGACCAGCTCAGCGGTCAAGCCGCCGACATCCGACCAGGCCGCGAACAACGGATCACAGGCGGCTGGAAGCGATCGGCCAGTCAGATAGAGCTCGGAGAGCCGGTCAAAGGCCGCCTGTTGGCGCCCGCTCGCGAGCAGCGCGCGCCGGTACCAGCATGCACGCGTCTTAGAGCCGTTATCGACGTAGGCAGCGAGATAGTCGGTCCAGCGCCGCTCGCGGGCCAATCGCTTGAGCCAGTCGCGCCGCAAGCGTTCGGCTGGCGCTGTACCCTGATGACGATCGAGAAAGCGGAGCACCTCGTCTGCGCTCGCCGCGCCGAGACGTTGTTGCAGCTCAGCACGCAGCAGTTCGGCCTGCAGCGGATGCCCCTGCAGGCTTTCGACCAGTTCCGAGAACCGCGTGCGATCACCGGCCTCCAGGGCCGCTTGCGCGGCCTCGAAGCGCGCGGCGGGCGGCTGCTCCAACGCCGTCTGCGCACCGGCTTTGGTCGAGCCAAAGGCCAGCGCAATCCCGACCCACAGCAGCACCGCCAATGCGAGACGGTACGGCTGACCGTACCGACGCCTCACGCCAGGCAATCCTTGGCCGCTCATGGTGAGGCGACGCGGTCTCTGGCGATATTGGCGGCTGCGACTGTTCCCGATCGTGCTTATGCGGTCACGGCAAAGCGAAGCTGGACAGCCCCCCAGGCTCCGGCAGGGGTCGCGCGGGTCGCTGTGCCAGCACATGCGCATGCGGTACAGAGCCGAGTCGAGCGCTAGCCCGAGGAAGGGCCTGCGCCGCGACACGAGGGATGATCTGGTCGTCGACCGTTCTGGCCCGATTGATTTGTCGCAAAAAGCGTTCATCTGCGCACCGTAACGAGCCCACGCTGAGCCAGCTGAATTCCCATGACTGCCGCTGCAAGCCCCGACATCGACCGCTTGACTGAACTACTGCGCGACGCCGCTCGCGAGGAGCTGCTCCCGCGCTTCGGGCGGCTCGGCTCCAGCGAGAAGGCCGACGGCTCCCTCATCACCGAGGCCGATACGGCGGTGCAGCAGCGGCTTGGCGCAGCGTTGGCCAGTCATTGGCCAGCGATTCCATTGCTCGGCGAGGAGATGTCGGCCGCCGACCAGGCACGACGACTCGCCGAAGCAGAGGCCGGGCTCTGGTGCCTCGACCCGCTCGACGGCACCAGCAACTTCGCCGGCGGCTTCCCCGGATTCTGCATCTCGCTGGCATTGCTGCGGGCCGGGCGCGTCGAGCTCGGCCTGGTACTGGACCCGGTACGCGACGAGTGCTTCAGTGCTGCAGAAGGCCGAGGCGCCTACCTCAACGGCCAGCCGATCGCGCCCTATGCGCCGGGTGCGCGCCTGCGCGACTGCCTGGCGGTGATCGACTTCAAGCGGCTTCCGCCTGCGCGCGTGCCCGATTTGTTCGGCCCCGAGTCGTTTCGTTCCCAACGCAACCTGGGCGCCGTTGCACTGGAATGGTGCTGGCTTGGTGCCGGGCGCTTCCAGCTCTATCTGCACGGCGGCCAGGGGCTCTGGGATCATGCCGCCGGCCGGCTGATCGCCAGCGAGGCCGGCGCGGCAACGCAGCTCTTCGCGCGTGATGCCACCGAGCCGTCGACGTTGTTGTCGCTCGAGAAGCGCGTCGCCGTCGGCGCCGCCAACGAGCAACTCCTCGAGCAGTGGCTCAACCGCGTTCAACTGCCGTTGGACAACAGCTGAAACACCCAATTGCACAATCACGCCTTTGACGACGAGGACAACCGATGAGTGATGCATTCTCCAACCAAGAGATGGACCTGAGCAGCGGAATCGCTGCATTTGAATCCAAACAGTTCTCCCGCGCCGTCGGGCTGCTGGGCCCACTGGCCGAGGCCGGTGATCCGGAGGCCCAGTATCGGGTCGCGATCATGGCGCAAAACGGTCTTGGCATGGTGGAAAACCCGCTACAGGCCTACAAGTACATGCGGGCCGCAGCCGAGTCCGGTCTCGGCGTCGCACAGCACGGACTCGGCTTCATGTATATGGAAGGCGAATGCGCCGACAAGGACCCAGCGAAGGCCGTGAGCTGGTTCAAGAAGGCTGCCGAACAAGGGCTTGCCGGCTCCCAGACC
Source organism: Halochromatium glycolicum (assembly GCF_016584085.1). GTDB lineage: Bacteria > Pseudomonadota > Gammaproteobacteria > Chromatiales > Chromatiaceae > Lamprobacter > Lamprobacter glycolicus. The sequence continues at coordinate 98,589 of NZ_NRSJ01000007.1, read as the reverse complement.
ACCCTCGCGATGATGTATGAGGAGGGACGCGGCGTCGAGAAAGATCCCGAGGAGGCGCGCCGTTGGTATCGCATGGCGGGCTTCGACGACAAGTAGCTGCGCCACGGTCCTGAACGACAGCCGGCGGCCCTGCCTTGCAGCCAATCCCCCGCAAGGCCCACAGCGGATCTCAGCAGGAATCCGGCTCAATCAGCGGGGTTCAAGCCGGAGGGCTCTCAACCAACGCGAGCCGACCAGCGAATAGCAAGCTGTCGGCCCCTCGCCGCCGATGATTGGCCGACGCAGCCCGGCCGCCATGGATCAAGTGCTTGGTCACTGATTACCGTGAATGACAGGGTATTCATCGTCCCGGGTTGCAGTGTCCCCCTGAACGCTAGCCCCGGATTCCGAGGCTACCGTTCGCGGCAGCGTCTGGAGGCAGCTGCTGAAGGCAGCTACTGGAGGCCGATGCTGGACTGGCCTCGACTGACGGCAGCGCCAACAGCGAGCGCCGACCAGCCGATCAGCGTTGTTGGCGCTGCCGCCGACGCTGGGCGGCTTCGGCGAGCTGCTCCAGTATCGGCGCCGTTCCCTCCCAAGCGATGCAGGCATCGGTGATGCTCTGACCATAGACCAGATCGCCGCCAGCGGTCAGGTTTTGTCGCCCACCGACCAGATTGCTCTCGATCATCGCCCCACAGATCCTCGTCTCACCGCGGGCGACCTGACCGGCGACGTCCTCGGCGACGCGCGTCTGCTTGTCGGGCTGCTTACGGCTGTTGGCGTGACTGAAGTCGATCATGATCTTCGGCACCAGACCCGAGTCTTGGATCGCATTGGCCGCAATGTCGACGCTCTCGGTGTCGTAGTTCGGTCGACTGCCACCGCGTAGGATGATGTGGGTATCCTCATTGCCAGTGGTCGAGAAGATCGCCGAGTTCCCCTCCTTGGTCAGGGACATGAACACATGCGGGCGCGCTGCCGCATGGATCGCGTCGATCGCGACCTTGACGCTGCCGTCGGTCGCATTCTTGAAGCCCACCGGACACGACAGCCCCGATGCCAGCTCGCGATGGCCCTGGCTTTCAGTCGTCCGCGCACCGATCGCGCCCCAGCTCACCAGATCCGCGATGTATTGAGGACTGATCAGATCCAGGAACTCGGTGCCGGCTGGCACCCCGAGATCATTCAGGTCCAGCAACAGCTGGCGCGCGAGCCCCAGCCCCTTGTTGATCTCGAAGCTTCCGTCCAGGTTCGGATCATTGATCAGCCCCTTCCAGCCGACCGTGGTCCGCGGCTTCTCGAAGTAGACCCGCATCACGATCAGCAGCCCATCGCTGAGCGCTTCGCGCAGCTCGACCAGCCGCGCGGCGTACTCCAGCGCAGCGGCAGGATCATGGACCGAGCAAGGGCCGACCACCACAAGCAGCCGGTCATCCTCCCCATGCAGGATGTGCTGAATCGCTCGGCGCGTGTCATGCACCGTCTTCGCTGCCGAGTCCGTGATCGGGAACTGGACGTGAAGGTCTTTCGGTGCGATGACCTCTTTGATAGCGCGAATGCGCAGATCGTCTGTTTCGTAACGCATGCTTAGCCGTGGTGCAACTGAACTGCACCTTTGTCGTTGTCAACGCTCCATTATGCCCGGGGTTCAGACCGCACCGCCATGCATTCGGCACCCGGCGCGGCCACCGCGAGCGTATCCGACCCCGCAGATCGGCGGCGACGTCAATGAACGATCATGCAGCGCAATGGTCCAGCCATCGGTAGAATCCGCGCTCCTCGCTCGTACTTCGCCGAGGCCGCCCGGTTGCGGCCAAACCTTTCGGCCCAATTTTTGCTTCTTGCTTACGCCGTAAGCCGCCTGCCGTTTCGCACTGCACGGCGCACCTTGCGGCCCGATCTCAGACCCAAACAGCACTTCCGCATGACCTTGAACCGCTCCAACTCAGTCCATGGCCCCCGCTTTGAGCACCCGCAACGGCCTCCATCCTTAAGCCGCCGCGGGTGGAGCAGGCCGTCCGCCCGCACCCGGCGCGCCAAGCCATTGGTGAGACCCGTCCACAGGGTCGAGACCGACGGGGTGTGGCCATGACTGACCGGTTGCCTCCGAAGAGGCGAACGACGGGCATCCAACGCCCAGGCTCAAACGCCAAGCGCCCCAACGCGGGGGTTGACGATCGCCCTGAGCAGCCGCTCTCCGACTGGGCAGAGGAGATCTACACCGCACCACCGCGGAATCAGCAGCGCGATGATGTCGACGCCCGGGTCACGGTCAGCACCCGGCTGCGCAAGCCTAGGGTGTACCTGACCGCACCGAGCACGGTCGAGCGCATGGACCTGGAGCGCTATATGGGCCGCTGGTACGAGATCGCGCGGTTACCCTACTTCACCCAGCGCCGCTGCACCCAGGACGTGCACGCTGATTATCGGCTCGGCGACGACGGCATGGTCTACGTCACCAACCGCTGCACCCACGCCGACGGCGGCATCGGCACCGCCCAGGCCATCGCGCGGCCTGTCGATTCCACAGCGAACACCCGGCTGGAGATCAGCTTTCGGATGCTCTACGGCGTGCACGTGCTCTGGGACGACTACTGGGTGATCGGACTTGGCACCGATTACGAGTACGCGTTGGTCGGGCAGCCCTCACGCCGCCGCGGCTGGGTGCTCGCGCGCGACCCAAACCCGGCGCAGGCCGACATCCAACGCTGGCTCGATGAGTTCGAGGCCAAAGGCTTTCCAGCCCAGGCTTTCGAGCGCACGCATCAAAGCGGTCAGGTTTGAAGCGGCAGCAGGCCCCGATGATACTCCGACACCTCTGCAAACCTGGAGCACCTCACCATCATGGAACGCTCGTATCGGCTCGTCGTCTCCTGCCCTGATCAGGTCGGCATCGTTGCCGCCGTCAGTGATTTCATCGCCCAGCACGGGGGCTGGATCACCGAGGCGCACCACTACTCGGACCCGGAGAGCGAATGGTTCTTTATGCGCTATGTGGTGCGGGCGGCCTCGCTGCCGTTCGGAGAGGACCGCTTCCGAGCGCTATTCGAGCCGATCGCGACTCGCTTCGCAATGCACTGGTACCTAACCGACACCGGCGTCAATCGCCGGGTGGTCCTACTCGCCAGCAAGCAGGCGCACTGCCTCTCGGACCTACTCTATCGCTGGCGCAGCGGCGAGCTCGAATTCGATATCCCTTGCGTGCTCTCCAACCATGAGGACTTGCGCGATTACGTCGCCTGGCACGGGATCGATTACCAGTATCTCCCGGTCAATCCAATCGATAAGGCGCCACATTTCCAGGCCGTCAATGCGGCGATCCGGTCCGCCCGCGCCGATGTGATCGTACTGGCCCGCTATATGCAAATCCTGCCGCCGGAGCTATGCGAGCAGTATCCGGGCCGGATCATCAACATCCATCACAGCTTCCTGCCCTCGTTCGTCGGCGCCCGTCCCTATCACCAGGCGTCGGCGCGCGGCGTGAAGCTGATCGGCGCCACCTGTCACTATGTCACCAGCGAGCTCGATGCTGGACCGATCATCGAGCAGGACGTGGTCCGGGTCGGCCATCACAACACGGTCGAGGATATGGTGCGGCTCGGCCGCGATGTCGAGAAGACGGTACTCGCCCGCGGTTTGCGCTATCACCTCGAGGACCGGGTGCTGCTGCACGGCAACAAGACCGTCGTCTTCGCCTGATTCGCGTTGCCCGGATTGGAACCATCGGGTTTGGAACCATCGGGCTGGAATCACCGGACCGGAAACGGGGGGCTGCGGGCGCTCATCCCCCTCCCACGCTCAACAGATCATCCTCAACCTGCCACGCTCAACCACCGACCCTCGCCCGCCCGAAGCCGCCTCACTGCTTCGGCGGCACATAGCCCTCGGGCGTCTCAGCACCTTCGCCGAAGAAGTATTTCTCCATCTGTTCCTCGAGGAAGGTGCGCGCCTTCGGGTCCATCGGGCTGAGCCGGTTCTCGTTGATGAGCATGGTCTGGTGCTTGAGCCAGTCGGCCCAGGCCTGTTTCGAGACGCTCGCGAAGATACGCTGGCCGAGCTCGCCGGGGTAAGGCGGCCGATCCAGCCCCTCGGCCTCGTGGCCGAGCTTGACACAGTTGACCGTACGGCTCATCGCACTACTCCTGTCGTGTATTGTCAGGGTCGACCCCGCCCTGCAGCCGGGGTCCATCGGAAATCAGCTCATCGAGCAGCTTGCGGATCGGCGCCGGCAGGCCGAGATTCCCCGGCTTGCCCGGCTCGACCCAGGCCGAACCGGACTCATCAGCAACCCGGATGGGGGCCGTCGCAAGCTGAACCAGCACCGGCTGCATCGCAAGCTGGAAGTGGCTGAAGGTATGTCGACGCGGCGGCAACATTTCAAGTTGCTCCACCGAGAGGCCCAGGCGCTCGCTGCACCAGTCTTGTGGATTGACGCTCACCGGCAGCTCTGGTGGTGTCCAGAGACCGCCCCAAACCCCGGCGGGTGGGCGCCGTTCCAACATGATTCGGCCTTCGGGGTCACGGATCAGCAGCAGCTGCACCGTCCGCAGCGGCGCCTGCTTGCGCGGCTTCGGCGCCGGATAGGCGCTCGGGCAGCCCTCGGCATAAGCGGCGCAGCGCTCCGCCAGCGGACAACGATCGCAGGCCGGCGCCGAGCGGGTGCAGAGGGTCGCACCCAGGTCCATCATCGCCTGATTGAAGGCTGCTACGCGCTCGACCGGGGTCAAGGTCTCGGCGAGCGACCACAATCGGTCCGAGACCGCGCGCGTCCCCGGCCAGCCCGGCACGGCGAAGCAGCGAGCGAGGACCCGTTTGCAGTTGCCATCCAGGATCGGATGAGGCCGACCGCAGGCCAGTGACAGGATGGCGCCGGCGGTCGAGCGACCGATCCCAGGCAGTTGCTGCAGGGTCTCGATGGACTCGGGCAGGCGGCCTTGGTGCTCGGTCGCGACGATGCGCGCCGCCCGGTGCAGATTGCGCCCGCGGGCGTAGTAGCCGAGCCCGGACCAAAGATGCAGCACCTCGTCCTGTTCGGCCGCAGCCAGGGCGGCGACATCCGGAAAGCGTTGCATGAAACGCTCGAAGTAGGGCACCACCACCGCGACCTGGGTCTGCTGCAGCATGATCTCCGAGACCCAGACCCGATACGGCGTCGCATCGCGTTGCCAGGGCAGGTCATGGCGCCCGTGTAGATCGAACCAGGCGAGCAGCCGCTGCGCAAAGTCTTGTGCGTCTTCCGGACCGAACGCAGGGTTCACTGGCATCTGCGAAGACATCTTCCGCTGCTTCATGAAGCACCCCGATCGAAACGCCCGACCCGCCTGAACAAGCGACCGATTTCTAAACCTGTAAAGGGCATTCTGCTAGGGCTTCTAAATGCTTATCGGCCCTCGGCGGCTGCGCGAGCTGGAATCGCGACACCCTTAGAAACCGTCCATCAACGTCTTCCCGATTTGAGGGACACTGTTGGACGATCATCGGGAAGTAGAAAATGGACAGCCACTTAGTGACCCAGCTAGTGACCCAGCAAGCCCGGCAGGATCTGCCGCAAACCATCACCGAGCCCTTCGATGCCGGTTCGCTCCTCGAGCTGATCGAACAGGCCGCTGTCGTCTTCGAGCGAGCGCCGCGCAGCCTGCTTCAGAGCCTGCTCCGCATCGACCTCCCAACGTGGATCAGCCCAATCACCGCGCGCTCGGACCTGGATCGGGAGGCCCTCCAGCTCCTTGATACCGCGACCCTGTGGCGGGTCCACCAGGACGGCGGTGAGGTTCAGCGCCAGCTGCTCGCGGGGCAGGTCGAACGCGCCACCTCCGTCGACCTCGACGAACGGCGAGAGCAGCCGAATGTCGTTGCTCTGGAAACGCCCTTGCGCACCAGTGGCCGAGCCGCTCAAGACCCCAAAACGCGTCAATTGCTCGATATCCTCGCGCGAGGCGCCCAGCGCCCCCAAGGTGCCCGTCAGGAGCTGGCGGAGGTCGACCAGGGTCAGGCGTCCATCGTGCACGGCAAAGCTGACCTCGCCGCCCAAGCCCTCGCGGAGCGAGTCGGGCTCGAGCGCGGGGAACGACAGCGCAGGCGCCTGCAGCGAGAGCGCGATCTCCGCGGTGCCACTCACCGGTGCCTGCTCGCCCGGCACTTGGCGCAGATCGGCGAGCAACGCGCCAAGATCGACCCCTTGCGCACTCGCATCGAGCCGCAGATCAGCGGCAGGGGCGGGGCTTACGGCTTGCGCAGCAGGCGCAGCGGCACCTAGACCGGGCGCACGGAGGCTGGCTGCGAATGCACCGCCATAGAGGTCTGCCGCCGCGTCGACCACGAGTCCGCGCTGATCAGCCGCGGCGTCCAAGGTAACGGCTCGATAGCGCAGCCCCCCGATCTCGATCAGTCGCGCGTCAAGCCTCAGCACCAGTGCATCGGGCCGTTTCGGGACCTCAGCGACCGTCGGCAAACCCGGCGGCTCGGAACCCGTGGTACCGGCGGTCGTACCGCTCGCGTCACCAGACGCCGCGCCAGCAAACAGATAGCGGTCGAGCGCGAGCCGATCCAGTGAAACAGCGATGCGGCCCGCCGGCACTGGGCCGGCCGCCGCCGCGAGGTCCACCCGCGCCCAAGCGTGCGCGCGCATCGCATCCAGGTCCAGCTCGACCTCATCGAGCGCCAGGATCGAGCCCTGTTGACGCAGCGAGAATGCGACCGCGGTCTGACGCAAGGTCCCGCCATCGCCCGGGAGCGCGAGTCCGAAGGCCTCGCTGAGCCAGGCCCTCAGATCGAAGGATGGGACCCGAAGCCGCCCAACGAGTGCCGCGCCCTCGGGGGCGGATGCGAGCTCCGCATCGCCCAGCACCTGGAGCGCACCGGCGCCCAGCTGCAGGTCATCGAGCAGGACTCGGCCGCTGGCAAGCTCGACCGTCACCGCCGCCTCAGCGTCGATCGCAGGCGCTCGGAGGGAGTCATCGATGCCCAAGTGCAATCGCAACGGCCACAACATCAAGCGCGACAGGGGCTCCGGCAGGCTCAGGTCGGCTTCTAGGGTGCCGGGCACCTCGTCCGGGAAATGCGGTGAATCGAGCCTAAAGCGGCCTTCGAGGCGGCCCTCCTGGCCGATCGCGATGGGCGCTGCGGTTAGGTCTAACGCGCTGACCCGCACTCTCTCATCTGTAGGCTGAAGCGGCAGGATCAGCTCGCCGTCGCGGACGATGAGACGCTCGATCACGGGTAGGTTGGCAGTAGACGGGGGCCTAGCATCGAAGGTGGGCTCAGCGTCGCCTGGCTCAGCCCTCTCCTGCTCTGCCGCATCGACGCCATCCGCTTTCAGCGCACTGCGCTGCTGCTCCTCAGCATCCGTTCTCTGGTCCGCCGCGTTGGGGCGAGACGTCTCTCCGTCATCAGGCATCGGCCTGGATGAGACTGCAGCGGATGCGGGGTCGGCATTGGCAACGGGCTGACCGGCCTCGCCTCGACCGTTGGAGCCGAGAGCAGAGGGTTCCTCGGGCCTCGATCCGTCTTGATTGGCTGGGCTGAGTGCTCGCGGACTCGGCCTCGGCATGACCTCTGTCGGGTGTTGCCGAGGCTGTCCGTCGCGCATCTGCGGCGGGATCACCCCCTGTGCCGACGGCAGGGGTTGCGAGAGGGGCAGCCACAGCGCCGGATGCGCGACGCGGACCTCGGTGAGCCGCAGCTCACCGGTCAGCAGCGGCCAGAGCGCTGCATGGAGCTCCACTGCGTCGATCGTTGCGAGCTGGCCCGGTTCACTGCCGGCTTGGGCTTGGGCTTGGGCTTGGGCTTGGGCTTGGGCTTGGCGATCATCGGCTGCTGCGACGGACTCGGGCAAGGGAGCCGCGCCCGGCTGGACGATGCGGATGCCGTCGAGCCGTGCCCGAGGGGCCGGCAGCAACCGCAGCACGGCGATCCGATCGATCGTCGTCGGATAGCCGAGCGCTGCGCTGATCTCGGCCTCGATCTCGGCCCGCAGCCACTCCCTGTCGAGCAGAGACGGCGCGAGCGCTGCGCCACCGACCCCTAGCAGCAGCAGGCCGAGCACAAGCGCGAGAGTCAACTTGGCCCAGGCAGGCATCATCGCACGCCCTCAGCGCTCCCGCCCGCAGCGCCAGCAGAGATCGAAGCTGCCATCGAGCAGCTCGCCGCAGCCATGGCAGACCCAAGAGCGCGCCGAAGCCCGATTGGCATTCTCGCGCTGCCAGTCCTGCAGCACCGTGCGGGCGCGGGGGAGGTCGCGATCCTCGATCACCCAGACGGTTGGATAGACGTCCGCCGGCAGCTCGCCGACCGCACCTGAGAGGTAATCGCCGAAGACCGCCGCCTGGATACGATGACGGTCGAGGAGATCGCGGAGCAGCTGGGCCTCGATCCGGTCAGCTGCCTGATAGAGTTGCTGCATGAGACGCTTGAAGATGGAGCGGGCGATGGGAATCGAACCCACATTAGAGGCTTGGGAAGCCCCTGTTCTACCATTGAACTACGCCCGCCGAAGATCGCGATTCTAGGGCCGGCAAGCAGCCGCAGCAAGTCCGAACGGCTTACCGACGACCCCATGCTGAAGCAAGGCGAGCCACCGCAGTCATCCTGATCCCCTGATCCCCTGATCCCCTGATCCCCTGATCCCCTGATCTCCTGATCTCCTGATCACTAGAGGTGCTCAGCATACATCTGCTGCAGCGCGGCATGATAATGCTCCAGCACACGGTTGCGCTTGATCTTCATCGTCGGGGTCAGCATCCCGTTCTCGATCGACCAAGGCTCGAGGGTCAGCGTGGCGCGGCGTACCTTGGCATAGCCCGGAAAATTGGCGAGTGCGTCGCGGATGCGCTTGAGCATGTCGCGCAGCAACGGCGGGTGGGCGAGACTCTCGGGGCTGTCCGGGTCCAAGCCATACTCGCCAGCCAGCCCGGGCCAGAGGTCGGCGTTCAAGACCAGGATGGCGGACAGGTAGGAGCGGCCCTCCCCGGCGATCAGTACCTGATCGAACAGCGGATCGAGCCCGATGGTCATCTCCATGTCCGCCGGCGGCACCTTCTCGCCGTTGGACAGCACCAGGATGTCCTTGATGCGCCCAGTGATGAAGACATGGCGATCGGCGATACGCGCCTGATCGCCGGTGCGCAGCCATCCATCCGGGGTGAACATGCGCGCCGTCGCCGCGTGATTGTTCCAGTAACCGAGCATGTTGCAGGGTCCCTTGACCTGCAGCTCGTCATCGGCGCCGATGCGCAGTTGGATGCCCCGCAACGGGATCCCGACACTGTCGGGCCGGTTGTCCTCGAGCGGATTGACTGCGACCACCGGGCTGGTCTCGGTCAGCCCGTAGCCCTGCACCAACGGCAGCTCGAGCCCGATGAACAGCCGTGCGACCTCGAACGGGAGCGGCGCACCGCCACTGACCGCTGCGCGCAAACGGCCGCCGAGGCGCTCGAGCACGGGCCGCGCGACCTTCCGGCGCAACAGCGGCCACAGCAGCAGCGCCGGATGCCAGCCGCGACGGCCCTGGCGCCGCTCGAAGTCGATCCAGCCGATACGCACCGCTAGCTCGAACAGCTTACGCAGCGGCTTCGGCCGATCCTGAAGCTGATCCTTGAGCCGCTGATAGACACGCTCGAAGACGCGCGGCACCGCGATGATCACGGTCGGACGGATGGTTTGGAGGTCGTCCGCGAGCTGGTTGATCGAGCGTGCGTAGGCGACCGTCGAGCCGGTCATCATCGGCAGGTAGTAACTGGCGGTGCGCTCGAGCGTATGCGACAACGGCAGGAAGGACAGGAACAGGTCCTCCTGGTAGACATCGAGCATGGTCACACTGGCATGGGCGTTGGCGAGGATGTTGTGATGGCTCAGCATCACGCCCTTGGGCCGGCCGGTGGTGCCCGAGGTGTAGACGATGGTTGCCAACGACTGCGGATCGGCATCGCGCTGCGACCAGGGTTGGCCCTGCGCTGGCAGCCACTGCGAGACCAGTGCAACGCGCTCGTCGTCGGTGCTCACGCGCCGCGTCTGCTCGTTGTCCTCGAGGATCAGCACACGTTCGGGGTAGACCGCCTCACCGATCGCCGGGGCCAGCCGCTTCCAGCGATTGGCGTCCTGGATCAACAGCACCTTACAATCGGCATCTTGCAGGATATGGGCGGCGTTATCGGCGCGATCGTCGGTATAGAGCGGCACCGTGACCAGGCCCAGCGACAGGGCGGCTTGATCGAAGATGACCCATTCGGGACAGTTGCGCAGCAGCACAGCGACCCGATCACCGGCGTTCAGCGATTCCCGTTGCAGCGCTGCACGCCAGCGCGCGACCTGCTCGAGCGTTTCTCGCCACGTCAGGGTGCGCCAGCACCCATCGGCGCGGTCGAACCAATGGTAGGCGGTGCGGTCGGACGACCGGTGGACACGCTGGTAGAAGAGTCCATCCAGCGTTCGCGCGTGCTCGACTGAGATCAGGTCCTCGGACCATCCTTTCACTTGACGAGTCCTCGTGTTAGGCGCTAGCTCTCGTTCGATTCAGCGGCGCAGTCTAGATCAGGAACCGCGCTCACAGGAACCGCCATTTCACACATCGATGCAGCAGCACGACCGCATCGCCAGGAGTCAACAGCTCATGCAGATCATCGTCAACGGTACCCCCACCGACGTTCCGGAGCGTATCAGCATGTCCGGACTCATCGAGCAGCTCGGTCTTGGCGACCGCCGGCTGGCGGTCGAGGTGAACCGTGAGCTCGTCCCGCGCAGCCAGTTCTCGGAGCACGAGCTTCGCACCGGCGACAGCGTCGAGATCATCCACGCTGTCGGCGGCGGCTAATGCGCCGTCTTCACGACCGCGCTCGACAATCCGCAGCGCCAGAGTCGGTGAACATCCGCTATGGTTTCATCAGCATGGCCTGCCAATGCGCCATGGCCGGGCGCAGCCAAGACCTTAGGCGATTGCCGGAAAAGCTCGTACCGAATTGCGCAGGATTGTCGTTTGCCTTCGAGGAGCGTCGCCGGGAGCATAGCCGGGCTATGTGACCGGCGGCGCGACGAAGAAGGCGAGCGAAAAGACCAGCAAGGCGGTATGAGCCTTGACAGAAATCGCCTTATGTGCCGAAACCGTCGGCCGAGGTCGATGGTCAATCAGAGGCCCAAGGAACGCGGAATCAGAAGGAGTCGATCCGACTGGGCCTGGCGGCGCGCCTAGGCTAACGTTCATGGCACGGCGCCACGCCGGACGATGAATCCCGCGTGATTCACGGTGAGCCTGGGGGATTCGCAGTCGCCGACGTCGCCAAAGCCCAGATCGCATCAAAGCCCAGATCGCATCACCGCTCGCCCGGCGTCACCAAGCATGATCAAGGACTGTCGATCGTGAGACTTCGACCATCGCACCGCAGCACCATTTTGCGGCCTCGGCCCTCGCGCTGATCGGGCCTCTTGGTCCAGTCGCCGAGGCCGCACCTGATTGCGCCCTCTTGACCACCCTGTTTTGACATCCGTTTGAGATTCCCTGAGAGACCCATGACCGCAGCAACCCGCACTCCAGACAGCTTCACCATCGCCGGCCGCGAATACCAGTCACGCCTGCTCGTCGGCACCGGCAAGTACAAGGACCTCGATGAGACCGCCGCCGCCATCGAGGCGAGCGGCGCCGAGATCGTCACCGTGGCAGTGCGCCGCACCAACATCGGCCAGTCGCCGAACGAGCCCAATGTGCTCGACCTGCTGCCGCCGAGCCGCTACACCATCCTGCCCAACACGGCCGGCTGCTGCGACGTCGACAGCGCCGTACGGACCTGCCGGCTCGCGCGCGAGCTGCTCGACGGTCACAACCTGGTCAAGCTCGAGGTGCTCGGTGACGAGAAGACGCTGTTCCCGGACGTGGTCGCAACGATCAGCGCGGCCGAGGAACTGATCAAGGACGGCTTCGAGGTGATGGTCTACACCAATGATGATCCGATCATCGCCAAGCGTCTGGAAGAGATCGGCTGCTGTGCGGTGATGCCGCTGGCCGCCCCGATCGGCTCCGGGCTCGGCATCCGTAATCGGCTCAACATCCTGACCATCGTCGAGAACGCCAGCGTGCCGGTCCTGGTCGATGCCGGCGTCGGCACCGCCTCCGATGCCGCCATCGCAATGGAGCTCGGCTGCGACGGCGTGCTGATGAACACCGCAATCGCCGCCGCCAAGGACCCGGTGCTGATGGCCAGCGCGATGCGCAAGGGCATCGAGGCCGGCCGCGAGGCCTACCTAGCCGGACGCATGCCCGCGAAGCGCTACGCCTCGGCCTCATCGCCGATCGAGGGCACCTTCTTCTGAAGACCGATGCCTGAGCCGCGTCTGGACATCCTCTAGTGCATCGCGTCAGCAATGCCGAGACCCTTGTCCTGCCATCTGGCTCTCAGCGCTGTAGGAGCCCGCTTGCGGGCGATCAGGCCGCGCTCACGGCTGCGACAATCGCCCGCCAGCGGGCTCCTACCCCACGACCATTGGCGGCAGCGACCATCGGTCTCGGGAGTTCCGCTGTCTTGCACTAGTCGGGCCGCCGTGCTGAGTTCCTGTATAAGCTCAGGCGGCGATCCCGCGGCCGTGGGAGGGCAGCGTCAGCTCGCGCCCGATGCGCTGCCGGCCAGGGTGGTGCGCGGGTCGTGCGCGGGACACTCGCTCCGTCTCAATGCGCCTCCGGCGATGGATCGCACTCGCGCTCATCGCACTCCGGCTCCAGGGTCACATCCTCGTAGACCTCGTCCATGGTGCAGGCGAAATCCACTGTCTGCAGCTTCAGTGCCCCCGCCTCGGCCACTGGCTGCAGCAGCCAGCCGTCGGCATGACGCCGAAAGACCTCAATTGCACGCCGGCGCGAATCGATCAGGACATATTCCTGGAGGCTATCGAGCAGGCGGTAGCGGGCAAACTTGTCGCCGCGGTCATAGCCCTCGGTGGACTTCGACAGCACCTCGATGACCACCGTCGGCGCGCGCTTGAAGTCGGGCTCGGCCGCATCGGCCGCCGAACAGGTGACGAGCACATCAGGGTAGAAAAAGGCATTGGCCCGCTCCACCCGCAGCTTCATATCGGTGATATAGACCCGGCACGGGCCACCGCGCAGATGGGCGCGCAGCAGTGATGCGAGATTCAGCGAGATGGTCACATGCGCGTCGCTGGCGCCGCCCATTGCAAAGACCTCGCCATCGATATACTCGTGCTTGATCGGCGACTCGGCCTCGCCCGCGAGATAATCGTCGACGGTGATGAACGATGGCAACGCAAGATTGGACATGATGACCTCCTGATGAGCCGACCAGTGGATCGAGACAGGATCACGGCAGGCATCAGCATCGATGCCCGCGGATCGATTCTAGCGCCATTCAGCCTGATTGCCGGCAATTGAGAGAACCTCCGTCCCTGATGACCAAGACCCTGACCCTCGCCAACCCCGACCTGAGCGATGCAGCCGCCCGCTCGGTGCGCGCGGCGGAAGCAGCCGAGCCGAGTCACCCTCCAAATCGGCCGATCCGCAGTTTCGTGCTGCGCGAGGGGCGGCTCACGGCCGCCCAGGAGCGCGCCTTTCGCGAGCTCTGGCCGCGTTTCGGCGTCGATTGGCAGCCGAACAGGGTGCTCGACCCATGCACGCTGTTCGGGGGCGCACAGCCGCGGACAAAGGCCGCGAGGCCCAGCGCCGAGCACGCGACGACGCAGGCCGAGGCCCGGCGGCCATGCGCACGGCCGATCACGCTCGAGATCGGCTTCGGCGACGGTGAATCCTTAGCGGCGATGGCCGCGGCCGCGCCGGAACGCGACTTCATCGGCCTCGAGGTCCACCGGCCCGGCATCGGCCACCTGCTGCTCGCACTCGAGCGTCTCGGGCTCGACAACGTCCGCGTGCTGCGCGCCGATGCCAGCGCCCTGCTCAGCACCGGCCTGCCGGCCGGCTGCCTGGAGACCGTGCAGCTGTTCTTCCCGGACCCCTGGCCGAAGAAGCGCCATCACAAGCGGCGGATCGTGCAGCCGGACTTCATCGCCGCGGTCGCGCGCGCCCTGCGGCCAGGCGGGACCTTTCACCTCGCCACCGACTGGCCGCCCTATGCGGAATGGATGCTGGCGATGCTCGACGGCGCCCCCGAGCTGTTCGTCAACCAAGCCGGACCCGGCCGTTATGCTGAGCGCCCGGCATCGCGGCCGATCACCAAGTTCGAGCGCCGCGGCCAGCGCCTCGGCCATCCGGTGCACGACCTGCTCTATCGCCGCCGCTGATGGCCGCATTGACGCTCAAACGGCTGCAGCCGCTGCGGCTCGAACCGATCGACCTGCAGCTCGCGGCCGGCGAGCTAGTCTTCATCTCCGGCCCATCCGGAGCCGGCAAGAGCCTGCTGCTGCGCGCGATCGCCGATCTCGACCCGAACGCGGGCGAGGTGCTCCTTGACCAGCAGCCGCGCTCGGGGCTGCCCGCGCCCGAGTGGCGGCGGCGCGTCGGCCTGCTGCCCGCCGAGAGCGGCTGGTGGGCGGACCGGGTCGGCGCGCACTTCATGGCGCCCGGCGTTGACGACGCCAGCGTGCCCATCGCGGGCGAGACCGGTGCTCATGCCCGCGATTCCGCGCAGCCTGGAGCGTCGCAGCCTGCAGCGTCCGTCGTCGCTGCCGAAACGGCTGTCGCAGCCGTTGCCGAGCCCACGGCCGCCGCAGCCGATCGACAGCGCGCGCAGGCCAGCCCGCTGCACCCACTGCTCGCGCAGCTCGGCTTCGAGCCCGACGTGCTCGACTGGGACGTCCTGCGGCTCTCGACCGGCGAGCGCCAGCGGCTTGCGCTGGCCCGATTACTGGCCAATCGGCCCGAGGTGCTGCTACTGGACGAGGCCACCGCGAACCTGGACCCGGCCAACCGCGAGCGGGCCGAACGACTCATCGATGCCTACCGCCGCAACCACCACGCGGCCGTGCTCTGGGCCAGCCATGACCCGGATCAGCGCGAGCGCTTGGCGCCGGCAATCGGTGGCCGCCGCTTCGTCGTCGATGCCGGCCGCCTGCAGCCAGAGTGACCAAGCCGCCTGCAGTCAGAGTGACCAAGATGCAGCGCTCGACTCGCCCAGCGCGCAAACCGAGCCCCGAGGCCGACTTGGTCGGCTGCTCGGTCATAAGGGCTCGTCCGGCGACCCAAAGGGCCGGCGCGGTCACGCGACGGCTGGCCTCAGAGCCCCATGCCCGCGCTGAGATCGTCGAACCATGGACCTGATCTCGCTCAGCCCGCTCGACCTAGCCCTGGCCGCCGGCCTGGTGCTGCTCCTGGCCTGGCTCTCATGGCGGCTGCATCTCGGCATCGAGCGCCGCATCCTGATCGCTGCCGCCCGCAGCACGGTCCAACTCGTCCTGCTGGGGCTGGTGCTGAAGGTGCTGTTCGCGACCACCGACCCGCTGCTGCTCGGGCTGCTCGCGCTGATGATGCTCTCGGTTGCCGGCTGGGAGGTGATGGCGCGCCAACGGCGGCGCTTTCGCGGGGCCTGGGGCTACGGGATCGGCGCGCTCTCGATGTTCCTGTCCTCGTTCAGCATCACCGTGCTCGCGCTCACCCTGTTCATCGGCGTCACGCCCTGGTATCAGCCGCAATACCTGATCCCGCTGCTGGGCATGCTGCTCGGCAACACGATGAACGGGATCGCGGTCGCGCTCGACGGGCTCAGCCGCCAGGCCTGGGAGGGCCGCGCCAAGATCGAGGCGCGGCTGCTGCTCGGCGCCACCTGGGACGAGGCCATCGCCGATATCCGCCGCGATGCGCTGCGCGCCGGACTGATCCCGATCACCAACGCGATGGCCACCGCTGGCATCGTCAGCCTGCCAGGGATGATGACCGGCCAGATCCTGGCTGGCAGCCCGCCGATGGAGGCGGCCAAGTATCAGCTGCTGATCATGTTCCTGATCGCCGGCGGCACCGGGCTCGGCAGTGTCGCCGCAGTCTGGATCGGCGCCCGGCGGCTGTTCGATTCACGGCATCGACTGCGGCTCGAGCGACTGCGCACGGTCTGATGCTGGCCCCCGTTGTTTCCTAATCGGGATAACCCGCCGTCTGAGAATCGAGCCAATCGATCTATAGCCATTCCGCGTGATCGCCGGACAGAAAGCGCCGGAACAGTCAGCACCGATGGGTTCAGCGTGTACGGAAACCAGGGCAAGTGACGATACAGCTCCCGTTCCAGACAGCAACCGCCAGAACGGATCGTTCTAGAAGTCCAACCGACAGGGGCGCAGCGGCGCCCAGCCTGGCCCCAGCTCGGCCCAGAGCTCGGCATAGGTACGACCATCGGTTGGATGACGCTCATCGGGGGCCACATCGGCGAGTGGTCCGAGCACGAAGGCGTAGCGGAGGATCTCGTCGCGCGGGATGCGGTAGCCATCGATCTCACCGGACCAGTTGCCCCAGGTAAGCAGATCGAGGTCAAGCGTACGCGGCGCGAAGCGCTCGCCGCCGCGCTCCCGGCCATTCTCGGATTCGATCCGTCTTAACAATGCGCGTAGCTGGCCGATCCCGCGTCGGGTCTGGATGCCTGCGACCAGATTCAAGAAGGGCGCGCCATCGAAGCCCTCGGCCTCGGACTCATAGACCGGCGACAGGACCAAAGGGCCGAATTCCTGCTCCAGCGCCGAGACGGCGGCCCGCAGCGAGCGCTCGCGATCCTGGTTGCTGCCCAGGCTCACCCAGCAGCGCTGCAACGGCTGTAGATGATCGCCCGAAGACCCGGCGGCGAAAGACTCCCCAGCGCTAGCGTCCGCGTGGCTCATCGTTCTCGCTGGTGGCAGTGCTTGCTTGCACGAGCAACGGCGATCGACCGCTTCCCCACAGGAGCAACCGTTTGCGTGAATTCGACCTCTGAGCGAACCTCAAGCGCCCCCTTCTGGTGCAGGGCGCTCCCAACAGGACTGACTGCTCGAATCAATTCGACCTCTGAACAGACTTCAAGTGGCTCTCTTGGCATAGGGCGCTCCGACCTCGCGTCCACGCCTCGCGCGCCACGATCACACGATCATAAGAGCGGGGCTGCGCTCAACCCGCCGCTGGCCGCTCGCCCCGCTCGATAACCACCCCGACGCCTTCGGCATCGGAGACTGCGCCGACCTTGTTCAGGGTCAACCGCACCCAGGGCACCGCGAACTCCTCCCGGACGATGGTTGCGCACCGTTCGGCCAGGGTCTCGACCAGCTCGAACCGGGCATCGCCGACGAATTGCTTCAAGCGTTTGGAGACGGCCTTGTAATCGAGCGCATCCGCGATCCGATCGCTGGCCGCTGCGCGGTCGACGTCGCTGGCCATCTCGAGGTCGAGCACGACCGGCTGCCGGATCGCCTTCTCCCAGTCGTAGATGCCGATGACGGTCTCGATCCGTAACGCCTTGATGAATACGATATCCATGCCTGTCGTGCTCAACTACTGCGCGTCAACACGCGGTGGCCGGGTCAAGTCTGCCCGCATCATGGCGGCTCGTGCGGTGTTTGCAAGCCGGAAACGGCCGCTGCACACTTCAGCAAGCAGGTAACCGTCTGATGCGCCGACGAGCCTCGGCCCCTGAGGCGCAATAATAGAATCGTTTACAAAGCCATTTAAAACAGAAACTTGCGCGAGTCAAGCGGCCGTTTTGATTGGGTCTCCAAGCGATCCAACAGGAGAGTCTGGCCGGCTCAACAACCGGGCGACGCCCCCCCCGGCCAACGAGACATCCACCGCGCAGCGCTTGACCGCAGTCCGACAACACCGTCCAATGCCGCCCATGAATACGCTCTTGCTCTTCGACCTCACGCTCGTCGCAGCCGCCTACCTGCTCGGTTCGATCTCCAGCGCGATCATCGTCTGCCGGCTCATGAGGCTCCCTGATCCGCGCACACAGGGCTCAGGTAACCCCGGCGCCACCAATGTGCTGCGTATCGGCGGCCCCAAGGCGCGCAAGGCCGCCGCGATCACGCTGTTCGGCGATAGCCTCAAAGGCTTCCTGCCGATGTTTGCAGCGCACCTACTCGGCGCCACCGGGATCGTAGACGCCAGCGCCTGGCTTCTGGCCGGCGTCGGACTCGCGGCCTTCCTCGGCCATCTCTACCCGGTGTTCTTCGGGTTCAAGGGCGGTAAAGGCGTCGCAACCGCGCTCGGCGTGCAATTCGGCCTGCTACTGCCGCTCGGCGCCGCAGTCGCCGCCATCTGGCTGTTCGTCGCCAAGGTGCTCAAGGTCTCGTCGGCCTCGGCACTGATCTCGATGGCCCTCGCCCCCCTCCTCGTCTGGCTGCTCTGGCCCCTGCATGCCGAGCAGGGCACTGCAGTGCTGGTCGGCATGCAGACGCTGATGACCCTGATCCTCTTCTGGCGCCATCGGAGCAATATCCGCAACCTGCTTGCCGGCACCGAGGGCCGGATCGGTGACGATCGGGGGCCCGACGAGCCCAGTCCCGGCACCACGAGCTAGCCGCCCCTGAGCAGTCCCTTGCCGATCTCAGCGCGCGCTCGCGCCGGCCTCGGAAGACCCGGTGTGAGGCGCCGCTGAGCGCCAGACCACAGCGCGGCGCCCGAGTGCCCTAGCGCCCTCAGGCCCCGGGCTCGTGGGCGGGCGCGACGATCGGCTCCAGCTCTTCCAACGCCCAGCGCGGACGAGCACCAAAGCGGAGCGCCTCCTGCTGACCCGCTGCCAGGCGCTCGTGCCCGGCCAGCGCGATCATCGCGCCATTGTCGGTGCAAAGCTCCGCCCGCGGATAGAAGACACTGACCCCGCGCGCTGCCATCTCCTGGTCCATGCGCGAGCGCAGCCGGCGGTTCGCACTGACGCCCCCGGCCATGATCAAGCGTTCCACGCCGGCGGCCTCGACCGCACGCCGACACTTGATAAGCAGCGTCTCGACCACGGCCTCCTCGAAGGCGCGGGCGATATCGGCCCGAGCCTGCTCGAGATCCTCACGCTCAGCGCGAACGGTCTGCCAGCTGTTGAGCGCAAAGGTCTTCAGGCCGCTAAAGCTGAAATCCAGCCCGGGCCGATCGGTCATCGGCCGCGGGAAGCGGTAACGCTGCGGATCACCCTGCTCGGCTAGCCGTGCCAGTGCCGGACCGCCCGGATACGGCAGGCCGAGGATCTTGGCCGTCTTGTCGAAGGCTTCACCGGCTGCATCGTCGACCGATTCGCCCAGGATGCGGTAGCGGCCGATCTCCTGCACGTCGACGAGCTGGGTATGCCCGCCCGAAACCAGCAAGGCGACGAACGGGAAGGCCGGCGCCGGGTCTTCGAGCAAGGGCGCGAGCAGATGCCCCTCCATGTGATGCACGGCGATCGCCGGAACACCCCAAGCCCAAGCCAGGCTGCGGCCGAGCGCGGCGCCGACCAGCAACGCCCCGACCAGACCAGGGCCGGCGGTATAGGCGACACCTTCGACGCTTGCCGCCTCCACCCCGGATTGATCTAGGACCTCTTGGATCAATGGCAGCAGCTTGCGAATATGGTCGCGCGATGCCAGTTCCGGCACCACACCGCCGTATTCGGCGTGGATCGCGGTCTGACTGTAGACCGCGTGTGCCAGTAGGCCGCGCCCCGTCGGCCCGCCCTCGAAGAGCGCGACCCCCGTCTCGTCGCAGGATGTCTCGATTCCGAGCACCAGCATCGCGATCAGGCCCTCGCCGACGGTGCGGCAACCACTGACCAATGCACGACCGGGTACCGCACGGAAGAGCTTGACAAGCGCATTGGCTGTTGCATCAACATTCCCTCAAACGTTATGCTGGTGGACTATCTGAAGTCTAACTGATCATCGCACCGCGCGTTCAGCCGCCTGGGTAGGCCCATACCGGTGTTCCGCTTGGTCCGACTCGGCCCGGCACTGGGCTGAGCGTCCAGCCGTCCGCGCGGCATCGCCTGATCGTCCTAACCCCTGGCCCACCCCTGGATAGAGAGCAACGGGAGTCTACATGCCCAGCGTCCGCGTCAAAGACAACGAACCATTCGAGGTCGCCCTCCGCCGCTTCAAACGCTCGTGTGAGAAGGCCGGCGTCCTCGCCGAGGTTCGTCGTCGCGAGTTCTATGAGAAGCCGACCAGCGAGCGTAAGCGTAAGAAGGCCGCTGCAGTCAAGCGCCATCACAAGAAGCTCGCCCGCGAGGCGCGGCGTTGGGAACGCGCATACTGAACGGACCGAGGCGTGTCCGCCCCCGGCGCCGGCCACTCCAGACAGGCCGGGCTGCTCCCTCTCAGTCAGGTCACGAGCTGCAATGCTGAAACA
This sequence comes from Halochromatium glycolicum, assembly GCF_016584085.1. Taxonomy (GTDB): domain Bacteria; phylum Pseudomonadota; class Gammaproteobacteria; order Chromatiales; family Chromatiaceae; genus Lamprobacter; species Lamprobacter glycolicus. The sequence continues at coordinate 78,398 of NZ_NRSJ01000007.1, read as the reverse complement.
GCGTTTACAGGCCGACATGAAGGCCGCGATGAAATCGGGCGACAAGGCGCGTCTCGGCGTCATTCGGCTGATCAACGCAGCGATCAAGCAGCGTGAGGTCGATGAGCGGACCGAGCTCGACGACGCGCAGTGTCTTGCCGTCCTCGACAAGATGCTCAAGCAACGGCGCGACTCGATGCAGCAGTACCTAGAGGCGGGCCGTCAGGAGCTGGCAGAGCAGGAACGCTTCGAGATCGAGGTCTGTCAAGCCTACATGCCCACAGCACTCGGCGACGACGAGATCGCGCAACTGATCGATGCCGCCATCGCCGAAACCGGGGCGGAGGGCATGAAGGACATGGGCAAGGTAATGGGCCTGCTCAAGCCCAAGCTGCAAGGGCGGGCAGACATGACCGCCGTCAGCGCCGAGGTCAAGACGAGACTGTCCGGCTGAGACGCCGCTTTCATGCTGCCGCAACGGGGCGATTGAGCACCGATGGCCGGCAAGTTTCCGCCCGATTTCCGGGCCCAGCTGCTCGATCGCATCGAGATCACCGAGATCGTCGGCGCGCGCGTGCAGCTCAAGAAGGCCGGCGGTCTGTTCAAGGGCCTATGCCCGTTCCATTCCGAGAAGACGCCTTCGTTCGTCGTCACGCCAAGCCGGCAGACCTACCACTGCTTCGGCTGCGGCGCGCATGGTAATGCGATCGATTTCCTGATCGAGCACGATCGGCTCGAGTTTCGCGAAGCCATCGAAGAGCTTGCGCAGCACGTCGGTCTCGAGGTGCCGAGCGATGGCGATGCGGTCCAGGCCGGCCCCGATCTCAAGCCGCTCTACGCCATCCTCGATCAGGCCGCAGCGCTTTACCGCCAGCAACTGCATGAGCACCCACAGGCGCGCCAGGCAGTCGACTATCTTCGCGGCCGCGGGCTGAGCAGCGAGATCGCCGCGCGCTTCGGACTCGGCTTTGCCCCGCCGGGGTGGGACTTCCTGCTCAAGCGCATGGGAACGACCCGCGAGGAGCAGGCCCGCTTAGAGCAGGCCGGCCTGGTGATCGAGCGCGACGGGCGCCGCTATGACCGCTTCCGGAATCGCGTGGTGTTCCCGATCCGCGATCGCCGCGGCCGCGTGATCGGATTCGGCGGGCGGGTGCTCGATGACACGGAGCCCAAGTATCTGAACTCACCGGAAAGTCCGGTCTTCCATAAAGGACGCGAGCTGTTCGGGCTGTACGAGGCGCAGCAGGCCAACCGGCAACCGACGCGCCTGATCGTCACCGAGGGCTATCTGGACGTGATCGCGCTCGCCCAGTTCGGGATTCCCTATGCGGTGGCGACCCTGGGCACGGCCACGACGCCTGAGCATCTGAGCCGGCTGCTGCGTAGCGCGCCGGAGATCCTGTTCTGCTTCGATGGCGACCGTGCCGGGCGCCGCGCAGCCTGGAAGGCGCTCGAGACGGTGCTCCCGCAGGCCACCGGCCAGCAAACGATCCGCTTCCTGTTCCTGCCCGAAGGCGAAGACCCGGACACCCTGATCCGCCAGGAAGGGCAAGCGGCCTTCGAGCAGCGCCTGGACGGTGCAACGCTGCTGTCGGACTTCTTGTTCGATCAGCTTCAGGCCGACCGCGATATGAACAGCGCCGAAGGCCGGGCGGCGCTCGATGCCGCCGCACAGCCGCTGTTACGCTCGATGCCGCCGGGCACCTTCCGCGACCTGCTCGAGCGGCGGCTCGCGCGCGTGACCGGCTCGCCCAGCGCCGCACGCCGGCGCTCCGGCGCACCGGCCCCCCGAGCGCCGGTTCCGATCCAGCTCACACCGGCGCGACGCGCCATCGCGCTCCTGCTCGATGACCCGCAGCGAGCCGCTCAAATACGCGCAGAGCCCGAGGACTGGCGCGAGCTGGACAACCCCGGCACACAACTGCTCGCAGACCTGCTCGATTGCATCGCGCGACAGCCCGACATCTCCTCGGTCGCCCTCTGCGAGCAATGGCGCGAGACGGATCGGGGCGCGATCGTCGCGAAGCTCTCGAATTCCGCCCTGCTTGCCCACATTCCCCCAGAAGGACGGGGAGAAGAGCTGACCGGCGCCATCGAACGGCTCAATCGCGAAGGGCTCTCGAAGCTGCGTCAACGCCTCCTTGCCAAAGCCGGCTCCGAAGGGCTATCGACCGATGAGCAAGCGCAACTGCGTCGGACATTGAAACGCTCCCCATGAGTGAGCGGCTCCTACCGAAGACCATTTGCCATCCGGACAGGATCAGCAGCTGTCCGCCGCGACTGCGCCGGATCGGCCGTCGCGATCGAGCCGGGCTCCCGAAAGGGAACTCAATAGTTGAATAATAGACCAAATCAGTGATATACTGGTTTGTTGCTTGGCGGCACATTTGTCGCCCCAGGCGCACACCCTCTGACCTCTCGACTTCGCCGTACGGGTATCTGCATGGACCAAGAACAGCAGCAGTCATCCCAGCTCAAGCAGCTGATCGCAAAAGGCAAAGAGCAGGGTTTCCTGACCTATACCGAGGTCAACGACCATCTGCCGCCCGGTATCGTCGAAGCGGACCAGATCGAAGACATCGTCCGCATGATCAACGACATGGGGATCACCGTCCACGAGACGCCCCCAGCCGAGATCGATCAGCTGAGCAATGATTCAGCGGTTGCCGACGATGAAGCAGCAGAGGCCGCTGCGGCGGCGCTCGCATCGGTGGACAGCGAGTTTGGCCGCACCACCGACCCGGTGCGGATGTACATGCGCGAGATGGGCACGGTAGAGCTCCTGACGCGCGAGGGTGAGCTGCGTATCGCCAAGCGCATCGAGGAGGGTCTCAACCAGGTCCTGACCGCCCTGTCGGTCTATCCGAGCACGGTTCAAGAACTGCTCGGTCTGTTTGAGAAGGCGAATCAGGGTGAGATGCGCATCGGAGAGATCATCAGCGGCTTCCGCGATGATGATGACTCGGTCCCGGAGCCGACGATCAAGAACGGCACCGAGGAGGACGAAGAGGACGCGGAAGAGGCCGTGGACACCGGCCCGGACCCGGAGGAGGTCTCACGCCGCGTCACCGCCCTGCGCGAACATTACCAGCACTTCGTGACGCTGCTCGAGGAGCAAGGCCGCGACCACCCGGACACTCAGGCTGCACTGGCACAGGTCTCGGAGGACTTCCTGCAGTTCAAGCTGGTCGCCGGCGTCTTCAACCGCCTCGTCGAGATGCTGCGCGAGACCATCGAGCGCATCCGCTCGCAGGAGCGCCAGATCATGGGCCTCTGCGTCGACGGTGCCGGCATGCCGCGCAAGGCGTTCATCGATTCCTTCCCCGAGAACGAGACCAATACCGACTGGATCGACAGCCAGATCGGCTCGGGCAAGGCGTGGCAGGAACGGCTGAAGGATTACGAAGGCGAGGTCCGCCGGGCGCAGCGGCGGCTGCAGGAGATCGAGCGCGCCAACCTGCTGACGATCGGCGAGATCAAGGAGACCAATCGTAAGATGTCGATCGGCGAGGCCAAGGCCCGCCGCGCCAAGAAGGAGATGGTCGAGGCCAACCTGCGGCTGGTGATCTCGATCGCGAAGAAGTACACCAACCGCGGGCTGCAGTTCCTGGACCTGATCCAGGAGGGCAACATCGGCCTGATGAAGGCGGTCGACAAGTTCGAATACCGGCGCGGCTACAAGTTCTCGACCTACGCGACCTGGTGGATTCGCCAGGCGATCACGCGCTCGATCGCCGATCAGGCGCGCACCATCCGTATCCCGGTGCACATGATCGAGACCATCAACAAGCTCAACCGCATCAGCCGCCAGATGGTGCAGGAGATGGGCCGCGAGGCGACGCCCGAAGAGCTTGCCGAGCGCATGGAGATGCCCGAGGACAAGGTGCGCAAGGTGCTCAAGATCGCCAAGGAGCCGATCTCGATGGAGACGCCGATCGGTGACGACGAGGACAGCCACCTCGGCGACTTCATCGAGGACGCCGCGGTGATCTCGCCGGTCGACTCGGCCACCTCCGAAGGGCTGCGCGAGGCCACCCAGAACATGCTCGCCAGCCTCACCTCGCGCGAGGCCAAGGTGCTGCGGATGCGCTTCGGCATCGACATGAACACCGACCACACATTGGAGGAGGTCGGCAAGCAGTTCGACGTCACCCGCGAGCGTATCCGCCAGATCGAGGCCAAGGCCCTGCGCAAGCTGCGCCACCCGACCCGCTCCGAGAAGCTGCGCAGCTTCCTCGACACCGATTGATCGGCCTCCCCCTGGCCGATCGCGCACGGACGCGCACCCCGCGGCAGCCCCCCCCGCTGCCGCTCCCGCCTCCGCCCGGGCCGTTAGCTCAGCGGTTAGAGCAGGGGACTCATAATCCCTTGGTCGTAGGTTCGAATCCTACACGGCCCACCATATTTCAAGGACTTAGCGTCGCATGGCGGCGCGTCAGTCGCTTAAATCAACCCCGTTCGCTTACCGTATTGCTCCCTGCAGTGGCCGCTGCGCTGTTGGGGCACAGATGAATGCCGACACCATCTCGTCAGGCTCCTCGCCTAGCCGATATCCGTTGACGCTTCTTGACATCTAGGTCTAAACGAGCCCGCTCTGAACCTGCGTGGTGCGTTCCTGAACGGCCTGGGCAACGTCGTCATCGTTTGTCAGCAACCGGTGCCCAGTCTGTCAGGCGCTGCGGGCCGATTAGCCTGCCCAAATTGCTGTTTGAGCCGCGTTGTGGTCTACGCTGTACTCGTCGAAAAAACGCCGGCAACGGTTGCCATGCACCTTCCCACGGCGATCCTGCCCGTACTGGGCCTCGGCGTCCCATAGCCACGCGAAACCACGACGGGACCAGCCTCGATTGAACCTGCTTTCAACCATCACGTCCTCTCGCCGGCAACCGTCGCGGCCCAGTCCAGAATCTTGTCATCGATCCAGTAGCCATTGGATCGCATCGCTTCCATGCTCTGCGTCACCGACGCCAGTAGCCCGCCCCGTTTGGCCTCCACAAGCAGCCGGGCGGTGCCAAACACTTGCAAGCCGTAGAGCCTGGCTAACTTGCGCCCCTTTCTCTCGTCGATCAGAACCTGGAGGAGTCGCTCTGCGAGGGCGGTGTGAATGACGCCTGCCTCGCCAGGGTCCAGCATCTCGGTCAGCAGTGGATCGAGCGCAGTCGTCGGTCCAACGGTCACAAGCTCATTGGGCAACCGCGTGGCTTGGCTATCCTGCTTCGCCGTCAGTTCTTCGGCTACGGTCTTCGGCACCAGGACCCGATCGAACAGGCGAACCAAGAGACCGAGCTGCCCAATCCCGTCCAAGGCGATCAAGGGGCCGGTATTCGCGACAATGGCATCGCGTCTCATGGCGCTGATCAGTCAGCAAACTCGGCCTCGATTTCCTCGTCATCCCAACTCACGGTCGAAACCTTAAAGCGCGGGCACTCCAGCAGAAACCGGGCGCGCGGAATCCCGGCCACGCGGGCTGCCTGCCCTGAGGACCAGCGACCCAGTTCGTACATCTTCATCGCCAGCGCCAGCCGGCTCTCCTGTTCAAACTCCGCCACTGACTGATTCGTCAGGGCCGGCAGGAAATCCGGGTAGTCGATGGTCATGGTGCTCATGGCTTACTCCTCCCCCAAGGTGTTGGATCGCGATGGCTGCCGGACCTTCGCCTGATTCCGAGCCTCCCAGCTCTGGTAGAACCTCGCCGCGATCATTAACGTAAACCGTGGGCGAAGAAGAAGGGGGGTCATGCGGCCGTCAAGATCCAGCTTGACCTGAGGATAGCTTGCCTTGGTTGCATAGTTCTGGATATGGTGGCTCTCGTCTTTGGTGTTCAAGCGTTCGCGCCGGTTTGCGGATGTGCGGGACGTTGGATGCCAAGCCGTCTTCGACGACGATCAGCTTCAGGGCAACAGCGCCGCTCATCATGATGGAACCCTGGCGACTCGTGGGCCATGGAGACGGCCCTGCTGGTCTATGATCTGCCTATCTTCTCAGCATGAGACGAGCCGATGATGTCGCAAGCAGCAGCCGAGCCGGAGATCAGCTTCGAGGATTGGCTCGCGGGGGAGCGCGCCAGCCTCGACGAGCGCACCGAGTATGTGGCCGGTCAGGTGTTCGCGATGAGCGGCGGCACTGCCGAGCACAATGCGATTCTCACCAATACCAGCGGCCAGCTCTGGACGCAGATGAAGGGGCGCCCCGGTTGGGTCTACACGGCTCGGATGAGGCTCCACATTGAGCACGCCAATGCCGGCAAGTACCCGGACCTGATGGCACTCTGCGGTGAGCAGCGGTTCCATGACGAGCGACGCGACCTGCTGCTCAACCCGAGCCTGATCGGCGAGGTCCCCTCCGACTCGACCGAGGGCTACGACCGCGGCGAGAAGTTCGCGCTCTACCGGCGCATCCCGTCGTTGCAGGAGTATCTGCTGGTCTCTCAGCATCGCCCACTGGTCGAGCTCTATACCCGCGGCAGCGACGGCCGCTGGGTCCTCAGTGCGTTCGAGGACTCGGCCGATCAGGTCGTGCTCGAGAGTATCGGCTGCAGCCTCGCGCTGGACGAGGTCTACGATAAGGTCGTCTTCGAGCAGACGTGACCGCCAACCTCAGGCCAAGGCGACCCAGAGCACCGGCCGTCTCGTCGAAGACCTGGCGGGAGTCCGTCGTCAGGAGTTGCTAACCCGCTTTGTGCCTGGCGCTTGCGGCGCGGGGACCGAGGGTATTCGGGCGCAATGTCTCGAGCACGATCTTTGCCCATCACGCCAAGAAGATCCGCTCCAGGCTCCCGCGGGTGAGATTGCCGCGCTGGTCCTCGGCCTCGATGTAGTAGCGGATATCGCCGGCGCCGACCGGCAGCTGGGCGGTGAAGTAGTTGGCGATCAGCGTGGCACCGGTCTGCGTCCGATAGGGGCCGTGATCGGTCATCGGCAGGCGCCGCTCGCCGGCGTCGCTGCGCAGCACCAGCTCGACCCGCTTGAGCCCGGAGCAGTCGGCGACGAAGCTGTGCACCACCGCCTCGCGCGGGGCGTCGAGCAGGCAGCCCTGGCCCCAGCGCTTGCCGCCCGGATTCTCGGGCACGATCCAGGGCGGGAAGATAGTCGGCCCGCGGCGGTCGCGGCCAGCAGCGAGCAGCGCATCGATCTCGCCCTTGAGGCGCTGGTGGCCGAGATTGGCGGCATTGGTGACCTGTTGGTCCCAGACCGTCTGCCCGGTCCAGTACCAGTAGCAGCTGGTCTCGGCGGTCAGCAGCAGCCGGATCGCCTCGGGCAGGGCCGGATGCTCGGGGACGCTATCCTCGAGCGTGTGCACCAGGTCCTGAAAGGCCGTGAGCACCGCCCAGGAGTTCAGGTCCGGCGAGTAGGGTTGGTCGTAGCGGCTGAACCATTTCATGAACTGCGGATCGCCGTTGTCGGCGCCGGCCCAGGAGCCGGGCTCGATATGGACGATCTGCGTCGGGTCCGGCGGGAAGCGCTGCAGATAGTCCTCGGCCGTCGTCAGCTCGAAGCGCGGATCGCGCTGCAGCCATTCGACCAGCTGGCCGGTGTTGTGATGGTAGTAGCTGTCGGCGCCGCCGCCGTGGTTGTCGCCGTCGGAGTGCAGCAGGAAGAACGGCGGATGCGCCGGATCGAAATTCCCCGTCTCGACGATCTGCTGATAGAGCTGGCCGAGCACGTCCGGATACTGCAGCGCGCCGAAGCCGCCGCGCGCGTCCTCGTTGCCGATGTAGCGCTCGGCCGGGATCGCGATGATGGTGTGCAGCTCGCCGTCGGCATCCTCGTAGCCGACCGTCTCGGGCCGCAGCAGGCTCGGGCTGATCTTCGATGCCGCCCAGATGTTGTGCAGCTGCAGCCAATCATCGACGGGCGGATTGACCTGATCGGCCGGGTTCGGCGGCAGCATGCCCTCCTCGATCCCGGCATAGGGATAGTCTTTGCAGGCGCGGAAGCGGTGGATCGAGTCGTAGATCACCGCCTCGACCCCGGCCTCGCGCAGCGCCGGGATCATCCGCACATGGAAGGCCGTCTCAGGCGGGAACAGCACCCGCGAGGGCTCGGCGCCGAAAACCCGCTCGATCAGCGCGCGATGGCGCGCGATGTTGCGCACGATGTCGCGGTGCGGGATCAGCGGCATCAGCGGGTGGTAGAAGCCGAAGGCCGAGAACGCGATCCGCGGGTTGCCGAGCGCGGTCTTGGCGTCGGCCATGCCGCGCAGCGCCGTGCTCCAGCCGCTGAAGCGCCCACCGCAGCGGCCGAGTTCGGCACAGCGCTCGAGCTGCTCGATCAGGGTCCCGCTCCAGCTGGTCGAGAGCCCGGCGTGCGGCAGGCCGCCGTCGATGTACTGCCGCACCGCGGCCGGGACGAAATCGGTGTAGTTGCCGCCGCGCGAGCCGAAGATGTCATCCTTCTCGCCATCCCAGGCATCCGGATCGGTGGTGTTGTAGTAGGGCTGGTGCATGTGCTTGTGGATGCCGAAGTAGACCTTGACCTCGGCCCCGTTCGCGATGGCCGGCTGCACCGGCGCCGGGCGCCCGCTGGGTTGCAGGCCGGGTTGAAGGCCGGGTTGCACGCTGGGCTGGCCGCCTTGCTGATCGCCGTGCTGATCGCCGTTCTGACCAGCGGCGCGCACCGGCTCACCGTGCGCGCCCGCCGCGCCGGGCCGGGCGGAACCGCCAACCGCGGGGCGCTGCAGGGCGATGCTGCGGAACGCCTTGATCCAATCGCCGCCACCGGCCTGGTCGATCTCGGCGCGCCGGCAGCCCTCGATCTGGACCTCGAGCCGGTTGGACGGGCTGCGCTCGGCCGGCACCTCGGCGAGGTAGTCCCAGCGTTCCGGACCCGACGCGATGACTTGGATCGCGTTGCCATTAAGCAGGGTCTCCCGGCCCGAGGCGCGCACGATGACCTGCGGGAACGGGATCTCGCCGTCGGCGCTGAACGCGACGCGAAACCCCGGATAGCCGCCATCCGCGGCGACCTCGAGCTGTGATGGGCAATCGATGGCGAGGAAACGGCTGAAGACGGGCATGGACAGAGATCCTTCGATCGGTGTGATCGGTCATCGGCTGGCGCGAGCAGTTAAGCGCCAGAACGCTACAGTCTTTCATCCTGCCGGCCAGGCTGACGCTCCGCAACGGACTGGATCAAAGCGGACGCTGTCCGAAGCTCCGGGTGCGTCGAAAACAGTCGATGGATGCCAGAGCGGGCATGCCGCTTGGTCGGCCACTCGGTTGAGCGACTTGCTTGGACGGCTCGCGTCTGCACAATTGTACAAATCCATGTCGTCGCAGAGACCAACGTCTTTCTCGCGGTTGCCCTGAACGAGCCCAAGAAGCCGCGTATCCTGAAGATGACGGCTGGCGCCGAGCTCTTTGCGCCGGAGCTCCTGCCCTACGAGATCGGTAACGCCCTCTCGGCGATGGTCGAGCGGCAGCGTTTGAGCGCCGCGCAAGCTTGCTCCGCTCTCGCGGCGGCGCGCTCGATTCCGGTCAGGCTGCTCGGCGTCGACATCGCCGACGCGCTGCAGTCGGCAACTGACTTTGGACTCTTCCCCTACGATGCCTACGTTCTGCAGTGCGCCCGGTCCGTGCCCGCTCCACTCCTGACATTGGCTGGGCGCATGCGCCAAGTGACAGCCGAGTTGCCGATCCCGCTAATGGATTGATCACACCGCAAACGAATAACGATGAAGGTCTTCACCTATTCCGAAGCTCGCCAGCACCTCGCCAAGCTGCTCGATCCCGCGCGCGAGGAGGAGGTCGAGATTCGCCGTCGGGATGGTACCATCTTCTCGCTGACAGTGAAGCAACCCTCGACGCGGTCACCGTTCGACGTGCCCGGAATCGACACCGCGGCCACGACCCAGGACATCCTCGATGCCGTCGCCGAGTCGCGTACCCGTTGAAGATTCATCCCATTGATCCCGATGTCGGTATTCAGTCATCTTCGCTCCAGGAGCCGATTCAAGCCGTTTGGCGTGCTCGGGCAGTTCGGGCGACGGCGCCTCCTCGCCTTTGCCTTCGCGATCGCTGCAGCCCAGATACCGACCCCGGGCCTCGCAGCCCTCCCAGCCGAGGTCGACGGCGAGCCGCTCCCGTCGCTCGCGCCGATGCTCGAGAAGACGGTACCCGGCGTGGTCAATGTCTCGACCGTGAGCGAGGTCGCAGCCGATGATCACCCGCTGCTGCGCGACCCGTTCTTCCGCCGCTTCTTCGATATCCCGGGCCGCCAGCGCAGCCGCGAGAGCCAGAGCCTGGGCTCCGGGGTCGTGATCGATGCTGCGCGCGGGCTGATCCTGACCAATCACCATGTGGTGCGCGCCGCCGATCAGATCCGCGTGACCTTCGACGACGGCCGCCGGCTCGACGCCGAGCTGGTCGGCTCCGACCCCGAGACCGATATCGCGGTGCTGCGCGTGAACCGGGACGTGCCCTTGACCGAAGTCCCGCTCGCCGATTCCGACACCCTGCAGGTCGGCGATTTCGTGGTCGCGATCGGCAGCCCGTTCGGCCTCGCGCACACGGTCACCTCGGGCATCGTCAGCGCCCTTGGCCGTACCGGGCTCGGCATCGAGGGCTACGAGAGCTTCATCCAGACCGATGCATCGATCAATCCGGGCAACTCCGGCGGGCCACTGGTCAACCTGCGCGGCGAGCTGGTCGGGCTGAACACCGCGATCCTCGCCCCGGGCGGCGGCAATGTCGGCATCGGCTTCGCGATCCCGACCAACATGGTCAAGATCGTCGTCGAGCAGATCCTCGAGCACGGCACCGTGCGGCGCGGCCGTTTCGGCGCCAGCGCCCAGGACATGACACCGGAGCTCGCCGGCGCGCTCGGGGTCGAGATCTTCCGCGGCGCCGTGGTCTCCGACGTTCAGCCGGACTCGGCCGCCGCCGAGGCCGGCCTGAAGCCCGGCGATATCGTCACCGCGGTCGACGGCCGCGCCATCGCCAGTGCCGGCGATCTGCGCTCGCGCATCGGGCTGCTGCAGCCGGGCACCGAGATCGCGCTCGAGATCATCCGCAACGGCAGGGAGCGGCAGCTGCAGGCGGTGATCGAGGACCCCTATGCCGACTTCGTCCATGGCGAGACGCTGAGCCCAGCGCTCGAGGGCGCGCTCATCGGCGAGGGCGTGCGCCGCTCGAACCGCAGCCGAACCCGGGTGGTGATCGTCGGCCCGCTGCGCCCCGGCAGCCCCGCCTGGCAGAACGGGCTGCGCGAGGGCGATCTGATCGTGCAGGCCAACCGCCAGCCGGTCGCCACGCTCAGCGACCTGAAGGGCGCACTGCGCAGCGCCGGCGGACTCTACAGTGCCCAGGTCTTTCGCGAGGGCCAGCTCCTGCTGCTCGCAAGGCGCTGAGGCGCCCATTGGTGCACCTAATCGATCGCCCACTGATGGCCCGAATGCTGCATCCAGGCTGCGACCAGTGACTGCCCCGCAATGCGCCAGCTGAGCCTGTTCGACACCAGCGACGAGCCAGAGGAAGCGAAGGTCGACAGCGCCCGGCGCGAGCACGGGCGGCCTACCCTGGGTGAGGCGCCAGCTGCGGGCTCGCCGCCAGGACTATCCGAAGCCGATGGCTCTTCGCGGCTCAGGGCCGCTACGGATGGCGGCTATGCGCAATCCCGCGTCGCCTCCAGTGCCGCAGGCGATCGCCCCTTCGCGCAGGCCATTATGCGTCCTTCGGGCCGGAAGAGCCTGCTCGACGGTGCGGACTTCATTGCGACACAGACCTTGGTTCAAGGCTCGACGTCAGACCGACTTTCGGAGTCTGAACGGTCTCACAGCGAGACCTCGCCGGGCACCCTGCCCGCCTCGATCCTAGCAGCAACGCCGAGCCCCGATGTCCGCTCGCTTGCGCAGTCGCTGGCCCACGCCTTGGAGAACGCGCTCTACCTCGGCACCTCGTCCTGGTCCTTCCCAGGCTGGTCGGGGTTGATCTACGGGCAGCCGAGCGGCAAGAGCAACCTCTCGCAGCAGGGCCTGCCGGCCTATGCGCAGCATCCGCTGCTGCGCAGCGTCGGCGTCGACAGCGGCTTCTATGCCCCTTTGGACAGCGCACGTCTGGCCCGATGGGCGGCCCAGGTGCCGCCGGGATTCCGCTTCCTGGTCAAGGCCCCGGCGCTGATCACGGACCGTTTCCGGCGCGCCGCGCATGGCCGGCCGGCCGGGACCAACCCGAGCTTCCTCGATGCCGAGCACGCGCTCGACATCGCCGTTGGCCCTTTTCTCGAGGGGCTCGGCGACAAGGCCGGCGTGCTGCTGTTCCAGTTTCCGCCGGTCGGCCGCGACGGGAGTACAGAGCCCAGGCGCTTCGCCGAGGCGCTCTATCGCTTCCTGAAGCGACTGCCGAAGGGGCCGACCTATGCGGTCGAACTGCGCGACCGCCCGCTGCTCACACCTGATCTTGCGGCCGCCCTCCACCACGGTGGTGCGGTGCCGAGCCTCGCACTGCATCCGCGGCTGCCGCCACTGCCGACGCAGCTGAGCCTATTCGACGCCTATCGCGCAGATGGCCCGCTGGTGGTGCGCTGGCTGCTGCGTCGCAACCGTCGCTACGCCGAGGCGCGCGAGCGCTATGCCCCGTTCGACCGCCTGTGCGAGCCTGATCCGATCGCTCGGCACGACCTTGCCGATGCAGTCATCGCAGCGCTCGGCGAGCGGCGTCCGGTGTTCGTCATCGCCAACAACAAGGCCGAGGGCTCGGCGCCGCTGACGTTGATCGAATTGGCCCGACAGCTCGCGGACGTCCGTAACCATTCCGCCTGACCGCTGAGCAGAACGCAGCGAAACGATCAGTGCCGAAGGGCGCGTCCTGTCCGCAAGTCAGGGCGCATGCTTCTAGAATACATCGCGTCAGAAATACCGAGGCCCTTTCCCTGCCAACGCGCTCTCAGCGCTGTAGGAGCCCTTGTGCGGACGACCACGCCGCGCTTGCGGCAGCGAAGAGCGCCCGCAAGCCGGCGCCTACCACCACCATTGCGGGCAGCGACAATCGGTCTCGGGATTTGCGCTGTCTTGAACGAGTTGCCGGAGCCCTGCGCGACGCCGAAGCGCTCGCTCCGAGCGCGACCGCATCAGGGGATCGGTTCGCGCCCTGCATTGGTCGGTCGGCCGCGTCATCCACCCAGCGTCTCGACCTCGAAGCCCACCACCAGCCGCTGCTCGCGGCTGAACTCGACGCCGATCAGGTGCATCGGCTGGCCGGCGGCGCGGTACTTGTCGGCATAGCCGCGGGCCTGGAGCTGCTCGAGCGCACGACCCTCCGGCGCCAGCTCGACCACCTTGAACTCGAACAGGTAGACCTGCCCATTGAAGCGCAGCGCCAGGTCGAGTCGCCCGGCGTTGCTCGCTTCCTCTGGCGTCAGATCGAGCCCGAGGCTGGCGAAATAGGCATAGAAGACACTGGCATAGTAGCCCTCGTACTGGGCGATCGGGTTGTTGCGGTACCAGTCGTGCGGGATGCTGGCGAAGAAGGCGGTGAACAGCTGCTCGAGACCGGCGAAGTCGTTGGCGAGCAGTCGTCGATACAGCGATCGGCGGTTGCGCACCGCCGCGCTAGGCACTTGGCCGTTGTCGGTCCAGGCCTCGAGCAGTGCGTTGGTGAGGCTCTGGTACACCTCTTGGTTCGGATAGCGCAGCCGGTAGAAATAGTTTGCGCCGAGCAATTCCTCTTCGGCGATGGTCAGGTAACCGGTCTGCCACAGCAGCGCCTCAGTGCTGATGTGCTCGACATCGAAGGCCGACATCAGCGCCGCATCGGTCTCGAGCTGCCCGAGCTGCGGCAGCCAGGTCTCACGCCGGGTCAGGGTCTCGATCAGGAAGCTCGGCGAGCCGGTCTCGAACCACCAGGCGCGGAACTGGCGCCGATCGAACAACAGCAGCACGTCGAATGGGTTGTAGACCGCCTCGCCGGTCCAGTTGTAGCCGTTGTACCAGACGCGGATCTGGTCGCGATCCAGCCCGTCGAGCTCGGCCCCGAACACGCAGTCGAGATCGGTCTCGGTATAGCCGCACAGCGCTGAGTAGCGGGGATCGACGGTGATGTCCTGGAGATTGTTCAGCCCCGAGAACAGGCTGACCTTGGAGAACTTCGAGACCCCGGTGAGGAAGGCAAAACGGATGTGGGCGTCGGAATCCTTGATCACCGAGTAGAGGTTGCGGAGTCCGTCGCGCAGCGCCCGGGCGCTGTCGGGCTCGTTCAGGTTGTCCAGGATCGGCTTGTCGTATTCGTCGACCAGCACCACCGCGCGCTCGCCGGTCTCGGCGTGGGCGGTGCGGATGAGCTCGGCGAAGCAGCCGCCGACGCTAGTCTGGGTGCAGTGCAGGCCGAGCGCCTGCTGATTGATCGCGAGCTGCTCGCGGATCTTGTCCTCGAGTTCAGCAGGGTCGTGCACGATGCCACCGCCGAAGCTGAAGCGGATCACCGGATAGCGGCGTGACCAATCCCAGCGCGCATCCGCCTCCAACCCCGCGAACAGTTCCCGACTGCCGCTGAACAGCTCGGCGAGCGTGTCCAGGAACAGGCTCTTGCCGAAGCGGCGCGGGCGCGACAGGAAGTAGTACTTGCCCTCGTCGATCAGCCGCAGCGCGAAACCGGTCTTGTCGACATAGTAGTAGCCGCCTTCGCGGATCTCGCGGAAGGTCTGGATACCGATCGGCAGGCGCTGACGGGGCATGATCCGTTGAGTCGGTGGATTGCAGTTGACCCAAGTCTAGCCTTTGCGCCGCGATGCTCGCAGCGCCGCGGAGCGCGCCGTCAACCGCGCCGCTCGGGCCAGCGGTGCAGCCGATCGACGCCCTCCTCCAGCCGCGCCAGCGGCGCCGCATAAGAGATCCGCAGATGCTCACCCTTGGGTGAATGGATGGCCGGTTGGCTAGAGGCGCAAGTCTCCCGTCACGCCCGGGAAGATGGAGGCTGGGCGTTGCCCTTCTGGACCGAACAGGCTGATCCGGCCATCCTCAGCCAGAGTCCAAACCTCTTGGGCGCCATAGCCTAGGTAGATGCGGACCTTGTCTTGGATCTCGGTTGGCGAATTCGATGGTGACAGGATCTCGATGCAGAGCTCGGGGGCCTGGGGATAGGGCGTGGTATCACCGTGCTGCCGCGAGAATTCCGGGGACATCCAAACGACATCCGCGACCTTGACCCCGACGTGGGTGCCAATCGAACATTCGGTGGCGATCTCGCCCTCGGCGAACGTCCGCGAAAGCAGTTGAACGAGCTTGGCCTGCTGGATGCCGTGACGGTTTGAGGCAGGACTCATCACGATCCTTCCCAGCGCGTCGAGCTCGATCTTGTAAGGAAGGTCGCGCAGGCTTGGATCATTGAGGACATCGGACCATTGCATCGCTTACAGATCCAGCAGAGGCTGCGAAGTGGCTACCTGGTGCGAAGATGACGAGTATAGCGAAACCACTGGCGTCGACGATCAGCTCCTCATCCTAGCCTCGAATGGTCCGCTCGGGAATCGCTCAAGGAGCCGTCGACATAGCCGCGCGCCTGGAGCTGCTCGAGCGCGCGACCCTCCGGCGCAGCTCGATCACCTCGAACTCGAACAGGTAGACCTGCCCGTTGAACCTAGAAACCGCAGTTGGCCGCTTCCCGAATCACGCAACCTTCTGAAGTAAAAAGACTTCTGGCGCTTTTTTGAGGCGCACCCGTGGGTGATGGCCGCTACGACCACCAGTGCACGCCCCGCGCGGCGCCCAGCGTCGTTACAACTCGTCGCAATAGAATGACTATTGCGCCTCGTTGTGCCTCGCTGGACACCACGCGGAACGCACCCTGGCGGCAGTCCAACTGCGGTTTCTAGGTTGAAGCTCAGCGCCATATCCAGCCGCCCGGCGTTGCTCGCTTCCTCTGGCGTCAGGTCCAGCCCGAGGCTGGCGAAATAGGCATAGAAGACACTGGCATAGTAGCCCTCGTACTGGGCGATCGGGTCGTGGCGGTACCAGTCGTGCGGAATGCTGGCGAAGAAGGCGGTGAACAGCGCCTGCATGCCGGCGAAGTCGTTCGCTAGCAGGCACTCGCCGAGCCGCGTCTTGTTGGCCAGGGTCTGCTGCCCATCCGAGGTCCAGCGCCGCAGCAGGCTGTTCTTCAGGCTTTGGTAGAACTCGAGGCTCGGATAGCGCAGCCGGTAACGGAACTCGCCGAAGAGCTGCTCTTCACTGGCGATGGCCAGGAGGAAGTCAGGGCGGATGACGATAACCTCGCCTCGGAGGCAGGGAATGATCCCAGCCTGGCTCGTGCGATCCAGGCGCCGCGATGCCACATCATGTTGAACATACGAGAATCAGCGATCGGGAAACACATGCGCAGCTCACCGGGGCGCGTCTGTGCACGCCGTCAAACGCGCCGCTCGAGCCAGCGGCGCAGCCGATCGACGCCCTCTTCCAGCCGCGCCAGCGGCGCCGCATACGAGAAGCGCAGATGCTCAGCCTGGCGATAGGCGCCGAAATCGCGCCCTGGGGTCAGCGCCACCCCGGCCTCGGCGAGCAACTCCGCGGCAAGTCGTTGGCTGTCGTCGGTTAGACGACTCACATCGGCATAGAGGTAAAAGGCACCGCCCGGCAGAATCGGAATATCAAACCCGAGCTGACGCAACGCCGGCACCAGGAAGTCCCGGCGCGCGCGAAAGGCCTCGCGGCGGCGCTCCAGCTCAGTCAGGGTCGCGGGCTCGAACGCGGCCAAGGCCGCATGCTGGGCGACGGTCGGCGCCGAGATGAAGAGGTTCTGGCACAGGCGGGCGACCGCGTCCTCATAGGCCGACGGCGCCACCAGCCAGCCGAGGCGCCAGCCGGTCATGCCATAGTACTTCGAGAAGCTGTTGACGACGAAGATGTCGTCGCCGTCATGCAGCGCCGAGCGCACCGGCGCAGCGTAGACCAGCCCGTGGTAGATCTCGTCGACCACCAGGGTCCCGCCGAGCGCGCGCACCTCCGCGGCGATGGCGGTCATCGCCTCCGGCGCGATGACGCTGCCGGATGGATTGGCCGGCGAGCCGAGCAGCAACGCCCGGGTGCGCTCGCCCCAGTGCTGCCGGATCATCGCCGGCGTCGGCTGATAGCCGGTCTCCGGCCCGCACCGGAGGCCGACCGGCACGCCGCCGAACAGATGGATGAAATTGGCGTTGCACGGATACCCCGGATCGGCGAGCAGCACCTCGTCGCCCGGGTCGAGCAGGAGCGCGAAGGCGACCAGCAAGGCGGCCGACGAGCCCGGCACCACCGCCACGCGCGCCGGCGCCGGACGGGCTGCGGGCGGATACTGCTCGGCGATCAGCGCGCGCAGCTCGGGCAAGCCCTGCGCCGGGGTATAGCGGGTCTCGCCGGCGGCGAGCGCTGCCTGGGCGCGCGCGACGATCGGCTCGGGGGTCGGGAAATCCGGCTCACCGATCTCCAGATGGACGATGTCGTGTCCGGCCTGCTCCAGCGCCTTGGCCTTGGCCAGCACCTCCATCACGTGGAAGGGCTGGATCATGGCCATGCGTTGAGCCAATGGCATCGGCATCAGTCTGCCACCCCGCGCGGAACGAGTCCTGCGCAGGCCGTGGCTTTCACCCGGCTCGCGCTCCGCTGCGTTCGGGTCATTTAGGCCAGAGCCAGGTCTCGACATCGCTGACCGGCGCGCCGCGCTCGAGCTGCTGCAGGCCCTTGACGCACCGGATGATGAGCCAGACCACCCAGAACAGCAGGATCAGAAAACCGATGAAGACCGTGCTCAGCAGCATCCCAACCAGCACATAGAGCAGCCCGATCCAGAAGGTCCGGATCTGGAACCGATAATGGCTGCGCAGCCAGTCGGCGGCATCCTGACGGTAGACGTAGGCCATGATCACGCCGATCAGCCCGGTCAGGCCGACGACGATGCTGACCAGATAGAGGATGTAGACGACCTTGGCATTGGACGCCGTGGACGTGCTCGGCTCGATCTGATTCATCGTCTGGCTCCTGTTCTGTTGATGAGCACTGCGCGGCGTTTGCGGACCGCTGGGCTATCAGAGCCCGCACCAGTTCCCAACCGCGACACCGTTCCACCTGATCGCCAGAGGGAACCTACCTGAACGATCGACGCCGATGGACTCATCGCGTCCGCAAGCCGGGCGCACGACCATCAATTTTCGGCGCCGAGCGCCCGAGCCGCACAAACGGCCCGGCCTCCGCCCGGCATCCGCACGGCCTCCGCCCGTCAACCAATTGCCGGCGTCAGCCGGCTGGCCCCGCCCATGTAGCGCTGCAGGACCTCCGGCACCGCGATGCTGCCATCGGCCTGCTGATAGTTCTCGAGCACCGCGACCAGGGTGCGCCCCACCGCGAGTCCGGAGCCGTTCAGCGTATGCAGCAGCTCGGGCTTATTGGTCTCGGGGTTGCGCCAGCGCGCCTGCATCCGCCTTGCCTGGAAGTCGCCGAAGCAGGAGCAGGACGAGATCTCGCGGTAGCGCTGCTGTCCGGGCAGCCAGACCTCGAGATCATAGGTCTTGACCGCCGAGAAGCCGAGATCGCCGGTGCAGAGGGTAACGACTTGATAGGGCAGCCCGAGCCGCTGCAAGACCGTTTCGGCATGGCCGGTCAGCTGTTCCAGGGCGTCGAAAGAGGCGTCCGGGCGCACCGCCTGCACCAGCTCGACCTTCTCGAACTGGTGCTGGCGGATCATGCCGCGGGTATCCTTGCCGTAGGAGCCGGCCTCGCTGCGGAAGCAGGGCGTGTGCGCGACCCATTTGCGCGGCAGGCTCGCGGCCTCGCAGATCTGGTCGCGCACCAGATTGGTCACCGGGACCTCAGCGGTCGGGATCAGATAGAAGTCGCGCTCCGGACCGGGCACCCGGAACAGGTCCTCTTCGAACTTCGGCAGCTGCCCGGTCCCCTGCAGGCTGTCGGCATTGACCAAATAGGGCACGTAGGTCTCGGTATAGCCGTGCTCGCCGGTGTGCAGATCGAGCATGAATTGGATCAGTGCGCGATGCAGCCGCGCCACTGGTCCACTCAGCACCGCGAAGCGCGACGCGGTGAGCTTCGCGGCCGCGTCGAAGTCGATCCAGCCCGCAGGCACGCCGAGATCGACGTGATCCTTGGGCTCGAAATCGAACGCGCGGGGCTCGCCCCAGGTCCGCTCGACCCGGTTCGCGCGCTCGTCGACGCCGTCCGGGACGCTCGCATCGGGCAGATTCGGGATGCCGAGCGCGATCTCGCGCAGCTCCTGCTGGATCTGATCGAGCTCGCTGTCCATCGCCTTCAGCCGATCGGCGAAGGCGGCGACCTCGGCCTTGATCGGCTCGATGTCCTCGCCGGCGGCCTTGGCCTTGCCGATCGCCTTCGACTTGACGTTGCGCTGGTTCTGCAGCTCCTGGACCTCGCCCTGCAGCGCCTTGCGGCGCAACTCGAGCGCCTCGATGCGGGCGCGATCGAGGGTCACCCCGCGGCGCGCGAGCTGCGTGGTCACATGGTCGAGATCGCCGCGGAGCAGTTTCGGGTCAAGCATGATGTCGTTTTCAACTCGTCGATTTCCGGGGCTCGATTCGCCGACAACCTCGCATCCGGCGCCGGGCAAGGTCGACAGGTCCTGCTCACCATCGGCCGCCGGCGTCGCACTCGAGGCCCGCGCCAGCGCGCCCTCTGCCCCTGATCAGTGCGAAGCCCGAGCCGGATCATCGCATTCAACGCTCACGCTCCAGGAGACGATGTGGCTGGGTTCAACGAACGCCTTGATGCGATCGATCGCGATCCGGGCCCGGTCCGGCCGGTCGAAGAACTCGAGCACGAGCGGAAGGTCGGTGGCGAGGTCCATCAATCCAGCACTATGGACCACCCCCGACGCGCCAAAGCCCGCCACGCCGCGTGTCACCGTTGCCCCCAGCACGCCAAGCTCATCGTGCAGGCATTTCAGCAGCGACTTCAGGCCGCGGTCCGACTCGGTGAGGTACACCCTTACCATCGTCGCCCAAACAAGCC
Organism: Halochromatium glycolicum; assembly: GCF_016584085.1. Taxonomy (GTDB): domain Bacteria; phylum Pseudomonadota; class Gammaproteobacteria; order Chromatiales; family Chromatiaceae; genus Lamprobacter; species Lamprobacter glycolicus. Next base: position 58,481 of record NZ_NRSJ01000007.1, on the reverse strand, counting down.
TGTTCTCGCTACCCCTTTCACGATCGGTTTGCGCATGATCGGTCTCTGCTGCGGGCCCCGTGTCAAGATCACTCATAACAGCCTCGCTATGACGATGCCGCCCCAACAAGCCAGCAGGCAGATCAGAACGCTTGCAAGGATGTTTAGCAACGCCCGAAGGAGCTCGCCCTGCTCGACCAGGACCAGGGTCTCGAGCGAAAAGGTCGAAAAGGTCGTGAACGCACCGAGAAAACCGACGATCACCGCTGCACGCAGCTCTGGCGCCAAGGGCCCCCGTTCGAGCAGTAGCACGAACAGCAGGCCCATCATAAAAGAGCCCAGCGCATTCACGGTCAAGGTGCCCCAAGGAAAGTCGCGCCCGAGCCAGCGATAGACGCCGTTTGATAGCCCGAATCGCGCAACCGCGCCAAGCGCACCGCCCCCGGCGATTGCCAGGATCTGCAACATCCCCGCTCCGCTCTGTCTGCCCAACGATTGATCGGATCTTAACCGAGCTCGAGACGCCGACCAGCCTCCTGCCGAAATATACCCAAAGCACGTCAATGCTCGGCACGGCAGAGCGGAGGGTCGGGTGACGGCGAGCGGGGGTGTCGGCGGCATGGAGGCCGTCGTCAAGCCTAAAGGGAGGGATTCACGGCGTCCCCCCATCACTGCCCCCAGCGCCGTGACGCGACCCGGAGCGGTCGAGGAAAACCGACAATCGGTTTGCGGTGGGTATAACAATGATGATTGCTCAATCTCTGTCTCGACGCCTGCTGGGTTGGCTCGCGCTGATAGAACCTGTCCATGAAAGCGTCCAAGATCAGCCTGAGCTTTTCGTTGACCACCCCGTTCGCTATCGCTACTCTCAGCTGTTGGTTCCGTCCTTAGAAGCCTATCCGCTATCGGGAGCTGTGGCTCCGAAGTCCATTGTCTTCGATTCAACCGTCCATGCTCTCTGAGAAGTGCCCCCGATGCGGAAGCACCAACGTCCGCCCTTCCCGTTGGAAGGCCTCAGACCCGAAGCGCCAGAGCCTCCCACTATTCAGCCGGTTTTACCGCTGCCGAGACTGTCGTTCACGGTTCCCCGCTCATGATCGCTTCCTGATATTGGCCGTGGGGGGCGGCGTCCTCGCCCTGATATTGACTGTCGGCGTCCTGACCTGGGCGGTTCGCTACCAACCGGCTACGGCCGAGCCTGAAATCGCCGATGTCGTTCAGGGTCCAGAGGCTGCTGAAGCCGACGACACAGAGCAGGCGCTCGACCCAGCCGAACGCCATTATCGCAAAGGCTTGGAGCTGCTCCGTCGCTCCGCGCAGCGGGGAGCCCGGTCCGCCTTGCCCAGCGCAGCGCAATGGCTGCGCCGGGCGGCCGAGGAAGGCCACGGCAGAGCTCAGCTCATGCTTGGCGTGCTGCATGAGGACGGAAGCGGTGTAATCCAGGATTATGAGCAAGCGCTCGAGTGGTATCGCGTTGCAGCGATGCAAGGCGAGACGGTTGCGATGCACCGAGTGGGATCGATGTTGAGACGAGGTGTCGGCGCCGACAAAGACCTCGTCGAGGCCTATGCCTGGTGCAACATCGCGGCGGCTCGAGGTCACCGTGAGGCCGCGATCGACCGCGATCAGATCGGCAGCCTGCTCTCTCCCAAGCAGATCAAAGAAGCGCAGGAGCAATCCAGGACCTTTGATCAAGAGCTGCCCTACATCGTCGCAAAACCGTTCACGCTGCCGGCCGGCTTGTGAGATTGTGCCGTGACCTCCGGCCGCTGCGCCGTGCCTCCAGGCCGCCAAGATCAGCCGGCCTACTCTGGCAGCAACGGTGCGAACCGACCCTCGCTGATCCTGCTTGGCGGCCTCGAGCGGCGGCTTGCGGATCTGTCCACGCCGCGGTTGCCGCGCGAGACCATGTTGCTGCCGCTGCCGCTGCCGCTGCCGAACAGGCGGGTCACAGATCGACGCTCAGGTTCTCGTTCGCGACCTGACGCTTGAGCTGCTGGCGCCGCGTCGGGCGCCAAGGCACCGGGCTCATGAGATTATTCCAGCCCCAGCGCAGCCAGCCGGTCAGGCGCCATGCGAGCCAGAGCGCCCAGGCCAGCATCAGCAGGCGATAGGCCCAGATCGGCGCCGAGACCAGGGTCACGGCGGCCGTCTCGCCCGGTTGACGATCGAGATACCACTGCAGCCGGCTCGCGGTGGAGCCGTTACCGGCGATCTGCATCGCCGGCGCACCCAGCAGGCCCTGCTCCAGCGCCGCGAGCAGCGCGATCAGCGCGGCGATGCTGAGCAGCACCAGCCCGATCTGGGCCAGGTTGAAACGCCACGGCTGCACATCCTCGCCGAGCCGCCGCCGCCAGCCGAGCGCGAACAGCCAGAGCACCACCAGCGCGCCCATCCAGGCCGGCACCTGGCTCAGGCCGACCGCGAGCAACAGCCAATCGACGAAACCGAGCGGGGTCTGGCGGGAGCGCGCGAGCAGCCAGGCCAGCACGGCCAGCGCAATGAGCAGGGCCCAGAACTGGACCGCCGCCCCGATCCCGGGTCCGCTCGTCCACAGGACCCAGCGATCGTCCGGCAGGCGGACCTGGGTCTCGGCATTCACTCCGGCAATGCCGAGGTCGAGCACGGCGGGCCGATAACGCCAGGCGAGGCCGTCGGGCGTGCGCCAGCCGATCTCGATCTGCTGCACCCCGGGCACGAGCGGCAGGTCGAGCATCGGCGCCTGCAGCGACAGCGGTCTCGAGCGCCCATCGACCTCGAACAGCGTCAGTTCGGCGCCGTCCGGCAGCCTGAGCGGGTGACGACCGCCGCGGGTGCTGCGGACGACGAGCTCGAGCTGGGCCTCGGTCCATCGGCGCCCCGGTGTGACGCGATAGAGGCTTCGGTCCAGCGTCAACTGCGGCCCCGGCACGCCAACGGGCCGCCAGACTCGCAGGGTGAGCTGCTCGCCGGCCCAGGGACGGTAGACCCGCAAGCGCTCGGTCTCGGCTTGCGTCGCCTGAACGGGCGGTACGCCATCGGCCTCCAGATGCCAGAGCGGGCTCACCGCAAGACGCCACTCCTCGCTGAAGCGCGGGGCCTCGCTCGCGGACAAGGTCAACCGGTCGACAGCCTCCAGGGTCGAGTTCCATCGCAGTGCCCGCTGCCTCGGACCCAACGCGATCAACGCCCCCTCGGCATTGGCGCGCACAGCGTCGGTCGTGACCGACTCACCCTCGATCAATTCGAGGCTGAGGCTGGCCGGCCCATCCGCCGGCGAGAGGCGCTCGACCCGGGTCTCGACCTGCCAGTCCAGCCCGAACCGCAAGGTCCGTATGATGCGCAGCAGCGGCGGAAAGCGATCGCTCTCCCGACCCGACCCAGCGCCGGTCGCCGCATCCACCGCGTCGGCCCTGCCCGCGGCCGGGGTGCGGCTCAGCTCGAGTTGATCACCGGGCACCCCGTTCGCCTTCAGCCCGTTCAGCTGCCAGGGCTTCGCGAGCCGGGCATCGACCAGCCGCGGGCGCAGCGGCAGCGGCAGCACGACGGCATCCGACGCCGGCAGCGGCCCGCTGAGCTGCAGCAGATGCCGGCCCGCCGGAAGCGGCAACCACAACGCATCTCCCGACCGCCGCAGCCGCTGCCAGGGCTCACCGTTGAGTCGGATCAGGGTTGGCATCCAGCCCCCTCGCCTGCCCGGGACGGGCAACGCGACCGATGCCGCGGCGTCGACGGCGAGCACCAACTGGAGCTGGTCCCCGGCGACCATCAGCTGCATGCGCGCAATCTCGGCGCAGCGCGGCACGCAGTCGGCGGGCTTCAGCAGCCGCTGCTTGAGGGCATCCAGCAATGCCGGCGGCGGAAAGCCTCCGTCTTGGGCGGCCGCGGTTTCGCCGGCTGCGGCCGCTGCGGCGGCATTGCCGAGACCGGGCTGCACGGCGAGCCAAGCACCGCACGCCAGGACCGCAAGACCCAGCATCGGCCGAGCGGCGTCACCCGAGCGGCGCGGCAAGCGGTCCGCCAAGCGCAGTGCCAGCAGCGGGACCAGCAGCAGTGCGAGCAACGCCAGCACGAGCGAGCCCGCGGGCGGCAGCAGCCAGAGCGCGAGCTGCTGACCGGCAGCCAGCGGCCCGGTCCAGCCGAGCGGGTAACGGCGCCAAGTCCAATCGGGTACACCCGGGCCGGTCTGCACCTGGGCATTCGGGTCGAGCGTCGGCAGGCGCTTAGGCCGCGGACTCGCCGCCGGCAGGCTCGACGGCGCGGCGCCGCCGAGCGCGGAGACCTGCGGCTGCACCGCGTCTGCGAGCAAGTCGAGTTCGGAACGGTCGGTTCGCACCGCGCCCGATGGCCGGCTGGGAGCCGATGCCATCGTCGCGTCACGGAGCATCACGAGCCCGAACAGACCGGCACCCTGTCGGTCCAACTGCGGAAACAGGCCGTCGCGCATCTCGGTCACGAGGAACGGCACCGCGATCACCGCCAGGCTCAGCACCGCGGCGCCGAAATAGACCTGGACCAGGCTCAGGAGCCAGCCTGGGCCTCGAGGCCGCGGGGCATCATCGGTCTTCGCGCTGCGTTGCGCGCGCAATGCCCGCAGCAACGCTGCGGCCAGGATCAGGTGCAGCCAGGCCCAGCGTGGCGCGCCCGGCTCCTGCCAGGTCAGCACCAGGGTCGCAAGCGCCAGCAACCCCCAGCCAGCGCCCCAGATCCGTGCCACCGCCAATGCGGCGACCAACACCAAGAAGATATCGAGCAGGGTCCAGCGGCCGAGCCAGCTATCCGGCAGATTATCGACCCCGCTCACGGCGAGCAGGTCCCAGCCCGGCGGAAGCAGCAGCTCGGCGCTGGCTTCGGCCAGCGGCAGCGCCCAGCCGGACGCCGGCAACGTCTGCGGGATCGCGATCGGGCCGGTCTCGAGCCGGGCGTCGGCGGTCATCGCGAGCGGCCCAGGGCGCACCTCCACCCCTTCCGGCGCGTCGGGCTCCGGCAACCGGGTGATCAGGCGCGGCTCGTCATCAACGCGCACCTGACCAAGCGCCATCGATGGCTCGGCTTCCAGGCGGCTTCGGACCTCGAGCCGGCCCGACAACCGATCCCGAACGCTGAACCCGGCCCCGTCGAAGTCCAACCGCAAGGTTCGGTGCAAACGCACCCGGTCGCTGCCCGCCGCCCCTCGCCGCTGTTGCTCGAGCCGCAGCGTCTCGCCGGGCCGCATCAGCAGGGTCGGCAGCTGCCGCCAGTCCTCAGGGATGCGCGCCTGGCGCGGGTCGATCGGCTGACCGCCGTGAAGGGTGACCTGGCGCAGGTCCGGCCGGGCGGCGAAGACCCAGACCTCCTGCTTCGGCCAGTCGGCGCGCGGCGCCGGCTCGGGCACTGACTCGGGCACTGACTCGGACTCGGACAATCGCAGCGCGTCGACCGGACCCGGATGATGGGTCTCGATGCCCAGGAGCCATCGGCCGGGACGAACCTGGACCTGCAGGAAGGCCGGCTCGGCTGCGTCGGGTTCCGGCTGCGCAGTGGGCTCGTCGGCGCGCGCCGCGCCAGCAGGCGCCGCGGCGGGGTCCGGCGCGGGCTCAGAGGCCGTCTCCGGAACCGTCGCAGCGCCGGTTGGAACACCGGTTCCCGAGCGCGTTGGCGCTCCACCGTCGGCGCCAGCGCGGGAGCGCCCGCGAGCGCGCTCCTCGGACCGGACCAGCCGGGCCGGCAGCGGGCTCTCGAGCCGCAGCGGGATGCCGCCGGGCAGCAGCACCGGGCCCAGCAGGACCTCTCGCGGCGGGCCGGCAACGTCGAGCATCAGGCGCGTCTGCACCCGCAGCGGCACCCCGTCCTCGATCCGCCGGGCGACCTCGAGGCTCAGACGCTCCGCCTCGCCGGTCTGCGGCCGCGGCGGCTGACCCCCGAGCCAAAGCCCGCCGCGACGTTCCCCACGGCCCTGGTCCCCACGGCCCTGGTCGAAACGCAGCGGGGACACCGGCGCGCCGTCGAGCCGCAGCGAGATCAACGCGATCTCGGGCGGCAGCTTCAGCACATCCGGTCGTCGTGGCCAGGCAAAGCGGCCGCTGATCCGTCGCTCGCCGGGGTCGACGCGAACCGACGGCCGGCCGTCACGCTCGACGACGGCCGCCGGCTCGCCGTCGATGCTGACCTGCTGCGGCCACTGACCGATACCGCCGGGGAGCGGGACCCAATGCTCGGCTTGCAGGGTCCACTCCTGCTCGAACTGTCCACCGTCAGTGTCGAGATCGAGACGCAGAACCCCCGGCCAGGCACAGACCCGCTCGCCAGCGCCCGCGCCATCGAGCGAGCAGGCCCGCTCGTCATCATCCTCTAGCACCCAGTCGACCCAGGGCTCCAAGGGAGCCGGGATCGCAGCCGGCTCGCCGTTCGCGCCAACCGTCGCGACTAAAGCCACTGCCGCAAGCAGCAGGGTCAACGCAGTGCGAAGCCACGCGCTCAAGGATCGCTGAGTTTCCATCGGGTGGGCTCCCGGCTCGAACGGAGCAGCGGTACGACCTGTCGGCTGGATGCTAGAGGGTCTCTCTCGAGCGCACAACCGTCCGGCGACGGCAAACGATCTGGCCAGGCTATCGGCGGGGCGGCCGGTCCTTGGCGGCCGCCTCGTCCAGCTCAGCGAGCCGCGCGAGCTTCTCCTTGATCCGGACCTCGAGGCCGCGCTCGACCGGCTGGTAGTAACGGCGCTGAGTCATGCCGTCCGGGAAGTAGCGCTCGCCGGCCGCATAGGCGTCCGGCTCATCATGGGCGTAGCGGTAGGCGTGGCCGTAGCCGAGCTCCTTCATCAGCCGCGTCGGCGCGTTGCGCAGATCCACCGGCACCTCCAGCGAGCCGTGCTGGCGGGCATCCTTCAGGGCTTGATTCCAGGCGTTGTAGACCGCGTTGCTCTTAGCCGCGGCGGCCAGGTAGACCGTGGCCTGCGCCAGCGCCAGCTCGCCCTCGGGGCTGCCGAGCCGGCGCTGGGCCTCCCAGGCATTCAGCGCCAGATCGAGCGCGCGCGGATCGGCGTTGCCGATGTCCTCGCTCGCCATTCGCACCAACCGCCGCGCGATGTAGAGCGGATCGCAGCCGCCGTCGATCATGCGCGCGAGCCAGTAGAGCGCGGCGTCAGGCGCCGATCCGCGCACCGATTTGTGCAGCGCCGAGGTCTGGTCGTGGAACGCGTCACCGCCCTTGTCGAAGCGGCGCACCCCACCCTCGACGACTTGCCGAGCAATCTCCACGCAGATGCGCCCGGGCTCGGCTTGTCTAGCCGCAAACGTGGGGTCAGGACCGGGCGCGGCGTCGGAACCCGCTTCAGGTTCGGCGCCGGTTGTGACCGGCGCGCCGGCTGGGTTATCTGCGACATCGGTGGCGAGGTCGGCGGCGAGCTCGAGCAGGTTCAGCAGGCGCCGTGCATCGCCATCGGCCGCCTGGGCCAGCAGCGCGCGGGCGTCGGCATCGATGGCGAGCGGCTCGCGGTCAGCACCAGCAAGGCCGCGCTCGGCATCGGTGAGCGCGCGATCGGCAAGACGCTCTAGGTCCGCGGCCTCGAGCGGCTTCAACGGATAGATGCGGGCCCGCGACAACAGCGCATCGTTGAGTGCGAACGATGGATTCTCGGTCGTCGCGCCGATGAACACCAGCGTCCCGTCTTCCACATGCGGTAGGAAGGCGTCCTGCTGGGCCTTGTTGAAGCGGTGGACCTCGTCGATGAACAGGATGGTGCCACGCTGCTCGCGCGCCCGCGTCTGCTGCGCCTGCTCGACCGCGGCCCGGACGTCCTTGACCCCGGCGAGCACCGCCGACACCGCCAGGAAGCGGCTGTCGGTGTGCCGGGCGATGAGCCGCGCCAAGGTCGTCTTGCCGGTGCCGGGCGGTCCCCAGAAGATCAGCGAGTGCGGGCGATCGCCGCTGATCGCGTGGCGCAGCGGCCGTCCCGCGGCAAGCAGGTGCATCTGGCCGACGACCTCATCGAGCCGGCGCGGACGCATACGCTCGGCCAGTGGCGTCTGGGCGGAATCCGCCACTTCCGCGCCGATTTGGGTCATGGGTTGCATAGGACGCGGTTGCGGCCTTGCTGCTTGGCGCGATACAAGAGCTGATCAGCCTGGGCGACCAGCTCTTCGGGGCCGGATGTGCTGGTGGGCGTCTCGCTGACACAGCCGATGCTGACCGTGAGCACCGGGGCCGTCGATGATTCCGCGTGCGGGATCGCCAACGCCTCGACGTTCGCCCGAACGCGCTCCAGTTCTCGGGTGCGGGCCGCGACCTTGGATTCGAGACCGGCGTTGAGCTGGTGGATACGCTCGTAGCTCGCACGCAGCGCCTCCTTCATCTCGTTGATCGCCTCGGTCACAACATCCAGCTCGTCCTTGCTACGGCCAATCCGCCACCGGCGCGCGAGCGCGAGCCGCTCGTCGGAGCGCACATCGAGTCGCTTGAGGTAATCGGCGATGAAGCGCACGTGGCGGGCAACCAGGTAATAGAAGGCCAGGATGATGACCGTCGAGATCAGGATCGTCTTGATCGCCTGGCTGAGCAGGATGACCAGTCCGCGATAGAGCAGATTCCGATAGACGCGCTCGAGACTCGCAAAGATCGCGAGCTCACCGATCAGAATCTCCTGACCGAAGTTCTCGGCCTCTAACCTGACTCGATTGATGATTGCTGAGCTTGTCAATGGCTCACCTTCGGCTGCGATCAGGGTGCCTTCCGGGTCGCGAATCTCGACGTAGACCACGTCCTGCAGGCTCAGGATGCCCTTGAGCTGGACGCGATACTGTTCCTCGTTCAAGTTCCACAGGCTTTGGGTGAGCGAATCCAGATAGCTGATCTCGATTTCTTCGAGGCGCAGCTCGATGTACTCGACATCGGCCCGATACTCGAGCGCGAGCTGGATCGCGGTCAGAACCAGCGTCAACAGCGAGCTGCTGACGATGATCACCAGCAGCAGCCTGAGACTCAGCGGTGAGGCCTTGCCTCCGAGGCTCGCGATGGGCCGCATGGCAATCCAACCACCCATCACTGAGGACTCGAGACCGGGGCGATATCACTCGGCCTCGGCAGATAGGGCTGACCGAACTCGCGCTCGAAATAAGGCTCGCCGGATCGGTCGAGGACGTCGATGCCGCTCACGATGCCCCGAGCGCGCCGCCTTCAAGGCCCACTGACCCGGTTGCGCGGGAGCCAAAGGCGGCAACTGCCGCCTTCGCCTCTTGCTGCAGATCAGCATCCCGCGCACCCTCGGGATCAGATCGAGAACCGGCCGTTCGCTATATACCCACATCACTCACCGCACGCGCTTCCCGCTTGTCACCACGCACCCAAGAGCCCCCAAGTGCAGGCTCCCCCAGGACAAATTCGGTCGGCAAGTATAGCGTGGGAGCCCCTGATCGGAGTGCTTCATGACCGGGCGGCGCCATGACGTGGCCGCCCACAGCGCGCTAACACTCATAGCATGGTGCTACCCCGGACGATGCATTTCGCGTGATTCACGGTAATAGTTGCACAGCACTGCTCAAGTGCAGTGCAATACCGCCGCTCGCCGGCTCCCGCATCCATCACCCAGCACGACGCGGGCCTCGTCCGGCAATCCCAACACCGTATCGGAGTAACGGATGATCGAGGCACAAGAGATCAGCCGCAGCTACGGCACCCTGAAGGCGGTGGATCGGGTGTCGTTCGCGATCGGCCGGCGCGAGATCGTCGGCCTGCTCGGCCACAATGGGGCCGGCAAGACCACCATCATGAAGATGCTCACCGGTTTCCTGGAGCCGAGCAGCGGGCAGATCGCGATCGATGAGTTGGATCTGGCCAACCGCCGCCGCGAGGCGCAGCGCCGGATCGGTTATCTACCCGAGAACTGCCCGCTCTACCCGGACCTGAGCGTGCTCGAGCACCTGGAGTATCACGCGACCCTGCACGGCATCCCGCCGCGGCACCGCGCCGATGCGATCAGCCGCGCCGTCGAGCGCACCGAGCTCGGCGCCAAGGCCATGGCCCCAGTCGCAACCCTGTCCCGTGGCTACCGGCAGCGGCTCGGGGTGGCGCAGGCGATCCTGCACGAGCCGCCGATCCTGATCCTGGACGAGCCGACCAACGGTCTCGACCCATCGCAGATCCAGCACATGCGCGCGCTGATCCGCGAGCTGGCGCGGCAGGCAACGGTGATCATCTCGACCCACATCCTGCAAGAGGTCGAAGCGGTCTGCTCGCGGGTGCTGATCATGCGCGGCGGTCGGCTGGCGCTGGACCGTCGGCTCGACGCCCTCGGTGACGCGCCCCGGCTGCTCGTGACCCTCGACCGTCCGCTATCGGAGGTGAACGAGACCCTGTCGGCGTTGACCGGCGTCAGCGGCGTCGCCCATCTGGGCGACGCCGGTGCGCACCGCCGCTTCGCGCTGGAGACCGACGATGCGCGCCGGCTTGCACCGCTGGTCGCGCAGACCGCGGCCGAAAAGGGCTGGGCGCTGTACCAGCTGACCCCCGAGCGCCGTGACCTCGAGGCGCTGTTCGGCACCATCTCCGCAGGCGGCTCGGAGCTCACTGCCGATGCGGCATCCGCGGACTCGGCCGGCGCCCCCGCGGCCGACCCGCCCGACGGGACAGACGACCCCGAGACCGAGCCCGATGATGCTGCCGCGGCCACGGAGGACTCGACCCATGGCTGACATCCTGCGCACCACCCGCAAAGAGCTGTCCTCGTTCTTCGGCTCGCCGGTCGCCTACCTGTTCATCGGCGCCTTCCTGGCCGCCTGCCTGTTCGTGTTCTTCTGGGTTGAGGCCTTCTTCTCGCGCAACATCGCCGACACCCGGCCGCTGTTCGACTGGATGCCGGTGCTGCTGATCTTCCTGGCGGCGGCGCTGACGATGCGCCTGTGGAGCGAGGAGCGCCGGGCCGGCACCCTCGAGCTATTGGCGACGCTGCCGGTGCCGACCTGGCGGCTGGTGCTCGGCAAGTTCCTCGCCGCCTGGGCGCTGGTCGCGATCGCGCTGGCGCTGACCCTGCCACTGCCGCTCACGGTCGCCTTCCTCGGGCCGCTGGACTGGGGCCCGGTACTCGGCGCCTATCTCGCGACCCTGCTGCTCGCGGCCGCCTATATCGCGATCGGGCTGTTCGTCTCGGCGCGAACCGATAATCCGATCGTCGCGCTGATCGGCACCACCCTGGTCGCGGCGCTGTTCTATCTGATCGGCTCGCCGGCGCTGACCAACCTGGTCGGGCATGCCGGCGGCGAGGTGCTGCGGCTGATCGGCTCGGGCTCGCGCTTCGAATCGATCACGCGCGGTGTGATCGACCTGCGCGACCTCTACTATTACCTGAGCCTGGTCGGCGCCTTCCTGATCCTGACCGTCGACTGGCTCGAACGCCTGCGCTGGGCCGCCGACAGCGACCGGCGCATGGCCCATCACCGCTGGACCCTGCTGACTGGCCTGGCAGCGGCCAATCTGCTCGCCGCCAACCTTTGGCTGCATCAGATCGATGGCGTGCGCGCCGACCTGACGCGCGGCTCGGTCTATACGCTCTCAGAGACCACCAAGACCTATCTCGATCAACTGCAGGAGCCGCTGCTGATCCGCGGCTACTTCAGTGACGAGACCCATCCGCTGCTGGCGCCGCTGGTGCCGAGACTGCGCGATCTGCTGCGCGAGTACGAGGCGGCCGGCAACGGCCGCGTGATCGTCGAACTGGTCGATCCCCACGATGACCCCGACCTCGAGCGCGAGGCCGGCGAGCAGTACGGCATCCGGCCGGTCGCCTTCCAGACCGCCAGCAAGTACCAAGCCGGGGTGGTCAACTCGTACTTCGACATCCTGGTCAAGTACGGCGACAGCGACGAGGTGCTCGGTTTCCAAGACCTGATCGACGTCAAGGTGCGCGGCGAGACCGACCTCGAGGTCGCGCTGCGCAACCCCGAGTACGACATCACCCGGGCGATCAAGAAGGCGCTCTACGGCTGGCAGGGTGGCGGCGATCTGTTCGCCGGCATCAGCGAGCCGCTGCGGCTGACCGCCTATGTCTCCGATCCCGACGTGCTGCCCGAGCCGCTGCCCGAGCTGCGCAGCGAGCTTGAGACCGTGCTCGAGGAATTGCAGGCCGAGTCGAACGGCCAATTCAGCTGGAAGCTCATCGACCCGGCCGGCGACCCGGCGCTGGAGGAGGAGATCGCCCAGCGCTTCGGGCTGCAGCCGCTGATCCTGGATCTGCTCGACCCGCAGCCGTTCCATTTCGGCCTGGTGCTCGAGCAAGGCGAGCAGGCGGTCCCGATCGCGCTGCCAGAGCAGCTCGACGCGGCTGGATTGCGTCGCGGCCTGCGAGCCGCGATCAAGCGCTTCACCCCGGGCGTGCTGCGCACCATCGCACTGTATCAGCCGGAAGCGGGGCCGAGTATGGCGGGGCTCGGCGGCATGGGCGGCAATCTGGGCGCCGGCGCTTCCGACTACAGCCTGCTCGAGGAGGTGCTGCGCGAGGGGTTCAAGGTCGAACGCACCGACCTGCGCAGTGGACAGGTGCCGGAGCAGACCGACCTGCTGCTCGTACTCGCGCCGCAGGAGCTCGACGCGCGCCAGCGCTTCGCGATCGACCAGTTCCTGATGCAGGGTGGAACCGTCATCCTCGCCACCTCCAGCCTGGACGTCGAGCTCGGCGGCGGCCAGATCAGGGCGCAGCCGCTGACGACCGGGCTCGAGGACTGGCTCGCGGACCTCGGCGTGACCCTCGGTCCCGGCCTGGTCCTCGATCCCCAGAACACCCCGTTCCCGATTCCGGTACAGCGTCGCCTCGGCGGTTTCCTGGTCGAGGAGCTGCAGATGCTGCCCTATCCCTACTTCCCCGATGTGCGCGAGGATGGCCTGTCCGACGACGCCGGGATCACCGCAGGCATGGATCAGCTCACCTTGACCTGGGCCGCGCCGATCAGCCTCGACCCAGAGACGGCGGAAGCCCACAAGGTCACGCGACTCATCGAGTCGTCGCCGGCGGCCTGGACCCGCGATGCGACCGATGTCCAGCCCGACCTCGAGACCTATCCGGACCTGGGCTTCCCGCGCGGCGAGGACACCGGGCGCAAGCTGATGGGGGTCGTGCTCGAGGGACGGTTCGAGTCTGCATTCAGCGACCAGCCTTCGCCCTTGCTGGTCGATCATGAGGACGGCGGTGGTCCGTCCAGCGATACCGATGGCGAGCCTACCGATGGCGAGCCGGTGGGGCCCGGCGACCGAGCAGAGGCCTCCGCGGGCCAAGGGCAGGGCGGCGCATCGGCGGACGGCGGCACTGAGGAGCCCGCAGCGCCCGCTCAGCCGATGATCTCGACGGTGGTCGACCATTCGCCGGCGTCGGCGCGGCTGATCCTGCTCGGCTCGTCGAGCTTCCTGTCCGACACCGCGATCACGCTGGCGACCGAGGCGACCCAGAGCCGCTACCGTGCACCGCTGACGCTGATCCAGAACGCGATCGACTGGTCGCTCGAAGACCGTGGCCTGCTCGCGCTGCGCGGCCGAGGCCAGTACGGGAGGCTGCTCGAGCCGGTCGGCCGCGAGCAGCGCATCCTGCTGGAATCCCTGAATTACCTGCTTGCGTTGGGCGGCCTGGGACTGGTCTACGCGCTGCACCGCTCGCTGCGGCGACGGCGTGAGCGGCGGCTAGCCAGGATGCTGGAGGGTTGAGCCATGGCAACGAATGCATCGAATGAGCGCCGGGGACGTTTCACCAATCCCTTCGGTCGCCTGCAGCCGAGCTGGCGCAAGGCGCTGAAGAGCCCGCCGGTGATCGGACTGGTCGGCCTGTTGCTGATCCAGTTGGGTATCGCGCTGTTCCTCGCCGCCCAAGGATGGCAACGAGCCGCGCCCGACGAATCGTTGCTCCGGTTCTCGCCGGAGCAGGTGAGCACCATCGAGATCGTCTCCGACGGTCAAACGTTGCGTCTGAGCAGGCAGGCCGAGGGCTGGGCGCTGCCGGCGCTCGATGGGTTCCCGGCCGATCCGGACAAGGTCGAGCGACTGCTCGTGCAGCTCAGCAAGCTGCCGCGGTCGATCCCGGTCGCCGCCAGCGCCGAGTCCAGGCGCCGCCTCGAGGTCGCCGACGACAACGCCGGCGCTCGGATCAGGCTGCTCGGCGAGCGCGGCCTGCTCGCCGAGCTGCTCACCGGCGAGTCGCCCGGCTTTCGGCGCCTCTACGGGCGTGTTGCCGGGGAGGAGGCGGTCTATGACCTGCCGCTCGCGGGGTTTCAGATCAGCAGCGACGGCGATGACTGGGTGCGTCGTGACCAGCTGCGCCTGGACGCTGAGGCGATCACCCGCATCCGCACCGATGACTGGACGCTGGAGCGCGGCGACGCGGGCTGGCAGATTGCCGGCGACGAGCGCGCGCTCGACGAGGCCGAGGTCAAGGCCTTCGTGCGGCGGGTCGCCAATCTGAATTATCAGGGCGTCCAGATCGCATCGGAACAGGGGCACCCAGCGACCGAGCCGAGCCTCTCGCTGCAGATCGGGCTGGAGGACGGCAGCACCCACCTGCGCCAGATCAGCGAAGACGATCAAGGAGGGTTCCTGCTTCGCACCGGCCCCGATCCGCGCCGTTACGAACTCACCGAGTATGATCTCGATGGCGTGCTCGAGGTCGGCCCGGAGGCACTAACCGTATCGGATGAGGCATCGGACGAGGCAGCCGCTGCTGCCGGCGCTGAAGGCGCGGCGCAGCCACCGACCGACCCAGAGGGCGGCAGCCCCGGCGCGGGTCCGATGGCAGAGGAGAAGCAGGAGGACATCGGCGACGCACGCGATCAAGGACAGGCTGCGTCCGTAGAGGGACATGAACAGGCCGAGTCGACAACGGCCCAGACAGGGCACAGCGAGCGGGCGCCATCGTCGGCGGCCGGTGCTGCACAGCCCGCGATGGACAACCAGGGGGCGCCGCCAGCCGAGGCAGCCAGTGCCGAGCCTGCCGCAGCTGCCGGAGGTGTCGCGGCGCCGGCAGCGCAACCGTTGCCGCCGGACCGGTCACCACCATCGGCGCCAGCCACGCAGGTGCCAACAACGCCGGCGCCAACGACCCAGGCGCCCGCTGTGCCAACGCAAGAGGATGCCGAGACAGCCAGCACCGCGACGCCGGACAGCGACGGCGCCGCGGATCAGGGTGACGGCGGGAGCGAGCAACAGCGAGCGACCCAGCAGCCGGCACGCCCGAGCGGACCCGCACCGCGAGCGCCCTGGCCTTATCAGCAGCGCTACGCGCCACCGCCGCAACCGCATTGGCCGCCGCAGACTCCACCGCAGCGTACCCCACCTCCCGGCTGGCGGTGACAGGAACGGCGCCGGCATCGGCCCTCCCTGGGCCGATGCTCGGAAGCCGCCGACGCGATCGCTCTCCGGCTCGGCCTAATGTGCAGCGCTCATCGCGTCGCTTCGCAAGCGCTGATCCTCGGTCGTCTCGCGCCGTTGCGGCGTCGCAAGACAGGCCCGCAGCAATCACCTGAACCGAGGTGCAGGGCGACTTCTAGGCAACGACCTCCGCGCGCTCGTCAGTGCTCAAGTGATCTCTGGCAGCGTCACGAGTGGACGCTCAGGGCGCGCGCGCCGCCTTACATCGCGCGCGTGCGCACCCAGATCAGCGCCCCCTGTTCGACGGGCACCTGCTCACCATCGGGATTGGTCATGGGCTCCTCGCCTTCGAGCAGAGCGGCGAAGCCCCACCATCCGGCGCGCGGCATCGCATAGCTGAAGACGCCGTTGGCATCGGCCTTTAGGACCTGGGTCACGAACGGCGCCGCCGGGGGTTCGACGGAGCCGTCGTTGCGCCACTCCACCTCGACGGTCGCGAACGGCACCGGCTCGCCGTCGCGCTTGACCACCCCTGTGAACAGGTTGCCAGCCCAAAGCCCGTAGGGCCGCACCAGTGGCTCGATCTCGACCGGGAAGCCGACCATGCGGTCCCAACCGGTCTCGGCACCGAAGGCATCGACGACGGTCTTCGTGTAGTGCACGATCATCACGCCCTCTGCCGGCTCCCAATAGGGTGCCGGCTCGGCGAAGAACAGATAATCACCCGGCTCGGTGACCTCATAATCGAGGCTGTAGGCGGGCTCGCCATCGCGCTCGACCTGTTTCAGACTTCCCGAGAGGTCTTCGCGCCCGTCAGCGGTCAGCACCCCGACCTCGGCGGGAGCGGCCATTGGCATCACCGGGCCGCGCTCCATCGGATGGGTGAAGGTCAGATCAAGGGTCAAGCTGCGTCCGGTCTCGGCATCCAAGACCTCATGCGAGGGGATCAGCTCGAGGAAATGGGCCTCAGCTGGATACGACAGCATCAGCGACGTCGGGACCAGCGCGGCGGTCGCGAAGGAGAGCAACCGCAGTCGATGCGCTATCGGATTCTGGTCGGTCATCGGGGCGAACCTCCTGGCGGTAGAGAGGATGGACTGGCTCGATGGGCGACTCGGCCGGCGAACAGGCACGAGCGCCTGGATATGATCATTACAGAAACCTTCATATTACGTCCAGTTTCACGCTCAGGCGGCTTGCAGTCGGCTCAATTGCGCGGAATGATGCCCGCAGGCGGGTTGAAGAACTGGACCAGAAGACGATGATCGCTCCACCGCTATCCAGCCGTTCCTTCTGTGGTGAGCTAGCAACTCTGCTGATCGTCAGCCTGCTCTGTGCAGCGCCAGTGTCGGCCGACGCCCTCTCCGATCTCCCAGCCGCCTGGCTCGAGCGGCTGCAGCCGGTCGCTGAGGCCGATCTCAGTGGCGCCGAGCCGGCGATGCGAGAGGCCATTGCCGAGGCGCGCGCCGAGGTGGCAGCCTTACTCCAGTCCCCTGAAAGCACACCGCAAGCTCTGGGGCGCGCCTACGGCCGACTGGGGGCACGCTTGCTGTTGGAGGAGGTCGAGACCCAAGCCGATGCCTGTCTGCGTAACGCGATGGAGCTCGACCCGAACGAGCTGCGCTGGCCTTACTACGCCGGCTACATGGCCATGCTCGCGGGCAATCTGGATCGGGCGCTGCAGTACTTCGAACGCGCACGGCAAATCGACCCCGAGTATCCACCGCTTGCGCTGCGACTCGGTAAGGTGCAGCTCGATCGCGGCGATTTGGACGCCGCCGAGCAGGCATTCACTGCGGTTGTCGACAGGCCGCAACTGCGTTCGCCGGCGCATTACTACCTTGGGCAGGTCGCGCTCCTGCAGCGGCGCTTCGGCGATGCCGTCGGGCATCTCCAGGCGGCACTCGCGGCCAACCCGGAGGCGACCGAGGCGCATTACCCGCTCGCGCGTGCCTACCAAGCGCTCGGGCGCGAGGAGGAAGCGAAGCAGCATCTCGAACGCTTCGTGCTGCGCTCACCGGAGGTCGCCGACCCGCTGCTCGATGAGCTCAGGGCCGCGACGCAACGCGCGTTGCCCGCCTTCAAACGGGGCATCCATGCTGTGCGGCAGGGTGATTACCAGACCGCAGTCGAAGAACTCGCCGCCGGGCTGGAGCTCGATCCAACGAACGCGGCCGCCCGGGTCAGCTACGCGCGGGTCCTGTTCCTCACCGGACATCCGGAGCAGTCGCGGCAGGCCCTGCAGCAGGCGCTTGCCGACGTCGAGGGACAACAGACCGCCGCTGCGCTCGCACATTTCTTCACCGGCGTGCTGGATCAGGCTGAGGGTGATCAGACCCAGGCCGCCGCTGCGTACCGGCGCGCGCTAGCGCTCGAGCCGGGCCATGCCGGTGCGCTGTTCCAGCTGGCCAATCTGGACTTCGCTCAGGGCCGCTACCAAGCCGCCGCTGAGGGCTATGCGGCAACGCTGGAGGCCGACCCGGATGCAAGACCAGCACGGCTGCTTGGATTGATCGCTCAGGCCCGCACAGGCGTCGACGAGCGGGAGCTGGCCGCAGCGCTCACCATGCTGAGAGAGGCGGCACCGGAGGATATGCAGCTTGCCTACGCCCAGGCACGGCTGCTTGCGAGCTCGACCGATGCCGCGATCCGCGATCCCGAAGCGGCAATGACGATCGCCGCCGAGCTTGCAGCGGCAAGGCCCATCCCGCCCCATCAGCGCTTGCTCGCACTCGCCGATGCCGCCACCGGCAGGCTGGAGCGGGCAGCCGATGCGGTCGCCTCACTGATCGATGGCGTCGGCTGGATGGTTCCGCCGGAAGAGCGGGCGTTGATGGCGCAGGAGCTCGCCGCCTACCAGGATGGACGAATGCCGCCGGTGGTTTGGGCGGTCACCGATCCGCTGCTTTCGCCACCGCCGTTCGATGCCCACCGCCTGATGCGCGACTACCCCGCTGCCAGACCCTATTGAGCCTCTCCCACGGCTTCGCCGAGCCCGGTAACGCGAAAGGGCCAAAGACAAAGGGCCGGCGTGACCGGCCCTTTCCAGCATCAACAGCGATTCGCTAGATGGCCGTTAGGAGCAAGTCAATGCCTCAGCGCTCATTCTCCGATTCAGCTGGAGTCTGCGGCGCCGGCGCAGCGTACGGGGCAGCGTACCCGTAATAGGGGGCACCATAACCCCAGGGACCACCCCAACCACCGTGGTAAGGATAGCCGTAGCCGTAGCCATAGCCGTGGCCGTAGGGATAGCCACCCCAGCCGCCATAGTACGGATAGCCACCACCGTACCAAGGGCCGCCATGCCATGGGCCGCCGTACCAAGGACCATCACCCCAAGAGCCCCAGAAGGCCTGTGCGGGCATGCTGAACAACGCGCCAGCGAGTGCAGCACCAGCAGCAGTCATCAATACCTTACGCATCATATGTTCTCCTCAGATGTCGGACGAGGCAATCATGACCAGGGAGCAGCGCCCCCGCTGCGATTATAGCCATTTGCCCTTGAAATGCATGCAGAATTACAGCGCCGCGAGCGGGAACAAAACGAGGCATCTGTAGGTCACCTCGGTCATCACGAGCTCACCGACTAACCAGGGTGAGTCATTCAAACAACTGGCAGATCAGTTAAACTCAACCATTCAGTCCCTAGCGAGCTGATCTTCGATCTTCCCTCAGAATCTGCGCCCGCGCGAATACGCACTCGTTATGATCTCCAATCCTGCTTCTGCTCGTCCGCTGTGGGGCATACTGCTCGCGCTCGGAATACCACTACTGCTCACCGGCTGTGCGCAGATCCCGTTTCAGACGTCGACAAACGACGCATCGGAGCCAGCCGATGTCGAGCCCGAGCTCGAAACAGCGGTCAGCGCCGAGACCGCGATACCGGGGCCGCAAGAGTCAGCGGAGCCAGGGCAACTCTACGAGTGGAACGGCCATGGGCGCCCGATCAGCCATGTCGTCATCGATACCGAGGCGCAGCGGGCGCGGTTCTACGACGGGCCGGAGCAGGTCGGCTGGACCACGATTGCCTCTGGTGTCTCATCGCATCCGACCCCGCGTGGCGAATTCGAGGTCATCGAGAAGGTCAAGGACAAGCGCTCGAACCTCTATGGTCGGATCTACGATGCCAGCGGCAACCTGCATAAACGCAACGCCCATGCACGCCGGGACTCGATACCGAGCGGCGGAAAGTTCGTCGGTGCGCGCATGCCGCACTTCATGCGCATGACCTATGACGGCATCGGGATGCACGCAGGCGCCATTCCGCAGCCCGGTCAACCGGCCTCCCACGGATGCATCCGGCTTCCGGATGAGATCGCCTCGAGCCTGTTCGCACAGGTGGACCTCGGCACCCGCGTCACCGTCGTCGGCGACGGTCCCGACTACGGCAACTATGCCGAGCGCATCCAGCGGCAACGTGAGCAAGAACGGCAGAAGCAGGTCGCCGCAGCGAGCGCTTCAGCGGCCAGCGCCGAGCGTCAAGCAACGTCGCGGCTCTCATCGGGGGCCGCCAACGACACAGCCCAGTCGCGCGCCTCTCCCGGCTCGACCCGTTCTTCTCAGGCACGTTCGCAGCCCAGCGACGCGACCGGTGATTCCGTGCTGGCAAGCGCACGCCGAAATACTGCTCATTCCGACGAGAGTGGGTCATCGGGCTCGACCCAAGCGGCGGAAACTGCGGAGCCCTCGACCGTGGAGCAAACGCCAGCCAGGACTGAGCCGAGCGATTCAGCAGTGCCGGCCCCAGAGGGGCCCAGCCAGCTGGAGCCCAGTCAGCTGGAGCCCAGTCAGCTGGAGCCAAGCCAGCTGGAGCCAAGCCAGCTGACATCAGCCCAACAGCCAGCCCCCGACAAGCAGCGCCGCGCCGCAGAGATCTCGCCCGCTGCTGGTGGCGAGACCCGGGCGACGAACGCCCAAACCCGCGACAGCACCGCCTCGAGATCGGCCAGTGCAAGTACCAGTGCGAGTACCAGTACCAGTGCCGCCCCCCCGCCGTCCTCGCCATCGAATCGCGACGTCACGACGGACAGCACGAATGCCGACGCTGAATTGCCGGATGATCGCACCGATGGCCGCAGTCAGGCCGACCCCCAATCGGGAACAGCCTCGGGAACATCCCAAGGCACCGGCATCACCCCTAGCGCCCTTCCGGACGCTGGCCAGGAGCCTGCCCCCGAACCAACCGCGACCGGACGCGCTGAACCGGCTGCATCGGAAGCGCCGGCCCGAGCAGATTCTTCCGAGCCGAACGAGGCTGCACCAGTCAACGATGCAACGTAGCCTTCGCGCACCTTTGAGGCGCTGTCCAAGCGGGCACGCGCGCGTCAGGCTGGGCCCCTCGACCATGCCGGCAGTGGTTCCGGTCGAAACATCGATACGGCATCGAGGTCCAGCTGAATCGAGGCGGAGCCAGCGTCGCTCTAACGTTCACGGCACAGTGCCACCCTGGACGATGTGTGTCGCGTGATGCTCGGTAAGCGAGAATCGGCGACTCCGTCAGCCGTTCCAGAAGGCTAACCCTGGCCCGAGTGAAAGCGTCAATCTCCTGAGCCCGCCGTCTGCCCGAATGACGCATTCCGAGCCCGACGTTGTTAGATCGATCCGGCCGGCCACCAAACCCGCGAGATGAAACTCTCGGTCATCGTTCCCACCCGCTGCTGCGATGAGCGCGTCGCGCGGCATCTCGCGCTGACGCGTCGACGACTCCCCGACGCGCAGCTCATCGTCGTCGAGCCAGAATCGGAACCGGAATCGGAGCCGGAATCGGAACCAGGGCCAGAGCCAGGGCAAGAACCGGAGCCAAGGACCGACATTCGGGAAGCGCCAACGCCGGCATCGACACAGGAGCCGCCAGAACGCAACGCGGCCCTCACTCGGGCGCTGCGCGACACCAGTACGACGTTGACCCAGGGGCTGCGAGGACGCGGTACTCAGTGCAATGCCGGAGCAAAGCGCGCGACCGGCGAGCTGCTGCTCTTCCTGCACGATGACACGCAGCTGCCGGATGCGGCGGGCTCGATCATCGCCCGAGCCTTCGAGTCCAGCGAAACCGAGATCGCCTGTTTTCGGCTGGCGTTCGACAGCCCGCATCCGCTGCTGCGCTTCTATGCCAGCTTCTCCGCGATCGACTCCTTTCTGACCAGCTTCGGCGACCAGGGCATCCTGATCCGGCGCGAGCTGTTCGACCGACTCGGCGGTTTTCCGGACTGGCCGCTGTTCGAGGACGTCGAGCTGCTGCGGCGGGCGCGACGACAGGCCCGAGTTCGTAAGCTGCCTGCGGCAGTCACGACCTCGGCGGTGCGCTTTATCGACCGCGGCATCGTCCGCCAGCAGCTGCTGAACGCGGAACTCATGCTGCGCTTCGCGTTCGGAGCAGATCCCGAATCACTCCGCAGGCGTTACGAGCGCCGTCGCACCTGATCGCGCCACGCGCAGACACGCTGGCCTGACCGGAACCGAACTGATGACCCCTGACTTGATCGTCGGCCTGATCGTTCTGACGCTGCTGCTGGTCCTCGAGGGAACCGTCCCGTTCTACGTCGACCGCGCGCACCGGGTGCGACATGGGCTGCGCAACGGTTCCCTCGCGCTGCTCAATGCCGGTATCGGGGCGCTGCTCGCGCCGCTGCTCGTACTGGCGGCCGAGTCCTCGTCCCGGCATCAGTTCGGCCTACTGCACCAACTCGGGATGCCCGGCATCCTCGGCGCCGTGCTCGCCGGCGTCCTGACCATCGTCCTATTCGATCTCTGGATGTACGGCTGGCACCGCGCCAATCACCGCGTGCCGCTTCTCTGGCGCTTCCACCAGGTGCATCACACCGATACGGCAATGGACGCGACCACCGCGCTGCGCTTCCATCCAGGCGAGCTTCTAATCTCGTCGCTATTGAATCCGCTCGTGGTATTCCTGCTCGGGATCGGCCTGGCTCAGCTCACGCTCTACAAGGCCCTGATGCTGACCGTAATCCTGCTCCACCACAGCAACGTTGCGCTGCCGGCGTGGCTCGAGACGCGACTGCGTGCGCTCATCGTTCCCCCGTCGATGCATCGCGTGCATCACTCGCGCATCCCGGACGAGACCAACTCGAACTACGGCAGCCTGTTCTCGTTCTGGGACCGCCTCTTCGGCAGTTTCCGGCTGCGCTCCAATCTGAGCCAGGTGCAATTCGGGACCGGCCGACATGATGAACCGGAGTGGCAGGCCGTGCCCAAGCTGCTGCAGCTCCCACTCACTGAGACGCGTGTCCCCGAATCGCTACCGCGGTGAACGCCCGCGCATGGCTCCTGCTCGCGCTCGGCTCGCCTGGACGCCCGAGTGCGTGAACCCGCGCCACGCGGCCATCGCGTTGGCCGAGCCCGCCCGCTGCCGCGTGGTACTGCCACTCCCTTGAGTGTCACTGACTGATTCTGAAGGGCGCTGCGTGGCAGGCGCGCACAAAAAAGCCGACACGAAGCCGGCTAAGTTGTTGATTGAAATGGAGGCTGAGGTCGGAATCGAACCGGCGTCCACGGCTTTGCAGGCCGCTGCATAACCACTCTGCCACTCAGCCAGACCCTCTAGTTTAAGGCCAGAGCCAGCGTTTGTCACGTCGGCGGTTATGATCGCGCTTGGTCGAACAGTGGTGCGCGCGTTACCATCTACGGTGCTCGGCCCTCGTAGCTCAGCAGGATAGAGCAACCGCCTCCTAAGCGGTAGGTCGCAGGTTCGAATCCTGCCGAGGGCGCCAGCTTCACCACCAATAGCCGCCAACAGCACCCGAGAAGGGCCGCCAAGGTTCTAATCTGGAAGCTTTTTTATACCAGTTGCTCGCTGTTACGCGCTCTTGTTGGTTACCAGCAAAGCCACTGGTAACTATGTTGGTCAAAGCAACCAACAACGCAGCGCTACCAACATGCGATCAACGAACAAGCTGAGAGCGGCCCAACTCAAGAGCGTCCGCCCAGGACCGCGCGACATCAAACTCGCTGACGGTGGCAGGATGTTCCTGCTGGTGCGGCCCAGCGGCACCAAGCGGTACAGGCTCGCCTCCCGATTCGCTAGCGAGTAGAAAAGCCATCAGCCTCGGCATCTACCCCGAGACTACAACGGCCCCACCTTCGGGCCGGAGGCTGTCACGTTATCGTCTTGCTTAATTCATATAGCTTTCAAACCGGACTGGTAAAACGCTACGTGCGAGAGCGCCCCCTGCACCGAGGCAGGCGGCCGCGGGGCGTGGAAGGCGTTCTCCAATCCGACCTTCGTGCACGGAATCGTGCAGCGATTCAGGTCTTAACGCTAAACCGAACCTGTATCCGGGAAAGCACAATGCGAGAACTCAAGCTGCGCACGATCGTTCTAGCCACATCAGCCGCCCTTGCTGCCGCGATGGCGGTCTCACCTGTCAGCGCGGAGACCCCTGAAGCACCCGGCCAGGGCGCCAACGCCCCGACTGCCAAGAACATCATCCTCATGGTGCCCGACGGATTGGGCATGTCCTACGTCACCGCCACCCGCATCTTCTTGAATGGTCCCGACGGTGATCCCCTCTATTTCGAGACCCTTCCGCAGATCGGTTATCAACGCACCCATTCGGCCGACAGCACCGTAACCGATTCGGCCGCCGCCGGCTCGGCCTGGGCCACCGGTGAGAAGTTCAACAACGGCGAGGCATCCTGTCACAGCGATGGTCTAACCTGCCTTGAAAGCCCGCCGACCATCCTCGAGCTGTCCAAGGCTGAGGGCAAGATGACCGGCCTGGTCGCCACCTCGACCATCACCCATGCCACGCCTGCAGTCTTCGGCGCGCACAGTCACTCGCGTCAGTGCCAGGCGGAGATCGGCCGGCAGCTCGTCGAAGTAACCGGCGTCGACGTCCTGCTGGGCGGTGGCATCGGCGGCAACAGGGACGGTTACAACTGTGAGCAGTATCCCGGGCAGGACCCAAATAGCGTACTCGCCCTGGCCCAGGGCCTTGGCTACACCTATGTCATGGACGAGACCGCAATGAACGACGCCGTTGCCGCCGGCGACGAGAAGATCCTCGGCCTCTTCACCCCGGGCGGTAAGACCCCCGAGATGTTCCGCGTCGACCCCGAAGAGACTTACCCCCTCGGTGAGCCCACGCTACCCGAGATGACGACGGCCGCCCTAGACGTGCTCGAGGAGTCGAACCAGGGCTTCTTCCTGATGGTCGAGGGCTCCCAGATCGACTGGGCCGGCCATGCCAATGACCTGGACTACCTGCTCGCCGAGACCATCGCCTTCGACGAGGCGGTCCAGGTGGTTCAGGACTGGATTGCAGCCGATCCCGCACGCGAAGAGCAGACCCTGCTGATCGTGGTAGGCGACCACGAAACCGGGGGCATGATGATTAACGGTCCTTACGGCGAGCTCTCCGAGCCGGGCGATAAGATCGAGGACGGCTGGACCTCCGGCGGCCACACCGCACAGGATACCTTCATCTGGAGCCAGGGTCCCGGTAGCAGCCTCCTCGGTGGTGTCTTGCAGAACACGGATCTGTTCGACGCGATGGAGAGCGTACTCCAAACGAACTAAGTGGCTGTCCATTTTCTACTTCCCGATGATCGTCCAACAGTGCCCCTCAAATCGGGAAGACGTTGATGGACAGTTTCTAAGATGAGGCTGCGGGCCGCCGCTGAGCATGGCAAACCCAGGCTTACCGCGGCTCGCAGCACGCAGTCCTAACGAATGGCGGTCTTAGGCGCGCACTGCCTAACCCCATTGGACTCAGACGCTTCCCGGCTGTCCGTCTGGTAGCGGCCACGTTCGCTGTGGGCAGCCTCCCCGCAATTCATCCCCGGGCACGCCGGTTATTGTCCCGAGCAGCCTTCAATCTGATTCAAGCGGCTGCGGTTCCCGCGTACAACGCGCAAATGCCGGTTGTCGGGCATCCAGCAGGTCGTCCCAGAGGGTAATGCCTGCCATAACCGGGCAGTGATCCCCGAGGAATACGGCTCATCCTTCACCGCGTATGCGCGAACCACCCCGACCTCAACGGCCTGCGGGCGCACAACGATGATGCGTCTAACCGCTGACCAACACCGACAAGTTTTCCGTATCGCGAGGACGCATCAACCGTGGATTGCTGGCCCCGCCAATGGGTGGGGGCCGGAGGCTGTCACGTTATCGTCTTGCTTAATTCATATAGCTTTCAAACCGGACTGGTAAAACGTTACGTGCGAGAGCGCCCCCTGCACCGAGGCAGGCGGCCGCGGGGCGTGGAAGGCGTTCTCCAATCCGACCTTCGTGCACGGAATCGTGCAGCGATTCAGGTCTTAACGCTAAACCGAACCTGTATCCGGGAAAGCACAATGCGAGAACTCAAGCTGCGCACGATCGTTCTAGCCACATCAGCCGCCCTTGCTGCCGCGATGGCGGTCTCACCTGTCAGCGCGGAGACCCCTGAAGCACCCGGCCAGGGCGCCAACGCCCCGACTGCCAAGAACATCATCCTCATGGTGCCCGACGGATTGGGCATGTCCTACGTCACCGCCACCCGCATCTTCTTGAATGGTCCCGACGGTGATCCCCTCTATTTCGAGACCCTTCCGCAGATCGGTTATCAACGCACCCATTCGGCCGACAGCACCGTAACCGATTCGGCCGCCGCCGGCTCGGCCTGGGCCACCGGTGAGAAGTTCAACAACGGCGAGGCATCCTGTCACAGCGATGGTCTAACCTGCCTTGAAAGCCCGCCGACCATCCTCGAGCTGTCCAAGGCTGAGGGCAAGATGACCGGCCTGGTCGCCACCTCGACCATCACCCATGCCACGCCTGCAGTCTTCGGCGCGCACAGTCACTCGCGTCAGTGCCAGGCGGAGATCGGCCGGCAGCTCGTCGAAGTAACCGGCGTCGACGTCCTGCTGGGCGGTGGCATCGGCGGCAACAGGGACGGTTACAACTGTGAGCAGTATCCCGGGCAGGACCCAAATAGCGTACTCGCCCTGGCCCAGGGCCTTGGCTACACCTATGTCATGGACGAGACCGCAATGAACGACGCCGTTGCCGCCGGCGACGAGAAGATCCTCGGCCTCTTCACCCCGGGCGGTAAGACCCCCGAGATGTTCCGCGTCGACCCCGAAGAGACTTACCCCCTCGGTGAGCCCACGCTACCCGAGATGACGACGGCCGCCCTAGACGTGCTCGAGGAGTCGAACCAGGGCTTCTTCCTGATGGTCGAGGGCTCCCAGATCGACTGGGCCGGCCATGCCAATGACCTGGACTACCTGCTCGCCGAGACCATCGCCTTCGACGAGGCGGTCCAGGTGGTTCAGGACTGGATTGCAGCCGATCCCGCACGCGAAGAGCAGACCCTGCTGATCGTGGTAAGCGACCACGAAACCGGGGGCATGATGATTAACGGTCCTTACGGCGAGCTCTCCGAGCCGGGCGATAAGATCGAGGACGGCTGGACCTCCGGCGGCCACACCGCACAGGATACCCCCATCTGGAGCCAGGGTCCCGGTAGCAGCCTCCTCGGTGGCGCCCTGCAGAACACGGATCTGTTCGACGCGATGAAGAGCGTACTACCCCAAACCTCGCTCGGCGACGTGGATGGCAACGGTGTTGTGGATCGGAACGACGTGACGGCGATCCGCGGCTATCTGCGCCAGCCCGCGAGTCGCTGTCCGGCCTGCGACCTCGACGACGACGGCGCCATTACGGTTCGCGATGCGCGTCTGCTCGTCCTTGAGCTGAGGAACTAGTCTCTGTTGGCGCCGGCGACCTATTGGTTGGTGACCGGCGTCATCTCATGCCACAACCATCTTTCCGTCAGTCCTTTGCCCAGTCCGGGTGGAGGCATTAACGTTCCGGGAGACTCCATCATGTTTAAATCTGTTGTTACGCTTGCTGGCCTGCTTTCGACCCTGACTCTTCCCGCGACCGCCTTCTCGGCGACGATTTCTGCACTGACTCCGGCGCAGCCGATTGGCGTTGGTGATCAGACGCAGGTCAACCTGCGCATCTCAGGACTCGAGGCGTTCACCGCGCCGTCACTAGGAGGCTTCGACTTGAGCGTTTCCTACGATGATAGTGTCGTGTCGTTGACCGATGTGAGCTTCAGCACCTGGTTGGGGACCTCATTTCAGAACGAGATACCTGCGGCTGACAGCGTCGACTTGTTCGAACTGTCGTTGGAGTCTCCAGAGTTTCTCGAAAGCCTGCAGCCGGATGCCTTCCTGCTCGCGACGCTCTTGTTTGACGGGGTTGCTCAGGGCACGAGTGACATTGGTATCAGCAACCCTCTGGGACTGGAGTATGCCCTGACCGACGCTGTCGGGCAGGCCCTCGCGGTGGATACCGTGGATGGCAGCATCACAGTGGTCCCCCTGCCGGCGGCGGCTTGGCTGTTCGGCTCGGCTGTGATCGGCATGGCCGGTCTCGGGTGGCGCCAAAGGGCGGGTTGAGTTCCAACCCTAAGCTATTAGAGACAGCTT
The DNA here is from genome assembly GCF_016584085.1 of Halochromatium glycolicum. Classification (GTDB taxonomy): domain Bacteria; phylum Pseudomonadota; class Gammaproteobacteria; order Chromatiales; family Chromatiaceae; genus Lamprobacter; species Lamprobacter glycolicus. Next base: position 30,770 of record NZ_NRSJ01000007.1, on the reverse strand, counting down.
GTTGAGAGTCCGGCCGCCGCCATGGCGGCCGGCATATTTAAGCGCTCATAGCCCGCTCCGGCCTCGGACGGCGGCGGTTAGCCGATCGTCAAGAGCAGGCTGTGGTGGTTGCCCCTAACAAAAGCAGTTGGCCCCACGTGATCGCCGAAGCGGCCCCTATGAGGTGCAAATAGGCGTGTGAATGGCCATCACGACAGTCCCCATGCCTCACCACCGCTGACATTGTCGTGCAGACTCGGACCGACCGATCTACGTTGGCGAGTTCAGGATTTGATTCTCCTAGAGAGTCTTGAACTGGAATCCGAGATCCCGAAAGGCCACCCGCTTTCTCATAAGAGTGGGATAATGGCTGCTTCGCACAGCGAGTGTGCGAGATCAGATCATCGATAGGGATCGCCGACCTCTCCCCCACCGGCTTCATTGGACCAAGTCCATCTCGAGCGCCTAGGCCCGCTGCGGCTGTTGACGGCCACTGATGCAGCCACCAGGATGACGGTCGGTCGCGCAAGCCCCTAACGATTCCAGCTCGAGACCCGTCCTGTGGCAGAGACTGCGCCGCCGGTCTTTTCCGGCCCAGCCAAGGCACTGATCATCTTTGCCGCCTTCGTCGTGGCGGTCGCCGGGATGCGTGCCGCGTCCGGTATCCTGGTACCACTGATGCTCGCGATGTTCGTCGCCAGCATCTGCGCGCCGGCATTCTTCGCGATGCAACGCCTGCGTATCCCCCCTGTGGCGGCGATCATGATCTTGCTGCTCGCGCTGGTGCTCATCGCGATGCTGACCGTCCCGATCATCGAGGTCTCGCTCCGCGGCCTGCAAGAGCGGCTTCCGACCTACCAGACGGTTGTCCAGCGCCAGTTCGAGGGCCTCTTGCAGTGGCTCGAAGGTTTGGGAGCCGATGTCGACGAGCAAGAGCTCAGGGCGTTACTGGACTGGCGCTCGGCATTTGCCTTTGCGAGCTCCTCGCTGGCCAGGGCTACTGGATTAGTAGGTCAGACCTTTTTCGTACTCCTGTTGACGGCCTTTATCCTGCTCGAGGCACAATACCTTCCGCACAAGCTGCGAGGCAGCCCGGAATTCTCGCCTGTATTCTGGCGCCGGTTCGAGCAGGTCCTCAGTGATGTGCGCGGCTACATGACGATGAAGACCTTGACGAGCCTGCTGACCGGTGGGCTGGTGCTGCTTTGGGTCTTCACGCTGCAGATCGACTTCGCGCCGCTGTTGGGCTTTCTGGCCTTCGTACTCAACTACATCCCGGTGTTCGGCTCTGTTCTCGCCGGTGTGCCCGGCGTGACGCTGGCCTTGGTCCAGCATGGTCCCTGGACGGCGCTGCTTTGCGCCGTTGGATACATTGCCATCAATGTCGGCGTGAGTAACATCATCGAGCCCCGTTTCATGGGGCGCGGACTCGGACTCTCGCCGTTGGTGGTCATCTTCTCGCTGGTGTTCTGGGACTGGGTCTTCGGCCCGGTCGGCATGCTGTTGTCCTTGCCGCTGACGATGATCGCCAAGATCGCGATGGAGGGCTTCCCTGAATCCCGCTGGGTGGCCGCCTTGCTCAGCGGAGCGCGGCAGAGCCCACTACCGTCGGCGCAGGAGGCCGCGCCCAGCGTGGAGCCGGCGCGAAGACCCGAGCAGGGACCTGACCCGTCCAGTTGAAGCTCGGAAGCATTGGCTCACCCAGGGCCGACGAGGCGTTAGTCGATCGCCTCATGCTGTCGACAGGCCGTGCTATCGTTCTGCGTTCGGTGTCCCATTTCCTGAGACCAAGTGAAAGAACTGACGCACTTCAACCACGCCGGCGAGGCGCAGATGGTCGACGTCGGCGCCAAGGGCGAAAGCGAGCGGGTCGCGACCGCGGCAGGCTGCATCCGGATGCAACCCGAGACGCTGCAGCTGATCCAGTCCGGCGGCCACAGCAAAGGCGACGTGCTCGGCATCGCGCGCGTCGCAGCCATCATGGGCGCCAAGCGCACCGCGGAGCTGGTTCCGCTCTGTCATCCGCTTGCACTGACACGCGTCGACTGCAGCTTTGAGATCGCGGACGCGCCACCCGCGGTGGCCTGCCAAGTGACGGTCGCGACCCGGGGGCGCACCGGCGTCGAGATGGAGGCCTTGTGCGCGGTGCAGATCGCGCTACTGACCGTCTACGACATGTGCAAGGCCGTCGATCGCGGCATGGTCATCGACGCTGTGCGCCTGCTCGAGAAACGCGGGGGCCGCAGTGGCCACTGGCGCGCCGCTCCGGAGGCCGATCCCGGTACCGAAGCATGAGCAGGGACCCGAACCGCTCGCAGACCAATGCGTTTTTCCAGCGCGCCGCGTTCTTATCAGCAGCCGCTGACCTGGCTGCGACACCGCCCGACAGCGGCCATGAGGTGGCATTCGCAGGGCGCTCCAACGCCGGAAAATCCAGCGCGATCAATGCACTGTGCCACCAAAAGGCGCTCGCGCGCACGAGCAAGACGCCCGGTCGGACCCAGCAGCTGATCTTCTTTCGGCTCGACGATGAGCGCCGGCTCGTGGATCTCCCGGGCTATGGCTTCGCGCGAGTCTCCCTAACGATCAAGCATCAATGGCAGGCGCTGATGGAACGCTATCTGGAGCAGCGCGACTCACTCAAGGGTCTGGTGGTCATGATGGATATCCGCCACCCGCTGACCGCGATCGACCAGCAGATGATCGGCTGGGGCAGCGCCGCCGAGCTGCCGCTGCTGCTGCTGCTGACCAAGGCCGACAAGCTCAAGCGTGGCGCGACGGAGCGGAGCCTAAGGGACGTGCGTAAGGCGCTGGCGTCGACCCCGGTGCCCTTGGAGGTACTCGCCTTTTCAGCAGTGACCCGGGTCGGTCTGGAGGCAACGCAGGCGCGAGTGAGCGAATGGTTGGAGCTCGCAGAGCCTGAGGCCGAGCGCGATCGGTCAGGCGCGAGCGCTTTGCCAGCAAACCATCGCGCCCGGTAAAACCACCGCTGCAAGAATGGCCGCCCAAGCCGCCACGCTCGAGGCGGCTGTTCACCCGATCCGGCGCGGCCAGGACCGGGTACGCTTGCGATTCCAGCTCAGAATTCGCCGGCCGCGGCGCCTCGCATCATCGCCTGGAGCGTATCGCGGACGCCGATTGCTGCCTGCTTGAGATCGGGGGGCAGCGCGCGACCGCCGTGGATCATGAAATCGAGGTTCATCGAATAGAGCCAGAGTTTGCCCTGCCGATCCTCGACCAACGCGATCCGGCAAGGCATGAAACCGCTGTAGTGGTTGCGGTACTCCAGCATCATCTTGCCGACCTGCGCATCACAGAACGACAGGAAGTTGACGTAGCGGTAATCCTCACCGGTCACCGCCTCGACCTGCTGATAGAAAGGCGATTCGCCAACGAACAAGAGGTTATTGGAGGTCGCGAGGCTCTTAAGTGAGGTGATCACATCCGCTGTGCTTAGGCCCTCCTCGACCGGCACCGACCACATCATCGCCCCGCCGGGGTCGCCGGTTTCGATCAGATCGGCGGCGAAATCGGCATAGGTACGAGCGAATGCCGGATCGAAACCGCTGAGGCGCGGTAGCAGCCAGACCACAGCGATCAGCAGTATGACGAGGGTCAGTGCGCCAATCAGCGCAAGGAGATTGCGAATCAGCTTCATCACGGCCTCGACAGTGGATCGCCTTTGCCGTACTGGTCAAGGAGCGCGCTGAGGCGCGCCTCGTCTACAGAGCGGGTCCAATCGCGTGCAGCCCCGCCAAAGCAACGGGGCTCACTCGGGAGCGATCCGGCCGGTGGCGGCCAATCAGCCGCTCCGGCCGGTTGACTCGACTCAGTTGGACCCGGCAGCAGCAGCGGGGCCTTGGCTCGGCGCGGCCGACGGTGCGGCAGGCGCACCAGGCATTGCCGGCGGCTCAGGCATCGCCGGCATTTCGGGCATCTCAGGCATGCCGCGCATAGGCGGCATCTCGGGCATATTCGGCATCCTGTGCATCTGCGGGCAGCCGGCAGCGCCCATGCGGCCACACTTCGGATGCATACCATGGTAACCGTAGCCAGGATAGCCGATCCCTGGGCCTTGTCCCGGATAGCCGTAGCCATAGCCGGCGCCGTACGAGGTCGGGCCTTGCGGTGCCGGAGGGGTCTCCGGCTGCATGGCGTTGCCGAACAGCGCCGCAATCGCCTCCTTCTGCTCGTCGGTCATCGACTCGATCGTCTCGCGATACTCCTTGTAACGCGCGAGCATCTCTTCACGACGCTTCTCGGCTGCGGCGCGCATCTCTTCGACACGCTTGGCACGCTCGGCCATGGCCTGCTCGTAGCGCTTCTTCATCTCGTCGCGCATCGACTGCATCGCCTCGGCGCTCGGCATCTCCGATGGCGCCGACTCGGCCGGAGCGGGGCTCGCCGCTTGCTCGGACGGCGCTGCGGCTGCGGCAGCGGGCTTGGCGTTGGCATCGGCGTCCGCCGGGGCAGCGGACTCTTCGGCAACGACTGCAGTGCTGAGGCTCAGTGACAGCGCGATCGCAGATGCGGCTGAGACGATTGGGTGCTTAGGGATCATCACGATAGTGCTCCTCTCTCTTGCGTGGTCTCTCGATGGAAGGACGTGGTGCAGCCCGATTCAGCGATCAGGATAGGCATTTGGGCGCAGCAAGCCCGAGGTCGCAGGCATCGGGCTATTGTTCGTTCTAATCGACCCCGAGGTCAGGCGTCGGCGGCCGGTTCTGTGCCGGATTCTGCATGTCGAGAGCGACCATAGCATGGTTGCCGAAAGCGAGAAAGCAACCGACGGGTGGATCGAGCAACTGCAGCGGCCCTGCCGGCAGCCCTGATGCAGCCCCGATGCGGCACTGATGCGGCACTGATGGCGACACAGCAAACGGCCTGCTGTCGGGATTGCCTGGCCGAACAGACTAAAATGTAGTCAATGCGAAAGCCAGCTCAACAGGCAGAGGAGCGAATCATGCGTATCGGCGACCTCATGACGGAAACCGGCGTCAAGTTTGGAACCAGTGGAGCCCGTGGCCGGGTCGAAGACATGACCGACCGGGTTTGCTATGCCTATACGCAGGGATTCGTGCGGTATCTGCTCGCGTCCAAAGGACTCGCCGATGGCGCCGAGGTCGGCCTTGCCGGCGACTATCGCGCCAGCAGCAGGCGCATCCTGACCGCCTGCGCCAAGGCGGTCACCGATAGCGGCTGTCAGGCTCGCTATCTCGGTCGCATCCCGACTCCAGCGCTTGCTGCCTATGGGATCGCTCAGGGCTGGCCGAGCATCATGGTCACCGGAAGCCATATCCCGGATGACCGTAACGGCATCAAGTTCAATCTCGCGAGCGGAGAGATCCTGAAGCAGGACGAGGAAGGAATCCGCAGCCAGCAGGTCGAGATACCGGCATCGCTGTTCGATACCTCAGGACGTTTCGCGGCCCCCTCCGAGGTCGCACTGCCCCGTGAAGACCCCTCAGCACTGGAGCACTACATCGCGCGCTATCTCCATTTCTTCCCCGATGACTGGCTCGCTGGGCTGCGAATCGGACTGTACGAGCACTCCAGCGTCGCCCGGGATGCCCTGTTCCGGGTACTGACCGGCCTCGGCGCCGCGGTGGAGCGGCTGGGCTTCTCTGAGACCTTCTTGCCGGTCGACACCGAGGCCATCCGGCCCGAAGACATCGCGCTAGCGCGCGAATGGACTGCAGATAGCCAGCTCGACGCCCTGGTCTCGACCGATGGTGACGGTGATCGACCGCTGGTCGGGGACGAGCGCGGCGAGTGGCTGCGCGGCGATATCGTCGGCGTCCTTTGTGCCCGCGCCCTCGGTGCTGCAGGGGTCGTCACGCCGATCAGCTCCAACACGGCACTCGAGCGCAGCGGCTGGTTCAGCGAGACGCTGCGCACCCGGATCGGCTCGCCTTATGTGATCGCCGGCATGCAGACGCTATCGGCGCGCGGCATCACCCCGGTAGTCGGCTACGAGGCGAACGGCGGCTTCCTGACGAACTCGGAGATCGACCATGAGGGCAGGCGGCTTGCCGCGCTGCCCACCCGCGATGCCGTGATCGTTGCGGTCACCGTCATCGGTGCAGCCCGTGCGAAAGGGGTGCCAGTCTCGGCACTTGGGGCGGAGCTGCCGCAGCGCTATACCTACAGTGATCGGCTCAAGGACTTTCCAACCCACCTCAGCGCCGAACGCCTTGCCGCATTTCGAACCGGTGATCAAGAGGCCGACCGCGCTGCTCTCGAGGCGGTATTTGGCGGTGAATTCGGTCCGGTCGCCGATGTGGATCACACCGATGGTATCCGCGCAACGCTCGCAAACGGCGATGTATTCCACTTGCGCCCATCGGGCAATGCGCCGGAATTGCGCGCTTATACCGAGGCGGCCAGCGTTGACCGCGCCCGCGAACTGAATCAACGCTGCTTGGCGATACTCGAGGGCTGGCGCGACTGAATGGCGGGCTCGAACCAGCAGGCCGCTCAGTGCCGCCGAACGCAAGCCGATCGGGGCACCAAGCGTTGATGCAAGGGAAGGATAGCGGTTAGAGCCGTCGCGATGGATGCGTGCAGCGGCCCGGTCGAATCAGCCCCCGATAGCGCTCGGCACGCGCCTCCAGGCGCGAAAGCGCCTTGGCGTCGAGCTGACGCTCGAAGTCCTGTAGTCTCGCATCGGCGGAATGCAGGCTCGGCAGATGAGGGTCCGCGACCATCCGGATCGCCTCCGGGTCGATGAGCCAGGCGCTCCCGCCGCTGAGCAAGACCTCCTTCGACAGGTTCAGCAGTCTTTCGCCGACCCGCCAAGGACGGTCGTAGACGGGCTCGATCCCGAGCATCGCGTCGGCGTGAAGCGCTAGTGGATGCTGTCCCGCATCGACCACCACGACCAGATCACCGACGTTCGCCGGCTTCAACGTCCAACCGCCCAGCACGGCCGGACTGATCACCGGCGCCAGCTCGCCGCGCAGATCGAACGCCCCGACGAGGTAATCCGGCGTCTCATCCAAAGCGGTCAGGCGCGGCAAGGATAGACAGGCCCGCATGAGTGCCGCGGCGACCGCGTAGGTGGTTCCAGCAAGCGAAAACACCACGCATTCCGGCGCCACGCCGAGAACCGAAGGCTCCGCTAGCGCTGTCGCTCTGGTGTCGCGTGAGATCATCGGACCGTTCCTCCCGACCAGCAAAGACTTGGGATGCCGGCGGACGCGCAGCAGGACAGTCTGCGCAGGCATCCATCCGCGTCATCTCCGTAAGCCTAGTCGAGGATTTCTGTTTTTCTTGCGGACGACGCCTTATTCCTGCGATTCGTCATTCCTGCGATTCGTCGTGCAAGAGCGGCCGCATCGCTTGCAATAGGTTGGCGAACAGGTGCGGGTGCTCCCCCTCCTCACGCGCCAATAACGCCTTCATGTGCTCGCGCCGGGTGGGCATCTGGAAACAGGCCGGACAGCTGTCCGGCACGACGGGTAGGTTCGCCGCAGTCGCGTAATCACGTGTCTGGCGCTCGCGGCAATAGACCAACGGGCGGATGATGCGGACATCGCCGGCGTCATTGCGATAGTGGGCCTTCATCGTGCGCAGCTGCCCGCCGTGGAACATCGACATCAGCAGACTTTCGGCTAGGTCGTCGAGGTGCTGCGCGAGCGCAAGGACGTTGTAGCCATGGAGCCGACACAATCGGTACATGATGCCGCGCTTCATCCGCGCGCAGTAGGCGCAAAAGGAGTCTCCGTCCATATGCTGCTGCGCCTGCTCCATGATCGGTTGGCGCTCGTAGTGCCAGCTCAGACCCAGCCGCCGGTACCAATCGGTCAGCGGCTCGGGCTCGAAGCCGGGCACCTCCGGATCGATCGTCAACACTGCGAGCTCGAAGCGCACCGGTGCATAGCGGCGCAGGTGGCGCAGCACCTCGAGCAGCGAGAGCGAGTCCTTTCCACCGGAAACCCCAAGCAGAATACGGTCCCCGTCACGGATCATCTGGTAGTCGGCAATAGCCCGACCAACCCGCCTCAGCAGGGACTTAGGCGGCCGCATCACAGAGGGCTCAGCGTGGTTCGACATCGAAGGGCGCGGAGAACAGCAGAGGGTGGAGCAGAGATGAAGCCATCCGACGGGTCAAGGGAACGCAGCGGCGCCAGCGATCTGGGCCGCGTCGAGCTTGCGGTGGGTCATTCGGACGGACAACGGTCTTAGAAGTCCTAACAGAATGACTCCTTCTGCTTGCAAATTCAGGAGCTTGCGCAAATCGAACGGCCGTTTTGATCGGGGCGCTTAGAGAAACGACGCGGCCAAACCGGGTGAGGGCTCAGTGACCGCCAACCGCGCGGCGACCAGCTGCTTCAGCGTCCTGACCAGAGGAGGCGCCGAGACGGCGGTTTCCACTGCGTGGCAAGAAGCGGTGCGGCTCGACCTGCCAACCGGCCTCCGACGCGATCAAGACCATACAGGAGGGACCGCCATAGGTGCGCGCCCGGCCAGCGGCACCCGGATTGAGCACCCACGGAAGCGCGTCGCGATCGTCGGCCATCCGATGGCTGTGGCCGTAGCAGATCGCGCGCGCATGCGGAAAACGGGCGCGCAAGCGCTGGTGGCGTCGAGCGGCAGAGACGCGATGACCGTGTAACAGGACGAGCTCGCCGCCAGGCAGCGCAACATGGGCTTCCCAGGGGATGCTGACCAACAGTTCCCGCTGGCCGTCCGGCCATTTGTGCGCCACATCATTATTGCCCAGCACGGCGTAGACGTGCCCTCCACGCGGCTGGAGCTGGGCCAGCACTTCGGCGTTGCCGATATCACCGCCATGCAGGGCGATATCGCAGCCGCTAACGATCGCGGCGATACGCGGGTCCAGAAACCCGTGCGTATCCGCGACGAGCGCAACCCGGACGGGGCTGCGGCCGGAATCACCGGCCGCGCCGCGCTCGGACGCAGCTGTGGCGAGACTCCCGATTGCTGCACGGCGGCGGGCATCCATCAGCCGATCGTCAGGACGAGCTTTCCGGTTGCGCCGCCCGCTTCGAGGCGCCGATGCGCTGCCGCAGCCTGCTCGAGCGGGAAGGTCTCAGCGACGTGAATGGTCAGCTTGCCGTCATCGAACAGCTCACCGCAGCGGCGTAGGATCTCGCCTTGATGGGCCAATGCCTCCGGTAGCCCCCCAAGCTGCGGCGTCAGCATCAGTTCGAGACTGATACGCAGATTCCGGTTGCGGGCCTCCTTCAGGTCCAGATCGCCGGCCGGGTCGAGGATGGTGACGAGATCGCCGTAGACCGCCATCGCCGGAATGGTTTGTCGAAACACCTCGGGGCCGACCGTATCGAACGCGACATCGACGCCGCGCCCGCCGGTCCAATCGGAGAGGCAGTGCAGCAGCGACTCCTCCTTGTAGTTGATCGCATATTCGGCACCCAGTTCGTGCACGAAGCTCGCCTTCTCAGGCCCACTGACGGTCGCGGCCACTCGCGCACCGGCGAGCCGCGCCAGCTGAATCGCCACATGACCGACGCCGCCAGCGCCGGCATGGATCAAGGCCTGCTGCCCCTGATGCAGGCCCGCGCGGTCGTAGAGCGCCTCCCAGGCCGTGATCAAGACCAGCGGCGCCGCCGCAGCCTGGACGAAATCGAGCGACGCGGGCTTCGGCTGGGCAACCTGCTCATCGACCACGGCATATTCGGCATAGTTGCCGCGCGGACCGCCGAGCCCGCCGTAGCAGAACCAGACCGCATCACCGGGCTTGAATCGGGTCACCCCTGCGCCGACGGCCTCGACAACGCCGGCCCCGTCGCAACCCAATACCGCCGTCAGCGTCTGCGGAACGAGGGTTCCACGAGACCGGATCTTGGTATCGACCGGGTTGACGCCAGCGGCCTCGAGGCGCACCAAGACGTCCGTTTCAGTGTCTAGCTCGGGTCGTGGCAGATCGACAAGAGAGAGCACATCCGGCCCACCCGGCTCGCGCATCTGTATCGCCTTCATTAGACCTCCTCAGCGGTTTTGCTTCGTCAGAAGCTTGTGTATAACTGCACGATGATCAAGTCTAAACAACTGCGCCGCGACCTGACATGGCTGAGCACCCTGGCATATCGCTGCCCACATAAGAGACAGAGGAGAAATGCCGAGCCTCGCCGCAACCCACGCAAGGCGGCACGCTGGGAGCACGTTGGGAGCACGCTGGGATTGGCGCAGCCCGGCTTCGAGCAAACCGGTGCAGCCGAACTTTGGCCGGCGCACAGCGCGCCGTCGCTTCCAAGCAAGAGGCGACGGCATCGATCCATCATTGAATCTTGCCTGATCCAATCGGGTGACGAGAACGACCAAAATGCAGATTGAGCACTGGCATCCCACCCAAGACGGGCCACTGAGCGAAGGGGCGTTGCGGCGCAAACTCGAGCGCCGCGGTTATCGCGTGTCACGATACGTCTATTCGCCCGGCATGTTCTTCCCGGCCCATGAACATGCTGAGGACAAGATCGATGCCGTCCTGTCGGGCCGCTTTCGGATCACCATGCAAGGCCGGGAAGCGATACTCGAGGCCGGAGACCTCGTGGTCGTGCCCAAGCATATCGAGCATACAGCCGAGGTGGTCGGTGACGATCCGGTCGTCAGCCTCGACGGCGTTCGTTCCTGATGAAGCTCAACACAGCTCCTCGATACTAAGAAACTGCCAGGCGCAGGCCTAGCACAGCCCCGGCTGGGCCCTCAGCGCTGTAGGAGCCCGCTTGCGGGCGACCAGACCCGCGCTCGCGGCGGCGAAGATCGCCCGCAAGCGGGCTCCTACCGCACGACCCTTGCGGGCAGCGAGAAGGGGTCTCGGGATTTCCGCTGTCTTGCACGAGTTGAATCAGCATGGCCTCGCCGCGATCTTCGACGCCGCAACGAGGGCTTGAGACCAGTGCAGATCCGTACCCGACGCAGATGAACCCAAACCGAAGCAACACGAGGATCATGCTTGTTGATAACGGTTCGAAGCGCGCCGAGGCCACGCTCGCGCTCCGACGCCTCAGTCGCAGGCTGTCTGAGCACCTCGGAACAGCTGTGCACCCGGTTTCACTGGCGCATTCCTCAAAGGTCGCGCCAGAGGCACTCAATGGCGAGCCGGCCGATCTCCTCGAGCCTTTCCTGACGCGGCAAGCGGATGCCGGCGCAGAGCACTTCCTCGCCGTGCCGCTGTTCTTCGGTCCGAGCCGCGCGTTGAGCAGCCTGATCCCCGAGACCGTCGAACGCGTCAATGCCACCGGCCGCCAGATCCAAGTCGACGTAGCGGAGTCGTTATGCCCGTTGCCCGAGGGCGAGCCCCGGCTGGCAGCCATTCTCGATCGGCAGATCAGGCAGACCATCGCCGGCTTCGCGACGCCGCGGCCTAAAGCACCTACCGTCGTGCTGGTCGATCATGGCTCGCCGATCCCGGAGGTGACCGCGGTGCGCCATTGGCTGGCCGGCCGGTTGGAGTCTCTTTCCGAAGGCCGTTATCAGGTGATCGAGGCCGCAATGGAACGCCGGCCCGGCCCTGAATATGCCTTCAATGGTCCGCTGCTCGAGGAGGCGTTACAGCAGCTCGAGACAGAGCAAGAGGGTGCACCTGTCGTCGTGGCAATGCAATTCATCGGGCCGGGGCGGCACGCCGGGCAGGGTGGCGATGTGGACCGGATCTGCCGAGAGGCCGCGTCGCGGAATCAGCGCCTCGAGATCGCAATGACCCGGCTGGTCGGCGAGGACGATGCGCTGATCGAGATTCTCGCCGACCGCACCCGACGCAAACTCGACTCCGAGCTTCAGTCCTGAACGGCCTGCAGGTGGTTCGCTTTGAAGGTCTCGCGATCCTCCTTGCTGCCCGGGTCGAGCCCAACCGCAGCCATCTTCTCTTTCATCCAGCCCGGCAATACACCCCGGGTGTAGACGCGGTCGGGGTTCTCAGGGTCGACGTAACGGGTGTAGTTACCTGAACTTCCCTTCTTCGCACCTGGACCTCGGCGCCGGCGCGGCAAGACGTGATTCATGATCTCTTCGACATCGTATCCTCGGTCTTCGATCATGCCGCGGATCTCTTGCGCAAGCTCGGTCTTCTCGGCTTGCCACCGGTGGTCGAGCGCCCGCTGCAGCTCAGCCTCGCGTTGCTTGGTCTGTTCAATCTGGTTCTTCAGCTCTTCGGCCGAAAGATTCTGGTATTCCACAAATCGTCCCCGTAGCGTTGCGAATAAGGATGGGTCGGCGCTGGCACGAGCAGGGTTCGCGTCAGGCGACAGCGTTTTATTGAAAAGACCGCGCTAACCGGCGTTCTAAACGCCGCTCCCTGCCAAGCCCACTAGCCGGCCAGAACGATGGCCCAATCGAATGCCGCTCAAGCGCTTTGGCCAAACGGTTGGCGCGCGATCAATCCGACAGCCAGTGCGAGCTTGTGCGAGACGATACCCAGGACTGGCCCGTGCTCAGAGAGCTCGCTTGTCTCGAGGGCCAGGAAATGGCCCAAAGGTGAAAGGCGGTCAATTCAATGATTGCCGTCGGCAGTTTGCGGTTCCGACAGCGTAGTCGTCATCACGCTACGCAATTTAAACAGAAGTTAGAAAAAGTCAAGTCTACCCGTTCACAATACGAAAGCCGAGGCGATGCCAATGCGCGTGCACGCCGTCGGCAATCCTTAGCATTGATATCTTGGTGGGAGAACCAGGCGATCGTCGCTGCAAACAGCCACGGCACGCCTTCGGTGGTTCATAGCCACCACTTTCAACCGGCCATTTCATCAAAACCCGGAGACCAATCGCCCATGGCGTTCTATCTTAGGCTCTATCTCTTCGCCGTTCCGGTCTTCTTTGTCGTCGACCTGGTTTGGCTCGGGGTCGTTGCTCCCAGCCTCTATCAGCATCACATCGGCCATCTTCTTGCCGATCAGGTCGACTGGACCGCAGCGATAAGCTTCTATCTGATCTATACCGCCGGCATCCTGGTGTTCGCCGTCGCCCCCGGTTTGGTGAGCGGCTCATTGCGAAGAACGGCGCTGTCCGGCGCCGGCTTTGGCTTTTTCACCTACATCACCTATCAGCTAACGAATCGAGCAACCCTGCCAGACTGGCCCTGGGAGATCGTCTGGGTCGATACGCTTTGGGGCGTCGTGCTCTGCACGGTGGTGGCCGTTATGGCTCATCTCATCGGCAAGCGAATCGGCTGAGCGGAAGCGGACACTGCAGACAGCGCCGGGATGGCCACTGTCTCGATAGCAAGCCGAGAGCAGTGACCGGGACGATGGCAGCCGCCCATCACGGCCTGAACGAAAAGCGATCAGCTGGTCTCGTCGGGAAGCTTGGCCGCCCGGCCCGAATCGATGGAAGACGCCTGCACCGCCTGGGGCCAGAGCGTCATCAGCGCAACCGCTGCGAGGAGCGGCACGATCACCAGCAGTGGACCACTGCCGTGGTCAGGGCTCAAACCGCGCTGGAGCACCGTCACAATCAGATGGGCAGCGAGCGTGGCCAGGCCAGCCCGCATCACGACGGCGTTCCGCAGCATCGCTACGATCACGCCGAAGACTGCATAAGGCAACAGGCCGGCTGCGACTTGCAGCGGGAGCAGTTGAATGGCGTGCGCCTTGGTCGGAGCGAGTGCGGCCAGAAAGCTGAGCGCGATCCCGCCAAGGACAATGGCGGCGGGATGGACCATTGTTTCGAGCTTTGTCAACTGCATCGGGAACCTCTGAGCGATCATTGTCGCGTTATCCACTGATGCGCGCAAGGTAAAGGCAGCCGAGCGGCTTTAAAAGCCGACATCATTGCGAGCGGCAGAGAACGAGATCGGCCCGATGCAGTGGGCGATGCGTTCGCTACCGGGCGCGCACCCCAAGCGATGATCGGGCTAAGCGATGGGAATCGCGCTAATCCTTTTGCAGCCGATAGCGGGCGCCGCAATAGGGACAAGTCAGCTCGCCGCTCGGCTCCTCGTCGATCGGCAGATAGACACGCGGGTGCATGTTCCAGACCTCGTCGCCCGGGAGCGGGCAGCTCAGCGGCAGATCCTTGCGCGTGACGATCCGGGGCTGGGTCTGATGCGGGGGCGGCTCGACGCCGGCGGTATCCAGTGCGGGGTCGATGATCTGCTCGTCCATTGGAATCGGTCTCACTTCATTCGGTCTACGGCTTTAAAGATAGGTCAGCCAATCGCAATGGGCCTCATCCCGGCCTTGCACCACATCGAAATACAGCGACTGCAGGCGCTCCGTGATCGGACCGCGGGTGCCGGAGCCGATCGGGCGGCCGTCGACCTCGCGGATCGGGGTCACCTCCGCGGCGGTGCCGGTGAAGAAGGCCTCATCGGCGATGTAGACCTCGTCGCGGGTGATGCGCTTGACCACCACCTCCAGGCCGACCTGATCGGCCAACGCCATCACCGTGCGTCGGGTGATGCCGTCTAGGGCCGAGGTCAGCTCCGGCGTATAGAGCACGCCGTCGCGCACCAGGAACACGTTCTCACCGCTGCCCTCGGTGACATAGCCCTCGGGGTCGAGCAGCAGGGCCTCGTCATAGCCGTCGCGGGTGGCCTCCTGCAGCGCCATCATCGAGTTCATGTAGTTGCCATTCGCCTTCGCCCGGCACATGGTTGCATTGACATGGTGCCGGGTGAATGACGACACCCGGACGCGAATCCCGTTCTTGATGTTCTCCTCACCGAGATAGGAGCCCCATTCCCAGGCGGCGACGATGCAATGCACGCGCAGATTGTCGGCGCGCAGCCCCATGCCCTCGGAGCCGTAGAAGCACATCGGCCGGATATAGGCCGAGCGCAGCCCGTTCTCGCGCACCGCGATGCACTGCGCCTGATCGAGGGTCGCGCGGTCGTAGGGGAGCTTCATCCCGAGGATGTGCGCCGAGTTGAACAGCCGCGCCGTGTGGTCCTGCAGGCGGAAGATCGCCGGCCCGCTCGGCGTCTCGTAGGCGCGCACCCCCTCGAAGACCCCCATGCCATAGTGCAGCGTATGGGTCAGCACATGCACCTGGGCCTCGCGCCAAGGCACGAGCTCGCCGTTATGCCAGATCAGGCCATCACGATCGTGCATCATCGTCATTGTTGAAACTCCAGCGTCGAAGCACCCGAAGGCGCCGGTGATCGAGCCTGCGGCAACGCTTGCCCCGCGTGCGGCTCAAGCCCCCATCAGCTCGCCCCAGATCGCGGCCACCCGCTCGCGCTCAGGACCGAGCTGATCGTCCGGGACCAGGCCCGGCGTATCCTGCAACGCATTGCGATGGTAGAGCGCGCGCAGCGCCTTATAGGCCGCCGTCAGGTCGGCCCCGACCGCCTCGGGCAGGCGCCCGACTCGGATCAGGGTCTCGAGCAGGCGGATATTATCGGTCCAGATCGTCAGCTCCGGGTGCTCGCAAGCCCAGCGCAGAACCGCGTATTGGACCATAAATTCGATGTCGGCAATACCGCCTGCACCCTGCTTGAGATCGAACCAGCCCGCGCGCGTCTTGTCCAGGCTCGCGCGCATCTTCTCGCGCATGCTGCGGACATCGGCGCGCAGCTGCTCGGGATCGCGCGCTTGCCGCAGGGTTTGCGCCCGCACGGCGGCGAAGCGCTCGGCCAGCGCCGCATCGCCGGCGATCACCCTCGCGCGCACCAGGGCCTGATGCTCCCAGGTCCAGGCGCTCTCGGCCTGATAATCGGCGAATGAGGCCAGCGAGCGCGCGATCATGCCCTTATTGCCATCCGGGCGCAGGCGCATATCGACCTCATAGAGCACCCCGGAGTAGGTCGGGGTCGTCATCACATGGATCAGCCGCTGCCCCAGACGGACATAGAATTGCTCGCTCGCGACCGGCCGCGCGCCCTCGGTCGCCCGGCCGGCCTGGGCCTCGTCATAGAGGAAGACGAGATCGAGGTCCGAGTTGTAGCCGAGCTCGATGCCGCCGACCTTGCCGTAACCGACCACGATGAAGCCCGGCGCCGCCTCGCTCGCGCCCGGCGGGGCGCCATGGCGGGCGACCAGATCATGCCAGGTCAGGCTGAGGCTGCCGGCGGTCGCCACCTCGGCGATCTCGGTCAGGTAATCGCTGACCACCATCAGCGGGATGGCACCGGTGACATCAGCCGCCGCGACGCGCAGCCGGTTGCCCTGGGCGAACAGCCGCAACCGCTCCATGCGCTGCTCCAGGTCGGCCGCGTCGACACCGGAGAGCAGTTGCTCGAGCTCCTGCTCGAGATCGGCCCGATGCAACGGCTCGAACAGCCGCCGCGGGTCGAGCAGCTCGTCGAGCAGCAGCGGCTGCCGCGCGGTGCGCTCGCCGAACCAGGGGCTCTTCGCACTCAGCCGTACCAGCTGATGCAGGGCATCGGGATGCTCGGCGAGCAGGTCCAGGTAGGCGGTGCGCCCCAGCACCGCTTCGAGCACCTTGAGCACCCGTTCCAGGGTCAGGTCGGGCGCGCCGCTGGCCGCGACCTCCTCGAGCAGCCGCGGCATCACTAAGGCGAGACGCGTCTCGCCGCGACTCGACAGGCCCTTGCGGCTGGCCGTCTCGCGGAAGGCCACGAGCCGCTGCGCCGCCTGCTCCGGGTCGGCGAATCCGGCCTCGCGCAGTCGCTCGGCGGCCTCGTCGGCATCCGGATCGCGCTCCCAGAGCGCCGCGAGCGCATGCGTGGCGCCGTTCTGCTCGTCCGGATCGGCGAAGACCTGATCGAAATGGCGCTGCACCCGCTCGCGATGCCGCTCCAGGTCCTGCGCGAATGCCGGCCAATCCGGATAGCCCATCGACCGGGCCAGACGCTCGCGCGCGGCCGGTGCGGCGGGAAGCGAATGGGTCTGCTCATCGCGCCAGCCCTGCAAGCGGTTCTCGGTGTTGCGCAGGAAGCGATAGGCCGCGGTGAGCTCAGCCACGGTCTCGGCATCCAACAGCCCTTTTTGCTCGAGCAGCGCCAGCACCGGCTGGATCGGTCGGATCTGGAGATCGGGCTCGCGCCCGCCGCGGATCAGCTGGAACGATTGGCCGATGAACTCGATCTCGCGGATGCCGCCCGGCCCGAGCTTGATGTTGTCGGCCATCCCCTTGCGCTTGAGCTCGCGGTCGATCAGCGTCTTGAGATTGCGCAGCGAGGCGATCGCGCCGAAATCGAGGTAGCGGCGATAGACGAACGGCCGTAGCATCGCCATCAGCTCGGCAGCCGCCTCCGGCTCGCCGGCGACGACCCGCGCCTTGGTCATCGCATAGCGCTCCCATTCGCGCGCCTGGGCATGGTAGTAGCCTTCCATCGCATCGAAGCTCATCGCCAACGGGCCGGCATCGCCGAACGGCCGCAGCCGGGTATCGACCCGGAACACGAAGCCGTCGGCGGTCTTGACGTTCAGCGCCTGCACCAGCCGTTGGCAGAGGCGACTGAAGAACTGCTCGGCGCTGAGCTCGCGCCGGCCGCCGACCACCGGCCCGGCGCTCGGGAAGGCGAAGATCAGATCGATATCCGAGGACAGGTTCAGCTCGCGCGCGCCGAGCTTGCCCATGCCGAGCACCAGCAGCGACTGCGGGCGGGCGTGCCCGTCGTGCGGCGTCCCGAGCTCGGCGCGCGTCCAGGTTTCCAGCAACCGCAGGCTCTCCTGGATGCAGCAATCGGCCAGCGCGCTCAGGTCCGCGAGCGTCTCATCGAGCCCGGCCCAACCGGCCAGGTCCCGGAACAGGATGCGCAGCATCTGCCGGCGTCGGAAACGCCGCAGCGCTCCCTGTAGGCCCGGCTCGTCCTCGACCTCGGCGAGCGCCGCGCCGAGCTGCGCCTTGAACGCCGCGGCGTCGAGCGAGCGCTCGAGATCGCCATCGGCCAACAGCGCCGCCAGTGTCTGCGGATCGCGCGCACAGGTCAGCGCGGCGAACTCGCTCGCCTCCCAGACCCGCGCCCGGGCTTCCTGAAAGGCGGCCTCCTCGGGCACGCCGACCCCGTTCTGCTCGGCCCAGTCGCGCCACTGTTGCCAGTGTCCTTCGTTTGCGCTCGCTTCGGTCTGTCGCATCGGCGAATGATTCGGTCCTATCTTCTCGTCATGGGCTGGCAATGGGCTGGTATTCAGCGACAGCAGCTAGAAGGCCGACTGAGCGCCGAAGCCGGCACTGCAAGACCCACTCATTACGCGTTTTCTCGGGCGTGATCAAGGCGATAACGCGAGCCGAGCCGCCACTGCGCACCAGGCTCCAGGGTCACGCAGTCTTCGGCCGCGTTTGTGGTCTCGACGCAGAGCATTTGCAGATACTCATCATCCCCGAAATCGCCCATATTGCGCGCCTGCTCGACCCAAGGATTCCAGACCACTGCCGAGCGGCTGCCTTCGCGCTCGATCTGGATGCTGCGCCCCAGGCTCGGATCATTGATGCTCAGCGTCTCGCTGGTATCAAGGTAGACGCGGTCGATCGGCCCCTGGACGTTGACCGGCCCCGATTGCGTCTTGCGTGCGCCCTCGGCCAGCTTATCCAGATAATCGTACTCGGCGAGTCCGAACACCTGCGTTTGTCGCACGTCGCCGACCCGAAAGTAGGCGTGCAACGCTTGGGTCAGCGTGAACGGCTCCTGCCCAGTGTTCTCCGTGGTCAGCGCCAGTTCCAGGTCCGCGCCGATCGTCACCTCGATCTCGAGCGCGAAGGCATAGGGCCAGTCGGCGCGCGTGCCCTCGTCATCGCGTGTACCGAGGCGCAAGCGGGTGCTGCCGTCGACCCGTACCTCGGTCGAGAGCAGGCGCCAGCCGCGCGTCCGAACAAAGCCATGAGCCGGACGACCCTGTTGCTGCGGATCGGGTCCGAACCAAGGCCAGCACACTGGAATACCGCCCTTGATCGCCTTGCCTGGCTCGAAATAGGCGTGACGACTCAAGAACAGCAGGTCCTCGTCATGCGCGGCCGGGCAATAGGACAAAACCTGGCCGCCATGGGCGCAGACCGATGCGCGCGCATGAGCATTCTCAACGGTGATCAGCGGAAAACCGCCGTTGCCAGCGCAGATCGCCAGCACACCGGGGATACCGAACTCCTCGTTTGCTTGGGCGATATCCATTGGGGAAACCTCGATGTTGAGAAGATGGGAATTCGGACTCGCGCCGTGTTGATCGGCAGGCGGCCGTCAGCAGCCAGCACCCAGTATACCGAGCGCATCGCGGTGTTGAGACCCGGAGCGACAGGCCGGCTTCGCACACCGGCACGCCCGAGCCGTCAGGCTTTCGCCACGTAACCTGAAACAATGGGGGTGATCGTTTCATTCTCCGGGTTGGCTAGCCGCCATGATCGTTAGACCGGCCCCTGATCCTAGACACGGCGGCTGGCCGGCTCATAGAGTGACAGCGCTTAGGCTTGCTGGCGTGTCTCAGCCGCCTCAAGCTCAACCTCGGACCTGCGCCGCCCAGCTGCGTGACCTCTCTCTGGAGTGGAATGACGATTCTCCAGATCGTGCCTTGCTAGTGCCTTGCTAGTTGCCTTGCTGGCCTGTTTGCGATCAGGCACGCAGACCCCACCCTGACGTCCGCTTACTGCCGTTTCGAGTCTTTAGGCGATTTCTGTCAAAGCTCATACCGCCTTGCTGGTCTTTTCGCTCGCCTTCTTCGTCGCGCCGCCGGTCACATAGCCCGGCTATGCTCCCGGCGACGCTCCTCGAAGGCAAACGAACATCCTGCGCAATTCGGTACGAGCTTTTCCGGCAATCGCCTTAGGGTGATGCGTGCGAGAATGGAGTCGCTTGATGGCCGTTTCGTTCCCGGCGCCAACTCGGCTTTGCGGCCGCTCCAGGTGCCCGAGGTGAATCGGTGCACCGGCCCGTTAGCGCAGGCGCGAGCGGTCGTGGATCGACCCCGGCAAGCGTGAGCGGCCGCCATCGCTCAGACCGAACCCGCGGAGTCCTGCCGATGCCTGAGACCCCCTCCTTGTCCAACCGCGACGGCTGGCATAGTCTCTCGGCCGATGCCATCAGCCAGCGCCTCGACAGTGGCGAGCACGGGCTGTCGTCGGCAACCGCCGCCGAGCGCTTGCGTCGGCAGGGACCAAACGAGCTGCCGCAGGCCGAGACGATCTCACCCTGGGATATCCTCGCCGAGCAGTTCCAAAACGTCCTGATCATCATCCTGCTCATCGCCGTGGCGCTCTCGGCCCTGCTCGGCGAGGTGCTGGAATCGGTCGTGATCGCCGTGATCGTGCTGTTCGCGATCCTACTCGGTTTCGTCCAAGAGTATCGCGCCGAGCGCGCGATGGAGGCACTGCGCCGAATGGCCGCGCCGGCGGCCAAGGTGATTCGCGATGGCCGCGAGCAGACGATCCCGGCGCGCGAGCTCGTACCGGGGGATCAGGTACTGCTGACGGCGGGCGACCGGGTGCCAGCCGATATCCGCCTGAGCGAAACCGCCAATCTGCGCGTCAACGAAGCCGCGCTGACCGGCGAATCGGTGCCAGTGACCAAGCACAGCGCGCCGCTCGAGGCCCCTGACCTGGCCATCGGCGATCGTATCAACCTGGCCTACTCGGGCACCGACATTGCCTACGGCCGCGGCCGGGGCATCGTCGTCGAGACGGGCCTCGCGACCGAGTTCGGGCGGGTCACCGGGATGCTGGCCGGAGTGCAACAGCAACGCACGCCGCTGCAGCAGAACCTCGACAAGGTCGGGCGCGTGCTGGCCATCGCCGCCGGAATCGTCGTGGTGCTGATCGCCGGGCTCGGCGTCCTGCGCGGCGAGCCGGTCTTGGAGATGTTCATCTTCGGCGTCGCGTTGGCGGTCGCCGTCGTTCCCGAGGCATTACCGGCCGTGGTCACGATCTCGCTGGCCATCGGTGTGCAGCGGATGGTCAAACGCCATGCGCTAGTGCGGCGCCTGCCGACCGTCGAGACGCTCGGCAGCACCTCGGTGATCTGTTCCGACAAGACCGGCACCCTGACCCGCGACGAGATGACCCTGCGCGCGGTCTGGACCGATGGCCACCAAACCGCCGTGACCGGCAGCGGTTATGCGCCGGAGGGCGAGCTGGAGCTGCCCCCCGATGCCCCCGAGCAACGGCCGCTCGTCGAGCGGTTACTGCGTGCGGCAACCCTCGCCAGCGACGCCCACCTGGAGCAGGAAGACGACGGTTGGCGGCTCTACGGCGACCCAACCGAAGGGGCCTTCGTGGTCGCCGCCGCCAAGCTTGGCCTGGAGCGCAGCACAGTCGAGGAACAGGCGCCGCGGATCGACGAGATCCCGTTCAGCTCCGAGCGCAAACGGATGACGACGCTGCATCGCGAACCGCTTGGGGACGCCCCCCAGGGCGATTCGCCCGAGCTTGCCGCCTATACGAAGGGCGCGGCCGAGACGATCCTCGCCGGCTGCGATCGCATCCAAAGCAGCGCCGGCATCAGGGAATTGGATGACGCAACAGGCGCGCAGATCAACGCCGCCGCCAAGGCGCTGGCGAGCGACGCGCTGCGGGTGCTCGCGGTCGCCTACAAGCCCGGCGCCACCAAGGAGACCGCCGAGCAAGGGATGATCTTCCTCGGCCTGGCCGGGATGATCGACCCGCCGCGCAGCGAGGCGCAAGAGGCCATCGCCGCCTGCGAGCGAGCCGGCATCCGGCCCGTCATGATCACCGGTGACCACCCGGATACCGCCCGCGCCATCGCCCGCGAGCTCGGCATCCTGCGCGCGGGGCGGGTCATCGTCGGCCATGAGCTCGACCGCATGAACGATGCCGAGCTCGAGGCCGCCGTCGAGGAGATCGAGGTCTATGCCCGCGTTTCGCCCGAGCACAAGCTGCGCGTGGTCCAGGCCTGGCAGAAACAGGGGCGCATCTGCGCGATGACCGGCGACGGGGTCAATGACGCCCCGGCACTCAAGCGTGCCGATATCGGCATTGCGATGGGCATCACCGGCACCGACGTCAGCCGCGAAGCGGCCGATATGACCCTGACCGACGACAACTTCGCCAGCATCGTCGGTGCCGTCGAGGAGGGCCGCGGCATCTTCTCGAACATCAAGAAGTACCTGATGTATCTGCTGTCGTCGAACATCGGCGAGATCGGGCTCATGGCGGCCGCCACCCTGGCCGGCCTGCCGCTGCCGCTCTCGGCGGTGCAGATCCTCTATGTCAACCTCGCCACTGACGGACTGCCGGCGCTCGCGCTCGCGGTCGATCCGCCCGAGGACGACCTGATGGAGCGGCCGCCGCGCGACCCGAAGACCGGCATCTTTACCCCGCCGGTCATCCTGCTGATGTTGGTCGGCGGGATCTGGTCGACGCTGGTGAATCTCGGTCTGTTCGTCTACGAGCTCAACAACGGCGCCGCCTCGGGGCTCGATCCAGAGCAGGCGCTGAAGCACGCAATGACCATGACCTTCGTCTCATTGGTGCTGATCCAGTTCTTCAAGGCGTACAACTTTCGCTCGGACCGACGTTCGCTGTTCCAGCAGACCTTCGCAAATAAGTGGCTCAACCTCGCGATCCTATGGGAGCTCGGGCTGCTGACGCTGATCATCTACGTGCCGATGCTATCGAACGCGTTCGGCACCTACGCGCTGCCGGCGAGCGATTGGCTGTTGGTGCTCGCAGCGGCCTTCTCGATCGTGCCAGTGCTGGAAGCGGCCAAATGGGTGCTGCGCCATACGCATCCGGAACCGCAGATAGGCAATGCGTCGACGCGTGCCGACTAACCGCCGCATGGGGCGGACTGGAGGCGGCTGAAACCGCGTCCAGAGACAAGAAATGTCATTTTTTCGCAGCAGGCGCGGTCAAGATTGCACAGCCCAAACTGGACGCAGTGTAACCCGGATCGCCTGAAGCGCTTATCGGGATCTTGCTCAAGAGCTCCGGGGTCGGAGACGAATGGAATCCACGCCTATTTCGCCCCGCTTAGGTTTGCCTAGTGCAGCGCGTCAGAAATCCCGAGACGCTTTTCCTGCCATCTGGCTCGCAGCGCTGCAGGAGCCCGCTTGCGGGCGACCAGGCCGCGCTGACGGCGGCGACAATCGCCCGCAAGCGGGCTCCTATCCCACGACCATTGGCGGCAGCGACCATCGGTCTCGGGAGTTCCGCTGTCTTGCACTAGAAGCCAGCGCAAATCGCGGGGGCCCCGACGCGGGCGCGGAGCGGTCAGTCGCCCTCTCGCTCCATGCGCTCGAGCCGGCCCTGGGCCAACTGCGCCTCGGAGGTATCCGGAAAGCGCTGCGCCACCTGCTTCAGCATCTCCCGGGCCTCAACGAGCTGATCCTGCTCGTAATAGAGGTAGCCGAGCTTGAGCATCGCCCCCGGCACCTTCGGACTAAGCGGGTAATCGGTCACGAGCCGGTCGAACTGCGCCTCAGCGGCTGCGTAATCCTGGGTCACATAGCCGATCTCGCCGAGCCAATAACGAGCGTTGTCAGCAAACTGGCCCTGCGGATAATGGCTGAGCATCTGCTCGAATGCCGTGCGCGCGGCCGGATAATCCCGCGCCTTGAGTAGATCGAAGGCCTTGCGGTAGAGCTCGCGCTCACCCCCGGCCGAGGTCTCTGGGGACGGCAGCGCCAATAGGCCGGAGCCCGCGGCCTGAGAGCCCGCTCGAGCAGCCTCAGTCCGCGCCTTAGCAGCGGTCGCGCGGTCTTGGGAATCGCTGGCTGAAAACGGGTCCAGTTGCAACGGGCCGCCGAGCTCAGTCGTAACTCGGCTGCCTGGCACGCGGTTCAACCGCCAATCCGAGGTCCTGTCTGCTTCGCCTCTGAATGCACCGCCGGGCGCATCCCCAGAGAAGCGCGGCCGCAAGCGCTCCCTATCCGGGGTCGACGCTGAGTCGCCTTCGGTCCCGTTACTGCCCGCGCCGGTCATTCCCTGCTGACGCAAGAGATATTGCTGAGTCTCGACCTGGCCGCGGAGCTCCTGTACCTCTTGCTGCAGCTGCTGGATCTGCAGCAGCAGATCGGACAGCGAGCGCTCGCTCAGCATCTGCTCGAGGCGCGAGACCCGCGCCTCGAGCGCTGGATCAGCCGCCATCGCCGGCAACGGACCCGCCAGCCCCAGCATCAAGGCTGCAGCGATCGCAGCCGGAAGCGGTAAGCGGAAACCCTGCGCTTGGCTCATGCAGATGCCTCTCAGTAGACGAGCTCGACCCGACGGTTCTCGCTCCAGGCGCGCTCCGTGCGGCCCGGATCGGCCGGACGCTCTTCGCCATAGCTCAGCGTGCGGATACGCTCTTCGGGCACCCCTTCCGCCATCAGAAAGCGCTTGACCGCATCGCTGCGACGGTCGCCCAGCGCCAGATTGTACTCGCGGGTGCCGCGCTCGTCGCTGTGGCCTTCAAGTGTGACCTCGGCGCCCGGCGTGTTGTAGATGTAGTCCGCATGTGCCCGCAACAGCCCGGCATACTGCGGCTGAATCCTGGCAGCGTCATACTCGAAATAGACGACCTTGCGATAGAGCGGACTCGCTGGATCGTCCAATGGCGAGCGCTCTCGGGTCGCTTCGATCCCCGGAGCCGGGCGCGACCCCATTGCATCGAGCTCGTCGGCGCTCGGCGCAGCGGTCGGTGGAGGTGGCGGGGTCGCGCAGCCGGTCAGCGCCAGCACCAAGACCGAGAGCGACAATTGCCAGCGAATGCTCATGGGACTCCTGCGCGGGTGAAGCCGCTGTCTCCGTTAGCCAGGCAAGCTCATAGCGTTATAGCGAATGCACCAATCGCCGGCTTGAGCGATGGCGGCTCAACCAGGAGCTCGGCGAGTGACTGAGCCGGACGCTTACCGTGAATCACGCCAGATGCATCGTCCGGAGTGGCACCCCGTCATGAACGTTAGCGAGGGAATGGCGACCATGCCGGCTCACGGACCTCGCCGACCTCTTGCGACAGACGTTGGCCTGCACCACCGGCGATCGGGGTCACTGACAGCACTCCGCGACCATTGTTCTCGCTCGCGTAAATTACCATGCTGCCGTTCGGCGCGAAACTTGGCGACTCGTCCAGCGCCCCATTGCTCAACAGGCGCCGCGAACCACCCTGCGCGTCGGTCAACGCAATCCGAAAGCGCCCGCCGACACGCGTCACCATCACCAGGTACTGCCCATCCGGCGAATAGCTCGCCGCAGCATTGTACTCGCCTTCGTAGGTGACGCGCTCCGCAGGCCCGCCGCTCGCCGCAACCCGATAGATCTGAGGCCGCCCACCGCGATCGGAGGTGAAGACGAGATGCCGGCCATCCGGGGACCAGGCCGGCTCGGTATCGATCGCATAGTGATCGGTGAGCTGGGTCAGGTTACCCGACGCCAGGTCCATGAGATAGATGTCGGGGCTGCCGTCCTTCGAGAGGGTCATCGCCAGCCTGCGTCCATCCGGAGAAAACGCCGGGGAGCCATTGATGCCCTCGTAGCTCGCGACGCGCTGCCGGCGTCCCGTTGCCAATTCCTGGATGTAGATGCTCGGCTGTCGATTCTCGAACGAGACATAAGCGAGGCGCTTCCCGTCTGGTGACCAGGCGGGGGACAGGATCGGCTCGGCCGAGTCGACGATGGTTTGGGGATTGTAGCCATCCGAATCCGAGACGCGAAGGATCACACGCGAATCAACGCTGCGATCGCGGGAGGTCACATAGGCGAGCCGGGTCGCGAACACCCCGCGCTCACCGGTGAGGGTTTCGTAGACCTGATCGGCGATGCGATGCGCAGCGTGGCGCAGACCGCGCTCCGTCGAGCGCAAAGAGCGTGCTGCAAGCTGGTCACCGCTAAAGACATCGAACAGGCGCCAGCTCAGGTCGTAGCCGCCACCCTCGGCAGGCCGGATCTCCCCGATCAGCAGATTGTTCATGCCGAGCAGCTGCCATTCCCGAAAGTCCACATCCTCCTGCCGAGAGG
Source organism: Halochromatium glycolicum (assembly GCF_016584085.1). GTDB lineage: Bacteria > Pseudomonadota > Gammaproteobacteria > Chromatiales > Chromatiaceae > Lamprobacter > Lamprobacter glycolicus. The sequence continues at coordinate 5,028 of NZ_NRSJ01000007.1, read as the reverse complement.
GCGTCGCCAACATCTCACGTCTGGCCATGGCGCGGAAACGACCGCTCCGGGTCAGATCGGCACTGATGACATTGGCGACATCGACCCCCGGCCGGGCGCCATCGACATCGCCGAACGGCACGATCGCGATCGGCTGCGCGCCCTCGGCGCCACCCGTGACCTCGATCGTCAGCTTCGCATGTGCCTGACCGATAGCGGCCAGCATCAGCAGGCAAAGGAACGTGCCGGCGACCACGAGACTGAGACGTTGCATCGGTTGCTTCTCCCCCAGCAGTCCGGACTCAGGGCCGGAAAACGAAATTGAAGTCCCGGAACAGCTCAAACTCCTCCCCCTCCGGGACGGGCAGCGGCGACGCCCGATAGATGGCTGCCACCACTGACTGATCGAAGGCCGCCTTGCCGCTGCCCTCGACCACGCGCACGCTGTTCGGCACCACGGCGCCACCTTCTTCCAACCGCAGATTCACGACCGTGCGCAGCTCGCGACGTGCGCTCGGTGGCCGGGTCCAATACTGCAGTACCCGACTCTTGATCTGCGGCACCCAACGGCTTGCGACCTGTGCTCGGGCGGCGGCGCCCGATTGTCCGCCACTGCTCTCGCGTCGCCTTTCCTCGGCTTCGAGGGCGTCGAGGAGATCCCGTTCACGTGCCGCGGCGCGCCCCTCGGCCTCACGGCGATCCGCGTCTTCGGCTCGCCGCTGTCCATCGGCCTGCTCGGCCTCGCGTATCCGACGCAGTTCCGCCCGCTCGCGCTCGATTTCGGCTTCGCGCTGCGCTTGACGCTCGGCCTCCAGACGCGCTGTCTCCTCGGCTCGGCGCTGACGTTCCAGCTCCGCTTCCCGGCGCGCCACCTCTTCAGCCTCACGCTGGCGCTCCAGTTCCGCTTGACGCGCCGCTTCCCGCTCCGCTTCCCGGCGTGCTGCTTCCTCGGCTCGGCGTTGCTCGTCCGCTCGACGTTGCCGTTCAAGCTCCGCTTGACGCTCAGCCTCACGTCTTGCGGCCTCTTCAGCCTCGCGTCTGCGCTGAAGCGCTGCCTGGCGCTCCGCCTGCTGGCGCGCGGCCTCCTCAGCGCGGCGCTGGCGTTCCAATTCCGCTTCACGTTCCGCTTCGCGCCTTGCCTCCTCTTCGGCTCGACGCTGACGCGCGAGCTCGGCCTGGCGTTCAGCTTCTCGACGAGCCGCTTCCGCGGCCTGGCGCTCAGCTTCGCGTCGCGCAGCCTCCTCAGCCTCGCGTTGGCGCTCAGCCTCCCGGCGCGCCTCCGCCTCGGCTTGGCGCTCCCGCTCTCGGCGGGCAGCCTCTTCCGCTCGACGCTCCGCTTCGCGTCGCGCCTCCTCTTCGGCCCGCCGCTGGCGCTCGAGCTCAGCACGGCGTTCCGCCTCTCGTCGCGCCGCCTCCTCGGCCTCCCGCTCAGCTTCACGACGAGCCGCCTCTTCTGCCCGGCGCTCTGCCTCAGCCTCAGCCTCAGCCTCAGCCTGCAGACGCGCGGCCGCAGCCGCCGCATCCCTTGCGCTTTCAGGCGCAGCTTCTGGCTCTGGCTCTGGCTCTGGCTCTGGCTCTGGCTCTGGCTCTGGCTCTGGCTCCGATGATAACGCGCGCGGTTCCGGCTCCGACGACCCACCGGAGCCGGCCCGCAATGCTGCAATCTGCTCAGCAAGCTCCGGTGATGCGCCCATCCGCGCCTGGACCATGTTCTCGAACGCGCCAAGCTCCTGATTACGGACCCGCCAATCGATCCCGACGACCATCAGCGCGAATAGCAGCAGGTGGAGCAGGATCGACCAGAGAAACGCCCGCGGGAAACGCTGCAGGATCTCCCACATGACTCGCCTGTCAGCGAACCGCGTCGCCCGAAGGGCTGACGAGCGGCTGAGTCACGAGACCAACGCTCGGCGCACCCGCCGCCTGGGCCGCAACCATCGCTTCGACGACCACGCCGTAATCGACCGAGCGATCAGCTCGGATCACGACCGTCGTCCCTGGGGCATTCGTCAGCACGGCCCTGAGTCGCTCATAGAGCAATCGTTGATCGACAGGCAGCAGCTCGGCGTCACCGAGGTCGACATAGGTATCCCCGAACTGATCCACATGGATCACGACCGGCGGCGCGCCGTCGCCGGGCTGTGGCTGGGCCTCGGCCCTCGGGAGATCCACCTTGACACCCTGAGTGATCAGCGGCGCGGTCACCATGAAGATGACCAGCAGCACCAGCATCACATCGATGTAGGGCACGACATTGATCTCGGCCATCGGCCGGCGACGGTTGCGGCGCTCCTTTCGTTTCATCGACCGGTTTCGCTCTCGTCCTCGCAATGGCGCAAGTCAGCCACGCCCCTGACGCTGCAACAGCGTCGAGAACTCCTCCATGAACTCCTCGTAGCGGTTGTTCAAGCGCTCGACCTGATTCGAGTAACGGTTATAGGCCACGACAGCGGGAATTGCCGCGAAGAGTCCGACCGCGGTTGCGACCAGCGCCTCGGAGATCCCCGGAGCGACCAGCGCCAGGGTGGCCTGCTGAACGTTTCCGAGGGCGTGGAAGGCGTGCATGATCCCCCAGACGGTCCCGAACAGCCCGATGTACGGGCTCGTCGAGCCCACGGTAGCCAAAAACGACAGATTGGACTCGAGCCGGTCCATCTCGCGGCTCAGCGCCACCCGCATCGAGCGCTCGGCGCCTTGGATCAGCGCGAGTGTGTCGTTCGGTGCAACCTTGCGCAGCCGAACGTACTCCTTGAAACCGTTGCGGAAGATCGCCGGCAACCCGGAGAGACGGTGCTCGTCCTTGCCGAGGTCACGGTAGAGCGCACTGAGATCCCCCCCCGACCAGAACTGTTGCTCGAACGCATCCGCTGCGGCACGCGCCCGGCGCAGCACCCGTCCACGGTCGAAGATGGCCGCCCAGGACAGCACCGAGGCGAGTACCAGGACCAGCAGCACCAACTGCACGACGAGACTCGCCTGCATCACCAGATCGACCAGTGACAGCTCAGCGCCCATGGGCAACCCCTCCATCGACAACAACAGCATCCGCCGGCTCGAGCACGGCCCCCAAGGCGCCGGGAATGCGAGTGGGCCGCAGCCGAGCAGCGTCGATGCAAGCGACATTGACCGTCGCGCGGCAGCAAACAGCGCCGTCACCTGCGTCCAGGACCTGCTGCGCGAACTCGATACTCGCTCGCCCGCGCGCGGTCGGCATCGCGGTGACCCGCAGAAGCTGGTCAAAGCGAGCCGGCCGCACGAAATCCAGCGTCATCTTACGCACCGCGAATAGGATGCCCCGCTCATCGCGAAGCTGTTGCTGCTCGAAACCCAACGCCCTAAGCCACTCGGTCCGGGCTCGCTCCATGAAATGGAGATAACGGGCGTGATAGACGAGACCACCGGCATCGGTATCTTCGTAATAGACGCGCACGAGCCATTCGAACGCGGAGTCCTTGACTGCCATAAAAGGGGAACGCGGCTGGTAGGCGAGCGACGGCACCATAGGCGCCATCCACCCGACGGCAACAGACTGCAAGTCTAACCGTTTTCGTCAAATAGGTCCGGCACCACAGGCGACTCTTGCCGCGGCGGCCTGAGCCCGAAATGTGCATAGGCGGTCTGGGTCGCCATCCGGCCGCGCGGCGTGCGCATCAGATAGCCCTGTTGGATCAGGAACGGCTCCAGCACATCCTCGATCGTGCCCCGCTCCTCACCAATCGCCGCCGCCAGGCTCTCGACCCCGACCGGCCCGCCATCGAACTTCTCGATCACCGCGCTGAGAAGGCGCCGATCCATGTGATCGAAGCCGCGCGCGTCGACCTTGAGCATCGCCAGCGCCTCATCGGCCACCGCACGGCTGATCTGTCCACTTGCCCGCACCTGTGCGAAGTCGCGCACCCGGCGCAATAATCGATTCGCGATCCGCGGCGTGCCGCGCGAACGCCGAGCGATCTCCTCGGCACCGTCCTGATCGGCCTCGATCGCCAGGATCGCGGCCGAGCGCTGGACGATACGGGCCAGATCGGCATCCGAGTAGTACTCCAACCGCTGCACGATCCCAAAGCGATCACGCAGCGGCGAGGTCAGCAACCCAGCCCGCGTCGTCGCCCCGACCAAGGTGAACGGCGGCAGATCCAGCTTGATCGAGCGCGCCGCCGGCCCGTCGCCGATCATGATGTCGAGCTGGAAATCCTCCATCGCCGGATAGAGCACCTCCTCGACGACCGGACTCAGCCGATGGATCTCGTCGACGAACAGGACATCGCCCGACTCCAGATTCGTCAGCAGAGCCGCCAGATCGCCCGGCTTCTCCAATACCGGCCCCGAGGTCTGACGCAGATTCACCTGCATCTCGTGGGCGATGATATGCGACAGCGTGGTCTTGCCGAGCCCGGGCGGGCCGAAGATCAGCGTGTGATCGAGCGCCTCGCCGCGTCCGCGCGCCGCACCAATGAAGATCCCCATCTGCTCGCAGACCGCCGGCTGCCCGACATAGTCCGTAAGGCGCCGCGGCCGGATCGCCCGATCGAGCGCCCCGTCATCGCTGGCAGCATCAGGACTGATCACACGATCCGGCTCGGTCACGGCCAAATTCAGGAGAAAGCAAAACGATTAACGAGTTGCGCGGCACCATAGCACAGCCCGCCAGCTCTGCCTCGCACAACACCGATGCCCGGCGACCAGTTAGGTGACCGGAACCGCCCAACGACCCGCCTCACAGCATCAGCCCCAGCAGCAACCCGCCCCGAGGCAAGAAGGAGCGGTGCGGTACCCGCTGGCGGCGGTGTGGATCGCCCGGACGGCGATCCGCAAGCCCCCAGGGACGGGTTCACGGCGTCCGCCGCCAGCGGGTACCGCGCCGCTCCCGACCACCGCACGCGCAAGCGACGCCGACAGCGTAGACCGGGGCCGCAAGCGATCTCACTAAGGCGATTTCTGTCAAAGCTCATACCGCCTTGCTGGTCTTTTCGCTCGCCTTCTTCGTCGCGCCGCCGGTCACATAGCCCGGCTATGCTCCCGGCGACGCTCCTCGAAGGCAAACGACAATCC
>NZ_NRSJ01000006.1 GCF_016584085.1 Halochromatium glycolicum | reverse complement strand
GACCGCGACCCTCGACCCCGACGAGGCCGCGCGCCGGGTGCTACGGCTGCCGACGGTCGGCTGCAAGACCTTCCTGATCACGATCGGCGACCGCAGCGTCGGCGGGCTGGTCGCGCGCGATCAGATGGTCGGTCCCTGGCAGGTTCCGGTGGCCGACTGCGCGGTGACCCTGACCGACTTCGACGGCTATCACGGCGAGGCGATGGCGATGGGCGAGCGCACGCCACTCGCGTTGCTCGATGCGCCCGCCTCGGGACGGATGGCCGTCGCCGAGGCGATCACCAACATTGCGGCCGCCGATGTCGGGTCGCTTGGCGCTATCCGGCTGTCGGCGAACTGGATGGCGGCCGCCGGCCATCCGGGCGAGGATGCGCGGCTGTACGCGACCGTGCGCGCGGTCGGCGCCGAACTGTGCCCGGCGCTCGGCATCGCGATCCCGGTCGGCAAGGACTCGATGAGTATGAAGACGGTCTGGGAGCGGCCGCGCGGCGGCGGGCTCGGGGCCGGGTTGAATCCCGAGGACGGCGCCAATGAAGCAACGGATTCCGAGCCGAGCGATGGCGCCGATCCCGAGCACGGCGCGCGCGACCTTGCTGGGATTGAGAGCGGTATTGAGAGGCGCATTAGTGCGGAGTCCGGTGCCGCGAGTGGTGCCGGCGCGAGCGTGGCCGACGGTAGCGATGGCGGACGCGAGCGCGTCGAGATGACCGCGCCGCTGTCGTTGATCGTCTCGGCGGTCGCGCCGGTTGCCGACGCCCGAAGGAGTCTGACCCCTTGGTTGAGGCTCGATCGCGGCGAGACCCGGCTGGTGTTGATCGATCTCGGTCGCGGTCAGGACCGGCTCGGCGGCTCGGCGCTGGCACAGGTCCATGCGCGCATCGGCGAGACACCGCCGGACCTCGATGACCCAGAGCTGCTCAAGGGCCTCTTCGCCGCGCTCCAGGCGCTGAAGGCCGAAGGGCTGGTGCTGGCCTATCACGACCGCTCCGACGGCGGTCTGCTCGCGACCCTATGCGAGATGGCCTTCGCCGGGCGCTGTGGGCTCGAATGCGATCTCGGGGGGCTGCCTGCAGCAACGGCATCGGCGAGTCTTGGATCAGCGGGATCGAGCGTCGGCGAAGACGGTCTTGGTCAGCAGGCTCCGAGCGGCGTTCGTGCCAATGGCGAAGGTGCAAGCGAGTCTGCCGCGGGTGATGGGGCGCGGGCGAGCCATGGCACACGGAGGGGTAATGGCGCGCTAGCAAGTGGTGAAGCGCAAACCGGTAACGGCGCGCCTTCGATGGACGCGCCTTCGACGGACGCAGGGCGCGATCCCATCGCGGCATTGTTCGCCGAAGAGCTCGGCGCCGTGCTGCAGGTCCCAGCAGACCGGCTCGACAGCGTGCTGGAGCGGCTCGAGCGCCATGGGCTCGGCGCCTGCAGTCACGCGATCGGGACGCCCCGCGCCGATCAGCGGATCATCATCCGCAGCGGCGAGCGACCGTTGGTCGATGCCTCGCGGGCCGAACTGCAGCGGCTCTGGTCCGAGACCAGCTGGCAGATGCAGCGCCTGCGCGACAACCCGGACTGCGCCGACGAGGAACAGGCCCGGATCGATGCCGATGATCCGGGACTCAGTGCGGCGCTGACCTTCGCGCCAGCCGACGACATCGCCGCGCCGCTGATCGCGACCGGTGCGCGCCCGCGGCTCGCCGTGCTGCGCGAGCAGGGCGTCAATGGCCAGATCGAGATGGCGGCCGCGTTCGATCGCGCCGGCTTCGAGTGCGTCGATGTGCATATGTCCGATCTGCTCGACGGCCGCATCGGCCTCGACGGTTTCCGCGGGCTCGCCGCCTGCGGCGGCTTCAGCTATGGCGACGTGCTCGGCGCCGGCGAGGGCTGGGCCAAGACCATCCTGTTCAACCCGCGCGCCCGCGACCAGTTCCAGCGCTTCTTCGCCCGTGACGACAGCTTCGCCCTCGGCGTCTGCAACGGCTGCCAGATGCTGGCCAACCTGCGCGAGCTGATCCCGGGCACCGACCACTGGCCGCACTTCGTGCGCAACCGCTCCGAGCAGTTCGAGGCGCGGCTGCTGATGGTCGAGGTGCGGGAGTCGCCGTCGCTGCTCCTGCAGGGGATGGCCGGGTCACGCCTGCCGATCGTGGTCTCGCACGGTGAGGGCCGCGCCGAGTTCCGCGATCCCGCGCAACAGGCCGAGGCGGCGCCGTTTGCACCGCTGCGCTACATCGAGACCAGTGGTGAGCCCGCGCTGCGCTATCCGGCCAACCCGAACGGCTCGCCGGAGGGCATCACCGGGCTGTGCAATGCCGATGGCCGGGTCACCATCATGATGCCGCACCCGGAACGCATCTTCCGCAGCATCCAGCACGCCTGGCGCCCGGACGACTGGGGTGAGGATAGCCCCTGGCTGCGGCTGTTCCGCAATGCGCGTGTTTGGGTGGGATCGCTGTCGCAGTAGAGGTATCACTGGCGGCTCGATCCTGAAGCAACGGCCGAGCGCATTCGGCCCGAGTGACCATGCCAACCGAGCCCCACCACGACCATAGCTATAAGGATCTGTTCTCGCACAGCGAGATGATCCGGGATCTGCTGCTCGGTTTCGTGCACGAGGATTGGCTCGCGCAGGCCGACCTCGATTCGCTGGAGACGGTCAAGGGCAGCTTCATCACGGATGACCTGCGCGAGCGGGAGGACGACATCATCTGGCGCCTGCGCTGGGGGGACGATTGGCTCTACGTCTATCTGCTGATCGAGTTCCAGAGCCGGGTCGACCGCTTCATGGCGGTGCGCATCGCCAACTATGTCACGCTGCTCTACCAGGATCTCATCGCCCAAGGTCGCCTCACCGCTGATGGCCGCCTGCCTCCGGTGCTGCCTATCGTGCTCTATAACGGCGATGCCCGCTGGACGGCGTCCGTCGAGCTGGCGGAGCTGATCGCGCCGGTGCCGGGCGGGCTCGATGCCTACCGGTCGTATTCCCGCTATCTGTTGCTCGATGAGGGTGCGGTGGTCGATGATCCGAGTTTTCCAGTGGAGGTTCGCAATCTCGTTGCCGCGCTGTTCCGGCTGGAGCATGCTCGCGACGAAGCGACCTGGCTCAGCGTCTATCAGCGCCTGGTCGAGCTGCTGGATACCGAGGCCCTGGGTAGTCTCAAACGTGCCTTTGGGCGCTGGATCTATCGGAGCTTCATCCGGAAGAAGCGCTCAGGAATCCGGTTGCCGGCCGTCGATGATTATCAAGAGGTACATACCGTGCTAGAAGAACGCGTGGAACAGTGGAACCGCGAGCTGATTGAGAAGGGGCGGTTGCAAGGCAGACAGGAAGGCCTGCTGGAGGGCCGATTGGAGGGCGAGACGCGCTTGCTGATGCGACAAATGGTTCGGCGTTTCGGGTCACTCCCCAATTGGGTCGAGCCGCGTCTTGCGCAGGCGAGCGAGGTCGAACTGGATGCGCTGGCCGATCGGGTCTTGGATGCCGATAGCCTGGATGCGCTGTTCGCCGACAGTGCCAAAGGTCATTGAGGCCGCTTGCGGCCAGGCGATCGCGCATCAATGGTCAAGCGCAGCGATCACAATCCGCTAAGGCGATTGCCGGAAAAGCTCGTACCGAATTGCGCAGGATTGTCGTTTGCCTTCGAGGAGCGTCGCCGGGAGCATAGCCGGGCTATGTGACCGGCGGCGCGACGAAGAAGGCGAGCGAAAAGACCAGCAAGGCGGTATGAGCTTTGACAGAAATCGCCTAAGCTAGCGATGGCGGTTGCGGCCCATGTGGCCGCGGCCATCGATGGCGTTTGCGTCCTACACAGGCGGCAATCGTAGTGGCCCTTCGGGCAATCGCTGCTCAAAACTGCTTCACCTTGATCCCCATCGTCTGGATGCGATAGGCGATCTGGCGCGGGGTCATGTTCAACAGCCGCGCGGCCTTGGCCTGGACCCAGCCGGCCTGTTCGAGGGCCGCGATCACGCGCTCGCGCTCGTCGACATCCGGGTCGTTGAGATCGATGCCGTTCGCTTGCGGGGCGCTCGGCGCGAGCGCGGCGGCCGGGTCGGGCAGGTTGCCGACGTCGAGGCCGGTGAGATCGATCACATCGCGGTCGATGATCCCGCACTCGCTCATCACCGCGGCGCGCTCCATGCAGTTCTCGAGCTCGCGCACGTTGCCGGGCCAGTCATGGCGCATCAGCACGCGCAGCGCGCTGTCGGTGATGCTGAGCTCGCGGCCCTGCTGGCTGGCGATCTTGTCGACCAGGAACTTGGCCAGCTCGGGTACGTCCTCGATCCGTTCGCGCAGCGCCGGCATCTGGATCGGCATCACGTTGAGCCGATAGTAGAGGTCCTCACGGAACTCGCCGGCCTTGACCTCCTGCTCGAGGTTGCGATTGGTGGCCGCGATCACGCGAACATCGACCTTGATCGTCTTGGTGCCGCCGACGCGCTCGAGCTCGCCCTCCTGCAAGACGCGCAGCAGCTTGGCCTGGAACGCCGGACTGATCTCGCCGATCTCGTCGAGGAAGAGGGTGCCGCCGTCGGCCTGCTCGAAACGCCCCTTGCGTTGACTGACGGCGCCGGTGAAGGCGCCTTTCTCATGACCGAAGAGCTCGGACTCGAGCAGTGTATCGGGCAGCGCCGCGCAGTTGAGCTTGATAAAGGTGCTCTGTGCGCGCGGTGAGTTGTAGTGGATCGCGTTAGCGATCAGCTCCTTACCGGTGCCCGATTCACCGCGCAGCAGCACCGTGGTGTTCCATTTGGCGACCTGGCGCACCTGGTCGAAGACGATCCGCATGCGCTGGGTATGGCCGATGATACTGTCGAAGCCATGGCTGCCCTTGAGATGGCGGCGCAGGTTGTCGCGCTCTTCGCGCAGCGCGCGGCGCTCGGCCTCGACCGAGCGCGCGAGCAGCACCGCCTGGCCGATCAGATTGGCCACCATCTCGGCAAAGCGGGCGCGTTGCTCGAGGTTCTCGTCCCGCACCGGCGGCTGCAGCGCGAAGACCCCGACCGGGTCGCCGTCGCCGATGCGGATCGGGACGCCGATGAACGGCAGGGAACGGTCGAACATGCCGAGCTTGTCCAAAAAGCGCGGCTCGTCGCTGACGCGCTCGAGCAGCCATCTTCGATTGGATTCGAGGATGTGGCCGATGACACCTTCGCCGCGCTGGTAGCGGACCTTCTCGAACGGTGCGACGTCCTCGTCATGCAGGGCGCTGATCAGCAGATCGCCGGATTCGTCGTCGAGCAGGCTGACCATGCCAAGGCAGAGGCGGCCGCGCTCGTGCAGCGTCTGCAGCAAGGCGCGCAAGGTCTCGCGCAGCTGGAGTGACTGGCTCAGGATACGGCTGACATCGAACAATGCCGCCAGCTGTGCCTCGAGCAGATCGACCCGACGGGTGTCGTGGCACGATTCGTCAGCCAGGTCAGCGTCGTACATCGATAATGGGCTTGCGTCAGTCACGGGGAAGGGCATTGGTCAGGTTCACGCGCAGCCGGCAGCCGTCCTGGTAGTCGGGGTCGATCTCGATACTGCCGCCGTGCTGGTTGGCGATCTCTTGGGCGAGAGGCAGTCCCATGCCGGCGCGGCCGCGCCGATTGCGCCAGCCGATATAGAAGGGCTCGAACGCCTTGTAGCGGTCGCCGCTCGGGAAGCCTGGCCCGCTGTCCTGGATCATCACCTCGACGGCGTTGTCCAGGGCACGGGTTGCGATATGCAGCTCACGCTGGCTGCGACCGCCTTCGAGCGTCGCTTGGACGGCGTTGTCGATCAGGTTCTTGAACAGTGAGCGCAGCTCGGTCTGGCGTGCGGTGATCTCCGGCAGCACGTGGGCCGGCCGCCAGTCGACCGTCAGTCCGGCGGCGAGCAGGGCGTCAGTCTCGAGGGCGAGCACATGGCGAATCAGCTCGTTGACATTGACGCTGACACCGGCCTCGATGACCTCGTCCGGAAGGGCCGAGCGCAGCGTCTGCAGGGCCTGCTCGCTCGCCGCAGTGATCTGCGCGAGCGTTGGCGCGAAGCCCTCGACCGTCCCGGCGCCGCTGGCGAACATCGCGCTCGCGGCGCGCAGCAGATTCAGCGGGGTCTGGATCTGATAGCTGGCTGCGGTCAAGGCCTCCCGCATCCCCTGTGTGAGCCGCTGCTCGGCGATCCGGGCGCGCAGATGCTCCAGGTGCGCACGCTCGACCTCACGATGACGGGCGGTGACGTCGGTCGCGAGCAGCAGCAGTCGTGAGGCGCCGAGCTTGCCGTGGCCGAAGTAGCTGCGCGCGCTGCCGTCCTGCTCGCTGATACAGGTGCCTGAACAGGAAAACCAACGGGGCCCGAGCGTGCCCGGGACCTCCAGGCTCACCTCGACGTTCTTGAAATCCTCGCCCTGGCCGGTCGCCGGGATGGTGCGCTCGAGCGGATCGAAACCAGCTTGCTCGCGCAGTGCTTGTCTCAGGAGCGGCAATGGCTCCTGACCGCGCAGATCGCCAAACAGCTTCTTGTACTCCATGTTGTCGAGGATGATGCTGCCGTCCGCGGCCAGCAGCACCATGAGCGTCGGCGCAGCGTCGAGTACATTCTCGATGCGCGTCTTCTGCTGCCGCAGCGCTGCAGCGAGCTCGTGCTCGCGGGTCACGTCGCGATGCATGCCGAGGAAGTGGGCGATCTCGCCGGCGCTATCGAGCACTGGTGAGATCACGAGCTCGGCCAGATATTCGTCCCCGTTCTTGCGCCGATTGACCAGCGTACCGGTCCAGGTCTTCTTGCGCTGGATCGTGCGCCACAGCTGCCGGTAGATGCTCTCGGGCGTCGCGTTGCTGGAGAGGATCGACTCGTTCTTGCCGAGGACCTCGTCGCGGCGATAGCCGCTGAGATGCTCGAATGCGGCGTTCGCGTAGAGGATACTCGCCTTGGCATCGGTGATCGAGATCGCCACCGGCGATTGCTCAACCGTTTCGAAGTAGAGACTCGGCGGCAGCGGATTGGGGGCATCCCCGATCATCAGCTGCAGCGCATCAACGACCGCGCGCGGCGTGCCCGGTGGCGGCGCGCTCAGGAAGTCGGCGATCGCGGTGTGCGCGATCGGTTGCTGGTCGCTCTCTGCACTCTCGCGCCGGCTCGCCGTCGACCTGCCTGACGAGGCTGTCTGTGGCTGTGAGGTTGATGCACGTGTCTCCGAAACCGATCGAGCCATGATGTCGCTCCTCTGTCGTCACCTGTCGTTGTATTGCCGCCGATCCGAATCCGAATCATTCTGAGCCGAGCTCATCCTGAGCCAAGCCATCCTGAGCCGAATCCTTCTGAGCCGAATCCTTCTGAGCCGAATCCTTCTGAGCCGAATCCTTCTGAGCCCAATTAAATAGCATAATCCGCGCCAGAAATAATGCCGGCCAGGAATCTGGCTGTGGGCTTGGGCGGCGCGGCTTGTACGGCGCTCTGCGGAGGGCGCCTGATGGTGCATTGTCGGGTTTCCGACATATCTGCTGCACTGCAACACGACAGCTGTGTCGTCCCCGACACCGCGCTGGCTGCCTGGCTGGCGCAGGCCCAGGTGCCCAACCGCCCTGATCAGGCGGCTGGATGGCAACCGGCCCCTTATCACTCGGCGTCCAACCGGTTACGACGGGGGAACAGACGAGCGGGTGTCCACAAAGGTGGCATCGGCTTTGCCTCTCTGCGTCCATTCGTTCGGCAGGGCCGAGTCCCTGCCCGAGTCTGATTGCAGCCGGTAACCCCTGATCACCGATGACTGAGTACCTGATGCTCCTACTGGCGACCGCGTTGGTGAACAACGTGGTCTTGGTCAAGTTCCTTGGGCTCTGTCCGTTCATGGGCGTTTCCGGAAAGCTTGATACCGCGCTCGGCATGGGGCTGGCGACGACCTTCGTGCTGACGTTGGCCGCGGCGGCGAGCTGGCTGTTGGAGCATCTGGTCCTGGCGCCGCTCGACATCGGCTTCCTACGCATCCTGACCTTCATCCTGGTCATCGCCGCGGTGGTGCAGTTCACCGAGATGACGGTGCGCAAGGTCTCGCCGACACTCTATCAGGTGCTCGGCATCTTCCTGCCGCTGATCACGACCAACTGCGCGGTGCTCGGGGTGGCGCTACTCAATGTCCAGGCCGAGCACAGCTTCACCGAGAGCCTGATCTATGGCTTCGGCTCGGCGCTCGGCTTCACGCTGGTGATGGTGCTGTTCGCCGGGCTGCGCGAGCGCCTGGCGCTGGCCCAGGTCCCGGCGGCGTTCGCCGGCGCGCCGATCGCGTTCATCGTCGCCGGGCTGCTGTCGCTGGCGTTCATGGGCTTTGCCGGGCTGGCCTGAGGCCGCCTGCGGCTGGGGCATGGCAAAGGGCTGACTGAGGAAAAAGGGTACTCGAGATGATGCTAGCAGCGATTTTCAGCTTGACGGTCCTCGGGCTCGGCCTGGGCACCCTGCTCGGGCTGGCCGCGCGCTTCTTGAAGGTCGAGGAGTCGCCGCTGGTGGGCGAGGTCGAGGCCATGCTGCCGGGCTCGCAGTGCGGCCAATGCGGCTATCCCGGCTGCGCACCGGCGGCCGCCGCGATCGCTGCCGGTGAGGCACCGGTCACGATCTGTCCGCCCGGCGGGCGTGGGCTGGCGCAAGCGCTCGCCGACCGGCTCGGCGTCTCGGTCGACCTGAGCGGGATGGCGGAGCAGGAGGTTCGGGTCGCGTTCGTCCACGAGCGCCTCTGTCTTGGCTGCACCAAGTGCTTCAAGCGCTGCCCGACCGATGCGATCGTCGGCGCCAAGGATCAGATCCACGCCGTGTTCGAGGACGCCTGCATCGGCTGCGGTGACTGCGCCGAGGTCTGCCCGACCGAGTGCATCGAGATGCGCGCGCCCACTCAGACCCCCTCGAACTGGGTCTGGCCGCAACCGCTGGCCGCCTGAGCGGCCTCATGACCGAGCGCTGAGGAGCCTCCGATGCCACTATTTCGCATTCGCGGCGGCGTCCATCCGGACGACCGTAAGGACCTGACTGCGGGTCGAGCGATCGAGTCATTGCCGATGCCGCGATTGCTGCACATCCCACTGCAACAGCATATCGGCGCGATCGCCAACCCGCTGGTGCAGCGGCGCCAGCAGGTCGCCAAGGGCGAGCGCATCGCCCATGCGCAGGGCGCGGTCTCGGCGCCGATCCATGCGCCGACCTCGGGCCGCATCGCCGGGCTCGGGCTGTATCCGGCGAATCATCCGTCCGGCCTGTCGGTGCGCACCATCACCCTGCAGCCCGACGGCGAGGACCGCTGGCACGCCTCGATCGCCGGCGAGCCGGACCCGTTCGCGCTTGCGCCGACCGAGATCGCCCAGCGCGTCGCCGACGCCGGCGTGGTCGGCATGGGCGGTGCGACCTTTCCGGCCGCGGTCAAGCTGAGCCTGGCGAAGCGTTACCGGTTGACGACGCTGGTCATCAACGGCTCCGAGTGCGAGCCCTATCTGACCTGCGATGACCAGCTCATGCGCGAGGAGGCCGATGCGATCCTCGACGGGATGCGGATCATGGCCCATGCGCTCTGTGTCACGCGCGTGATCATCGGCATCGAGGCGAACAAGCCGGAGGCGATCACTGCGATGCGCCAGGCCATCGCGCGCCTAGATCGGCACCGGCGCGAACAGCTCGAGGTCGCGACCTTGCCGATGCGCTACCCGATGGGCTCGGAGAAGCACCTGGTGCAGGCCCTGACCGGCTGCGAGACCCCGGCGCGCGGGCTGACGGCCGATATCGGGGTCGTGGTCCATAATCCGGGGACGGCCTTCGCGGTGCATGAGGCATTGCGCTTCGGCCGGCCGCTAGTCTCGCGCGTGGTCACGGTCACCGGCGGCGCGGTCCAATCACCGCGCAATCTGCGGGTGCCGATCGGGACCAAGGTCGAAGACCTGGTCGAGTATTGCGGCCGCTTCCGCGAGGAGCCGCAGCGGCTCGTCGCCGGCGGGCCGATGATGGGCCAGCCACTGCAGGAGCTGCGGGTGCCGGTGATGAAGGGCACCAACGGCATCCTGGCGCTGACGGCCGCCGAGGTCGGCACCCAGGCGCCGGCGGCCTGCATCCGCTGCGGTCGTTGTGTCGACGCCTGCCCGTGCGGGCTGGTGCCGCTGACGATGGCCGCGCAGGTCCGAGTCGGCAACCTCGACGCGGCGGCCTCGGCCGGACTGATGGACTGCATCGGCTGCGGCTCCTGCGCCTATGTCTGTCCGGCGCACCTGCCGTTGGTGCAGTTCTTCGCGCACGCCAAGGGCGAACTCGCCGCGCGCGGGCGCGCCAAACAGAAGCAGAGCGCCACCAAGCGCCTGGCCGAGCAGCGTAGCGCACGGCTGGAGGCGCAGAAGCGGGCGAAGCGCGAGGCGATGGCGCGGCGCAAGCGCGAGGCGGCCGCCAAGCAGAAGGCCGAGGAACAGGCTGCGGGTCAGGCCGAGCCGGCGCGCGCCGCGTCGGTCGCGGAGGTGGATTGATGCCACAGTCCGACCTCTTCGCCAGCCCGCATGCGCATGCACCGGTGAGCATCGGGCGCAGCATGCGGCTGGTCATGCTCGCGCTGCTGCCGGCGACCCTGCTCGGGATCGGGCTCTTCGGCTGGCCGGCGATCCTGCTCTTCCTGGGGACGCTGATCGCGGCCCTGCTGTTCGAGGCCAGCGCGCTGGTGCTGGCCGGCAAGCCGGTGCGAGCCGGACTCTTCGATGGCTCGGCCCTGCTCACCGGCTGGCTGCTGGCCCTGACCCTACCGCCCTGGGCGCCCTGGTGGATCGGCGTGCTCGGCGCCTTCATCGCCATCGTCATCGGCAAGCAGGTCTTCGGCGGTATCGGCCAGAACCTGTTCAATCCGGCGATGGTCGCCCGCGTCGCGTTGCTGGTGTCCTTCCCGCTCGAGATGACGCAATGGGTGGCGCCGCAGCCCCTGTTCTCGGCGCAGACGCCCGGACTCTTCGAGGCGGTCGGGCTCAGTCTGGCCGGGCTCGCGCCGCCCTGGGATGCGATGACCGGGGCCTCGATCCTCGGCGAGCTTGGCACCGAGCTGCAGCGCGGCGGCGATCTGACCGCGGTCGAGACCGGCTCGTTCACCAGCGTCGAGGCGATGGTCGGCACCATCCCGGGCAGCCTGGGGGAGACCTCGGCGCTGCTGTTGCTGCTCGGCGGGCTGTTCCTGATCCGCAAGGGCGTGATCGGCTGGGTGATCCCGACCGCGGTGCTGCTCGGGGTGCTGGTCCCGGCCAGCCTGCTGCATCTGCTCGATGCGACCCGTTTCGCCGCCCCGCTGGTCCATCTGACGGCCGGTGCGACGCTGTTGACGGCCTTCTTCATCGCGACCGATCCGGTGACCTCGCCGGTCTCGCGCGCCGGGCAGGCCGTCTTCGGCGTCGGGATCGGGCTGCTGATCTACCTGATCCGGACCTTCGGCGCCTATCCCGAGGGCGCCGCGTTCGCGGTGCTGCTGATGAATGCGGCCACACCGATGATCGACCACTATCTGAAGCCACGCATCTTCGGCCGCGATCGGCGCGGCAAGCCGTTGCCGGTGCCCGAGGATGCGCTACCCGCGGATGCGGCCGGCGAGCGAGCCAGCGGGAGCCGCCGATGAATCTACCGTTGTTCATGCGCGATCGTGACGGGATCGGCTATCAGGCGGGGTTGCTCGGCGCCTTCACACTGGTTGCGGCCGCGCTGTTGGTGAGTGGCGATCGGATCACGCGCGGCCCGATCGCCGAGCGCGAAGCCGAGGACCTGCTCGCCTCGCTCTCCGAGGTGATCCCGGCCACGCTCCACGACAACGCGCTGCTGGCCAACAGCATGACCCTGCCGACGGCCGACGCGCCGCTCATCGTCTACCGGGCGTTGGAGGGGCTCGAGGTCACCGGGGTCGCCTTCGAGGTCGTCGGGCAGGGCTACGCCGGACCGATTCGGGTCTTGCTCGGCATCGATGCGAACGGCCGGGTGCTCGGCGCGCGGGTGCTTGCGCATGCCGAGACGCCGGGGCTCGGCGACAAGATCGAGCTCGCGCGTGACGACTGGATCCTGGACTTCGACGGGCGCAGCCTGGCCGATCCGGAGCCCGCACGCTGGGCGGTCAAGAAGGACGGCGGCCTGTTCGATCAGTTCAGCGGCGCGACCATCACGCCGCGGGCCGTGGTCGGCGCGATCAAGGGCGGCCTCGAGACCTTCGCCGCGCATCGCGATACCTTGACCGCCTCGGCGGTGCTCCAGACACAGATAGACGAACAGGTTACAGACGGGCGGGGGACAGCACGATGACAGCCGAGACCGGATCGACGCCCGCGGCTCAAGGCGGCGCCGAGCGCACCGCTGGGGCAAGAACTGATTGGGCGCGCATCGCCCGCGACGGGCTCTGGGACAACAACGTGGTCCTGGCGCAGTCGCTCGCGCTCTGTCCATTGCTGGCGGTCACCGGCACCGCGACCAACGGGCTCGGGCTCGGCCTGGCGTCATTGGTGGTGATGGTCCTGTCCGGGGTCCTGGTCTCGGCCGCGCGCGGGATCATCACGCCGCAGGTGCGCATCCCGGTCTTCGTGCTCATCATCGCGACCCTGGTGACCCTGGTCGATCTGGCGATGAACGCCTGGCTGCATGACCTGCATAAGGTCCTCGGGCTGTTCATCCCGCTGATCGTGACCAACTGCGCGATCCTCGGTCGCGCCGAGGCCTTCGCCTCGCGCAACCGGATCGCCCCGGCGGCCTTCGACGGGCTGATGATGGGGGTCGGCTTCACGCTGGTGCTGGTGGCCCTCGGCGCGGTGCGCGAGGCGATCGGCTCCGGCACCCTGTTCGCGAACGCCTCGCTGCTGCTCGGCGATGCGATGGCCTTCCTCGAAATGACGCTGATCCCTGATTACCGCGGCTTCCTGCTGATGATCCTGCCGCCGGGCGGCTTCCTGGCGCTTGGGTTCTTGCTTGCCGGCCAGCGCCTGCTGAAGCGCCTGCCACTGCCCAAGCGCCGCGCGGGCGCGGCCGCTACGATGTCCAATTAGAGGAGAGCGATCCATGCACATCGGCGTCGCCTATGCAGACAAGTTCAAGCGCACCTGGCTGACCCTCGATGTCCCCGACGGCAGCACCGTGCGCGAGGCGATCGAGCACTCCGGCATCCTGCGTCAGTATCCGGACATCGATCTCGAGACGCAGCGCGTCGGGATCTTCGGCAAGCTCACCAAGCTCGATGCGGCGATCAGCGATGGCGATCGGGTCGAGATCTATCGGCCGATCACGGTCGACCCGGAGACCGTCGAGCGCCGCGACCAGTGAGGTCGCTTTGCTGTTCATTTTCTTCGGCTTCTTTAGTCACGCCGCCGGTGAACGAGATCATCGGTGCTCGGGATGGCATTCCTGAGGATGCACGAAAACCCTGGTCGATCCAGTACCAGCTTTTCCGGCAATCGCCATGAAGCCGCATAGCGGTTAAAGTTGGGGACAATTCCGACCGTGCTTGGCTTGCTCAGGCGGTGCCAATTCCGAGGGACTCAACATCCGGGTGGGTTCGTAAGCCCTGCAATCTCGCATCGGGTCGGCGTTGGTAAGTCGTCAGAGCCTGTGGGTCGCCGTGTCGTCAATGCCCAACAAACGCCCACGCAGCGGTCGAAAACCTCCGTTGCGCGGGGCGCTTGGCGTGCTGCTCTCGCTTGCCGCGATGATCGCCCTGGTGGCTGAGGGGCGCACCGCTGACGAGCTGCTTTGTGAACTCGAGATCGCTGCTGCCCAGGCCGAGCTGCCGGTGGCGCTCGAGACCATTGCGACCGAGCTCGCCGGCCGCTGCCTGTTCCTGGTCAAGCAGCGCGAGGCTGGGAAGGAGCGAGGGGCTGCGTCCAACCTGCGCGTCAATGGCCTCGATCCGCAGGGCGTCGATCTCGCCGATCCCCAATGGCGCTCGCAGCTCGACCGAGCCCTTGCCGATGCCCGCGCCGATCCGGGATGGAGCCTCGATCCTTATTTGGCAAAGACCGCGGCCCGCGATGGCCGTCCGACGGTGGATTTCACGCTCTGCAACATGGAACGGGTACGCCCATTCAAAGGCTCATTTCGGCTCCTGCTCGCTGAGCGCCATGCACTGCCCCTGGGGAGCGGCCAATATTGGCGTGTGCGCAAAGAAGTCGCGCGGGAGCCGATCGCCCGGCTGGCGCCAGCTGCGACGGTAGGCTGCGCGTTGCCCGAGCGGTTTGCCTTGCCGAGCGACAGACTGTTCCTGTCCACGGCGATCATCGCCGTCGTCTACGATGCCATTGGCCATGTCCAGGCCCTGCTGTACGAGACACTGACGCCCGAGGTGGCGCATCCATGAGACGCTGGCTGGGTGGCTGCTTGTTGCTCTGCCTTTCAGTCATGGCGCTGCCGGCCTCAAGTTCTGATCCAAGCAATTTGGTCGGCGCACCGGCACCCGAGATTGAACTGCCCGATGTCAATGGCAAGCCCTTTCGGCTGGCCGATCATAGCGGCGATGAGCAGGCGATTCTGCTCGTCTTTTGGGGGATTTGGTGTCCCTATTGCCGAGAGATCATGGTTAGATTGAGCGATGAATACGCGCAGCTCAAGCAGCATGGGCTCGATGTGATCGCGATCAGCATGCGCGAGAGCAGCAGGAAGGTGGCACTGTTCATCGACAAGCTCGATCCGCCGTTCCCGGTGCTGATCGACGAATGGGCCAGCCTCAAGGATCGCTATCGGATTCATGATGTGCCGCTCGCGGTGATCTTGGATCGGGAGCAGGTGGTTCAGGCCGCCGTGATCACGACCTCGGCCGAAAAGATCGAAGTGATGATCGAGCAAGCGCTTGGGGCCGAGTTGTTCGAGCGCGACCCAGTTCGCGACGAGGCCGGTGGCATCCCTTCCTCGGCTAGCGCCGGAATCAGACGGAGGCAACCATGAGAGCGATGATAAGACGCCCGACCGTGATGCGATGCGTAATGCTGCTGCTGACGCTGATGGGACTCAGCAGCCAGATGGCCCGAGCGGACGGAAGCAACGAGATGGGCTGCCTGCCGAATGGCGAACTCTTCGATCTCTTTGAGCCGGATGCAGTGGGGCTGCGCACGACGGCCTATATGACCCCATTCGGCACCCTGAACACCAACCTGGTGCTGGGGGATCAGCCGAGCGCAGCGGTGGCGGTGGCGGCTATCGACCTGGCCGAGCGCATCGGCGAGTTCCTGCCGGCCTTGGGCTCGACCTCGCCCATTCCGCTGGCGATGCCGGCCGCCGATGCGCCGCAGAAGTATCTGGAGCAGAAGACCACCTTGCTCTGCGGCGGCGCGGATGAGAACGCGCTGGTCCAGCGTCTGGTCGCGACCGGCAAGTCGACTGTCGATTGGGAAGCTGCCGAGGTCGGCTACATCGAGGTGGTCGAGAACGCGTTCGGCGGACCGGGCACCGCGGTGATCCTCGGCGGCGCGACCCCGCAGGCTAGCGCCTATGCGATCAATGCGTTCAGCGAGTTCTTCAAGCACCTCGCCGGTGCAACCCTGGCGCAGGCCAGGATGCTCGAGGCCGACCGGCAGTTGCGACACGGCGAGATCAACGCCGCCGCCGACAGCTTCGCGACTTTGCTGAATGGGCTGCGGGTGGACGGTTCAGCGAACTTCTTCGTTCCAATCGAGAACCCCTCGCCCAAGTTCGAGGAGCAACTGCGCGACGAGGTGCGCCTAGCCCAAGCGTTCGCCCGGCTGCTGCGCACCGATCCCGATCTCGAGCAGGCCGAGGCGCAATTCCAAGAGCTGGCGAGCCGCTGCATGTACTGCCATGAGCGTTATCTGGCGTTCGACTACATGGGCACGAACCGGATGCAATACCTGTTTAGCCAGTATCCCGAGACGCGCCTGCAGACCGAGTGGGCGAAAACGGACTGAGCGCGCATTTGGCCGCAGTGGATGCAGACCCGCCTGCCCCTCATCCGCCCCCGGCACGCCGGAAACTGCTCGGTTCCCTGTACCGCAAGCTGCTGCTTGCGGTCATGCTGTTGTTCATGTTCGGGCTCGTCGTCAGCACCCTGCTGAACGTCCGCGTCACCCGGCAGATCCTCAGTAACGAGCTGGCCAAGCGCGCCGAGACGCTGCTGCGCTCCGTTCAGCAGAAGTGCCAATATGCGGTCACGGTCATCGATCGCGGTAGCGGCGAGGTCTATGTCGACCGCCGCTCGCTCGACGATATTGTGCGTGACATCCGCGAAGACGAGCCGGATGTGGTGCAAGTCCTGATCGTCGATCGCGACGAGCGGGTGCTTAGCAGCCTGGACCCGGCGCGTCGCGATCGGCCGCTGGCGCAATCGCCCTTCATTCCCGGCTGCTGTGCGTCGGGCGGGCCGCAGCAGGTTCTGCGGGAGCGGACTGACAACCTCGAGGTCATGGGGCCGGTGCTGGTCAACGGCTATGATTGGGGCAAGGCTTTCATTAGCTTCTCGCTCGAGCCGATGCGCCATGAGATTGGGCGCCTCAGTCTGCAGTCGTTGGCCATCGGCGCGCTGTTCATGTTGGTTGGGCTCGTGCTGACGATCACGTTGGTGCATGCGCTGCTTCGCCCGATCAAACGGCTGAGCGCGCATGCGGTCGCGATCGGCGACGGCGATCTGGATCAGCACATTGAGGTCAGTGGTCACGACGAGATCGGCCAATTGGCGCTGGCCTTCCGCAGCATGATCGCGCGCTTGAAGGCGACGCTGGTCGATCTCGAGCGGGGCATGCGGGAGCTGCGTCATTCGCAGGCGTGCCTGCAGATCTCGGAGAAGAAGTATCGCGACATCGTCGAGCATGCCTTTGAGGGCATCTTCCAGGTCGCCCCAGATGGCAGCCCGATCGACGTTAACCCGGCGATGGCGAGGATGCTGGGCTACCGAGATGCCGAAGCACTCTGTCAGGCGGTTCCGGACCTGGCCGCGCAGTTCGCTAGCCCGGGCGATCGGCGCGCATTCCAGCGGGGGCTGGCCGAGGACGGGCGGGTGATCGGTTTCGAGACGCGCCTCTCGAGGCCGGATGGCACGCTCGTCGACTGCGTGCTCTCCGCGCGTGCGGTCTGCGATGAGCGGGGGCGAGTGAACCTGATCGAGGGCTCGGTGTTTGATGTGACCGAGCGCATCGAGCGTGAGCGCGCTGAGCGAGAAACTGCCGCGGCGAAGGCCTCGAGCGAGGCGAAGAGCGCCTTCCTGGCGACCATGAGCCACGAGCTGCGCACGCCGATGAACGCGATCATCGGCTTCGCCGATCTTGCGCTGCGGACCGGCCCGGGGCCCCAACAGGCGGGCTATGTGCAGCGCATCCGAGACGCGGCCGAAGCGCTTTTGCATCTGATCAACGACATCCTCGATTTCTCGAAGATCGAGGCCGGCCAGCTCGAGCTAGAGGTGAGCGATTTCGAGCTCGAGGATGTCCTGCACCGCAGCCTCGGCACGATCGCGCTGCAGGCCGAGGATAAGGGGCTCGAGGTGCTGGTGGATCTCGACCCGGCGATGCCGATGCAGTGGCGCGGCGATGCACTGCGCCTGGAGCAGGTCCTCGTCAACCTCCTGAGTAACGCGGTGAAGTTCACCTCGGCGGGTCGGATCGTGCTGCGGGTGCGTGTGCAGCCAGACGATGAAGGCCAGCTTGCGCTGGACGCCAGCGTGACCGATACCGGCATCGGCGTCAGCGATGAGCAGCGGGCGCGGCTGTTTAGCGCGTTCAGTCAGGCGGACAGCTCGACCACGCGGCGTTTCGGCGGCACGGGCCTGGGCCTGGCGATCTGTAAGGAATTGGTCCAGCTGATGCAGGGACGGATCGAGATCAGCAGCAGGCTCGGCGAAGGCAGCCGGGTCCGTTTCAGCGTGCGCTTACAGCGTCCGGCCTCGGCACAGCGCTCGGAGCCGATGGCTCGCTCGATCCAAGTGCCGGTGTCGGTCTGGCTGATCGATGCCGATCCGGACAGCCGGGCGCTGCTGCGCGGTTATCTCGAGCATGTCGGCTACCGTTGTCGTGCTGACGCGGACCTGGAGCCGTTGATGGCTGGGCCGGGTCTCAGCGAACCGGCGGCAGTGCTGATCCATTATCGCGATGATGCGAGTGCGGCACAGCTAATGTCAGAGCAGCTGCGGCGGCTGAGCGCCCGGCCGCAGCAAGACCGGGCGCCTTTGCTGCTGATCTGTGGCGAGCGGGCAAGGAGCCTGTTGTCGCAACAGGAGTTCGCTGCCGGAATCGACGCGTTCATCGCCAAACCGGTCCTGCCGGGCGCCCTCTGCGAGCAGCTTGCGGCCGTGCTCAATGGACCCGATCGGGCGCCGCAGCCAAGCGCTGCCAGGCACGCGGCGGTTGAGCCTCCGCATGAGATGCCGACTGCGATGGCGCCGCGTGGTGACAGCGATCCCGGCTACGCGCCAGCACCGCAGGTGTGCGAGATGAGTGTTTCACCGCTTGAGCGCAATGCGGTGATCCTGCTGTTGCAGCGCCTGCAGCACGAGCTCGATCAGGATCTGCGCTCAGCGTTGCGGACCCTTGATGAGTTGGAGCCTTTGTTCCGCACCAGCGCCTGGCATGGGGCCTTTCAGCGCCTGCAGAGTGCATTGAAGGTGTTCGAGGTCGACTTGGCCCGGGAGCACCTCGCGGATCTGGAAAAGCAGTTTGGAGCGCCTTTGGAATGAGCCCGTCCTTGCCTCAGAGTCGGCTGCTGATCGCCGACGACCACCCCGAGAACATCCTGCTGCTGATGGACAACCTGGACGAAGGCTGCTCGGTGATCGTTGCCAAGGACGGCCACAAGGCGGTCGAGCAGGCGTTCGCGCATCAGCCGGACCTGATCATGCTCGATGTGATGATGCCGGGGATGGACGGCTTCGAGGTCTGCGCAATCCTCAAATCCGACTCGCGCACCAAGGAGATCCCCATCATCTTCATCACCGCCATGCGGGATGCGGCCGATGAGGAGAAGGGGCTGCGGCTCGGTGCGATCGACTACATCCGCAAGCCGATCAATCCAAGCGTGACGCGCGTGCGAATTCGCAATCATCTCGCCTTGCGGCGTAAGACCGGGTTGCTCGAGGAGTTGGCACTACTCGACGGGCTCACCGAGATCAATAACCGGCGCTGGTTCGACGATGCCTTGAGCCGCGAGTGGATGCGCGCGAGGCGCACCGAGAAGCCATTGTCATTGGCGCTCTTGGATATCGATCACTTCAAGACCTACAACGATACCTACGGGCATGCGCAAGGCGATCAGTGCCTGATCCAGGTCGCCGGGGTCTTGCGGCATAGCATGAAGCGCGGTGGCGATTCGGTAGCGCGCTATGGTGGCGAGGAGTTCGTGGTGCTCGCCCCGGATACCCCGCGCGAGGCCGCGTTCAGGCTGTTGCAGGAGATCACGGCCGGTGTCGCGGCGCTGCGAATTCCGCACGCGGCCTCGCCGGTGGCCGATCATGTCACGATCAGCGCCGGTATCGCCTGTTGTCTGCCGGCTGAGCAAGACCCGGCGCTCTGCCTGCTCGAGCAAGCGGACGAGGCGCTCTACCAAGCCAAGGCCTCGGGTCGGAATCGCGTCGTCGCCTTGCCTTGAGAGAGGCTATCGCCTCGCAGGCATCAGGCATCAGGCATCAGGCATCAGGCATCAGGCATCAGGCATCAGGCACTGGCACCTGTCCTCCGTCTCAGGGCTGCAGACCCGCTAGCCATTGGCGCTGCTGTTCCTTGCGGCGGCGCCGCTCGAGGGCTTCGTGGATCTCGGCGCGTACCTGCGAGAACGCCAAGGTCTGGGCCGGCTCCACGGTCTCACAGAGGAGCAGATGGAAGCCGAGCTCGGTCTCGACGATCTCGCTGATGGCGCCAGCGGTCAGGGCGAACAGGGCGGCATCGAGCTCGGGGTAGAGCTGGCCGCGGCGGACCTTCCCGAGCCGGCCGCCCTCGAGCGCGGTCGGACATTCCGACGCGCGCTTGGCCTGCTCGGCGAATCGCTCGACCGCTTTGGCGTCGCCGCCAGCCTCGGCGTCGGCTGCATTCAGCCGGGCGGCGATGGCCTCAAGGCGGGCGCGGGCCGCCTCACGGGTGTTCTCGGCATAGTCGTCGTTGGTGGTGATCAGGATATGACGGGCGCTGCGGGTCTCCGGCGTCGCGAAGCGATCGTGATGCAGCTCGTAGAAGAGCCGCTCGTCGGCCTCGGTGATCGGCGCATGCTGCGCGCCCACCCGCTGCATCACGGCGTCGAAGAGCAATTCCCGGCGCAACGCCCGACGCAGCTGCTCGGGATCGAGGCCGTTGTGGGCGAGGTCTGACTCGAGCTCGGCGCTGTTGGCGTAGCGCTCGGCGACGGCGTCGAAGGCACCCTGGACCTGGGTCTCCGGGATCAGGACGTCGGCCGCCTCCGGGCTGTGCAGGACCAGCTCCTCGAGGGCGAAGCTGCGCTGGGCCAGGGTCTCGGCTTGTCGGTGCTCGTCATCGCTCAGGGCCGGGATGTTGCGCTGGAAGCGCTCGGTCGCGGCGCGCAGCAGGTGATAGCGGTAACCGTCGGGCTCGCGCTCGGCCGGCTGCTCCGTAGCGGTGGTGTCGGCGAGCGCGTGCGATGGGCTCATAGGCTCTGCTCCGTCTGCTCGGGATTGATCGCGTCGGGATTGATCGCGTCGGGGTTGGTCGTGTCGGGGGTGGTCGTGGTCGCGGCGGTTGCGGGATCGCTGACTGTCGGCGTCGCTGGGGCTTGAGCTGGGGCTTGAGCTGGGGCTGGCGCTGGATCGAGCGCCGATTCGGGCACCTGGAGCAGGCTGCAGCCGGGGAACTGCACCTGGTAGGCGACCTCGCCGAAGGGCTCGGTCTCGGCTGGGCTGCGCAGCACCCGGACCACATCGCCGACCCGCCCCTGCTCGACCAGGACCCGACCGCCGCGGCCGAGCGCGAGGCGTGCGGCGACCTTGTCACGGGTCTCGAAGCGGCTCGGTGTCCAGGGATCGGCGGCCGGCTGCAGCTCTTCGTCGCGGCAGCCGACCAGCCGGTCGTCGTCGAGGAAGTGGACGGTGTAGATGATCTGGTCCTGCAGGAAGGTGCCGACATCGCGCACGAAGCCGGTGCGGCCGCGACGGATCAGCAGCGCACCGGTCGGCTCGCCCGGGTAGGTGCCGTCGTTGCGCACATTGCGCAGCAGACGCACCTCGTCGCCATAGTCAAATCGTGGGCGCATCTTGGCTCGGTCCGTTCGCTGGGTTGGTGCGGCTGGCGAGGAGCTGGTCGAGCCCGACGCTCACCTGACGCGGCTGTGCCCTCTGGAAGACGCGGAAGACCTTCTCGGTGCGCGCATCCGAGGTGACGAAGTCCCGGTAGGCGCCGTGCAAGAGGTCCGCATAGAGGCGATAGCGTGTCGGCGCGCTGTCCGGCAGCTCTTCGATCTCATCGAGGTAGTCGTGGAACCGCTGCAGGATGTGCAGCCGGTTCACCTGGACCACGGCGGGCTCGAAGCCGATACCGAAGTAGTTGAGGAAATCCTCGGCGCTCTCGAGCTCGTCGAGCTCGCACTCGAAGTCGTCGAGCGACGCGGGCGGGTGCTGTGGGTCTTGGTCGAGAGGGGTCATACTGGTCTCCCTGGAGCGGGTGGCTGGTGTGTTCACTGGTTGGATCGATCGGTTGCATGGAGGCCTGCGCCGGTACCGGCTCAATCGCCGAGCAGGTGCACGTTGTCACCGGCCGCCTCGACCTGGGCGCGCGTCGCTGCCTTCTCGGCCCAGCCCAGCAGGTCGCGGGCGCCGAGCCGATCCTCGCTGTCGAACGCGACGACCGGCGATAGGCGCTCGCGGGCCGCCTCGGGCCGGTCTTGTCGCAGCAGTAGCCAGCCGGCGCCCTTGAGCGCGAGCAGCAGGAAGCGCGTCGTCGACATCGAGCGCTGCGCGGCGGCCTCGAGTTCGGCCTGGCCGAGCCGGCGCCAGTCATCGTCGAGGGCGAGCTGGCGGCAGCTCAGCACGATCGCGCGCTCGGCCATCAACAGCGCCTCGTCATAGCGATGGCGGTAGTAGAAGAACCGATACAGCGCGACGATCACCGATAGATGCTCGGGCGCGCGCAGATGGGCGCGCAGTAGCGCCCACTCGGCCGCATCGACCCGCGCCGGCTCGATCTCGTCCTCCTCGCGCGCATCGGCGGCGAGCGTCCGATAGTGCGCGCTGCTCTCGGCGATCAACGCCTGGACGTCGGCCGGGAGCGGGTGCTCGAAATAGAGCCCTTCACCGTCGAGTTCGAGTAGGTCCATGGCTAGTCGAGACGATTGACGGCAGCGGGCGCGGGCCGGCTCGGCTCGAGGAAGCGCAACAGGTCGCCGCTCGCCGGCGCGCGCTTGGTCTCGGTCACGAACCGTCGCAGCCGCGGCAGGACCTGCGCAGCCTGGCTCGCGTCGATCTCCAGCTGCAGCATCTGCGCGTAGGCCATCCGCACCGCCTGGCTGCCCGAGTGCTTGCCGAGCACCATCCGGTGGCTGCGGCCGACCTCGGCCGGGTCGATGCCCTGGTAGTTCAGCGGGTCCTTGAGCAGGCCGTCGACATGGATGCCGGCCTCATGGGTGAAGGCGCCGTCGCCGACCAGGCTCTTGTGCCAGCCGACCGGCCGGCCCGATGCCTGGGCGACCAGCTTCGACAAGGACGCGAAGCGGGTCAGGTCGACGCCGGTCGCGATCCGATGGACGTGCTTGAGCCCCATCACGACCTCCTCGAGCGCGGCGTTGCCAGCACGCTCGCCAAGGCCGTGGACGGTGGTGTTGACATGGCTCGCGCCGGCGCGCACTGCGGCCAGGGTGTTCGCGGTTGCGAGCCCGAGGTCGTCGTGCGCGTGCATCTCGATCTCGCAGTCGCAGACGCTGGCCAGATCGCGGATGCGCTCGAAGGTCGCGAACGGGTCGAGCAGGCCGACGGTATCGGCGAAGCGCAGCCGCCGGGCGCCGGCGGCCTGCGCGGTCTCGGCAACCTGCTTGAGCCAGTCCGGCTCGGCGCGCGAGGCATCCTCGCAGCCGACGCCGACCTCGAGCCCCTGGTCGCGGGCGATCCGGACCTCATGCGCGATACAATCGAGCACCCAGGCGCGGTCACGGCCGAGCTTGCGCGCGATCTGCTGATCCGAGACCGGGATCGAGAGATCGACCAGGTCGACGCCGAGTCCGTCGCAGGCGTCGATGTCGGCGCTGCACATCCGCGCCCAGACCATCAGGCGCGCATCGAGCCCGAGCGCGGCGACAGCGCGGATCGACTCGCGCTCGTCGGCGCCCATCGCCGGGATGCCGACCTCGAGCTCGGGCACGCCGAGGGCGTCGAGCCCGCGCGCGATCGCGAGCTTCTCATCGAGCGAGAAGGCAACACCGGCCGACTGCTCGCCGTCGCGCAAGGTGGTGTCGTTGATGTAGACCCGAGGGGTCGTCGCAGCGTTGGGGATCACCATCGGTCGGGACTCCGATACGACTGGTCTGGATGAACCTGCTAGGCAAGACTTGGGCCGAAAACAAAAAACGCTGCGCTTTCGGGATCTTGAACGATGCTCAGGCGATGCTCGCGCATCCGCTGGAGCAGATCCGACACGGGATTTGGCTGCACTGTCGCAACTGTGACGTGGCGGCTTGCAGGACGATGGCGCAGGTTTCAGCGTCGAAACGGGGGGTTGAACGGCCTGCACCGTCGGTCAGATCGATCAGCCGCTCGGGTGAGTCAGGCGGCCGTTTTGATAGGGCCTCTTGGCAATGCATGGCCTGGCCGCTGGGTGGCCTGGTCGCCACTTATCCTGGTCGCCACTTGTCCGGGCTGCTACGTAGCCTGAACGGCCGATCTGTCGTAGCATCCCCAGCCCCAAATCGAGGCGTTATCGGACGGAGCGGCCGTCCTCGGCGGGCGTCTGCAGCGGGGCAGAGCGGCAGCACGCCGGCTGGCCTGCTCCGGCCCACGGCTCGACCCTGTGAACTCCGACAAGAATCGAGCACGATCTGTTATGCCAAAGCCACTGCAGCACTGGATGGGATCACTGGCAATGAAGCTGACCGGGCTGGTCTTCCTCTTCATTGCCGTCCTCTTATTGGCCTTCGCCTGGGGGCTCAGTCAGATCGATGGGCTACAGCTGCAGACACGCTACCTGCTGCTCGCCGGTGCGGGCGGTCTGCTCGTTGTCTGCGGCCTCGGTTTCGCGCTGTTGACGAGCCGGATGGTGACCAGGCCGCTGCGTCGCGTCGTCGCGACGCTGGAGCGCATCGGCCAGGGCGATTTCGACAGCGCTATCGAGCACGGGCGCCGGGACGAGATCGGCTCCCTGCTCGAGACCGTCGAGCGGATGCAGCAAACGCTGGCCGACCGGGCTTCGGCGGATCAGCGGCTTGCCCGGGAGATGCAGCGCATCACCGGCGCGCTGAACCAGACCTCGACCAGCCTGATGATCGCCGACCGCAACGGCCTGCTGGTCTATGCCAATGATGCCTTCAGCCGGATGCTGCGCGAGGCCGAGGCCGATATTCGTCAGGTGCGCCCGGGGTTCAGTGCCGAGCCGCTGATCGGGCGCCACTTCGGCGAGCTCCATGAAGACCCGGACAGGCAGCAGTCGGTGCTGGACGGGCTGATCGGGACCTACGTGCACCAGATGCGGCTCGGCCCGCGCAGCTTCCGGCTGACCGCGAATCCGGTATGGGACACCGACGGAGCGCGTTTGGGCACCGTGATCGAGTGGGTCGATCGCACCGCCGAGGTGGTCGCCGAGGCCGAGCTGGACGAGCTCCTGGACGCCGTCGCGCACGGCGACTTCAGCCGTCGCATCGATCTTGCGGGCAAGGAGGGGCTCTTCCTCGATCTGTTCGAGGGGATGAACCATCTGTGTGAGATCGTCTCCAGTGCGGTCAATGACCTCGCCCGGGTGCTCAAGGCGATGGCCGGAGCCGATCTGACCCAGACCATCGATGCGCGCTACAAGGGCCAGTTCGCCGAGCTCAAGCATGACACCAACGGCACCGTGGCCCAATTGGAGCGGCTGGTCGCGCAGATCCTCGACGCGACCGATGCGATCAATTCGGCCTCGCACGAGATCGCCGCCGGCAATGCCGATCTCTCGGAGCGCACCGAGCAGCAGGCAAGCAGTCTGGAGGAGACCTCGAGCTCGATGGAGCAGTTCAACGCCTCGATCCAACACACGGCCGAGAACGCCGCCAGTGCGCAGCGGCTGGTCAGCGAGGCCAACGACAAGGCGGTCGCCGGCGGGGCACAGGTCGCACGCGCGGTTGAGACCATGAGCAGCATCCAGGCATCCAGCCACCGGATTGCCGACATCATCGGAATGATCGACAGCATCGCCTTCCAGACCAACATCCTGGCGCTCAATGCGGCTGTCGAGGCGGCCCAGGCGGGCGAGCAGGGGCGCGGCTTCGCGGTCGTGGCGACCGAGGTCAGGAAGCTGGCGCAGCGCAGCGCCGATGCAGCGAAGGAGATCAAGGCCCTGATCAGCGAATCCGTCGCTCAGGTCGATGCCGGTGCCGAGCTGGTGCGCGAGGCCGGCACCACGATCGAGGGCATGGTCGGCGGCTTCCAGCAGGTGGTCGGGCTGGTGACCGAGATCGCCGACGCGGCCCGCGAGCAGGGCACAGGCGTGGATCAGATGACGCAAGCGATCCAGCAGATGGATGATGTCGCCCAGCGCAATGCCGCGCTCGTGGAACAGGCGGCCGCGGCCGCGGCAAGCCTAGAGGAACAGGTGCAGCGGCTCCGTGAGACGATCGCGGTGTTCAACCTGATGGAGACGCAAGAACGCAGTGAGCTCGAGCTGGGTGATCGTTGCGAGGACGTCGACTTCGACGAGTTCGTCTACGTTCACAAACAATGGTCCAAGCGCCTAAGACGCGTGGTCGAGGGACGGGCCGAGCCGCAGGACCCGGAGGCGGTCTCCTGCGACGACCGCTGCACCCTCGGGCAATGGATCTATGGTGAAGGGCAGCGCTTCGAGGCGGCAGGCGCCTATCAGGTGCTGCGCGACAAGCACGCGCAATTCCATCGCTGCGCCGGCGACGTCTTGCGTCATGTCATCCAGGGTGAGCGCGAGCAGGCCCTCCATTGGCTCGCAGAAGGCTTCGCTCCACTGTCCGAAGAGACCATTGCCCAGATCCACGCGCTCGCCGAGGAATGCCGCGGCGGGCGACTCGCCTGAGGGTGACGCAAAGGCTTCGGCGCTTCCTGACGGTCAGGAAGCGCCGCCATCCTAGTCGCCGAGCTTCTCGATGACCTGCGCCACCAGCCGCTGATTGGCCGTGAGCTGGTCGCTGAGGATACGCGCCATCTCGAGACTGTTCTCCTGAAAGGTCTTCAGGTTGTCGCTTTGTATGCGTTGGGTTTCCAAGATCCGGTCAGCCATCTGGCCGATGCGATCGGCCATCTCACCGATGCGGTCGGCCATGGTTCCAATGTCCGCGGATAACCTCAGCACGGTCTCCTGGATGCCTTCGACAGAGTCGACGGCGTTTGATTGCGGTTCGCTACCCAGCATGGATTCGCCTCCGGTAGTCGGCCTGGATCAGGCTACGGGAAAAGAGGCTGATAGCCTATCCGTTCCGGGATCATGCGCCTAGGCGTGTTCTTCCAAACCGGGATCGGCCAACGGCAGCAGGAACTGGAACTCGGTGCCGGCGCCGGGCGTCGAGCGCACCGCCAGTCCGGCGCCGGAGCGCACCACGAACTCGCGCACCATGAACATCCCGAGTCCGTGCCCGCGTTGCTTGGTCTTGGTCGAGAACAGGGGCTCGAAGATGCGCGCGAGGGTCGTCTCGCTCATGCCGATGCCGCTGTCGCGCATCCTCAGAACGGCGTAGTCGCCTGCTCGAAGCTCGCCGACCATCAGCGGCGGATCGCCGGACCAGCGCTCACGCTGACCGGAGACCTGGAGCGTGCCGCCCTTGGGCATCGCGTCGCGGCCATTGAGTGCCAGATTGAGCAGCGCTGCCTGCAGGAAACCGGCATTGGTGCTCGCGCTGAGCCCGGGCTCGATCTCCAGATGCCAGTCCACCGTTTCGGGCAGCATCATGCGCAGGATGTCCGCGAGCTCCGCCAGCGGCAGCTCGAGCTCCGTCGTGCGCATGGGCACCCCGCCGGCCCGGCTCAGGGCGAGCATCCCAGAGGTGATCACCTTGGCCTGACCAAGGGCGCTGTTCATCTCGTCGATCACCTGAGCATTGTCCTCGCCGAGCGCATCGGGGCTGATGAAGCTGCGGAGGAAATAGAGGTTGGCATCGAGAACCGCGAGCACGTTGTTGAAGTCGTGGGCAACGCCGCTGGCGAGATGGCCGATGGTCTCGCGCTCCTTGGCGCTGACCAGCTCGCGCGCGAGCTGCGCCTCGTGCTCGATCGCGGCGATCCGTTGGCCGATGAAGCGCAGCAGCTCGCGCTCGGCGCCGCTGAGTCCGGAGCGCGCCTGCTTGCTGTAGAGCTGGGTCAGCAACCAGCAGGGCTGAGGGGCATCGCCTGTGCAGCGCGATGCGAGCGCGACGACGCAGGCGTAACCCTCGCTGCGCAGCGAGTCGGGCAGTGAGGCGCCGGAGATCAACTGCGGTCGGTCAAAGGCCGCAGTGGCGGCGAAGAGGGTCTCGATCGACCCGCGCGCGACCGATTCGGCCGGTCCATCCGCTGCGCTGGGAACACAGGCCAGGCGCTGGTAGGGATGGTTCGATCTGTACCAGCCGGCCTCGCCAACCGCCATCCCGAGCGCATCGGTGGCGATGTCGAGCAGCGCGGCGGTCTCCTTGGTGCTGTCCAGACCGCGGTTGCTCAGATTGACCAACTGCTCGAGCTGCTCGACGTAGCGCTGCAGCGCCTGTTCCGCGACGCGGCGCTCGGACTCGGCGCGCTGAACATCGGTGATGTCCAAGGTGTTGCCGCGATAGCCGACCAGTGCCCCGTCGTCGGCAAAGATCGGCAGGGCATCGGTGCTGGTCCACACCCGTCTGCCGCTGGCATTGAGGTAGGGGCAGACGAAGTCCCGACAGGGTTGATGATGGGCCATCAGCGCGAATGCACGCGCCTTGGTCTCGGTGCGCTCGGGCTCCGGGATGAATTCATAGAAGGCCTTGCGCCCGACCAGTTCCTCGGCCGCATAGCCGAGCAGGGTCTCGGCCACCGGGTTGACATAGGTGTAGGTGCCTTGGAGGTCGACCTCCCAGGTCATCATCCGGCTCTGCTGAGCCAGCACGTCGTAGCGCTCGGTGCTGGCGCGCAGCTCCGTGAGCACGCGCTCACGCTCCAGGGCGCCGACCAGTGCGCCGGCGAGCACGCGCAGGATATGGACATCCGGGCCGGACCAGTCGCGTTCCTCGCGCACCGCATCCAAGCCGATGAAGCCCAGCAGACGGTCCTTCTCGATCAGCGGGACCGTGATCAGGGACTGGACCTGCTGGCGCTCCAGGTCCTGACGGAGCGGGGCCCAGCGCTCGGGCAGGTCGCTGATCTGCGGGACCATCACCAGATCGCTTGCCTCGAGGGCGCTCAACAGCATCTCCAGGTCACTCGCCGGGATCTGCTGCAGGGTCGCGATCATCGGCTCGATGCCCGGCGCGGTCCACTCGTAACGATTGCTGACGCTGTTGGCGTTGCGGTCGATCTGGAACAGGTAGGCGCGGTCGGAGTCGGTCAGGTCCCCGACCTTCGCCAACGCCTCCTGCACCAGGCTGTCGAAGGGCTGGTCCGATGTGTCGACGAAGCGCGTGGTCAGTGCCACCATCTCGCGCTCGAGCCGCTCGCGGTGGATCAGGTCCAGCTCGGCCTGCTTGCGCTCGGTGATCTCCAGGTGGATGCCGATGACCCGCTGCGGCCGACCATCGGGGCTGCGCTCGACGAGCCGGCCGGTGGACTGTATCCAGACCCAATGCCCATCCTTGTGACGCATCCGAAACTCACACTCGAAGAGCGTCCGCTCATCGTTGAAGTGGGCCTCGAGCCGGTGTTCGGCAGCCTCTAGGTCATCCGGATGGACCAGTGCGCGCCAAGTCGCCCTGGTGATCGGCTCGACCTCCTCCAGCCGGTAGCCGAGCATCGCGGCCCAGCGCTCGTTGCAGTGAACGCGGTCGGTGGCGATGCGCCAGTCCCAGGTGCCGACGCGCGTGCCGGCGATGATCTGCTCGAGGCGCTGGCGCTGCTCGCGGAGCGCGAGCTCGGAGTGCTTGCGCTCGGTGATCTCGGCGGCGACACCGACCACCCGGCGCGCACGACCCTGTACGTCGCGGGCCAGGAAGCGGCGGTCGCTGATCCACTTGAGTCGTCCGTCCGGGGTCAGGATGCGGTATTCGAGTGACTTGAGGCTGCCGTCGGCGGGGACCTCGGCCTGGGCGTGGAGCATCCGTTCCCGATCCTCGGGATGCAGGCTCCGACGCCAGACCTCGCTGTCGGCGAGGATGGTCTCGACCGGGCGTTCCCAGACCCTCTCAAAGGCGGGGCTGATATAGCTCAGCCGGTCGCTGCCGATCTCCTGGACCCAGAAGACCTCCTCGATGGTGTCGGTGATCTCGCGCAGCTGCGCCTCGTTGGCGCTGAGCCGCGCCAGCGTGCGCTGACGCTCGGTGTCGTCGCGCTGCACGCCGATGAAATGGGTGATCGCCCCGTTGGAATCGGTCACCGGCGTGAGGCTGAGGGCGTTCCAGAACAGACTGCCGTCCTTGCGGTAGTTACGCAGCGTCACCTGGCAGGGACGGCCCTCATCCAGGGCCTCGCGGATCAGCGCGCGCTCCGGCTGGTCCCGATCGGTGCCTTGCAGGAACCGGCAGTCCTGACCCAGGGCCTCTTCGGCGCGATAGCCGGTCAGGCTCTCGAAGCCCTTGCTCACGAACCGCACCGGGTGATCGCCCCCTTGGGCGTGCTCAGCGACGACGATCCCGGTATCGGCCTGTGAGAGCGCCTCCATCAGGATCTGATGATCGCGCCGCAGTTGCAGATGGGTCAGCGCGATCGCCGCCAGCGAGGCGCCGTGTTCCAGCAACGCCCGCGCGAGGCGGCTCGGCACGGCCGGTTCCGCTCCGGTGAGCGAGAGCACGCCGACGGCACGGCCATCCTGGCCGCGCACCGGCTGGCACCAGCAGGTGCTCGGGGTGCTCGGCACCGGGTCGGGGCTTGGGCGCCGGGCGTCGGGACGCTGTGCCTGCCAGGCATTGGCGCTGAATGCCGCCGATTCGAAGGCCTGGTGATAGGCACAGTCGACGTTCCCCTGGGGGCAATGGTTGGGACGCTCGGCGAGCCGCTCATTGCGCTGCGCGATGCCTTGCGCATCCAGGCCCGGCGCGGCCAAGACCTCCAGGGTGCCGCTCGCGTTCGCAAGCACCAGGCTGCATTGATGGGTCGGCACGAGCTCAGCGATGCGTTGGCAGAGCCGCTCGGCGATCTCTCGTCCATCGGCATCGGTGGCGATCAGCTCGCCCAGGGTCTCGGCCTGGAGCGCGGCGATTGCGCGCTGCTCTTGCTGCAGATCCCGTTCTCTCGCCAGCGCCCCGAAGGTGGTTCGCAGGCGGTTGCCTAGGGCGATCATCGCCCGGCCCGCATCGACCTCCTCCTTGAGCGGGCTCTTGGGGGGCGGCGGCATGGGCCGGCCGGAATCGACCAGGGCCGGTAGCAGATCGGCGAGCCCGATCACTGTCTGCAGCGGCGCCGCGAGCCGGCGGCTCAGCCAGTGCGCGGTGAGGATGGCCAGCGCTGTCCAGCACAGCAGCGCGACGAGCCAGAGCCGAAGGGAGGCGCAGAGCTGCGCCCTGATGAGCCGAGCGCTGAGGTCGACCTGGATGGTGCCTTGGGCCGCCGTCGGCGGCAGGGGCACGCTCAGCCGATAGCGCATCTGGTTCCAGTCTGAACAGGTCGATGGCCGCGCGGTGCGTTCATTGACCAATAGCAACCCGTCTCGACGGGCGATGATCGCGTCGGGCGGGGCCTCGAGCTCGGCGCTTGCTGTCGGCAGGAGCCGAATCTTCGGGTCCGCCGCGGCCGGCAGGTTGTCGGTGAGCAAGGTCTCCAACCGTTGCTCCAGGGTCTTGCTCTGGCTGCTTCCTTGCCGGGGTCCTTGGCCTGCCGCTGGCGCGCCGGTTTGGCCATTGGCTTGGGCATTGGTTTGGCCGTTTGGTTGGTTGCCTCCCGCTGTCAGGGTCTCGGCGGCGAGCGCGGTATAGAGACGCAGCTCCTGCCGCAGGCTCTCCTCGAGCTGGCCCTGGAGGTCGCGGACGCCGAGGACCACGAGGCTGAAGGCCGGAAGCAGCGTTGCCGCGGTGAGCAGCACGAACAAGACATGACGATTGGACAGGCTGGCCTGATGCCGCCGGAGGCTGCCGACGGCAAGCACGATGAGTTCGGCGAGGAGCGCGGCGACCAGGTCGTTGATGGCCTTCTGCATCAGGACCGCCGCCGCGAGTCCAGGCTCGACAGCGATCCAGGAGAGGGCGTATGCGAGCGCCAGCGGGATGCCCAGCAGGAGCCAATAGGCGCTGACGCTGAGCGCGAGGCTCGGCGGACCCTGCCCGCGGCGTCGCGCCCAGGCCAGCCGTGCCCCGACGAAGAGGGTCAGGCTGCCGACCAGCAGGAAGCTGATGGGCTGCCCATAGAGCAGCCATGTCGTGCTGCACTGCACCGCGGCAACGACGAGCGCCGCCGGTAGCCCGAGCCAGACCAGCGCCAGCAAGACCGCAACCAGGCCGAACGAGAAGCGCAGGCCGAAGAACAGCGGGAGTTCGAAGTAGCTGCCGGCGGCGGCCAGGGTCGCCAACAGCAGCAGCAGGGACAGAAAGCGGAGAATCTCGGGGATCGGCTGCGGCTTCCAGCGCACGCGAGACATCAGCGTGCGAGCGGGTCGACTCATCAGGGCGCGTCCTAGGGCTCAGGCAGATCAGGCAGCAGTCAGTCGTTGGCTTCCAGTGCGGCCGAAGGCAACAATGCCTCCAGTCTGCGGGCGAAGCCAATGGTGATGCTGTCGGACGCGAATCGCAAGCCGTCGCGGCCAGCCCGGTCGTCCCGGTCTCGGCTGGCCGCTGCGGCATATTGGGCCGTCAAACGAACCGGCAATCGACCCCTCCGTCTTGATGAGCTGGTCTCAGGGTGGGCACTGGGCGCAGCGCCGCGGCTCGCCCGGGTAACGGCCCCGGATCGCCGCTGCCGGGCGCTGCCAGCCGGGTTGCGGCGGGCGCGTTGCAGCCGGGCTGGCGGTCAGTCGCGCCGGGATCGCGTCCAAGCCGAGCACCTCGGTGGCGGCGCCCAACGCGATCGCCTCGCGCGGCATCCCGAAGATCATCGAGCTGGCCTCGTCCTGAGCGATGGTCGTCGCGCCTTCGTCGCGAAGCGCCAGCATCCCGGCCGCACCGTCCTTACCCATGCCGGTCAGCAGCACGCCCGTCGCGTTGCTGCCCGCACGCTGGGCGGCCGAGCGGAACAGGACGTCCACCGATGGGCGATGGCGATTCACCTCCGGGCCGGCATCGAGTTGTATCCGATAGCCGCGGTCGCTGCAGCCCAACATCAGGTGCCGATCGCCCGGGGCGAGATAGGCATGCCCGGCCAGCAAGGGCTCGCCATCCTGTGCCTCCCGGACGCTGAGCCTGGAGCTGGCGTTGAGCCGCGCCGCGAACGACCGGGTGAACCCGGCGGGCATGTGCTGTGCGATCAGTACCGGCGGTGCCGAACTGGGCAGACGGCTGAGGATCGCGTGGATGGCCTCGGTCCCGCCGGTCGAGGCGCCGATCACGATCAGGTGGTCGCGGCATGCCACGCTCGGTGCCGGGAGCTGGATTGGCTCGGCCTTCGGACGTGGTCTTGGCAGCAGTGGCTGAGAGCGTGCTTGCGAGCGCGCCGCGGTCCGGATGCGCTCGGCGATCTCGGCCCCGCTGCGCTGCAGGCCGTCGCGCAGTCCGAGCTTGGGCTTGGCGATGACGTCGCGCGCGCCGAGCTCGAAGGCACGGCGGGTCTCCTTCGAATCCGGCTGCGTCGAGGATGAGATCATCACGACCGGCATCGGCCGCAGGCGCATCAGCCGATCGAGAAACTCCAGGCCGTCCATGCGCGGCATCTGGATATCCAGGGTCAGCACATCGGGGTCGTGGCGCTTGATCAACTCTCTCCCCTCGATCGGGTTCGCGGCGGACGCGACGAGCTCCATATCGGGCTGGGCCTGGATGATTCGGCCGAGCAGCTCGCGGACCGTGGCCGAGTCATCGATGCAGAGGACCTTTATCTTGGGACTGTTCGACACCGTCGCTCTCCTCGAAACCTGTTCAATCGATTGGTCTGACGCCATTCCGACGCCGTTCGGCGATCCGATGGCGAATAGACTAATCGAGTTCGGTTAAGAGGTTGGTAAAGACTTGTTAACCCGAGCGGCGGCGTCTTGGTCTAGTGCGGCCCGGCCGGGGAGTCGGCCATGGGATTCGGCCTTGCGCCTCGCAGATAGCCCGGCTCAGACCCCGCGCGGGCAGCGGGCTGATCCGGTTGATCGGATGAGCAGACGAGCTGATCGATCGGCATCGGGCGGCCGAACAGGTATCCCTGCAGCCGGTCGACACCCATCGCGATCAGCCGATCCCGCTGGGCCTCGGTCTCGACGCCCTCGGCGACGACGTCCAGGCTCAGGCTGTGCCCCATCCGCAGCATGGAGTCGACCAGATTGGCCGCCTTTTCGGAGTCGAACATCTCGGCGACGAAGGAGAGATCGATCTTGAGGGCGTCATAGGGCAGCTCGGCGAGGGCGCGAATACTCGAATAGCCGACGCCGAAGTCATCGATCGACAGCGAGGCACCGCCAAGCCGGAGATGGCTGGTCAGCGCGCGCATCTGCTGCAGGTCCGAGAGCATCGCGGTCTCGGTCAGCTCGATCACGATCCGGGTCCCGCCGGAGAACGCATCGACCAGCCGTTTGATCAGCACCGCCACGTCCTCGCCCTGCACGTTCGCAGCCGAGAGGTTGACCGAGAGGAAGTCGAACCCGAGCGGCCTCAACTGAGGCGCGAGCTGGATCAAGCGCTCGCTGAGCACGCGGGTCACCTCCATGATCAGGCCGGAGCGCTCCGCGAGCGGGATGAACGCACCGGCGCCGAGGATGGTGCCGTCAGGCAATCGTAACCGGGACAGGACCTCGGCGCCCACCGGCTTCAGGGTGCGCGCCGAGACGATGGGCTGAAAGTAGGGCTCAATGCGGCCCGCGGCCAGGTGGGCGCGCAGCTCATCGACATCGAGCGGGGCCTCGGCCTTCGGCGGCGGTGGTGCCTTCTTCGAGGGTTCGGGCATGCTGCGCCGCGCCAGGACGTCGGGCAGCTCGCGCACCATATTGGCCTTGTTGACGGTGCCGGAGACGGTCAGTCCATTCCCCTGCGCGATGCGGCGCGCGGTGTCCAGCAGTTCGTCACCCTGGCCGGATAGGAACACGATCGGGATCTGCGGGTGATGCTCGACGAGCCATTCCAGAATGTCGAGGCCGGTTTCAGCGCCGAGG
This sequence comes from Halochromatium glycolicum, assembly GCF_016584085.1. Lineage (GTDB taxonomy): Bacteria > Pseudomonadota > Gammaproteobacteria > Chromatiales > Chromatiaceae > Lamprobacter > Lamprobacter glycolicus. The sequence continues at coordinate 149,428 of NZ_NRSJ01000006.1, read as the reverse complement.
CTGAGATCGAGCACGATCAGATCGGGCTGGTTGTGACTCAGGTCGGCCCGCAGCGCATCGCTGCTGGTCTGGAAGCGGACCTCATGACCCAAGGCGCCGGCAAAGCGCCGCAGGGTGCGCTCCATACGTGGATCATCGTCTAAGCAGCTGAGAAGCATTGTATTACTCTATAGCAGTTGCTATCGACCCTCCGCTCGATCGCCGGGCCCCCGCGCCGGAACCCGTGCGCCGGAACCCGTGCGCCCGAGCCAGAGCGTCGGCCGACACCGCCTCGGCGAGCGCTTCCTGGCAGCGGGCTCGAGTTCAGGGCGTCGGAGCGGATGGTCGTCATGGACTATCGGATAGCCTAGACCCCGTCAGCCTAGGCCGGTTGTAAAGAGTTGTTAAGACGTGACCGAGTCGAAAGTTTGGGATCATGATCGGTGGTGGCCGGCGTTGGCAGGCTCAGCTCGAGCCCCGCGCCGAGGCGGTCTCCCGCGCCGAGGCGGTCTTCTCACGTATCGCGGCCTGCAGCGTCTCGAGCTCGATCGGCTTGCGCAGGATCATCGCGGGCTCGCCGCGGCTGCTCACCGGTGGCTCCCAGTGGGTCTGCTGACCGGTCATCAGGATGACCGGCAGGTCCGGGTACTGCTCGGTGAGGCAGGCATAGAGATCGAGCCCATCCATTGCCGGCATCGCGATATCGGACAGGACCAGGTCGACCGGCTGCTCCATCGTCGCCAGCCGCTGCAGCGCATCCTGCCCGTGATCCGCGGTCTCGACCGTAAGCCCCCCGGTCTTCAGCAGTCGCGTGAGGGCGTCGCGGACCCGCCGATCGTCCTCGACGAGCAGGATACGCTGGTTCAGACGCGCGTCCGTGCCCGCCGCCGGCGGGGCCGGCATCTGCTCGGGCGCCGGTGATGTCGACCCCTGACGCGGTTTCGGGACCTGGGTCGGCAGCAGGATGCGGAAGCAGCTCCCTTCGCCGGGCTCGGATTCGACGATCAGCCCGGCTTGGGTCCGGGTGATGAACTCGCGGACCATGAAGAGCCCGAGACCGTGGCCGCGGTTCTTCGCCTTGGTCGAGAACAGCGGCTCGAAGATCTGGCCGAGCAGCCTTGCCGGGATGCCGCTGCCGTTGTCGGTCACCCGGACCTCGATACAGTCGACCGGCGGCAGCTTGCCGACGGTCAGCGGCCCGGTGCCGGTCCAGTGGACGAGCTCGGTGGTGAGGGTCAGCTGCCCCTCTTCGCGGATTGCGTCGCGGGCGTTGAGCGCCAGGTTGAGCAGGGCCGATTGCAGGAACGAGCGATTGGTGAAGGCGCGCGGCTCCCCCGGAACCCTGACATCGAGGTCGATTCTGGGCGGGAGGACCTGCTTCAGGATGCCTTGCAGCTCCCCGATCAACGCGGCCAGGTCGGTCAGCTCCAGCGGGGCAGCCCCGGATCGGCTCATCGTCAGCATCCCGGAGGTGATGACCTTGGCCTGGTTCAACGCGCTGCGGGTCTCGACGAGGACCTGCTCGACCTCCGGGTCCTTGCAGAGGGTGTCACTGAAACCCTCGGCAACGAAGAAGAGATTGGCATCGATGACGCCGAGCAGATTGTTGAAGTCGTGGGCGACGCCGCTGGCGAGATGGCCGATCGTCTCGCGCTCGCGCAGCTGCACCAGGTTCTGCTGCAGTTGATGCTGGTAGCGGACCGCGGCGATGCGCTGGGCGACCAGGCGCAGGAGCTGGCGCTGGGCGACCTCGAGGGTCCGGGCCGGCTTCGCACCGCTTTGTTGCAGCGTCAGCAGGAGCCGCTCATGCACGCGGTCCGGCGTCGTGTTCTCGAGCATCAGCCCGATGGTGGTCACCCGCGTCTCGGTACTCGGCTCGGGGCGGTCCTCCTGCGGGCTCGAGACGATGACCGGGCTGCCGGGCTGGTCTTCGGCCTCGGTGAGTAGGACATCCGGCAGGGGACCCTCGGCCGGGCCCGAGCTGTTGCCGTCAGCGCGAACGGCGAACAGGAGCCGATAGCGCGACTCGGGCTCGCTGTCGTGCCCCAACAAGCCGATTGCGCTGGCATCGGCGGAGAGGGCGCGGCGCGCGAGATGCAGCAGCGCCTGCACCTGTTCGGCATAGGTCTGCGAGGCATTGACCAGGTCGATCAGCGATTCGAGCTGCCCCGAGTATTCGACCAGCTCCTGTTCGGCGGCCCGCTGGCGCTCGAGCGCCGCGTGCAGCTCGGTGGTGTTCTCGATCATCGCGAGCGGAATGGCCTTGCCGCCAGGCGTTTCGGGCAGCAGCGAGACCCTGAGATCACACCAGATCACCTCCCCATCCGCGCGCAGGTAGCGCTTGGTCAGCCGATAGGCGGCGCGCTGGCCCGCGAGCAGTTCGTCGAACGCCTGGATGTCGGCCTGCTGATCGTTGGGGTGGGTGAACTCCTCGAAACGCATCCGGACCAGGGTATCGGCACTGCGTCCGAGGAGCTTCACCATCGCCCGGTTGACCATCAGCGGGCGCCGATCATGTCCGATCAGCGCGATGCCGATGGGGGCGTTGTTGAAGATCGCGCTCATTCGGGCCTCGCTGCGGGCAAGGCGCTTGAGGGTCAATTGCCGATCGGTCACGTCCTTGGTGATGCCGCGATAGCCGATGAACTGGCCGCTCGGTGAGAGGATCGGGGCGCCGTCGGTCGAGAGCCAGACCAGCTCACCGGTACTGGACCGATAGGGGGCCACGAAGTCCTGGAAGGGCTGGTGCTCGGCCAGCACATCGGCAGCACGGGCCGTCCGGCCCGGCTGCTCCTGCTCGACGATCAGGCTGGTGTAGTGGCGCCCCAGGATCGCGTCGGGCGGGAGACCGATCACCGAGCTGCAGACATCACTGATATAGGTGAAGCGGCCGTGGGTATCGAGCTCCCAAGCGATCGTTCGGCTCTGGCGCGCGAGGGCGTCGTAGCGGTCGTTGCTCTGCTTCAGGGCCGCGATCGACCGCGAGCGTTGCTCACTGGCGGCAAAGATGTTCGCGAACAGCTGCAGGAAGTGGGTCTCGACGGTGCTCCACTGGCGCGGCTCCCGGGTGGCCTCGATGCCGACGAACCCGGACAGCTCGTCCTCGAGCCGGACCGGCGCCAACAGCAGCGACTGCACCTGCTGCCCCTCGAGCAGCTGACGCTCTGTGGCCCAGTCGTCGTCGAGCTCGGCGACCTGCTCGATCGAGAGCGGCTCGCCAGCGGCGAGCGCCTTCATCATCATCGGGAGATCGGCGACTGGGACCTCGAGGTTTCGCTCCAACATCGGGTCGATGCCCTCGGCGGTCCATTCATGGCTGTTGGTCACCGTGACCGCCTCGGGGTCGAGGCGGAACAGGTAGGCGCGGTCGGCGTGGACGAACTGGCCGACGCGGGCGAGGGCCTGATCGATGGTCGCATCCAGGGTCTCGTCGGAGACCCGGACGAAGCCCGTGGCCAACGCGAGCAGTTCGCTGACCATGACCTCGCGCTCGGCCAGCGCGAGCTCGGCCTGTTTGCGCTCGGTGATATCGCGGCCGACACCGATCACGCCGACGATCTCGGCGCAGTCGTCCAGCACGGCAGTATTCGACCACTGGAACCAGCGCCAGCCGTGGATGGTCTGGGCGCGCTGCTCGATGGTGCAGCGATACGGGGGCGAGCGCAGGGCCTCCATGGCCGCTGCCGTCGCGGCGCGGTCGTCCGGGTGCACCTGAGGCATGAAGGCGCTACCGAGCAGCTCGTCCTCGGTCTTGCCGAAGGTCTGGCAATAGGAGGGGCTGACGAACTCGAAGCGGCCGTCGGTATCCATCCGGACGATCAGGTCGCCGACATTCTCGATCATCAGCCGATAGCGGGCCTCGGCATCGCGCAGTTGGGCCTCGCTGACGCGGAGCTGCTCCAGGGTCTCGATCGCCTCGGTGATGTCCTGCTGGACGGCGATGTAGTGGGTGAGCTCGCCGTTGCGGTCACGCATCGGCGAGATGTGCAGCGAGTTCCAGAACAGGCTGCCATCCTTGCGATAGTTGCGCAGGATGACGCTGCAGGCATCGCCCTGCTGGGTCGCGGTCCCGAGCTCCACGCGCGCCTCCTGGAACCGATCCTCGGCCTGCAGGAACCGACAATTGCGGCCGATGGCCTCGTCCGGCTGATAACCGGTCATGGCCGTGAAGCCGCTGTTGACATAGCTGATCAGATCGTCGCCGCCGTCGGTGCGCTCGGTGATGACGACGCCGGTTTGCGCTTGCGAGAGCGCCTCGATCAGTACCTGATGCCGGTGGCGCAGCTGCAGCGCTTCGAAGGCGACGCCGGCGAGCCCTGCGGCGGCCTCCAACGCCTGGCGGGCGAAGGCCCTGTCCGGCTCGCCATCGGCGCCTGGGTGCTGCTCGACGGCAATGAGCACGGCGGTATCATTGGCGATCGGCAGCACAAGCCCGAATCCCGGGGTCCTGCCGGCGCTGCCGGGCGTTCCCAAGTCCGCTGCATCCAGGGTGAGCGGTTGGAGCGCCCCGTTCCTCAGTGCCTCGCGACAGGACTGGACCAATCCAGGCTGCTCCAGCAACGACAGTAGGCTGATCCGGGCCTGGTCGGCCTGGTCGGCCTGCTCGGCCTGGCGAGCGGCTGCTCCGAGCGGCTTGAGCCCTTCGTTCGCGGTCTGTCTGACCAGCAGGCAGCCGTAGCCGGGCAGCAGGTCCTTGACCTCGTCGCAGAGGGCATCGGCGAAGGCTGCTTCATCGGTCTCTTGCGCGATGAGCACTGAGAGCAATCTGGCCTGCAGCTCGGCGATCGCCTGCTGCTGGCCCTGACGGCGCTTCTCCTGTTCGAGCTGCTCGAAGCTCGCGCACAGCGACTCCGCCATGCCGGTCATGTTCTTGGCGAGCTCATCGGTCTCGCGCACCGACATCGGCGGCAGCCGAGGCGGGATATGCGAGCCGGCGATCGCGGTCGGCAGCTGCTGGGTTGCCTGGACCAGCTGACGGATCGGTTTCGTCAGCCAGCTGCTGAGCTGGGCCGCGATCGCGAGGCCGAGCAGGGTCAGGCCAAGCAAGACCGCTAGCACGACCAGCGTATGACGTCGGAGCTCGTCGATCAGCGGGTCGGCGCTGAACGAGAGCGTCAGCGTTTGCTCTCCATTCGGCAATGAGGGCAGAGGCAGCCGGATCTGGTAGACGGCCTGGCGCCAGGAACGCAGTGGGGCGGGTCCTGGTTGCGCTGGACGGGTGACGAAGAGCCCGTCGACCTCGGTGGTCCGGGTGAGGCGCGAGCCGATGCCTTCTGCCTCGGAGCCGGTCGGCGCGGTGAGCCTGAGCCTCGGTGCCCAGTTCGCCGGGAGCTGCGCGCGCAGGGTCTGGTCGAGGCCGGTCAGGGCCCTCTCGCGCTCGGCCTCGCCGATGCCGTCGGTGCGGATGCGCTCGGCGAGCGCTTGGATCAGGCTGGTCCCGGCCAGTTTGGCGCGCAGCGCGTACTCGGTCTCCAGTTGCTGCTTGATGATCCTGTCCTGCCAACCGGCGAACAGCAGCGTGGGGACCAACAGGGCCAGCACCAGCACATTGAAGAGGATGCGGCCGAAGGTGATGTTGTGGCGACCGTGGCGGAGGCCGGCGACGGTGAGCGTGATCAGCCCGGCGATCGCCGCATTGAGGATGCCGTTGAGCGCGTGCTTGATCGAGAGCAGCCAGGCCGCGGGCCAGTCCAATCCGAGGACGAACCCGTTGATGACCAAGACCAGTGGAATGCCGATCACCAACCAGTAGAGCGCGGCAAGCACGGCGAGCGGCGGCGGGCGTGGGTCTCGGCGCCGGGCGCGATGACGCAGCCAGCCGATGACGGCGAGCTCGGCGACGAAGGGGAGGATCGCCTCCGGTTGGCCCCAGAACAGCCAGGTCGCGCTGCTGCCGATTGCGGCGATGCCGAGCCCCGTCATCGGCCCTAGCCACATCAGCGCCAACAAGGCCGCGATGGAGCCGAGCACGATGTTGACGCCGAACAGCAGCGGGATCTCGACCGTATAACCGAGAACGGCCAGTGATGCGAGCACCAGCAGCAGGAGGAGGCGCTGGCGCGGGCTGCGCAGTTGGGACTGGAGGGGGGCTATGCCGGAGGGGATGTCGTCAGGTTGGCTCAGTTGATGCAAGATGGCCTCGTCACGGAGCGCGCGCCGCGCCCAGGCGGGCGCGGCAGGGCTCCTCGGTCGCGTTCGCGTCGCGGTTCAGCGATGCGTGATCAGAACTCCACCCATTCGGCCGTTGCGCCCTCGGGCGTCGAGACCTGAACGGCATGGCGATGTGACTCTGTTCGGATCGGGCGGATGTTGGTGCCGGGCTTCGCGTTCTGCTGGGCTGCTTCCGGCCTGGACGTGCTGGAGCTTGCCCGGCCTCTTTGGCCCTCGGCGGACCGATCCGCGGACGCGCCCTGATCGAGCTTGAAGGCCGAGACCGCCGTGACGAGGCGCTGTGCCTGCTCATCCAACGAGGCGGCGGCGGCCGCCGCCTCCTCGACCAGCGCCGCATTCTGCTGTGCGACCGTCTCCATCTCGGTGGTCGCCTGATTGACCTGCTCGATACCGGCTGACTGCTCCTTGCTGGCGGCCGAGATCTCGTTCATCAGGTCGGTCACCCGGGTGATCGAGGTCACGATCTCGTCCATCCGGGTGCCGGCGTCCCCGACCGAGCGGGTACCCGAGTCGACCTTCTCGCCGGCATCGGTGATCAGGCTGGTGATCTCCTTTGCGGCCTCGGCGGTGCGCTGCGCGAGGTTGCGGACCTCGGTGGCGACCACCGCGAAACCGCGGCCCTGCTCGCCGGCCCGAGCGGCCTCGACCGATGCATTCAGCGCCAGGATGTTGGTCTGGAAGGCGATGCCATCGATCACGGTGATGATGTCGGACATCTTCTCGGAGACGTCCGAGATCGCCTGCATCGTCGCCACCGACTGGCGCATGACCTCGCCGCCCTTGTCCGCGGCCTCCGAGGCCATCGTTGAGACCTGATTCGCCTGGTCGGCGTTTTGGGCGTTCTGTTTGACCGTCGTGGTCAGCTCTTCCATGCTCGCGGCCGTCTCCTGCAGGTTCGCGGCCTGTTGCTCGGTCCTGGAGGAGAGGTCTTCATTGCCCGACGCGATCTCCTTCGAGGCGGTCATGATCGACTCGGCGGAGCGTTGGATCTGTCCGACCAGCTCCCGCAGCCGTGCCACCGTCTCATTGATCGTCATCTTGGTCTCGCCAAAGACGCCCGGGTAGTCCTTGGTGATCGTCTGGGTGAGATCGCCTTCGGCGATGGCCTTGGAGACCCGCATCACATCGACGAAGCCGACCTCGCAGTTCTCCATCAGCTGATTCAGGTCATTGAGCATCTCGCGGAACATGAAGTCGTAATCATCGGCCCGGCCGCGCTCAGAGAAATTGCCCTGTGAGCCCGCGCTCGCAACGGTCTTGATCTCCTGGCTGACATTGACCAGCCCCTGCTTGACCGCGCCGATCGCCTCGGTGACCTTGGCCTCGTCACCGGGGAGCTGGGGCATATCGGGAGCGAAGTTCCCGCGTGAGTAATCGGTGATCACGCCGACCATTTGGGTCTTGGTGTCGATATGGCCGCGAAGGAGCTGGTTGACCTTCTCGCCGATCTCGCCGTAGGCACCCGGGTAGCGCGAGGTCTCGATGGTCTCGTTGATCCAGCCTTCCTGATGCCGCTTGGTCAGCGTCAACAGGTCTGAGATGAAGGCATCGAGGACATTCTGCAGACCCTTCAACGATGCCAGCAGGCTCGCCTCATCGCCGTCGCGCAGCGCGATCGGCGTATCGAGGTGCCCGGCCGCAATCTCATTGACCCGGTCCGCCGCATAGGCCGGCTCGCCGCCGAGCTGCCGGATCAGCTTACGGGTGATCCCGAATGCGATCAGGATCGCGACAACGAGTGCCAGGACAGCGACCACGGCGATCATCGTCGTTGTGATGGTCGCGCGCTGACGCGCCTCTGCGCCGGCCTGATTCATCAGCTCTTCCTCATGCTCGATCAGCGCGGCGGTATTGGAGAGGTATTCGCTCTGCAGTTGCTGAATCTCACCGACCAGCAGCGCCTCAGCCTGCTCGATCTCGTTCGCGCGAACCAGCTCGATGAAGCGCTCGTAGTAACGCAGCTTTTCATCCCTGGACGCAGCTAGCGCATCGAGCTTCTCGTTCCCCTCTTCGGTCGTAGTCAATGCCTCGAGGCGTTGCATATTGCTCGATGCCTTGCGCTTTTCTGCTTCAATCGCGTCGAGCTGTTGCAGTCTTTGCCTCGGGTCTTCGAACAAGACAGCGTTGCTCATCGCCATCGAGATCGCGTTGGTCGCATCGACGAGATTATTGGCCCAAACGGTCTTTGGAAACTTATCGTTCGCGATGTCGTCGACGCTGTTCTTCAGGCTATTGACGTTGAGGATGCCGACGGCACCGACTGCTATGATGAATAGGATCATGACGCCGAAGGCGAGGATGAGCCGGGTTTTCATTTTCATTTCTGAGACCATGATGGTGGGACCCTATGATCAATAGGATTGCCAGTTGCAAGAGCAAGACAGATGGTGGGTGTAACGACGCTTGGTCGTTGCCTCTTGACCCCCTTTGCGAAATGTCAACGCATCATGGGCGAAAATCTCAGCAGGCGGGTCCGACGGCTAAGCCGCGCATGATGTAGGCTACACCTGTAGACCAGCGTCCTTGGTAAAGACTTGTTAAGGACGGGGTGCGCTGAAGGGGGCGGCTCGTTAAAACGTCGAGTGGGTCACAGATTGCGCTTGCTCCCTGAAGCCGCTGCGGAAGGTGGCGCCGGAGGCGGGAATCCGTTCTGCTGGCGCGCGGAGGTGGTCTAATCGTCGTGGTCGGCGTCGGGCTCCAGCGGCTCGTAGCGTAAGCGGTAGCCAAAGCCCCGTACGGGCGTGATCACGAGCTCGTCCATCGCTGCTTCACGCAGCTTGCGGCGGATATTGCCGATGTGGACATCGATGCTGCGGTCCGATGCGTCGACGGCGCCGCGGCTGCTGAGCCGATCCCGACTGATGGCGCGGCCGTATTGGCGAAGCAGGATACCGAGTATGCGGGTCTCGGTGCCCGTCAGCGTCAAGCAGGCGTCCTGACCGCCGTTGCGATCGAGGGTCTGGTTGATCGTGTCGAGCTGGAATGGACCGAGCACGATGGTCTCGGCCGGGTCGCTCTCGATCGCGCGCCGACGCAGCACCGCGCGGATGCGGGCGAGGACCTCGTCGATCACGAAGGGCTTGACGATGTAGTCGTCGGCACCGGCGTCGAGCCCGTCGATCCGATCCTGGAGCTCTTGACGACCGGTGATGATGATCACCGCGGCGGAGGTGGTCGCGATCAGCTCGCGCGCGAGGTCGATCCCGTCCTCGGCGCCGAGGTTGAGGTCCAGCAGCACGAGCTGCGCCTGGGTGCGGCGATAGGCGTGGCGCAGCGCCTGGCCGCTGTCGACATGCACGACCTGATAGCCGGCCCGTTTCAGGTTGCGCTGGAGCGCGAGCCCCATGCGCGTGTCATCCTCGACGACGATGATGGTTGCGCCTTCGTCATTGCTCACGTGAGTACCCGGATATGTTGGCAGATCGGATGCTGTCCCGAAGCGACCCGGCGCCGTGAATCCGCCCGCGAGCGGCGAGACGTCGCGCCGAGCAAGCGTAGCCTGCGGCTCGAGTGCGATTCGCGCGACCGCGGCCGAGCCTCGGCGTGTCGAGCCTGACGAGGTGGAGCGTTGCGGGCGCAAGCCTAGTCATGGGCCGTTTGCACGAGGCCCTTCGGTTGGTCCGGAAACCGCACACGACGGTCGGGTCAGGGTCGTTCGGTCGGCTGCAAAGAGTTCGCCTGATCGGCTAAAAGTGTAGCGGATGCTGGCCGAGCGGTCCGGCGGCCCGCGCTCGGAATGTGGAGCGGATCACAGAACAGGGGCCCCATGGTTGACGTCCTGAGCGCGCTGCGATCGCTCGGGCGCCGATCGGCGGTGCCATTCAGGTCGGCGTTGGGTCTTGCTCGGGTCGGGGTTGGGGTTGGGTCTTGCTCAGGTAGAGGCGTTCGAAGTCGCTGGCGCAGACCGGGCGTCCGAGGTGGAACCCTTGCCCGATCTCACAGTGCCGAGCGCGCAGGAATTCGAGCTGCTCCGGCTCCTCGATCCCTTCGGCGACGACCTGAAAGTCGAGGTTGCTGGCCATCGCGATGATGCTCTCGGCGATGACGGCGGTGCTTGTCTGCGCGGTCAGGTCCATCACGAACTCCCGGTCGATCTTGATCCCCGAGAAGGGCAGGTCCTTCACCAGCTTGAGCGACGAATAGCCGGTTCCGAAGTCGTCGAGCCAGACCTCGAAGCCCGCCGTGCGCAGCGCGCTGATATTGTCGCGCGCCTGGGCCTCGTTGCGGGCGATCGCGGTCTCGGTGACCTCCAGGTGCACCCGCGAGGGCGCGATCCCTTCCTGGGACAGGATCTTGTGTAACCGCTGAGCGAGGTCCTCCTGGCTGAGCTCGATCGCTGACAGGTTGAGCGCGAACGGAAGCGAGCTGGGTCCCTGATGGTCCCAAGCGCGGATCTGCTGACAGAGCCGGCGCAGCACCCAGGCGCTGATCTCCGCGATCTGTCCCGTGCTCTCGGCAACCGGGATGAAACTGGAGGGCGGGACCGGCGTTCCATCGCTGGTACTGAGCCGTAGCAGCACCTCAGCGCCGGCGAGCTGCATGTCGGCGATGCGGAAGAGCGGTTGGAAGTGGAGCCGGAACAGGCTGCGCTGGAGCGCTTCGTGCAGCAGGGACTCGGTGCGCAGATGCGGTGAGACGGACTCTCCCCAGGCCGGGTCGTAGAGGATGGCGCGGTTGCGGCCCAGCGACTTCGCGCGCTTGAGTGCTGCATCAGCACGGCGCAGCAGGGTTTCAGCGCCAACCTCTTCGCCGCTTGGTCTGGCCGCGGCCAAGCCGATACTGACCGAGAGGTAGAGTCGGTGAGCCCCTTGATAGAAGCCTTCGGCGAGGTGCTGTTGGAGCTCGGCGGCCGCTTGCAGCAGCCGATCCGGATCACGCAGGTGGCCGATGGCCACTCCCAGCTCATCGGCGCCGGTGCGGGCGAGACAGAGGTCGCTCGAGACGCTGCCGAGCGCCTGCAGGACGTAGGGCGAGCGCAAGGTCGTCTCCAGCCGGTGGGCGAGACTGCGCAGCACCTGATCGCCGACGACGCAGCCCAGCTCACGATTGACGCGGTGGAATCCGTCGATATCAAGCAGCATGACACCGACGCTGTGGCCGATGAAATCCCCCTGGAACGCCTGTTTCAGCGCCTCGAGGAACTGCGCCCGTGGTGCCAATCCAGTGAGCGGATCGGCGGCAGCTGCAGGGAATCCGTTCGCGGCGAATCGCTGCTCGTCCTGATTCGGCTGGGGAGCGAGCACGCTCGCGCCCGGCTCTGCTAAGCGGTCGAGTCTCAGGGCCGCGAGATCGGCGAGCGCACCGAGCGCTTGATGAAGCGATTCCGGGATGCTCGATGCGATCCAGAAGGCGACGCCGTGAACGAAGCGAGGTGAGGCCAATTTGATGAACAGCCAGACCTCGCCCTGCCGATCGGTTCGGTACAGGCCCTGCTTGATCGCGAGGCCGACCCAGCCGGACTCGATTCCCTGCTCGGCGTCTGTGGACAGGGCCTTGGCAGCAGGCTCGGTTGGATCGGCTCGCTCGCAGGCGAGCTCGAGGCAGCCATCGCGCTGTCGCAGCATGACGCCGCAGCGCGCCTGCGGGATCAGCAAGCGGGAGGTCGACTGGAGCTCGCGCAGGGTCTCGGGCGCGGTCGTACAGCTGTCGAAACGGCCGATCGCTTCGCGCAGCACATCGAGCGCAAGCGGCTGGTGATACGGCGTCGCCGTGGGCGCCGCGGTCGGTGTCTCGGTCACGGGATACAACAGCGGATCGGGCAAAGGGGCATTCAGAGCTCGAGAAAGGCAGAGACGACATCCTGGGTCGTCCTCAGTGTCAGCTCGACGACTGGGCGAAGGTCATCGACCTCCAGCCCGGTGCGCCGCCAATGTGTCTCACTGAGGACCGGGACGGCGCGGGTCCCACTGGTCCCGATGCGGAGACTGTTGGCGATGATGTCGGCGACGTGCGTAGCGCTGGTCTCAAGGCGATAGTCGTCCTCGCCGAGATCGTGGTGACGGCCGGCGGCCTCGCAATAGACGGCCGGGATCTGCCACTGTGTCAGCAGCGCTGCGCCGACCTCGGTGTGCGTGGTGCCGAGCATCTGTGTCTCGAGCGTCTGCAGGTCGGCGCGATGCTCGCGATGCGCCTGGAGTGCCTGGCCCATCGTCTCCGGCTCGAGGAGATAGAGCGGGAGTCGGCCGATGTCGTGGAGCAGGCCCGCGAGATAGAAGCGTTCAGCGCCGGTCTGCCCGAGCCGACGAGCAATCGCACGGCTGGCGACGCCGGTTGCGATGCTGTGCTCCCAGAACGACCGCATCGAGACCGCGCCGAGCGGGATATCGCGGAAGACCGAGACGACACTGGTTGCGAGTATGATCCGGTGGACCTCTTCGGTTCCAATCATCGTCAACGCGCGCGGCAGGCTGTCGACCTTGGCGATGAGCCCGTAGAGGGCGCTGTTCGCGACACGGAGGATTCGGGCGCTGAGCGCCGTATCCGTCTCCAGGACGGATGCGACTGCGTCTAATGAGCCGTCGGGTCTTTCGAGCGCATCGCGCGCTTGATGGTAGATCGCCGGGAGTGAAGGCAGCTCGCTGAGCCGCTCGAGCAATCGCTCCCCGCTTGGCTGCATCGCCACGGCCTAGTGCTGCTGCAGGGCGCGCTCGAGACAGATCTCATAGAGTGCTTGAACCGCCGGATGCTCGCGGTTGCTGAGCGCGAACTGGTTGTCAAGCATCTCGCTGAGAGCCTCATGAGAGCGGTGTCTTGCTGCCGTTGCGGTGTCCGGGGCGCCTGAGAGGCTCACCGGCGCTTCGGTAATGCCCCAACACTTGAGCGCCCGAATACTGCGTTCATTGATCAGGGTGCCTGCCCGCAGCAGCACGAGGCCATTGGGGTCGTAGAGGTCGGCCTCGAGCACCATCCCCGGCTGGATTTGATCCAGTTTCTTGGTTGGCAAGCCCATAGGTGGCTGCTCCGGTCGTTGTCCATCGTCGTCGGCCGATCGCCTTGGATACCGGGAGGGCTGCATTGGCAGTGGCCAGGGCGCAGCTCGAAAGCCACTCGGCCGAGGTCGCCTCGCGGCGGCTGAGTGCCGGACATCCGATGCCTTATAACCCGGATGGTAGCAGATTTCATGTTGCGTTCTAGAGACCTCTTGAGATGGACCCCAACGGGGCCCGACGGCCTCATGCATAGACCGGCTGAAAATCGGTTGGCTGACCATCGGTGTCAACCGCGGGCCGGTCCTGCTCCCAGTACGGCGAGAGCTTGCGCAGCTGCGCGACGACGGGCGGCACCGCCGCGACCACCCGCTCGATCTCGGCAGGCGTCGTGTAGCGCGAGAGCGAGAAACGGGTGGTGCCATGCGCGGCGGTGTACGGGATGCCCATCGCACGCATCACATGGCTCGGCTCGAGCGAGCCCGAGGTGCAGGCCGAGCCGCTGGAGGCGGCGATACCGAGCTTGTTCAGCAGCAGCAGGATCGCCTCGCCCTCGATGAACTCGAAGGCGATGTTGCTGGTGTTCGGGAGCCGGTTGCCGGGATCGCCGGTGACGAAGCTGTTCGGGACCGCCTCGAGGAGGCGCTGCTCGAGCTGGTCGCGCAGCGCGGCCACCTGCCTGCGCTCGGTCTCCAGATGGGCTTGCGCGAGTTCACAGGCCTTGCCGAGCGCAACGATCGAGGCGCTGTTCTCGGTGCCGGCGCGGCGGCCACGCTCCTGATGGCCGCCGCGCAGCAGCGGCCGGAAGCGGGTGCCGCGGCGCAGGTAGAGCACGCCGATGCCCTTGGGCGCGTGCAGTTTATGGCCCGAGAGCGAGAGCATGTCGATCGCGGTGGTCTTCAGGTCCATCGGCACCTTGCCGACCGCCTGCACCGCGTCGGTGTGGAACATCACGCCGGCCGCTCTCGCCATCTCGGCCATCGCCTCGACCGGGAACAGGGTGCCGGTCTCGTTGTTGGCCCACATCACCGAGACGATCGCGACGCGCTCGCTCAGCACCGCCCGGTACTGATCGAGATCGAGCCGTCCCTTCTCGTCGACGCTCAGGTAATGGACCTGGTAGCCGTCCTTCTCCAGGTGCTCGCAGAGGCTGAGCACCGCGGGATGCTCGATGACGGTGGTGATGAGCTCGCGCCGATCGGGCTGCGCCTTCAATGCCGAGAGGATCGCGGTCGAATCGGACTCGGTGCCGCAGGAGGTGAAGATGATCTCGGAGTCGAGCTCGGCGCCGAGCAGGGTCTGGACCTGCTGGCGCGCGGTCTTGAGCGCACGCCCGACGCGGTCGCCGAACTGATGCATTGAAGAAGCGTTGCCAAACTGCTCGGTGAAGTAGGGCAGCATCGCGTCGACGACCTCGGGCGCCACCATCGTGGTGGCGTTGTTGTCGAGATAGATGCCTGGGGTCTGATCGCTGGGCATGATGACTGGTCTCTTGTTGGTCTCTTGTTAAGAGCTGCTATCAAAACGGCTGCTTGAATCGCGCAAGCCACGGATTGAAACGTCTGAACGAGCGATTCCGTCAGGGGTCCGAAGGCTCGAGTCACCCGGAACCGGACGCCTGATCCAGAGGCCTGATCCAGATGCCTCCGGTCACCGGGGCCGAGGCGGCGCCGCGACAGCCGCCCCGGGGACGATCGATGGGTCGGGCCGCGCGATGGCAGGTGAGTCGCTGTCATCCTCGCGTCGACACTCCGCCGGCGCAGCAACTCGGGCTGCGGCCGTTGCTCGGCCGCTGTATCGGTGGCACCGGGCGCTCAGACGCTGAGGTGTTCAGGCGCTGAGCTGTTCAGGCGCTGAGCTGTTCAGGCGCTGAGCTGTTTAGGCGCTCTTGGCCATCGCCTGCGCCGGCAGCACCCGGACCAGCTCGCCGAGGTCCTCGCAGATGCGCTCCTGAATCCCGCCGAGGGTGACCGAGGCGAGCTGGCAGCCGGAGCAGGCGCCGGTCATCTTGACGAAGATGTCCTTGCCGTCGATATCGATCAGCTCGACATCGCCGTGGTCGCGCTGCAGATTCGGTCGGATCGCCTCGATGGTCTGCTCGATGCGGCGGATGCGCGCCAGATTGCTGAGCTTGGGCTTGGCCTCTGCCGCATCATCGGAGCTCGACGCTGCGCTCGCCGCCGCCGATGTGGCGGCGGTTGCGCGCCCCGTCGGCTCTGTTGCCGCGCTCGCTGTCGGCTGGGCACTGGATTCGGCAGCCGTCTGCGCGAAGGCTGCAGCAGTCGCCGGGCCGCTCGCTGCCTGGTCGGCCGGCGCCGACGCTTGCTTGCGTGTCGGCATGACCGGCATCCCAACGGCGAGGCGCTGGCGCTCGGGCGCTTGAGCCGGCGCGGCAGTGGGCCGAAACGCGCGCCCCTGCTCGGTGAGGACGCGGGCGAGGACCTCCTCGATGCCCTCGTGGCAGGCCGAGCAGCCGCCGCCGGCCTTGGTGTAGTGGGTCACCTCCTCGACCGAGCTGAGAGCGTTCGCGCGGATGGTCTCTTCGATCAGCACCTCGTCGACGGCGAAGCACTTGCAGACCATCGCGCCCTCTTCGTGATCATCGGTCCAGACCTCGCCGCGGTAGTTGGCCACGGCTGCCTGCAGGGCCTCGCGGCCCATCACCGAGCAGTGCATCTTCTCGGGCGGCAGCCCGTCGAGGTAATCGGCGATGTCCTGGTTGCTGACCCCGAGCGCCTGCTCGAGGGTCATACCCTTGATGAGCTCGGTCAGCGCCGAGCTCGATGCGATCGCCGAGCCGCAGCCGAAGGTCTGGAAGCCGGCATCCTGGATGGTCTCGGTCTCGGGATCGACCTTGAGGGTCAAGCGCAGCGCGTCGCCACAAGAGAGCGAGCCGACCTCACCGATCGCATTGGCCTCGGCGACGGCGCCGGCGTTGCGCGGATTGAAAAAGTGCTCTTTGACGGTCTCCGAGTAGTCCCACATGGTTTGGCTCCGAACAGGTTATCGATTGCGAATCGTCATCGATGCTTCGAAGCAAATCCTGGGCCTGTTGCCAAATCTTTTTAGCTCATTGAAAGAGATATGGTTTTTTTGTTGCTGGAGAGGTCTTGTCGCAGTTGCGACAAGCTCAAGCCGACAAGGGTGGGTCTGAGTCGGTGTCGCTGTCCTGCTTGCTCCGGTGCGCTGGGCTAAGCTGTGCATGCCCTGCGTCAGTCGGGCGCGATGCGAGTGAGGGGGTAAGCTGCACGATGGCGGGCGCTGCGCTGGTTGCACCGAGGCTGGTTGCACCGAGGCTGGGGTGCACCGATGATCAATGTCAAATCGAGCGGGGGAACCGATGGCGAAAGAACTCTATCTCTCCGGTAAGGAAAGGGTGATGACCGATGATGAGATCATCGTCAGCAAGACCAATCTCAAAGGCCATATCACCTATGGTAACGATGTATTCTGCAATATCGCCGACTACAGCACGAAAGAGATCATCGGCGCGCCGCACAGCATCCTGCGGCATCCCGAGATGCCGAGATGTGTCTTCAAGCTGTTTTGGGAACGGATCGAGTCGGGGCGAGAGATCTTCGCTTATGTTGTGAATCGCGGAAAAGAGGGGGATCATTATTGGGTCTTGGCGCATGTGACGCCGAGCTTCGATGCCAACGGTAAGATCACCGGCTATCACTCCAACCGGCGAAAGCCGACGGACGCCGCTGTCAAAGCGATCAAGGCACTCTATGCGACCTTGTTAGCCGAGGAGCGCAAAGCGAGCGACCGCAAGACCGGCTTGCAGAATAGCGATCAACGGCTGCACGCAATACTACAAGAGAAGGGTGTCGATTATGACGAGTTTGTCCTCGCTCTCTAGGCTCAAACTGACGCTGGCTCTGCTCTGGGGGGTGCTCGCGCTCTTTGCGTTGTACACGGCGGTCGCTCACGGCCTGATCTACGCGCCGATCGGTTTCGTGGCCCTGGCGACCGGGGTGCTCGTGTTCGCGCTGCGGGCGCACGCCCGCCTCAGTGGATTCTTACGCGAGACCACTGAGGTGTGCGCGCGGATCAGGTCGGGCGATTTCGAGGCGCGCGTCATCAATCTCGATGAAGAGGACGCATTGCGCCGGCTCTCGGATAATGTCAATGGCGCGATCGACATCTGCGATGCGTTCGTGCGCGAATCGCTCTTGGCGATGCAGGCGGCGAGCGAAGGCCGCTATTATCGCAAGATCCGTCAAGAGGGGATGCTCGGCATGTTTTCTCACAGCGTCGACGGCATCAATCGGGCGATCGATTTCTTGAAAGAAAAGGATGAGGCCGATGCGCGCAACAAGAGGATGGTCGCGCTGACGATCGAGCGGATCAGGATGCTGGTCGAGAGCGCCTCGCACGGCAATCTCGATGAGCGCATCGAGAGCGATGGCTTCGAGGGCGAGTACCAAGAGCTGGTCACCAATATGAATGGGTTGATGGAGACGATCAGCGATCCGTTGAAGGAATCGATCCGCGTCCTCGAGAAGCTGTCCGAGGGCGACCTGACCGACGAGGTCAGGGAGCGGTACGAGGGCGTTTTCGATGACATCAAACAGGCGGTCAACAATACCATTGCCCGGCTCGAGCGCATCGTTGCCGAGATCCAGCTGGCCTCGACCTCGGTGAAGGATTCCGCGGACGGCATCTCGTCTGCGAGCCTCGATCTGTCACGGCGGACCGAGAATCAGTCGTCGAGTCTGGCGCAGACGGCCTCGGCGATGGAGCAGATCACCGCGACCGTCGAGCAGAATACGAGCAGCGCGCGCATGGTGAACGAGGTCTCGCTCAAGGCGAAGGAGGTCGCGCTGCAGGGGCGGCAGGTCATGAAGGAGGCGGTCGAGTCGATGACGCTGATCAGCGCCTCGTCCGAAAAGATCGCGCACATCAGCCATCTGATCGATGAGATCGCGTCGCAGACCAACCTGCTCGCGATCAACGCGGCGGTCGAGGCCTCGCGCGCAGGCGAGGCGGGCCGGGGATTTGCGGTCGTTGCCGAGGAGGTGCGCTCGCTGGCGCGTCGCTCGTCGGAGGCGTCGAAGGAGATCAGGGCCCTGAATCAGGAGAGCATGGCGCAGGTCAAGGCCGGAAACGAACATGTCGAGAACGCCGGCGACCTGCTCGACAAGATCGTCGGGTCGGTCGCGGCACTCACCGAGCGGATCACCGAGATCACGTCAGCGAGCGAAGAGCAGACCATTGGCATCAACGAGATCAACGCGGCGATCGCGAACATGGATCAGGTGACCCAAGAGAACGTCACGATGGTGAAGCAGAACAGCGATGCCGCAGGGTCGCTCACTGAGCTCGCCGACGATCTCAACCAACTGATCACCTTCTTCCAACTCGATACCGCGAGGGCGAGCGCGGCGACCGCCTAGCCGGCGGCTGCGCATCAGGGCTCCAGCTCGGGCTCGACGCCATCTGTCTGAACGGGCGTGCTCGGCACGCCCGCGCAGCGGGCCTGGCGGCAACGGTTGCGTCCGTCGCGCTTGGCTTGATAAAGGGCCTGATCGGCGGCCTCGAGTAACCGCGCGCGGTCACCGATTGGGGCCGCGGCAGCCGCAACCCCAATGCTGACGGTGACATGGTCCGCGGTCTGCGAATAGGCGTGGGGTAACGCGGCCTCAGCGACCGCGTGCCGTGCGCGCTCGGCGATGGTGCAGCCGCCTTGGGCGTCGGTATTGGGCAGCATCAATACGAATTCCTCCCCCCCATAGCGGGCGACCAGATCGGCGGGTCGGTGCAACGCCCGTCGCAAGACTGCGGCGACCTGGCGGAGGCAATTGTCGCCGGCGCCATGGCCGTAATGGTCGTTATAGGCCTTGAAGTGATCGACGTCGATCATCGCCAGGGCGAGGGGTTGCTGATCGCGGCCTAGACGCGCCCATTCTTGCTCGAACAACAGGTCGAATCGGCGTCGGTTCGGGATATTGGTCAGGCCGTCCAGTTGAGCCAGGTTCTCGAGCAGGTCGGTTTTCAGCTTCAGGCTGAGGTGCGTCTTGACCCGTGCGCGCACGACCGGAATGTGGAATGGTTTGTTGATGTAGTCGACCGCGCCGACATCGAGGCCAAAGGCCTCATCCTCGATGCTGCTCTTGGCGGTGACGAAGATCACCGGGATACTGCTCGTGGCCAGATCGGCCTTGAGCTGTTGGCAGACCTGATAGCCATCCATGCCGGGCATCATCACATCGAGCAGGATCAGATCCGGGGGGTCGACGGAGCGTGCGATCTCGAGCGCCTTGGTCCCTTGGGTGGCGACGCGCACCCGATAGTCCGCTTTGAGCGCCTCGGCAAGCAATTGGATGTTTGCCGGGGTGTTATCGACGATGAGCACAGAGGCCGTGGTAGACATCTAGTTCTGGTTCGCTGGCGGCACATCCGATTGTGGCGTGGTGACTGGAATCGGTGAGGCTGCGGCGGGCAGCTCGTCAAGGACCCGAGCGGCTGCATCATAATCGAAGCGGGCAAGGGCCTCCTCGATGCGGGACAGTCGGGCTTGCGCCGCGGGGTCGGTTTGCGGGCGCAGGCGGGCGAGCAACTCGGGCGCAACATAGTCATTGTGCCTGATCGCGCGGCGCAGCTCGGAAAGCGCTTGCGGGTCGAGCGCGGGCGTTTGCGCGGTTGCGGTATCCTGAGCCGCCTCGGCCCGCGCGGGTGCAGGGCGGACCCAAGGTTGCAGTGTCGCGAGGAGCTGCGCCGGGGAGGCGGGCTTGGCGAGGTGGGCGTTCATGCCCGCGGCCAGGCAGCGCGCCTGATCGCGCTCGAGGGCGGCGGCGGTCAAGGCGATGATCGGCAGCCTCGGGTGTTGGGCGCGGATGCGGGTCGTCGCCTCGAGGCCGTCCATCTCTGGCATCTGCAGATCCATCAGCACCGCATCGGGCGCATGCTGCAACGCAAGCTCGACCGCTTCGCGGCCGTTCTCCGCGATGAGCACTTGGGCGCCGAAGCGCTGCAGCAATGCCTGGATCACGATCTGATTGATCGCGTTGTCCTCGGCGACGAGGATGCGCAGCCCCCGCAGGGCGGTCTCGTCGAGCGGGTGCTCGGGCTCGGCTGCGTTCGGGGCAGGGCAGGAAGCAGGATTGGGGGCAGAGCTGCTGGCGGCAGGCTGCACGGGGGCCGTCCGGGGCAGGCTGGCGATGGCCTCGAACAGCGCGGCCGGCGTGACCGGTTTGGTCAGGAAGGGCGGCAGCTCGCTGGCGGGGGCACGCGCGAGCAGTTGGGTCTGCTCGAGGTTGGTCACCATCAGCACCAGCGGTGTCGCGAGATGGCCGAAGGTGCGTGGCGGTTGCGCGCCACCACTGGGAATCGGCGCGGTTGCGGTCGGACAGGTATGGCAATTCAGGCAATGCTTGGCGTCGAGCAGCACCAGCTCGATCGGCGAGCCGGCCGCCGCGGCGCTGGCGATGCGCTGATGGGCCTCGGCGCAACCGTCGGCCACGACCAACGGAATCTGCCAAGAGTCAAGCAACGCGCTGAGCATATCGCGGGTGAGCGGCTCCTTGTCGATCAGCAGGATACGCGCTTGGGCGAGCTCGGGCGGAGGCGCGCCGATACGGGGCGTCGTCCCCTGGGGGAGCGGGAACCAGGCGTCGAAATGGAAGCGGCTGCCTTGGCCCTCGCGGCTCTCGACCTCGATGCGCCCGCCCATCATCGAGACCAGCCGCTGGCTGATGCTGAGTCCCAGGCCGGTGCCGCCATAGCGGCGGGTGATCGAGCCGTCGGCCTGGGTGAAGGCGTTGAACAGGTCTTCGGCGGTGCCGGGGGCGATGCCGATGCCGGTATCTTGCACGGCGAAGCGCAGCCTGACTTGGCCTTCGCGCTCGTCTTCGACCGCGATGACGAGCGCGACATGACCCTGCTCGGTGAACTTGACGGCATTGCCGACGAGGTTGTTCAGCACCTGTCCCAAGCGCATCGGGTCGCCGATGAGCTCCCGCGGCACCTCCGGCGCGATGCGATAGACCAGCTCCAGGCCTTTCGCCTCGACCGCGGCCTGGAACAGCGCGGTGAGCTGATCGAGCAGGTCGCGGAGCCGAAACGGTCGCGGATCGAGCTCGACCTGACCCGCTTCGATCTTGGAGTAGTCGAGGATATCGTTGAGGATGCTCAGCAGCGCGCCCGAGCTTTGGCGGACCTTCTCCAGGTAATCGCGCTGCTGGGCGTCGAGCGCGGTGCCGAGGGTCAGGTCCGTCAGCCCGATCATCGCATTGAGCGGGGTGCGGATCTCATGGCTCATGTTGGCCAGGAATTCGCTCTTGGCGCGGTTGGCCGCCTCGGCGGCCTCCTTGGTGGCCAGCATCGCGGCCTCGCTGGCGCGCCGCTCGGTCAGGTCGAGCACATGCGCGACCGTGAACGAGAGCTCGCCCTGCTCGTCGCGCACCGCCGAGGCGCTCAGCAGCACGGGGATGCGATGGCCATCCTTGTGGATATAGTATTTCTCGAAGCGGACCTCGTCGGTTCGGCCCGAGAGCAGCGCGTCCAGATAGCCCAGGTCCTCGTTCAACCCCTCCGGGTCGGAGATCGACTGAAAGTCGAGCGCGAGCAGTTCCTCGGCGGTGTAGCCGAGGATCGTGCAGAGGGCTTGATTGACCTGAAGCCAGTGGCCGCTCGCATCGACCAGGGCCATGCCGTTGGGGGCGATCTCGAAGGCGCCGCGGAACTGCGCCTCGCTGCGGGCGATGCGCTCCCGTGCCCGGCGCGCATCGGTGATGTCCCAGTTCACGCCGACCATCTTGGTCGGCTGGCCGTGGGGATCGCGGACGATGCGGGCGGCGGCGCGCAGCCAGCGGGTCTCGTCACCGCGCAGGATGCGGAATTCGGCATCGAACTCGATGTTGGCGTTCAGCGCCTGGGCGACCTGCTGTTCGATACGTGGACGGTCCGCCGGATGCAGGGCCCGCAGCCAGCGCGAATACGCCTGCTGATCGCCCTCCAGCGGCATGCCATAGAGCGCCTCCATCTGCTCGTTCGTGGCCAAGCTATTGCTGCCGATCGTCCATTCCCAGATGCCGATGCCGCCGATGCGGGTCGCGAGCAGCAGGCGCTCGTTCAGGGCGCGCAGCTCGGTGACATCGCGCGACATCGCGTACAGGACCTCACGGCCCTCCCAGACGGCGGTCTGCACGGAGACGATGATGTTCAGCAGCCGGCCATCGCGGCAGCGGTGGCGGGTCTCGAAATCGTCCCGCCCGTGGCGACGGACCCGCTCGATATGGCGCTCAGCCGCTTCCGGGTCTTCGTAGGCGTCATAATCACTGACGCGCAGGGTCGCGAACTCCTCGGCGCTGTAGCCGAGCCGCTCATGGGCGACGCGGTTGAAGTGCAGCGGCAGGGTGGTCAGCGGATCGATGATCATGATGCTCTCGGGGGAGAGCTCGAACACCGTGCGCAGGAACTGTTCCGATGCGCGAAGGGCGTCGTGGGCCTGCTTTTGCGCGGTGATGTCGCGGTTGAGGCCGCGGTAGCCGAGGATCGCGTCATGCTCATCGCGGATCGGGAACCCATTGAAGGCGAAGCAGCGCCGCTTGCCATCCTTGCCGATCAGGTCGTTCTCCTGGTTGCCGAACGGTGTCCCTTGCGCGCGGGCCTGCTCAAAGAGGGCGGCGACGCGCTCGGCCTCAACAGGCTCCATCAGCATAAAGGGGGTCTGGCCGATGAGCTCGTCCTCGCGATAACCGAGCAAGGGTTCGAGCTGGCCGGAGAGGTAGGTGAAGCGGCCTTCCAGGTCGACTTCCCAGATGAAGTCGGCGGTGCAGGCGATGAGGTCGCGCAGCCGGGCCTCGCTCTGCGCGAGCTGATGTAACGCGGCCTTTCGCTCGGTCACATCACGCTGGACGCCAAAGTGACCAATGATGCGTCCCTGGGCCGCATAGAGGCAGCGATAGTCGCCTTCGATCGAGATCGGCGTGCCGTCGAAACGCCGCTCTTCGCTCTCTGTATGCAGGCGGCCGGTATCGAACAGCTGCCGCCACAGGCGGCGGCCTTCGGCGAGATCGTGCCCGAAGAATTCGGCCGGGCTCAGGCCGAGCAGCTGTTCCGGCCGGGCGGCGTATTGCCTGCACATCGCCTCGTTGACCTGCGTCACCCGCTGGCGCTGGAAGGCGTGATCGAGGGCCTGCTCCTTGTCGATGTCCTCGTCCCAGCGCAGTGGCTCGTCGAGCAGCATGAAGAACATCCCGTCGAGGGACTGCTCGAACAGCAGGCTGAGCGGGGCTGTCGTGTCATGCAGCGTTAGCGACGCAGGGGTGTCGTGCTCGATGCCGGAACGCGCCCACCAGCCTGCGTTGTCGTCCTGCCGGAGCCAGTCGGCCGCATCCAGGTTGGCGCAAAGCTCAGCACAGCACGTCTCTGGTAGGCCATAGGCGGCGGCGAGTGCAGCGAGGGGGAGCCCTGGATGCGTCAGAATGAATCCATGCAGCGCGCGTTCGGCAGGGGAGAGGCTAGACGACGACACATGAGCACCGAATCAGACCTGATCCGGTCGATTGAACCATAGATAGCAGTGAGGTGCGAATCAGCGCCTTCGCGGCTTGGCGGGCTCAGCGTCGCCTAGGTGGCTGGCTCAGTCGTCGTCGCTGAGCTCGGCCAGCACCAGGCCGGTCGCGCTGTCGAGATCGCGGGTGAAGCGCAGGCAGTGCTCGCTGGCGTCGATCAGATAGAGGTTGAAGCCCTCGCATTGACGCACCGGCTCGATGCCGGCACTGATGTCGTCATCCAGGCAATAGGTGAAGTGATGCTCGGGCAGGGCCTCGCGCAATGCCGCGACCGCGTCGTTGCTGAGGCCGGCCCGGCGGATGATGGCCTCGATCCGGTCGAGGAAGTCGGTCGTCATCATGCTGTCGACTCGGTTTCGTCTTGCGATCTGCAGCGGGATCAGCTCTCCTCGGCCGTGCGCTCGAAGCGGACGCGCGCGTCGGTTGCGGCGCCCATGATCTTCGCGAGCCAGGGCGGTGTCTTATCGGCCAGGGTCGCGGCCAGCTCCGCGATGTGCTCGCGGGCGTTGCCCATCTGCGGCCGCTTGATCGGGTGCACGTCCTGCTTGACGACCTTGGCCGCGGCGGGGCCGCCGATCGAGGCGACGTAGAGGATCTGGCAGTCGGCGATCAAGGAGGCGCGATAGGCGTTCTTGTCATCCTGCATCGCGCCTGACGTGGGATCGATTTCGCGGCAGTCGATGAGCTTGAAGCCGTGCGCGGCGACTTGATAGACGAGAAAGCGCCGGCAGGAGCCGAAGTGCCCATCGAGAAGCTCGCCGCCGTTCGAGGCGCAGGCGACCCGAATGGAGTCCGGCAGCTCGCCGTCGGTGTATGACTCGGGCGCGGGGGCCGGCTCGATCTCGCTCGCGCCCTGGCCTTTGAGATGGGCGAGTGCGTCCTTGAGCGAGGCGTTGTCGACATCTGCGAGCTCGCCGTCGGCGGCCTGCTTCAGGGCCTTGACGGTCAGGCCGTCGAGCTTGGCCGCGGTCGGTGGCAGTCCGACTGCATCGGCGAGCACGCGCAGGAGCCTGGCGGCGTCGGTGTCCGGCAGACAGCGTGCGGCAAGCCCGATGCGTAGCGCGATCTCGTCGGATAAGGTCGTTTGGGTCATCGGGTGCTCCTGATCGGGGTCCGGCCGGGTTGGCACGGACGATTGGGGCCGGGGGCGGCGGAGGATTCTGCTCTGTGCCGGCAGAGCTAAGTGGCCTGGGGTTTTGGAGGCTTCGGCTTGAGTGGTGCGAAGGTTTCGGCCTTGGGGGTGGCCGATGCTTCGGCTTGAGCGGTGGTGCGGAGGCTTCGGCTCGCGGGGTGGCCGAGGCTGCCGGGTAGCGCCCGCCGGGGGACGCCGTGAATCCGTCCTTGGAGGCTCGAGCGCAGCATCCTTGCTGCGCACGCCCCCGGCAGGCGCCACCCGACAACCTCGGCTTCGAGCGCCGGCTGTTCATCGACGTCCTGATGGTCAGGCCGGGACGATGCAGTCGTCTTCCATGCAGACGTCCAGGCACTGCGGATCGGCATCGTCGCATTCGGTGCAGGTATTGGTGTCAATCTTGTAGACGCCCTTGAACGGCGTGATGCTGTCGGTCGGGCAGACGGATTCGCAGTCGCCGCAGGCGGTGCAGAGGTCGCGGATGATTTGAAAGGCCATGTCTAACCTCCGGAGTCGGGGTTTGGGTTGGCTCGCACCCCAGCGATCGCATGGGGCGCAGGGACTGGCTGCTGGCGCGCCCGCATCAGCTGTCGGCGCGCTTGAAACGGAGCGTGGTCGGAAAGCTTGGCGGCGGGCTGACCGGATCGATATACCAGCGCGAGCCGTCGGTCAGCTCGACGGAGCCACCCCAGGCGTCGCTGGTATCGGTCTCGACGCTGGCGATGGTCTCTTCCATGTCCTTCTTGGCGACGTAGAACAGCAGGCCGCCGTCGTCCTTCTTGCGGATCATCACGTTGGGCATCTTGTTATGTCTCGTTTTCGTCGTCGGTAGATGTCGTGAGCGGCAGGGTGTCAGGGCTCGTCGGACTGAGGCGGTCATCACCGCCTGATGCCGCTGTCAGCGGTGTCTATCGGTAGAACGCGGATCGCTGCGCTACCGGAATCTACAGCCAGGTTTCTGCCGGCCAAGTTCTCTCGAGCGGTAGTCGTGGCCCTGGTGCCCCGGTCAGCGGCGTCGATCGCCCGGATGGCGATCGCAGAGCCTCCAGGGATGGATTCACGGCGGCCGCTGACCGGGGCACCAGGGCCGCGACGGGACCGTTGGCACCGTTGGCACCCAGCGCGCGTTGCATGTCGCCTGAGCGTGCGATCCCCTGAGCTCGCGATCCTAGGTCCTGACCCGACGGGACGATGCAACCGCTCCGTCGGGCCGGGACCCACCTTCGCCCTTACCGGACCAGGTCGTAACCGAAGTCGGTCACGCCCATCTCGTTGGTCTCGCGGTCGAGCTGCTCGAGCACGGCATTGACCAGCGTGGTCAGGATGTACATCGCACCCTCATAGCCCATCGTGGTCATCCGGTGCAGGTGGTGCCGGTCAAAGATCGGGAAGCCGATCCGGATCAGCGGCACCTCGTGCGCCTTGCCCTTCTTCAGCGTGTCGCGCTGGATGAACTTGCCGTAGCTGTTGCCGATCAGGAAATCGGGCTTGTCGGTGAAGCACAGCGAGCGCAGATGCCAGAGATCCTTGCTGACATAGACCGTTGCGTTCTGGCCGTAAGGGGAGTCGGCCAACATCGCGTCCATCGCCTTCTTCCAGCGCTTGTTGGCGTGGTGACAGAGGACGTGGGTCGGCTCGGCACCGAGCTCGAGCAGGAACTTGGTCAGGCCCATCACGAAATCGGCATCGCCGTAGAGCGCGAACTTCTTGCCGTGCAGCCACTGATGGCTGTCGGTCATCATGTCGACCAGCCGGCCGCGCTCCTTGGCCAGCGAGTCCGGGATCGCCTTGCCGGTCAGCTCGGAGACCTTCATCAGGAAGTCGTCGGTCCACTCCAGGCCCATCGGGATGTCGACCTTGGAGACCGGCTGGTGCCAGGTGGTGTCGATGAACTTCTTGGTCTTCGGCAGCTGCCAGGGCTGCAGCAGCAGCGTATCGATCGCGTTCGGGGCGTCCTTGATCTCGTCGATCTTGGTGCCGCCATCGTACATCCGGTACTCGCCGTCGGCCGGGGTGTCGAGGACATCGGTCGGGTCGCTGAGCAATGTGTAGCCGACGCCCATCTCCTGCATCATCCGGTGCAGCACGCGGAAGTTGCCGAGGTAGGTCTCGAAGCCCGGCACCAGGTTGATCTTGCCGTTGCTGCCGACGGCCTTACCCTCCATCTCGTTGAGGGTGAAGTAGCGCATCGTGCCTTCGAACATGTTGTCCCAGCCGGTGGTGTGGCTGCCGACGAAGCTCGGGGTGTGCGCGAACGGGGTCGGGAACTCGGCCGGGATGTGGCCTTCCTTCTTGGCGTTGCCGATGAAGGCGTTGAGGTCGTCACCGATGACCTCGGCCATGCAGGTGGTCGAGACCGCGATCATCTCCGGCTTGTACAGGGCCTTGGCGTTCTCGAGGCCGTCGAACATGTTCTTCTGACCGCCGAACACCGCCGCGTCCTCGGTCATCGAGTCGGAGACGCAGGCGATGGGCTCCTTGAAGTGGCGGTTGAAGTAGGTCCGGAAGTAGGCGACGCAGCCTTGGGAGCCGTGCACATAGGGCAGGGTCTTCTCGAAGCCGAGCGCGCAGAGCACCGCGCCGAGCGGCTGGCAGGCCTTGGCCGGGTTGATGGTCAGGGCCTCGCGGGCGAAGTTGAGCTCTTGGTATTCCTTGGTGGTGGTCCACTCGAAGGTCTCGTCGAGCTTGGCCTGGTCGGCACGTTCTTCGGAGAGCTCGCGCTTGTTGGTGATGGTGGCCTGATAGTCCTCGTCGAGGAAGAGGGGATAGCCGGGCTTGATTTGGTCGACGGTCTGGGTCATCGGTGTGCTCCTGCCGCGCCGCTTATCTGCGGACTGACGGCGAGTGAAGGGTTACGACGGTTCGGTGATTGCCCTGTGGCGGCTGGGTGGCGGGTGGCGCACTCACGTCCGGCGGCGTCGATCGCCCGGATGGCGATCGCCGAGCCTCCAGGGATGGATTCACGGCGTCCGCCGGACGTGAGTGCGCCACCCGCCTTCGCACTGAGCCTAAGGTCTTGCGATCACGCGCTGGCGGCCATCGGCGCCTCGCCCTCACCCGCGGCGGGCTTGAGCCAAGGTGCCTGCATGCTGTTCCAGCAGGGGTTGTTGATGGTCATGTCCATGTCGCGCGCGAAGATCGCGAAGCCGTCGTAGCCGTGGTAGGGACCCGAGTAGTCCCAGGAGTGCATCTGGCGGAAGGGCACACCCATCTTCTGGAAGATGTACTTCTCCTTGATGCCGGAGCCGACCAGATCGGGCTTGACGCGCTTGGTGAATTCCTCGAACTCGTAGCCGGTGACGTCGTCGTAGAGCAGCGTCGAGTCGGCCATCTCCTTCATCGTGCGGTCGTAGTCGTCGTTGTGCGCGAACTCGTAGCCGGTGCCGACGACCTCCATGCCGAGGTCTTCGTAGGCGCCGACGATGTGGCGCGGACGCAGGCCGCCGACGTAGAGCATCACCTTCTTGCCTTCCAGGCGCGGGCGGTACTTGGCGATCACGGCATCGTATTCGGCCTGGTACTTGGCGATGACCTGCTCGGCATTGGCCTGGATGGTCTCGTCGAAGAACTCGGCGATCTTGCGCAGCGATTCGGCGATCTTGGTCGGCCCGAACAGGTTGTATTCCATCCACGGCACGCCGTAGCGCTCTTCCATGTGGCGGCTGATGTAGTTCATCGAGCGGTAGCAATGGATCAGGTTGAGCTTGACCTTCGGGGTGAGCTCCATCTCCGAGAGGGTGCCGTCACCGGACCACTGGGCAACGACGCGCAGGCCCATCTCCTCGAGCAGGATGCGCGAGGACCAGGCGTCACCGCCGATGTTGTAGTCGCCGATGATCGCGACGTCGTACGGGCCGACCTCGAAGCTGTTGTCGTTGTCGCGGTTGTGCACGACGTGGTCACGGATCGCGTCGTTGGCGATGTGGTGGCCGAGCGACTGGGAGACGCCGCGGAAGCCTTCGCAGCGGACCGGGATCACCGGCTTGTCGAGATCCTTGGTCTTCTTCTTCGAGACCGATTCGATGTCGTCGCCGATCAGGCCGATCGGGCACTCGGACTGGACCGTGACGCCCTTCGCGAGCGGGAACAGCTGCTCGATCTCGTCGAGCATCTTGTCGAGCTTCTTGTCGCCGCCGAAGACGATGTCCTTCTCCTGGAAGTCGGAGGTGAAGTTCATCGTGCCGAAGGTGTTCACACCGGTCATGCCGGTGTAGTAGTTGCGCCGGCCGGCGCGCGAGTACTGACCGCAGCCGACCGGACCGTGCGAGATGTGCACCATGTCCTTGACCGGGCCCCAGACCACGCCCTTGGAGCCGGCGTAGGCACAGCCGCGGATGGTCATCACGCCGGGCTGGGATTTGCGGTTGGAGGTGATGCACTTCTTCGATTGCTCGACGCTCGGGTCGTTGACGGCCAAGTGCTTGGCCCGGTCCTTCTTTGCCTTCTCGGGGTAGACCTCCAGGACCTCCTGGATGAGGGCTTGGGTCTCTTCGCGGGTCATTGCCATGTCGGCTGTCCTCTTGACGTCGCCGCTAATCTGCGGACGCACGCAGGGTTGGGAACGGGGTTCGAGGCCTGATGACCGGGTGACCTCCTGGCTTCGCCGCGCCCCCTCGCGCGAGGGGGCGGGAAGCAAGGCTTCAACACCGGGATCGTCTCTCGAGGCTTAGGCGGCACAGACCTCTTCTTCGGTCGCGGTCTTGCCGACGATGCTCTCGTCTTCCTCTTCGAGGATGCCGAACTCCATCAGCAGGTCCTCGAGCTCGTCCATGCTCACTGGTGTCGGCACGACGAACTTCTGGTTGTCGACGATCTTCTGCGCCAGCGCGCGATACTCATCGGCCTGCTTCGAACTCGGGTCGTACTCGATGACCGTCATGCGGCGGATCTCGGCGCGCTGCACGACGTTGTCACGTGGCACGAAGTGGATCATCTGGGTGCCGAGCTTCTCGGCGAGGTTCTCGATCAGCTCGTCCTCGCGGTCGGTGTTACGGCTGTTGCAGATCAGGCCGGCGAGGCGCACGCCACCGGAGCTGGCATACTTGACGATGCCCTTGGAGATGTTGTTGGCCGCATACATGGCCATCATCTCGCCGGAGACGACGATGTAAATCTCTTGCGCCTTGTTCTCGCGGATCGGCATCGCAAAGCCGCCGCAGACGACGTCGCCGAGGACGTCATAGAAGACGAAGTCGAGGTCCTCGTCATAGGCGCCTTCTTCCTCGAGGAAGTTGATCGCGGTGATGACGCCGCGGCCGGCGCAGCCGACGCCCGGCTCCGGTCCGCCTGACTCGACACACTTGATATCGGCATAGCCGAAGCGCAGCACATCTTCGAGCTCAAGGTCCTCGACCGATCCGGCTTCAGCGGCCAGATGCATGATGGTTTCCTGCGCCTTGGCGTGCAGGATCAGGCGGGTCGAGTCCGCTTTGGGGTCGCAGCCGACGATCATGACCTTCTTGCCGATCTCCGCGAGGCCGGCTACGAGGTTCTGGGTCGTCGTCGACTTGCCGATTCCGCCTTTGCCGTAGATGGCGCATTGACGCAGTGCCATGAGATTCTCCCGGTTGGATGCCCTGTCGGGCGGTGAACAGTGTTGTCGCTCGACAGGGTAGAAGCACTGCGCGTGCCAGAATCCTGAAAACTGATTAGAGGTCTGAAATAGAACGATAAATTGGGGAAGCGCCGGAGCCGGGATGTTGGTAGCATAGATAACAAGGCCCCGGTCTTTGTGTGTCTACCGACAGCTTGCGTACCAACTGCGACATGCCCCAGTCACCCCCCTCCCTTCCGGCAGGCGCACGCTTGTCGCTGAACCGCTGCAATCTCCCGGCCGTGATCCTTGGCGGGCTCACCTATCAGGCGCACCCGGTCGCGCTGGAGATCGACGGCATCCGCGCCTTCCACAAGGACCTGTTCGAGCTATTGGCGCCGATCGACGATGCGCGCGAGCGGGCCGAGCGCTTCGTCGATTACATCGCCGCCCACTTCTGCCTGGACGACCTCGAGGCGGCCGGCCTGTCACCGGAGCGGGTCAAGAAGTATCGGCGCAACGCCAACTATCTCCGGATGGTGCGCGGCTGGTCCTTCGACGCCGACGGGCGCGAGGGCGCCGTGCTCAAGCACTGGGTCGAGACCCGGTTCGGGCTGCTCGCCCGCTACCATGCCGGTGCGCTCGATGACAGCGATGGGGATGCCTACCACCACTATCTGGCCCAGGGCGCGAAGGGGCTCTATGCGACCAACGCCCTCGAGGCCCAGCTCGATCTGCTCTATACCTATTGTCAGTACGAGCTGGGCCGCCAGCATCCGAACCGGACCCATCTGACGCTCTACCGCGGCATCAACCGGATCGGCGAGCATGATCTGTTCGACGACCTCGAAGGCGTTTCGACCAGCCCGTTCAACGGCCACCCGCGGCGGGTGCTGCTGAACAACCTGAACAGCTTCACGAGCGATCGCGAGCGGGCCTGTGAGTTCGGCGACTACATCCTCGAGACCCGCATCCCGCTGCCGAAGGTCTTCTTCTACAACAGCCTGCTGCCAGGGATGCTCAAGGGCGAGGACGAGTGGGTCGTGATCGGAGGGGTCTACGAGGTGACGATCAGCTGTTTGTGAGACAGCACCCTGGTCGATGCGCGCGCTGTCTCGGATCGGATCGATCGCTATGAGGTACGAGCGTTCCCTACCAACACGGGTGGCACCTGATCCTCGCCGACGTTATCCAAGACCTTGATCATCGCTTCACCGAAAGTCCAGTGACTTGGTCAACCAATGCGCTCTTTTCCTAATAAAATCATAAACTTGTGTTGCCACACAGAAGAGCAGCGAGTCAGGTGGATGAACCGATGATCAAGGCCGACATGGGGAGGGAGCCAGAGCTTGCCCTGCGGTCCGTGCTGCGTCGAATCCTTATCCACCTGCTGAAATTCCAGTATTCTCCTGCCGAGGGGCCCCGGGACCGAGTGGGCTGAAGAGATCATCGAGTTTCGCGACCAACCCAACCGCGTCTCGAGACAGCGTCGAGTCTAGGGCACCATGCCGACGCCCTTGATGAAGACATCTCCCTTGTGCCTGATGCCTCAAGCCCGTGACCGGAGCAACCGCTAATGAGCGCCGCCTTTGACCTGTACACCAAGCTCAAACACACCTCGACTGATGAGGAACGTGCCGAGGTGATTGCCCAGGCCTTTGATGCGCTTGAGGCGCGCTTCCCGCAGATCAATGATCTGGCTACGCAGGGCCATGTGCGCGAAACTGAACTGCACTTGCAGAAGGAGATCAAAGGCGTCGAGCTACAGATCCAGGAGGTGGAGGCGCGATTGCAGAAGGAGATCAAAGGTGTCGAGCTGCAGATCAGGGAGGTGGAGGCGCGATTGCAGAAGGAGATCAAAGGCGTCGAGCTGCAGATCAGGGAGGTGGACGCCCGCCTTCAGGAGCGCATCAGTCAGCTGGAGGTCAGCTTGCACCAGGCCCTGGCCGCACAAACCCGGTGGCTGATCGGGGGCTTGGCCATCCTGGGCGTCGTGCTGAAGCTAGCGGACTTGATGATCGGGACCTAAGAAGAAGCCGACCGGGAGGCCGCGATACGGTCCCGTGGATGGCAACAGTGTGATCGAGTCAAGGCGTCTTGAAGAACGCGATCACGAACATCGGCGGGAGGTTCCAGAGACAGTATTTGGATTCATGGCGCGGGAACATCGCTGCATGATCGCGTAGCTCCGGCGTGACCTGGTAGATCACGAACGCGCTATGCGCCTCCGGTTTGAGTGCTGCGTAGATCGATTCGATCAGGGGCTTCTTCTTGTCGGCAGGCAGGATGCTGAATGGGATCCCGGAGAGCACATAGTCGCAGTGCTCCCAACCCCGCTTCTGCATCTCAGCGGCGAGCTCATTCGCCTCAGCCTGCACGACCTCGACGCGTTCATCGTCCGCGAAGGCGGCCTTGAGATGGGCGGCGAGATCAGCGTCGATCTCGATGAGCAGGAGGCTTGATCCTGCCGGCAGACGTTCTAGCAGCGCGCGGGTGTGGACACCCTCGCCCGGGCCGAGCTCGATGATTCGGCGGGGCTCGGAGAAATCGAAGTGGCGCGCAACGCGTTCGACGAGCATCGGAAAGCTCGGAATCACGGATGCGACCTGGTGTGGTCGTTTGAAGAAGCTCTTCAGGAAAAGCAGACTCATCGCTCTTGGGCTTAACGGATTGCACTCAGTGATTGTCCGGAGATGAACTCCCGACCTAGGCGCGACCGGTCGCGGCCTGGTTCCTCAACGGCGGTTCCTATTGCGCGATAGGTCGCGCGACAGGTCGACGACCGGGACCTTCAGGGGTGAACCTGGCCTGAAGGGCGGTTGTTGCGGCCGCTGTCGAAACGGGGCGGCGAGCTGGTCGGCGAGCCACAGGCCGAGCAGGGCGAGCGGAAGCGGCGCCAGGAGCCAGACCGGAAGCGGCAGCTGAAGGAGCATCGGGCCGCCGAGCAGCGGCAGCGCATAGACCCAGACCTTGCCGAGCAGCAGATTGAGTAGCTGCGTCAGCGCGATGATCAGCAGCGCGGCGAGCGCCGAGAGCAGCGGTCGGCTCCAGTCGCCCCGCTGGATGCCGGCGAGGCCGGTGGATTGTCCGCGCAGGATCTGGGTGCCGAGTGCGAGCAGCACCGGTGCGGCGATCATCAGCCAGTACAG
Organism: Halochromatium glycolicum; assembly: GCF_016584085.1. Classification (GTDB taxonomy): domain Bacteria; phylum Pseudomonadota; class Gammaproteobacteria; order Chromatiales; family Chromatiaceae; genus Lamprobacter; species Lamprobacter glycolicus. The sequence goes on along the minus strand of NZ_NRSJ01000006.1, from coordinate 116,018 downwards.
GCCATCGGGCCAGACCGGGTAAGCGCTGAGGCCGATGCCGGCGAGCCCGATCAGCAACCACCCGTCCGCTGGAGCGGCGGTGCTGGGGTCGCTCGCGATGCGCAGGCCTCGGTTGGTTGCAGCGATCAGCGAGGGGAACGAGGCCAGCCATTGGCGTAGGCTCAGCAGTGCGGGGAGCAGCGTTGCATAATCGAGCGACTTCCCGAGTGCGAACGGGACGGCCTCCTCGGCATTGGGGTAGCGCCAGAGCCCGACGAAGAGGTTGAGCCAGTAGAAGAACAGCCAGCCCGCGGTCAGGCTGAGCGGGAACAGCAGCAGGAAATAGCCGCGCCGCTGGCTCAGTAGGCTGCTGCCGGTGCGCCGCTCAGTATCGGCGTTGACGACGAGAAGCAGCGCGAGCGTGAAGAGCCCGACCGCGGCATTGCCGGCCCCACCATCGATTGCGATGATCATTGCGAGCAGGCAGAGCGGGGCGAGCCAGACGAATCTCGGCCAGCGGTCCTGTTGCATGGGGCGATCAGCCGAACCGGCCCCCGGTTGACGGGGCCGGCTGAGCCAAACGAGGGCGATCAGCGCCAGCAGGCTCAGTCCGTACACAGACAAGGTGAAGGCCCAATCGGCCGGGGCAGCGTCGAAACCGCGTGCTTGGAGCGGAAATCGCAGCAGGTCTCCGACTGGCTGACCGCTGGCAACCGCTCCAGCCAGCGGGATCAGGGCGGTCGGCAGGTAGACCGCAATCAGTGCCAGCAGGGGCCGCGCCATAATATGCTCGTCACCCTGTACTCAGCGGACGATCTCGCGGCGCCGCATCCAGCTTGACCTGCTGCGCTCGAACGCAGCCTAGCGCCGGACACGATCGATGAGGATACGGATCGTTTCATCGCTCGCGTTCGAGACAGGACCGCTCTCGCCCTCGAGGTCGCCGGGGCGCGGCATCGCCTGACCGCTCGGCGAGACACGCGCGCCGACGATCACCTGCGGAAAGTTCGACAGCTGCATCGCCGGCATCATCGCCATGCTGTCATCGAGCTGGACCGCGACCGGCAGCTGCCCGAGCGTCGTCCGCTGCACGGCCAAGGGCATCGGGGGGCCGGAGGCGGCGCGGGCGAAGATGAAGACGGTGGTGTTGGGCGGATAACGGCCGGCGAGCGCCGGATCGAGCTCGGCACGGACCTGGAGCCCACCGCTGTCGGCTGCGCTCGTCGAGCCCTGTTCCTGTTCCTGCGCCTGTGGCTGGCCTGCCGACGCGGACCCCATCTCCGCCGATGGTGCCTCGGCGGTGCGTTCGGCCGCTGCCGGATCGGCCGCCTGGCCGCCGCCGGGCGTTGTCGTCTCGGGCGCTGTTGTCGGCTCAGATCTCTGCTCAGGAGTCGGCTCCGCATCTGAGTTGCCGGAGGCCTCGGCGGCGGCCGAGCTGTCCTGGGTATCGGCCTGCGCGAGCTGTCGCGCCTCGGGCGGTACCCCGGCTCGCTGTTCGGCCTCCTCGATCAGCGAACGCAGCTCGGCTGCCTCCTCGGTGGACGGGTCCGTCGCCTCCAATAGACGTTGCCAGGTCGTCGCTGCGCTGCGGAACTGACCGCGCTGGAAGGCGACCATCGCTGCGAGCCACCGCGCGGTCGTGTTCTCGGGGTCGAGCTCCAGGGCCTCGGAGATCAGCTCGGCTGGCCGCCCCTCGAGCTGGTTGTCGTTGTTGGTCGCGATCGACTCGGCGTAGGCGAGCACGATCATCGGGTCTTCAGGATTGAGCTTGTACGCCTTTTCCAGCGCCTCCTGGGCGCCTTTGCGATTGCCGGTCGCGAAGTAGGTCCGGCCAAGCATCATCCAGCCCTCCGCGTCGTCGGGCTGTTGCTCGAGACGCTGCTCGAGCCGGGCAACGAGCTCTTCGAGCGGCGGCAGCTCGCTGTTGCTGCCGCGCTGGGCCGGACCGCTGCCGGCGGCGGCGATGCGCTCCAGCTCAGGGATGATCGACTGATTCCCGATCAGGGCATAGAGCGCCCAGGCGCTCAGTGGGATCACGAACAGCAGCGCAAGCGCAGTGATGCGCGGGCCCGGTAGGCGACCTGCGAGCGACGTCGAATCCGGTCCGGCGGCGCCGGTGGTGAGCGGGTCGCGATCGCCGAGGTCGTTCAGCAGTTCGCGCTCGAGGTCACGGCGAGCCGATTCGTAGCCGGTCTGATCGAGTTTTCCAGAGGCGAGATCGGCATCGAGCTCAGCCAGCTGCTGCTTGAACAGCGCGAGGTTCATCTGCGCCTGATCGGCGTCGGAGTCATCCGTGTCGGAGCGGTCGTCGGTGGGTTGCTTCGGTGCTTGCAGGAGCGGGGCGACGACGAAGAGGACCGCCAGGCCAGCGAGCCCGGCGGCGAGAATCCAGAAGGTGGTCATAGGGACAGCGTGTCAGGGGTCGGAGGGTCAGTCGCGATCGGCGGTTCGATCGGCGGTTTGATCGGCCGTTTGATCGGCGTTGAGGAGCTCATCGATGCGGGCCCGGTCGGCCTCGGTGACAGGCTGATCGGGGGTCGTCTTCTTGCTCAGCAGGGTGCGAATCACGACGACCGCCCCGATCCCGATCAGCACGAAGGGGCCGAACCAGAGCAGGTAGGTCGAGGGCTTGAGGGGCGGATCGTAGAGCACGAAGTCGCCATAGCGCGCGACCAGGAAGTCGAGGATCGCATCCTCGGACTGACCGGCGCGCATCATCTCATAGACCTCGTTGCGCAGGTCCTGCGCGAGCTCGGCCTGCGATCCAGCCAGGGATTCGTTCTGGCAGACCAGGCAGCGCAGCTTGCCGATCAGCTCGCGGAACTGCTCTTGCTGGGCCGGGCTATCGAACTCGAATTCCTCGAGCGTGTAGGCAGCAGCGACGCCGCCGAAGAGCAGGCCGGATAACAGACTGGCCAGCAGCAGGGCGGTGGGCAGGAGCGGAAGGGTCGGTCGGGTCATCATCAGCCTTCGGCCTTGAGCTGTGCGATCAGGGGCTGCAGGGTTTCTTCCCAGACCTTGCGGTCGACGGGCCCGATATGCTTGTAGCGGATGATCCCTTGCTGATCGACGACGAAGGTCTCCGGGGCCCCATAGACGCCCCATTCGATACCGACATCATTGTCGGGGTCATAGCCGATGCGGTCATACGGATTGCCGGTCATTCGCAGCACGCTGAGCGCATCCTGCGCATCGTCCTTCCAATTCAGGCCGACGATCTGAAAGTCCGGATTCTCGGACAGCACCATCAGCGCCTGATGCTCCTGCCGGCACGAGCTGCACCAGGAGGCCCAGACATTGACCAGCGAGATCTGGCCGCGCAGGTCATCGTCGACGAGGGTGCGGCCGGTATCGGTCAGCTCCGGCAGGCTGAACTCGGGGATCGGCTTGCCGATCAGCGGCGAGGGGACCTTGCGCGGGTCCTTGCCGAGGCCGATGACCAGGAGGATCACCAAGGCCCCGAAGATGATCAGCGGAATCAGAAAACGCCAGGATTTCGCCATCGTAGTGTGACTCGTGAGGGTTCCGTCGTTGCAGGCGCACCGGCGCGACCCGTCGCGCTGGTGCTCGTCCAGTTCTGGTTCGCTGTTTTCAGGCGCGTCTGTTTCAGGCGCGTCTGTTTCAGGCTGGGGCGGTGGCGGCAGCGGCTGGGGCGCTGCTGCGCACGCTCGCGCTGCGATAGCGTCGATCGCTGACGGCGATGGTGCCACCAAGCGCCATCAACACCGCGCCAAGCCAGATCCAGCGGACATAGGGCTTGTAGTAGAGCCGCAGTGCCCAATCACCACCGCCGACGGCCTCGCCGAGCGAGACGTAGACATCGCGGAAGAAGCCGGCGTCGATCGCCGCTTCGGTCATCGGCATGCCGCCGCCGAGATAAGACCGCTTCTCCGGATACAGCTCGGCGATCTGGCGATCACCGCGGTAGACCCGGAAATGGCCTCGGTCAGCACGGTAGTTGGGGCCGTTGACCTTCTGCGCGCCGAGGAACTCGAAGCGATAGCCGGCCATCTCGTGGCTGTCACCCGGAGACATGCGCAGATCCTTCTCGATCTGATGGTTCGAGACCATGGTCACGCCGACGATGAACATTGCGACCCCGAGGTGCGCGACGACCATGCCGTAGAAGCTGCGGCCGTTGCCGCTGAAGTCGGCCTTCAGCGCCTGCCAGAGCGGCTGCTTCTTGTGCTTGAGCCGGTCGCGCACGATGGTCAGATGCGAGAACAGCAGCCAGCCGGCCAGGGCGATCCCGATCGGCACCCAGAAGTCCCCGCCGCTGATCGACTCGCGCGAGCTCAGCGCGAGCAGTACGATGCTGAGCGCGAAGGCGAGCCAGAGCATCTTGGTCAGGCGCCAGGGCGAGTCGTGCTTCCAACGGGCGGCCGGACCGATGCCGAGGAGCAACGCCAGGAACGGCGCCAGCGCGACGAACATCTTATTGAACCAGGGAAAGCCGACCGAGATCTTGCCCAGGTTGAAGGCCTCGTAGATCAGCGGTGCCAGGGTGCCGAACAGGACCAGCACCGTGAAGGCGACGAAGATCAGGTTGTTCAGCATCAGCGCGCTCTCACGCGAGACCAGATCGAAGCGTCCGCCCTCGGAGACATCTGGCGCCCGCCAGGCGTAGAGCGCCAGCGAGCCGCCGATGACCACGCACAGGAACAGCAGGATGAACAGGCCGCGCTCGGGGTCGGTTGCGAAGGCGTGCACCGAGGTCAGCACGCCCGAGCGCACCAGGAAGGTGCCGAGCAGGCTCAGTGAGAAGGCCGAGATCGCCAGCAGCACGGTCCAGCTCTTGAACGCCGCACGCTTCTCGGTGACCGCGAGCGAATGGATCAGTGCGGTGCCGACCAGCCAGGGCATCAGCGAGGCGTTCTCGACCGGGTCCCAGAACCACCAGCCGCCCCAGCCGAGCTCGTAGTAGGCCCACCAGGAGCCGAGCGCGATCCCGATGGTCAGGAAGACCCAGGCAACCGTGGTCCAGGGGCGCGACCAGCGCGCCCAGGCGGCATCGAGCTTACCGCCGATCAACGCCGCGATCGCGAACGCGAACGCGACCGAGAAGCCGACATAGCCCATATAGAGCATCGGTGGATGGATGGCCAGGCCGGGGTCCTGCAACAGCGGATTGAGGTCGCGACCCTCCGGCGGCACCGGGAACAGCCGCTCGAACGGGTTCGAGGTCAGCAGCATGAACAGGAGGAAGCCGATCGCGACCAGCCCCATCACACCGAGGACGCGCGCGACCACCGGCAGCGGCAGATAGCGGCTGAAGACCGCCACCGCCGCGCCCCATCCGGCCATCATCAGCGCCCACAGCAGCAGCGAGCCCTCGTGCCCGCCCCAGACCGCCGAGAACTTGTAGATGTCGGGTAGGAGCGAGTTCGAATTGACGGCGACATAGTGCACCGAGAAGTCGCTCGTCAGGAAGGCCTCGACCAATGCCAGGAATGCGATGGCGACGAAGACCAGCTGCCCGTAGGCCAGGGGGCGGGCCATCGTCATCCAGGGTCGGTTCCCGGTCAGCGAGCCGGCCAACGGGAAGACGGCCTGCGCCGTTGCGAGCAACAGCGCGAGGATCAGTGCGATATGTCCGAGCTCGGGGATCATTGGGTCGGGCTCCGGGTCGTGCTCGTCGGGGCGAGGCTGCCGGCGGTCTGCTCCACGACGCCGTCGACATGGGCCGTCTGCAGCGTATCGGCAACCTCGGGCGGCATATAGGATTCATCGTGCTTGGCCAAGACCTCCTCGGCGTAGAAGGTGCCATCGGCCCCGATGCGTCCCTTCGCGACCACGCCCTGGCCTTCGCTGAAGAGATCCGGGAGGATGCCGTTATAGCTGACGGGCACGACGGCGGCGTTGTCGGTGACGTCGAAGTGCACGGTCAGTCCGTCGGACTGACGCTCGAGGGTATCCTCGACGACGATGCCGCCGACCCGGAACACCGCGTCGACCGGATGCTCGTTCGCCATCACCTGCGTCGGGCTGAAGAAGTAGGAGATGTTGCTCTGCAGCGCGCTCAGTGCCAGCGATGTCGCGCCGGCCACGCCGACCAGGGCCAGGCCGACGAACACCAACCGTTTCTGTCTTGCTTTCATCGTGCGGATTCCTCGTGGCAATCGATCGGCACGCCGCGGGCGTGCCGCGAGATCTCATTGTTGGACTCGAAGCTCATCGCTAGGGTTTCGCGCTGGCAGCGCCGGAGTCCTGCCCGGCGCCAGCGGCTGGCTTGCGCCGCGGGGTGCGCAGCCGCACCAGACGCGCGATACGGGTGAGCGTGGTGCGGTGGCTGCTGCGCAGCTGCAGGATCTCGATCAAGAGCAGTCCGAAGGTCATCCCGAACGCGCTCCAGACGTAGCCAGCATAGCCACCCTGCTGCAGGAAATCGATCATCAGACGGCCTCCTTGGCGACGACATCGCGCACCCAGGCATTGTCCGACTCACGCGACAGGATGATGTTCCGTAGCCGCGCGAACACGGCCGCGAACGAGTAGGACCAAAGCCCGAGTGTCATCGTCAGCATCGGGATCAGGATGCTCGGGTGGATGCTGCCCGGGTCGGAGCGCTGATGCAGCGCCGCGCATTGGTTTGGATCGGGGCAGTTGATCGACAGATAGATCACCGGAACCATGACCAGGCCGACGATCGCCAGCAGGGCGGCCGCGCGGTCGGCGCGGCGCATGTCGTCGATCGCCGAATGCAGGGCGATGTAGCCGATGTACAGAAAGAACAGCAGCAGCTCCGAGGTCAGCCTTGGGTCCCAGTCCCAGTAGGTGCCCCAGCTCGGCCGGCCCCAGAGGGCGCCGGTCCAGAGGGCCAGGAAGGTGAAGATCGCGCCAGTCGGCGCGACCGCCTTGGCCATCATGAAGCTCAGCCGGGTATTGAAGACCAGCCCGATCGCAGACCAGCCCGCCAGCACGAGATAGAGCCACATCGACATCCAGGCCGTCGGCACATGGACGAAGATGATGCGGTAGTACTCCTTTTGCGGGTTGCTGCCGCCGAGCCGGTCGGCGGTCTCGAAGAACCCCCAGTAGAGCGCGATCAGGACCAATGCGGCGGCGACCCCGCCGAACCAGGGGATCAGTCGGCCCGCGATCGGGTAGAACGCGGCCGGTGAGGCGAATTTGAACCAGTTGATCGTCATAATATTGCTTCGGCGTCCGGATTCTAGCAATGGTCCGAGACGTTAAGCCTTGAGCAGTGGTGACAGATTGTAAGTTGTTATCGCAATTTGCTTCGAAAAACCCGATTCTCCGGGTGGAAGCCGGGGACGTCTGTGCCCGGGCAGTCCTCGACCCGGTTCGGGTCAGCGCTCACTCGAGCGAGATCCGTAATGCCGCTGCGGCGGCCAGTGGTGCGAGCACCAAGGCGCCGAGCAGGAACGCGCCCAAAAGGTGGAAATAGGGCTCCGTATCGGCGATTTCGATCGCGCTGACGGTGACCGCGCCGGCACCATAGACCAGCACCGGGACATAGAGCGGCAGGATCAGCAGCGACAGCAGGATACCGCCCCCGCGCAGCCCCAGCGTCAGCGCCGCGCCGATCGCGCCGATCAGGCTCAACACCGGCGTGCCGACCGCCAAGGCCGCCATCATGACCCAGACCGCGGTCGCCTCCAGGTGATACTGCATCGCCACCAGCGGTGCGATCAGCACCAGTGGCAGGCCGGTGAGGAGCCAATGCGCAAGCACCTTGGCGAGGACCAAGAGCGCCAACGGCTGGCCGGTCAACAGGAGCTGCTCGAGCGTCCCGTCGTCGTAGTCGGCAGCGAACAATCGCTCCAACGCCAACATCGATGCCAGCAGCGCCGCAACCCAGACCACGCCCGGGCCCAGTGCCTGCAGCTGCTCGCGCTCGCTGCCGACGCCCAACGGGAACAGGCTGATCACGATGATGAAGAAGAACAGCGTCGTCAATACATCGGTGCGCCGCCGGAGCGCCAGCAGGATGTCCCTCGCGAGAACGGAGTAGAAGACCCTGAGCATCAGGTTTCAGGCCCGCGCAGGGTCGTCTCCAGAGGTCGGTGTCTAATCATCTGCCTCATCGAGCGTGAGTCGTTGGATCGCGCCTTGCGTCAGCGGGACCTCCTGATGGGTCGTCAGCACCACTGACCCGCCGTCTGCGACCTGCTCGGCGATCAGCTGCTGCAACAGGTCCACCGCATCGACGTCCAGCGCCGTGAAAGGCTCGTCCAAGATCCACAACGGCGCCTTGCTCAAGATCAAGCGCGTGAGCGCGACGCGCTTCTTTTGCCCTTGCGAGAGCATCCGGGTTGGCAGGTCCTCGAAGCCCTCGAGGCCGATCCGCGCCAGCGCGTCGAGGATGGCGTCATCGCCGACCGGGTCCTGATCCAGTGTGCGGGCGATCCGGAGGTTCTCGAGCCCGGTCAGATCCGCCTTGATGCCGTTGAGGTGGCCGAAGTAGAGCAGATCCCGGTTATAGTCCTCGGCCAGCTCACCGATGCTCTTCCCCTTCCAGCGGATGCGACCGGCGTCGGGCCGGAGCAGGCCGCAAAGGGCGCGCAACAGCGTTGTCTTGCCACTGCCGTTGCGGCCGCGCACGTGCAGCAGCGTCTGAGCGGGGACCTGGAACGACAGGCTGCGAAACAGCTGGCGATCCCCTCGGCGGCAGGCGAGATCGGTGACGTCGAGCATCTAGACGAGCGGGCGTATCAGGTGAGCGAGCGGTTCAGGTCCTTGCTGCATCGCGGTTCGCACTGCATCGGCAGGCCGGTCGGTCCTGCAGGCGGTCTCGGCAGGATCGGCATCCGTTCGGGCCGTCAGCCGATCCCGCGCCCGGCATCGTCGTTGGGTGGCGGCGAGCTGCTGTCGGGCGTCTCGGTCACCGCCTTCTCGGCTGTGGTGTCCACCGCTGACGCGCTGCCGGGAGCGGCCTGCCGGGCCGCTTCGGCGCGGTCGGCGCCGGCCTGTTCGGTCGGGACCGAGCTCGGGTCGAGCACCATCACGACGCCGGCGAGCGGCGGCAGGGCGAGCGGGATCGAGTGGGGGCGTCCCATCCAGCTCACCGGTTCCGATTGGACGCCGCCCTGGTTGCCGACATTGCTTCCGCCGTAGAGCTCGGCGTCCGAGTTGATCGCCTCGCGATAGAAGCCTTCGACCGGGACACCAATACGATAGTTGTCGCGCGGAACCGGCGTGAAATTGAACGCGCAGGCGACGAGCTGCTTGCCGTCCTTCGATTTGCGCAGATAGCTCAGCACCGACTGGCTGGAGTCGTGGCAGTCGATCCACTCGAACCCGCTGCTCTCGAAATCGATCTGGTGCAGCGCCGTTTCGGCCTGATAGAGCTGGTTGAGGTCTGCGACGATCTGCTTGACGCCCTGATGCGGTGGCCGCTCGAGCAGGTCCCATTCGGCCGCCGCATCGAAGTTCCACTCGCGCCCCTGGGCGAACTCGCAGCCCTGGAACAGCAGCTTCTTGCCCGGATAGGTGAACATGAAGGTGTACAACAGCCGCAGCGAGGCGAACTTCTGCCAGGCATCGCCGGGCATCTTGTCGAGCATCGACTTCTTGCCGTGGACGACCTCGTCGTGGCTGAACGGCAGCACGAAATTCTCGGTGAAGGCGTAGAGCAGGCCGAAGGTCAGCAGGTCGTGATGGTAGTGGCGGTAGATCGGGTCCTTCTCCATGTAGGAGAGGGTGTCGTGCATCCAGCCCATATTCCATTTCATGCTGAAGCCCAGGCCGCCGAGGTAGGTTGGACGCGAGACCTGCGGCCAGGAGGTCGACTCCTCGGCGACCATCAGGGTGCCGGGGTGCTGCTCGTGCGTGACGGTATTGAGCTGGCGCAGGAACTCGACCGCATCCAGGTTCTCGTTGCCGCCGTACTTGTTCGGTATCCACTCGCCGTCGTTGCGCGAATAGTCGAGGTAGAGCATCGAGGCGACCGCATCGACCCTTAACCCGTCGATGTGGTACTCGGCCAGCCAATAGAGCGCGCTCGAGAGCAGAAAGTTCTTCACCTCATGGCGGCCGTAGTTGAAGATCAGCGTGCCCCAGTCCTTGTGCTCGCCCTGGCGTGGATCGGCGTGCTCGTAGAGGGCGGTGCCGTCGTAGCGAGCGAGGGCGACCGTGTCGCGCGGAAAGTGGGCTGGCACCCAGTCGAGCAGCACGCCGATATCCTGCTGATGGAGGTAGTCGACGAAGTAACGGAAGTCTTCCGGGGTCCCGAAACGGGCCGTCGGCGCGAAGTAGCCGGTCGCCTGGTAGCCCCAGGACGCATCGAGCGGATGCTCGGTGATCGGCAGCAGTTCGATGTGGGTGAAGCCCATGCCCTTGCAATGCTCGGCGAGGCGCTCGGCGAGCTCGCGATAATTCAGGAAGCCGCCGTCGGCGTCGCGCAGCCAGGAACCGAGATGGACCTCGTAGACCGACATCGGTTGATGCTGCCAGTCGGCGCTTGCGCGCCGCTCGATCCAGTCGGCATCGCGCCATTGGAACTGGCTCGGGGCGAGCAGGATGCAGGCGTTATCGGGCCGTTCTTGGAAGGCGCCGCTGTAGGGGTCGATCTTGACCATCGGGATGCCTTCGGGCGAGCGCAGCTCGAACTTGTAGAGCGCGCCCGGCTCGAGCCCCGGAATGAATAGCTCCCAGACGCCCGAGCCCGAGCGCACCCGCATCGGATGCTCACGGCCGTCCCAGTTGTTGAAGTCCCCGACGACGCTGACACGGGCAGCACCCGGTGCCCAGACCCCGAACCGGAAGCCGGTGATGCCATCGACCTCATGCCGATGCGCGCCGAGGAAGCGATAGGCATGCCAATGGCGGCCCTCGCCGAAGAGGTGGAGGTCGAAGTCGGCGATCTGCGGGCCGAAGGTGTAGGGATCGTACTGGGTATGGACCTGGCCCTGCTTGTCGTACCAGCTGAGCTGGTAATGCCCCTGGATGGCGGCAGCGGGGCCTTCCCAAACGAAGAGGTCGGTGCCCTCGATGCGCTTCAACTCGATGTCGCCCTTGCCGACGCGGACGCGCTCGGCACGCGGCAATAGCACCCGCACGACGGCCGACCCGTCCGCTTGCTCATGGCGGCCGAGCACCTCGAAGGGATCATGATGTCGGGCCTCGACGATCTTCAGCAGCGGATCGGGTAGGTCGGGATAGCGGAGCTGGGATTCGGGCATAGCTTGTCGTGTCCTTGGGCTCTTGCCGGGTCGCTTGGGGCGCGCTAGGGCGGGCCGCTGGTGCACCCGTACTTTCGCGGGATCGCTGCGGTCAGCGTTTGCAACTCAGCGTTTGCAACGCAGGGGCGCCCAGGCCTGTCGCCCCGATCTTGTGCACCCCGATGCGAAACGTCAGAGCGATGTTACCATAGCGACGATCGGCCCCGGTTGCGGTCAGGGTTGAGATCGACGACGGCCCGCCACCGGCGATTCCCATTTCCCAACCGGCGCTCGCGCCCGAAGGTTCAGCATGCCAGAAGCGGGCCCTCGCTTCGTCAGTCGCCTGACGCGCAATACGCTGGCGCTCATCCTCGCTGGTGGGCGCGGCTCGCGTTTACGTCAGCTCACCCAATGGCGCTCGAAACCGGCGGTGCCCTTCGGCGGGAAGTTCCGGATCGTCGACTTCCCGCTCTCCAACTGCATCAATTCAGGCATCCGGCGCATCGGTGTGCTGACCCAGTACAAGGCGCACTCACTGATCCTGCACATCCAGAAGGGCTGGGGTTTCCTGCGCGGGGAATTCGGCGAGTTCGTCGAGCTGTGGCCGGCGCAGCAGCGCGTTACCGAGACCGCCTGGTATGCGGGTACGGCCGATGCGGTGTTTCAGAACCTCGACATCATCCGCAATCACGACCCGGATTATGTGCTCGTGCTCGCCGGCGACCATGTCTACCAGATGGATTACGGGCCGATGATCGCGCAGCATGTCGAGTCCGGCGCCGAGATGACGATCGGCTGCATCGAGGTCGAGCGCGAGCGGGCGAGCGGCTTTGGCATCATCAGTGTCGATGACGATGGGCGCGTGCGCGCGTTCGTCGAAAAGCCGGCTGATCCGCCATCGGTGCCGGGCAGGGAGGATGTCGCGCTGGCGTCGATGGGGATCTATGTCTTCAGCCGAGAGTTTCTATTCGAGCAGGTCATCAGTGATGCCGATACGGCCGGCTCCAGCCACGATTTCGGCAAGGACGTGATCCCGCGCGCGATCGCTCACTACCAGGTCATGGCCTATCCGTTCCGTGACCCGCACAGCGGCGCCCAAGCCTATTGGCGCGATGTCGGCACCCTGGACGCGTTCTGGGAGGCGAATCTGGAGCTGATCGGTGTGACGCCGCCGCTCAGCCTCTATGACGAAAACTGGCCCCTTTGGACCTATCAAGAGCAGCTTCCCCCTGCCAAATTCGTCTTCGATGACGACATCCGCCGCGGAATGGCGGTGGACTCGATGGTCTCCGGGGGTTGTATCATCTCGGGTGCACTCGTGCGCCACTCGCTGCTGTTCTCCAATGTGCGCGTGCACTCGTTCGCGCATGTCGAGGACAGCGTGATCCTTCCGAACGTCGATATCGGGCGCGGCTGCATCGTCCGGCGAGCGATCGTCGACCACTGGTGCCGGCTGCCCGAGGGGATGCGCATCGGCTGTGATCGCGCCGAGGACGCGGCCGCCGGCTTTGAGGTCTCGGAGGGTGGGGTCACGCTGGTGACACCCGAGATGCTCGGCCAGACGATCAACCGGGTGAGCTGAGCCCTGCTGAGCTGTTGCCAGGCCGCGCCAGGATCGACTAGTGCAAGACAGCGGACATCCCGAGGCCGATTGTCGCCGCTCCCAATGGTCGTGGGGTAGGAGCCCGCTTGCGGGCGATTGTCGCCGCCGCGAGTGCGGCCTGGGTCGCCCGCAAGCGGGCTCCTACAACGCTGAGAGCCAGATGGCAGGAAGAGGGTCTCGGCATTTCTGACGCGATGCACTAGTCCCTTGCTGGGCTCCCGTTGAGCTCTCGTTGGGCTCCCGTTGGGCTCCCGTTGGGCTCCCGCTGGGCTCCCGTTGGGCTCCCGTTGGGCTCCCGTTGGGCTCCCGCTGGGCTCGCGTTGGGCCGGCTGCCTGGCATGGCGCTGTCATCACGGGGGGAGGACCCGCGAGAGGCGCAACCACTCTGATCGCCGTTTCCACCACGCCTGTAAACCACTTCCGCTGTTCCTGTATCTGCTATGGACGATGCCCCTGCCACCGATTGCCTTGATCGACGCCGCGCCTGCGTGCTGCTGCATCTGACCTCGTTGCCCGGCGGCGGCCCCTGCGGGGACCTTGGGCCGGAGGCCTACAACTTCGTGAGCTTCCTGGCCGATTGCGGCGTCACTGTCTGGCAGATGCTGCCGGTTGGTCCGCCGCAGATCGGTGATTCGCCCTATCAAACCAGCTCGGCGCATGCCGGCAGCCCCCGACTGATCGGACTGGAGCCGCTTGCCGAGGCGGGTTGGATCGCGGGCGAGCTGCCGGCCGATCTGAGTGACGCAAGCAAGCGTGCGCTGTTGCTCGATGCCTACAAGGGCTTTCAGCGCTCGGCGACGGATCAGGATCGCGCCGCGCTGGACGCGTTCTGTGAAGCGCAGCGATTCTGGCTGGAAGACTATGCGCTGTACCGAGCCATCCACGAGGAGCGCGAGAGACCCTGGTGGGAATGGCCGAAGGGCCTCAGGGATCGGGATGGGCGCAGCCTGGGTCAGGCGCGCCGCCGCCTGGCCAAACAGCTTGGCTATATCCGCTTCGAGCAGTTCCTGTTCTTTCGCCAATGGGACGCGTTACGTGCGTATGCGAACGCGCGCGGGGTGCGTCTGTTCGGCGATATGCCAATCTTCGTTGCCCATGATAGCGCCGAGGTCTGGGCGCGACCCGGCGACTTCGATCTCAACGCCGATGGGTCCTGCCGGGTCGTCGCCGGCGTGCCGCCCGATTACTTCTCGGCAACCGGACAGCGCTGGGGCAACCCGCTCTACCGCTGGGATCAGTTGAAGAAGAACGGCTTTCGCTTCTGGTTGGACCGGATGCGCACCCAGCTGCGGCTGTTCGATATGATCCGGATCGACCATTTTCGCGGCTTCGAGGCCTACTGGGAGGTTCCGGCCGAGGAAGACACGGCGTTGAATGGCAGCTGGGTCAAGGCCGAAGGCGATGCGCTCTTCGCGCAGCTCAAGCAGGAGCTAGGGACCTTGCCGCTGATCGCCGAGGACCTGGGCGTGATCACCGACGAGGTCGATGCGCTGCGGCGCAAATACCGGATGCCGGGCATGAAGGTGCTGCAGTTCGCGTTCGAGGGTGGTCCCGATAACCCCTATCTGCCGTTTCATCATAGCCGCGACTCGGTGACCTATACCGGCACCCACGACAACGACACGACGCTGGGCTGGTATGAGGCGCTGGACGCCGGGCTGCGCGCCCATGTCGACGACTATCTGGGCCATTCTCAGGAGCCGATGCCCTGGCCGATGATTCGCGCTGCATTGGCCTCCCGAGCCGACTTGGCGGTGGTGCCGATGCAGGACCTGATGGGGCTCGGTGGTGCGCACCGGATGAACCGCCCTGGGGTTGCGATCGGGAATTGGCAGTGGCGCTTCCAATGGGACGAACTCGATGACGCGCTGCCGGCCCGGTTCGCGCACCTGGTGGCGCTCTATGGGCGCAGGCCTGGCTAACGTTCATCGCACGGTGCCACCCCGGACGATGAATCCCGCGTGATTCACGGTAATGATCATGACGGCGCGTTGATAGGGCCGGTGCTCAGGGCCTGTGCTCCGGGCTGGTGCTCAGGGCTGGTGCTCAGGGCTGATGCTCAGGGTTGGGCTCAGGGATGGCTAAGGGCCGGCCTCGGCAGCGCCTGCGGTCACGCACCGGCAACAGGTCCGTCTTCTGACTGCCACGGAATCGTCACATGCGCTTGGTAGCCTTGAGCGGTTTATTTGCCACCGGGGCGCCAATGCCATGCCCGTATCGACCAAGCCCAGTCTCTCGGATCGCTTCGATCAGAAGGTCTTCGATGCGATCTACTCGCGCGCCCTGGTCTACAACACCTGCTGGGAAGACCCGGCGGTCGATCGGATGGTGCTCAATATCGCGCCCGAAGACCGCATCCTGGTCATTACCAGCGCCGGCTGTAACGTGCTCGATTACGCGCTGGTCGGTCCGGCCGAGATCCATGCCGTCGATGCCAACCCGCGCCAGAATGCGCTGCTGGAGCTGAAGCTGGCCGGGATTCGGCATCTCGAATACGAGGATTTCTTCGCTGCCTTTGGGCACGGGCATCATCCGCGGTTCGAGGCACTCTACCGGCGCACGCTGCGAGCCGACCTCTCGCCGTTCGCGCGCGGCTTCTGGGACAAGCGCATCCGCTGGTTCGGGAATCCGCGCGGCAGCTTCTATTTCCACGGGCTCTCGGGCATCGTCGCCAAGGGATTCCACACCTATCTGCGGATGCGCCCGCGGCTTGCGGCCAGCATCGCGGAGCTGTTCGAGACCCGGTCACTGGATGACCAGCGGCACGTCTACGAGACCCGCGTCCAGCCGCTGATCTGGTCGCCGACGATCAACTGGACGCTGTCTCGTCAGTTGACGATGAGCATGCTCGGCGTGCCGCATCCGCAGCGCAAGGAGGTCCAGGATCAGCACGAGCGCGGTGTCGCCGGCTTCGTGCGCGAATCGATCGACTATGTCTTCGGCCAGCTCCCGGTCTGGACCAACTACTTCTGGGCGGTCTATGTGCGCGGCCGCTATACCCAGGACTGCTGCCCCGAGTACCTGAAGCCGGACAACTTCAGTGCGTTGAAGGCTGGACTCGCGGACTGTATCCAACTGCATACCGCGACCGTCTCCGAGCTGCTCACGACGACCGAGCAGCGCTTCTCGAAGTATGTGCTGCTCGATCACATGGACTGGATGAGCAGCTACGCGCCCGAGGCGCTGACCGAAGAATGGCGGCTGGTCCTGAAACGGGCGCGCGCCGACGCCCGGATCATCTTCCGCAGCGCCCATGCGGCGCCGGCCTACCTGCAGGATCTTGAGCTTGGCGCCGGGCATGGTCGTCTGCGCGACTGTCTGCGGTTCCATCCGGACCTGTCGGCGCGGATGCAGCCGTTGGATCGGGTGCACACCTACGCCGGTTTCCATATCGCCGACGTTGCGGTCTGAACGATGGCGGTGGGCTCGCTGGCATCGGACCTCCGGGTGCTGCTCGCGATGCTGCGCGGGCAGCCGCGCACTGGCTCCCACGCCGAGCGGCTGCAGGCGTTCTATGCACCACAGGCGGAGCGCTACGACGCCTTTCGCGCGCGTTTGCTGCATGGCCGGGCCGAGCTGATCGCGCAGCTCGGCGTTCCCGCTGGCGCTCATGTGGTCGAGCTCGGGGCTGGAACCGGCCAGAATCTTCTGTTCTTCGATGAGCGCCTGGCCGCGTTGGGGCGGGCGGACCTAGTCGATCTCTGTCCGGCCTTGATCGCTGCGGCGCGCCGGCGCACCGCGGCGATGGCGAACGTGCGGGTGCACGAGGCCGATGCCTGCCATTGGCAGCCCGAGCAGTCGGTTGATGCGGTCTATCTGGCCTACGCGCTGACGATGATCCCGGACTGGGCGGCAGCGATCGAGAATGCGATCCGGATGCTAAGGCCGGGCGGTGTGTTGGGCGTGGTCGATTTCTATGTCTCGGCGTCGGCGCCGGAGGCGGGGCAGGTGCGGCACTCGGCATTGACGCGGGCGTTCTGGCCGCGCTGGTTCCGGCACGATGGCGTGCATCTCGACCCGCAGCGCCTGCAGCGGTTGCGCGAGCGGTTGCCACAGCATCAGCTCGTCGAGCAGATGGCGCCGGTCCCCTATCTCCCGGGGCTGCGGGTGCCTTACTATCGTTTCGTCGGGCGTAAGCCCGGGTGAGCAGGTCGGTGCGCGCGTCGCCGACTCGATCTGGCTGAGCCGATGCGATCTGGCAGAATTGGGCTGCGTCGCTTCGTTTTGACCGAGTTGAGGTCGGTGATCGCGGCGGTGCACATCGACCGCGAAGCGTTCAGATGCTTTCAGTCGCTTCAGCCTCCTGTCTGCTCAGCGCGGCCGCCAGCGGCCGTTTCGAGGTGTATAGCCATTCCGCCTGATCGCCGGACAGAAAGCGCCGGAACAGTCAGCACCGATGGGCTCAGCTTGTCCGGAAACCAGGGCGAGTGACTATATACCCAAAGCACGTCAATTTTCGGCACGGCAGAGCGGAGGGTCGGGTGACGGCGAGCGGGGGTGTCGACGGCATGGATGCCGTCGTCAAGCCTCCACGGAGGGATTCACGGCGTCCCCCGAGCGCCGTGACGCGACGCGGAGCGGTCGAGCAAAACCGGAAAACTGATTTGAGATGGGTATAAGACCCTCTCGGTGGATGGCGGCTATTGCTGGATCAGCTGACCTGCTGAGTCGAGCAGTTGCTGCCCCTGATGCCTCATCGCCTCGGCGACGGCGCGGGCGAGGGCGGACCCGCTCAGGGTCTGGCCATTGATGATGACCTTGCTCGGTGAGGTGGCATAGGCGGTCAGTGGGTCGGCGAGCTGCTGGGCGGTGTCGTCGACCGCGTTGTACGGGTAGTAGCAGCGTGCCGCGCCGTTGCCGCTGGGGGCGGTCCAACCGAGCTGGATCACGGCGTCCTGATAGCCTGGGGTCTGGGTGGTGACCTTGGACCATGTCGGCGTCGCGCCTGAGCCGAGCTGTCCTCGGACCAGGTCCTTGCAGAGGGTGATGCGGACATCCTCGCCCGGGTTGCCGCAGCTGACCAAGAAGGCGATGGGCAAGAGCGCGGTCACGAGGGATCGGCGGGGCCGTTGCTGTCGAGCCTGAGGGGCAAGCAGGCTTGCGGGCGTGATCGGGGGCATGGGTTGATCCTTGTTTTGGAGCGGCAGCAGGTTTAGAGCGGCAGCAGGTTCAGAGCGGCAGCAGGATACGGTCGCGGCGCTCGGGGTTGGCGCGGAAGTAGCAGGCGGTGTTGCCGATGCGTTGCACCAGGTCGGCATTGGCGCGCTCGGCGATCGCGGTGACGATCCCATCGCGCTCGTCGTGGTCGCCGCCTGGGACCTTGACCTTGACGAGCTCGTGATGATCGAGTGCGAGCTCGATCTCGGCGAGGACGGCGTCGCTGAGGCCAGCGGCGCCGAGCTGGACGATGGGCTTGAGGTGGTGCGCCTGCTTCTTCAGCCAGCGGCGTTGATGGTCGGTGATGGGGATCGGTTGTGGCACGTTGGTCTACTTGGGCGTTGGTGCGTCGGTCGATAGGTTGCCGAGGAGGGGCTGAACAGGGCTTGGTTGTAGAGCCATTCCGCTTGATCGCCGGACAGAAAGCGCCGGAACAATCAGCACCGATCGGCTCAGCCTGTCCGGAAACCAGGGCAGGTGACGGTAGAGTCTAACAGGCGATCACAGAATGGCCGCTGTGCCCAACGATATCGGCCGCTTGCGCAGGTCGGGCGGGCGGTGGTGGGCCCGGGACGGGCAGCGCCGCGCGGGGGACGCCGTGAATCCATCCTTGGAGGCTCGGCGATCGCCGTCCTGGCGATCGACGCCCCCGCGCGGCGCCGCCCGTCCCGGACCATCGGCTGTCGTGCTGGCTGCGGACGCTGTGGCGGCTGACTCGAGCGCTAGTGCAAGACAGCGGAAACCCCGAGACCGATGGTCGCTGCCGCCAATGGTCGTGGGGTAGGAGCCCGCTTGCAGGCGACCAGGCCGCGCTTACGGCTGCGAAGATCGCCCGCAAGCGGGCTCCTACAGCGCTGAGAGCCAGATGGCAGGAAAGGGGTCTCGGCATTTCTGAGGCGATGCACTAGGCGATCGGGATTAGACATTGGTGTTGGCTGCGCTCAGGTTTGGGAGGGCGCTGGGTTTGCGTGGCTGCTGGCACGCATTTAGCCGGGCCTGACCAGGATGCGGCCGTGGGTCTCGCCGGCGAGCATCCGGTCGAAGGTTGCGGGGAGGGCGTTCAGGTCGATCTCGTCACTGACCAGGGAATCGAGATCGGCCGGTCGCCAGTCGCTGGCAAGATGGCGCCAGAGCTCGGCGCGCAGCGGGAATGGGATCTCGACCGAATGACAGCCGAGCAGGCTGATGCCGCGCAGGATGAAGGGCATCACCGTGGTCTCGAGGTCGCTGCCGCCGGCGAGACCGATGCTGGCGATGTTGCCGTAGGTGACGACGGTGCGGGTGATCCGTGCGAGCATCGGGCCGCCGACGTTGTCGACGGCGCCGCCCCAGATGGCCTTCTCGAGCGGGCGGTCGCCGCCGGGGAGTTCGTCGCGGCCGATGAGGCGGCTGGCGCCGAGTTGGGTGAGCCAGTCGTGGAGATCGGCCTTGCCGGAGACGCCGACGACCTCGAAGCCGAGCTGCGCGAGGATCGCGATCGCGAGGCAGCCGACACCGCCGCTGGCGCCGGTGACCAGGATCGGGCCGAGTCCGGGGTGCTGGCCGTTGACCAGCAGTCGGTGCACGGCCAGCGCGGCGGTGAAGCCGGCGGTGCCAAGGATCATGGCCTGGCGCGGGTCGAGACCGTCCGGCATCTTGGCGAGCCAGTCGCCGGGGACGCAGAGGGTCTCGGCATAGCCGCCGTCGTGATCGAAGGCCATGCCGAAGCCGGTGGCGATGACCGCGTCGCCCGCCTTCCAGCAGGGGTGGCGCGATTGCTCGACCTGGCCGGCGGCATCGATGCCGCCGGTGATCGGAAAGCGCTTGATCACCTTGCCGCGGCCGGCGCCGGCGAGGGCGTCCTTGTAGTTGACGCTGGAATGGCTGACGCGCAGCAGGACCTCGCCCTCACGCGGGGTAGGTGTGGCGATGCGCTCGACGCCGGCGCGATGGCCCTGGTCGTCTTGATGGATGCGGAAGGCGGTTTGCTCACTCAATGCGCTGGCTCCTGGTGGTGGATGCGTTGACCGGTCAGGCGGCCTCGATGATCAGCCGATGCCGCTCATTCCACACGGATTGGGATCTCGGCGATGCGCGAGCGCCATTGGCGCGGGCCGGTCTCGTGGACCGAGACGCCCTCGGTGTCGACGGCGACGGTGACCGGCATGTCTTCGACCTCGAACTCGCGGATCGCCTCCATGCCGAGGTCCTCGAAGGCGACCAGGCGGGCGGATTTGATCGCCTTGGAGACCAGATAGGCGGCGCCGCCGACCGCGATCAGATAGACGGCGCGATGGCGGCGGATGGCGTCGATCGCCTCCGGGCCGCGCTCGGCCTTGCCGATCATGCCGATCAGGCCGGTCGCGGCGAGCAGCCGCTCGGTGAACTTGTCCATCCGGGTGGAGGTCGTGGGGCCGGCGGGGCCGACGACCTCGTCGCCGATCGGGTCGACCGGGCCGACGTAGTAGAGGAAGCGGTTGCTCAGGTCGACGCCGTCGGGCAGCGGCTCGCCGCGCTCGATGAGCTCGATCAGGCGCTTGTGGGCGGCGTCGCGGCCGGTGAGCAGTTTGCCGGAGAGCAGCAGCCGTTCGCCCGGCTGCCAGCGGGCGATCTCGCCGCGGGTGACTGTGTTCAGGTCGACCCGGCGCGCGCCGGCGGCGGCGTCCCAGGTGATCTGCGGCCAGGTGTCGAGCTTCGGCGGGTCGAGCTGCGCGGGGCCGGAGCCGTCCAGGGTGAAGCGGCAGTGGCGGGTGGCAGCGCAGTTCGGGATCAAGGCGACTGGCAGCGAGGCGGCGTGGGTCGGGAAGATCCGGATGTGGACGTCGAGCACCGTGGTCAGGCCGCCGAGCCCTTGGGCGCCGATGCCGAGCGCGTTGACCTTTTCGTGCAATTCGAGGCGCATCGCCTCGATCGCGTCGGCCGGACCGCGCGCCTTGAGCGCATGGATGTCGATCGGGGCGTTGAGCGCCTCCTTGGCCATCAGCATCGCCTTCTCGGCGGAGCCGCCGATGCCGAGGCCAAGGATGCCGGGCGGGCACCAGCCGGCGCCCATGCTCGGCAGCTGCTCGAGCACCCAGTCGACAACGCTGGCGCTCGGATTCAGGATCGCGAAGCGGGCCTTGTTCTCGGAGCCGCCGCCCTTGGCCGCGAGCTCGACCTCGAGGGTCTCGCCGGGGACGAGCTCGGTATGGACGATCGCCGGGGTGTTGTCGCCGGTGTTGCGGCGGCCGCCGATCGGCGGGTCGACGATCGAGGCGCGCAGGATGTTGCTCGGATCGGTGTAGGCGCGGCGGACGCCTTCGTCGATCAGTGCCTGCAGGCTGCGACGGCTGTCCCATTGCAGCCCCATCCCGACCTTGACGAAGGCGATGACGATGCCGGTGTCCTGGCAGATCGGGCGGTGGCCTTCGGCGCAGAGACGGGAGTTGATCAGGATCTGGGCCATCGCGTCCTTGGCCGCGGGCGATTCCTCGGCCTCGTAGGCGGCGGTCAGGGCACGCAGGTAGTCGGGCGGATGGTAGTAGGAGATGTATTGCAGCGCGTCGGCGACGCTGGCGATCAGGTCCTCTTCGCGGATTCGGGTCATGGAAGGACGGCTCTCTAGGGGTGTGCTCGGTGCCGCATTGGAGGCGGTGGTGCTGAACCGGCCTCTCAGGCGCGCGCGCTGGAGGTGAGGTCGCAGACGCGGTTGCGCCCTGCCTGCTTGGCCGCGTAGAGCGCCCGGTCGGCGCGATTGACTACAGCGTCCTGGCTGTCGCTTCCGAGGGCGCAGGCGGCGAGGCCGGCGCTGCTGGTGATCGTCAGTGCGTGTCCCTCGACCTGAAAGCGTGCTTGGGCGATCTGCTCGCGCAGGCGCTCGGTCAGGACGCGGCCTTGCTGGATGTCGGTATCGGGCATCAGGATCAGGAACTCTTCGCCACCCCAGCGGGCGATCCAATCGGCCTCGCGGCTCTGGCTGCTCAGCAGCCGTGCGATCTCGCGCAACAGCGCATCGCCTGCGACGTGGCCATAGGTGTCATTGACCTGTTTGAAGTGATCCAGATCCAGGATCGCGATGCAGTAGGGATGGTGTCCGCGGGTGCATTGCGCGTGGATACGGCGGATCGAGCGCCACATCCCGCGGCGGTTGAGGAGGTCGGTCAAGGGGTCATGATCGGCGTTGTAGGCGAGCTTCAGCTCGGCCTCCTTGCGCCGGGTGATGTCGAGGTGCAGGCCGGTGGCCGCCAGCGCAGCCCCGTCTGCGTCGCGCTCATAGACGCGCGCATGATCCTGAATCCAGACCCAGTGTCCGTCGCGGTGCCGAATGCGATACTCGGCCGTGAAGTCGTCCAGTCCGCCGTAGAGCACCTGGTCGGTCTGGTCGGCGAAGCTGGCGATGTCGTCCGGGTGGACGTTCTGCAACCACCAGTCGTAGTCGACCTCGAGTTCGCCGGGCTTGTAGCCGAGCTGCTCGAGATAACGCTCGTCGACGCTGACCTCACCGGTCTTGAAGTCGGCCGTAAAGGTGCCGATGCCACCGGATTCGAGGGCGAGGTCGAGCATGCGCTGAGCACGCGACAGGGCCAGCTCGGCAAGCTTGCGCTCATGGATGTCGCGCCCGACACCGACGATCGCGGTCACCTGCCCCTGCTCGTCGAGGATGGCCGAGTCGGACCAGCCAAGCCAACGCCAGCCCTGGCTCGTCATCGCCCGCTGCTCGAGGTAGCACTGGTGCGGGGGGCGATAGAGATCGGCCATCGCACGCTCGGTCTGGGCGCGATCCTCCGGGTGCACCAACGGCATGAACTTCCGGCCCAGGAGCTCGTGCTCGCCCTTGGCGAAGGTGCGGCAGTAGGCGGGACTGACGAACAGGAAACGCCCTGCGGCATCGACCTTGACGATCAGGTCGGTCTGTTGCTCGACCAGCAGGCGGTAGTTGGCCTCGCGCTCGCGCAATGCGGTGTTCACCGCCTGTTGTGCAGTGACGTCCTGAATGAAGCCGGCGAGCTTTCGGATCGAGCCATCGGTCTCCCGCATCGCCGTGCCATAGACGCGTGCATGGCCCTCGCTGGCGTCGTCGCGGCGGATGCGGAAGGTCAGGTCGTAGGGGGTGCCGTGCGCGCCGCAGGCGTCGATGGCCTGCTTCAGCTGCGGCCAATCCTCGGCGTGGAGATAGCGCCGGAGGTCGCTGATCAACGGCTCGCCGCGCTCTGGATCACGGCGGAAGATCGCGAAGACCTGTTTGGACCAGATCGGGCGCTGGGTCGCGACATCCAAGAACCAGTGACCGAGCTGCGCCATCCGCTCGGCCGCGTCCAGCATCTCCTCGACCTGGTCGGGGGTCAGCGGAAAGGCTGGCGCTTTGGTCGGCTGGTCGGTGTCCATGTCTCTCCGCGGCGACTCGTCTCGTCAATCGGTTACTGCATAGTGCTGGTCGCGCAATGCACCGGCTGCCATCGGTCTTGCGAACAGGTAGCCTTGGACCGCATCGCAGCCTTCGTTCTCGAGGAAGCTTGCTTGTGCCTGTGTCTCGACGCCTTCGGCGATGACCTCGAGGCCCAACGCCCGGCCTAGGACGATGACCGCGCGCGCAATGGCGCTGTCGTTCGCGTCGGTATCGACCCCGTCGACGAAGGTCTTGTCGATCTTCAACCGGCTGATTGGGAGCTGCTTCAGATAGCCCAAGGATGAGAACCCCGAGCCGAAGTCGTCGACGGCGAGTCTGATGCCAAGATCGCGCAATGCGTTCAGGTTCTCGACCACCCGCTCGACGTTGCGCATGAACACCGATTCGGTGACCTCGAGCTCGAGCCGATCCGGGTCCACGTCCGTCGCCGCGATGATGCCCTTGATCTCATCGATCAGATCGATCCGCTCGACCTGATGGACCGAGACGTTGACGGACAGGCTCGGGACCCGGAACCCCTCGGCGTCCCAGCGTGTAAGCTGGTTGCAGGCCTCGGTCAATACCCAGCGCCCAAGCTCGCTGATCATCCCGATCTCCTCGGCGACCGGGATAAACTTGGCCGGCGAGATGGTGCCGAGCTCAGGGTGGGTCCAGCGCAGCAGGCTCTCGACGCCGCAGAGGTCGCCGTTCGCGAGCCGAAATTGCGGCTGGTAGACCAGCTCGAGCTCATTGCGGGCGATGGCCCCGCGCAACGCCGTCTCGAGATGGAGCCGTTGCACCGCGCGCTCGGTCATCTCGGTCTCGAAGAAGTGGTAGGTGTTGCGGCCTTGATCCTTGGCCCGATACATCGCGAGATCGGCGTTGCTGAGAAGCGTATCCATGCAATCGCCATCGTCGGGAAACAGGCTGATACCGATACTGACGGTCAGTTGCAGCTCGCGTTCAGCGACCTGTAACGGCTGCGATACGCGCTGACAGAGGCGCTGGGCGAGATGGGCAACGGCCTCAGCCCCGTCGCTGAGATCATCCATCAGGATCACGAACTCGTCGCCGCCGATCCGGGCGACCGTGTCTCCGGCACGGACCTGGCTCGTGATCACCTGGGCGACCTCGATCAGCAGCTCATCGCCGACCGAATGGCCCAGGCTGTCGTTGACGTTCTTGAATAGGTCGAGGTCCATGAACAGCAGGGCGAGCGCATGGTGATCACGTTTCGCGCGCAGCAGGGATTGCTCCAGGCGTGCCCGCAGCAAGGCGCGGTTCGCCAGTCCGGTCAGGGAATCGCTGTGGGCGAGCCGGTACAGCTCTTCCTCGGAACGCTTGGCCTCGCTGATGTCGCTGAACAGCCCGACGTAGTTGCTGAGCTCGTCGGCGTCATCGGTGACCCGGCTGATGGTCATGCGCGCCGGATAGACCTCGCCGTTCTTGCGGCGATTCCAGATCTCGCCGCTCCACGAGCCGGTGCGCTCCATCGTGAGGTTCATGCGCTTGAAGAACGCCGCATCATGATGACCGGAGGCGAGCATGCGCGGGGACCGCCCGCTGACCTCCGGTTCCTCGAAGCCGGTGATCTGGGTGAATGCGCTGTTGACCGCCAGGATGCGCTGCTCGGCGTCGGTGACCATGATCGCCTCGGCCGTGTTCTCGAACACGGTCGAGGCCTGGATCTCGCGCTGGCGTGCCTTCGCCTCCAGCGTGCGGTCGTGCCAATGGACGAAATACCCTGGATTCCCCTCGATCGCGACCGGCACCAAGGTGACCTCGACCGGCACGGCTGACCCGTCTGCATGCAGATGCACCCAGTCGAACCGCTGTGTGCCGCCCGCTGTGGTGTCGTTCGTCGCACCACCGATCAGGCGCTCCACCTCGCGGCTCGAGCTGCGCCCGCCGGGCTGCATCGGCGGTGAGATCTCGTCCGGGCGCTTGCCGAGCAGGGCCTCGGGCTGCTCATAGCCGAGCATCTTCAGGGCGGCGGTATTGATTGCGGTGATCCGTGACGCCTGCAGCACCAGCATCCCTTCGGCTGCGGACTCGAACAGCGCCCGATGATGGCGCTCGCTCTCCTCGAGACGGGATTTGGCCTCGACCTCGCTGGTGATGTCGACCACGGTCCCGCGAACCTGGAGCGTTCGTCCGCCGTCATCGCGGACCACTTCGGTGCGGGTGCGCACCCAGCGGGTGCTGCCATCATCGGCGCGCCGGATGCGGTACTCGAGCTCGTAGCCTTCGCCTTGGTCGTCGAATGCCTGGCGCAGCGCAGCCGCGACGCGCTCGGCGTCATCTGGGTGTGCAAAGCCGCGACTGAGCTCGTCGAGACTGTAGGCCGAGCGGTCAGCGGCATGGATATGCTGCCAGCCCGGTGAGACCTGGATCAGCTCGTCACCCTGCTGCCAGGAGCAGGCACCGGCCTTGGCGATGCGCTCGGCGTCGACCAGCATGTTGCGCAGTTCCCGCACGCCGGCCTCGGCCTCTTGCCGGGTCGTCACATCCCGGTTGACGCCCCGCCGCCCGAGATAACGACCGTCGTCGGCGATGACCGGACAGCACTCGTGCTCGATCCAGCGCCAGCCGCCGTTGCGGTGCCGAAGCCGGAACAGCATCGGTGCTTCGTCGCGGTGGACAGCCCTGATCGCCTTCTCGAGATGGGCCTCCCAACGCGGGCGGTCGTCGGGGTGGATCAGGCGATTGATCAGCCCGGAATCGTCGAGGAAGGCGCCGGCGCTATAGCCGGTCACAGCTCGGCAGCCCGGCGAGACATGGATGAACCGTCCCTCGGGGCTGAGCCAGTAATCCCAGTCCGGGCTGTACTCGGCCAGCACATGATAGGCCTCCTGGCTGCGGGCCAGGCGGTCGTAGGCGTGCTTGAGCTCGCGCTGCTGCCGGGCGATCGCGGTGCGGTCGACCACCGCGCAGAGGATGCGCGGCTCGCCGCTGGTGGTGTCCGGCAGGCGTGCGCCGTGGAGGTCCCCGATGAACTCGTTGCCGTTGGTGGTGCAGAGCCTGAGGTCGGTGCGCTCGGCGCTCGGCGCTTCGCCCTGCGTCAGCGTTCTCTGCAGGTCCAGGAAGCTGCCGCGGTCGCGTTCTGCGACCAGCCGAAGCAAGAAATGGTGGTGAGCGCTCAGATCGCGCAGCGCGAACAGCTCGCTCGCGGCCGGATTGGCCTCGATGATGAGCCCGTGCCGGTCGACGACCATCTCGGCGATCGGCGTGTTATGGAAGAACGCCGAGAAGCGCTCGAGCGCCTGTGCGCTGAGCTGTTGGCTGCGGGTCAGCTCCTCGTTCTGGATCTCGAGCTCGGCCTGATAGATCCGGACATTCTCGATCAGCGTCTCGAAGCTGACATCGCCGTTGGCGATCAGCTCTTGGGCCAGGTCGAAGCGGCCCTCACGGAGTGCCGCGAGTGCACGTTCTCGAAACCGCTCGAGCTCATGCGCCTCGTCTCGGGCCGTTTCTCGCTTGGGCTCGTGGTCCTGGTTCATAGGTCGAGCAGATGCTGTCTTGGGCAGGGGTGCCGACTCGCATTGGGACGACCGGAAGCGAGCGGTCGGAACCGTCTAGTCTGCCGATGTTCTGCCTCGGTTCCACGCGCTGATGTCGATGTGACTGACGACGACACCGCGAGCAGGATGTTTGATCGGGGCGGCGTGCATCACGAACCAACGCTCGAGATCCGGGGAATGGCAAGGGTACTCCATTGAAAACTGCTCGCGCTCGTCGTTTAACAGGGCCTGCAGGCCCTCGGCGGCGGCCTGGGCATACTCGGCGTCGGATGCGTTGGTGCCGGATTGACAGGCCTCGAGGTAGCTGCTCCCCGGGCCGCTCGCCTGCAGATTGGGATCGCCGTTGCCACAGGCGAACGCGCGCCAGGCGTGGTTGATCATCGTGATGCGGCCCTGGGCGTCGAGCACTGCGATGTGCTCGGGCAGCGAATCGAGCACCGCCTGCATGCGCTCGATATCGCGCAATGTGGTCACGTCGACGAAGGTCGCGACCGCCCCGCGCGGTGCGCCCTGGCGCACGGCATAGGGCAGCACCCGTGCGAGGTAGACCCGGTCATTGCCGGCCGTGACCTCGCGCTGGAGCATCTCGCCGTCCTCGATGGTCTTCTTCAGCTCGGCGTAGAAGTCCGGATAATCGAGCAGATTGGTGAAGTCGTCGATCGAGCGGCCGAGGTCGGCATCCCGAATCTTGAAGAGCTTGGTGGCCTCCGGCGTGAAGCGCGTCAGCTTGAGCTCGTTATCGACGAAGACCGTCGCGATCGCAGCGGCCTTGGCCATGCTGTCGAGATCGGCATTGAGGCGATTGAGGATCTCGATCTTCTCCTGGTTCTCCGAGTTGACGGTGTAGAGCTCCTCGTTGACCGACTGCAATTCCTCGTTCGAGCTCTGCAATTCCTCGTTCGAGGCCATCAATTCCTCGTTGGTGGCCTGCAGCTCCTCGTTGGCCGTCTCGAGCTCCTCGATCGTCGCCTGCAGGCTCTCGCGTGTGACCGCGAGCTCGCGCTCGAGTGTCTGCAGGCGGTCGGATGACTCGGCGTCCATATCCATGGTCTGAACCGCTTCGTCGGTCGGCGGCTCAGACGCTGGCTCCGGCTCGGGCTCGAACGAGAGCAGCAGCCAACCGTCGCCGCCGTCCTGCGGGACATGGCGCACCACCAAGCGCAGCCGCTCATGCTCACCATTGGCGAGCTCAACGCGGACGATATCGGAGCGCAGCGGCTCCTTGCTCACCATGACCTTGTGCAGCAGCGCTTGGGCGACCGGGGCCAATGAGCCGGGCAGGAGCTTGCCGATGTCGAGCGAGACCGTCCCTTCACCGATGCTGAGATAGCGCGAGACGTCACCGAACACGTGCATCAGCTCCTGATTGCTGTTGAGCAGGAGGCTGATCGGTGCGTAGCCGCGCAACAGCACCGACTGGCTCGCATCGATGGCCACGGCATCGCTGTTGGCACGGGCGCGCTGGGTGGCCGGACGCGAGCTTGGTGCGCTCAGACGTCCGCTCGGGAGGTTCGACTCCAGCGGAGGGGCGCCGTGGCGCAGGACGCGGTAGAGCTTGTGCTTGGAGCTGACCGCGCTGAAATCGCGCTGGACGCTGGAGATGGTCTCGCTGGAGCCGAGGAAGAGATAGCCGCCCGGCGCGAGGGCGTACTGCAGCCGGCGCAGCGCTCGTTCCTGCGCATCGTTGCGGAAATAGATCAGCAGATTGCGGCAGGAGATCAGGTCCATCCGCGTGAACGGCGGGTCTTCGAGCAGGTTGTGCTTGGCGAAGACGATGTTATGACGGATATCGTTCTTGACGACGTAATGGTTCCCGCGCTTGAAGAAGAAGCGCTCGAGCCGCTCCGGCGAGACCTCGGCCGCGATCGACTCCGAGAACATGCCAGCGCTGCCGGTGTCGACGTTGTGCTGCTCGACATCGGTTGCGAAGAGCTTGAAGTCCGGCCAGCGGCGCAGTTTATCGAAGGCCTCGGCGAACAGGATCGCGATCGAATAGGCCTCTTCGCCGGTCGAGACGCCTGGCACCCAGGCGCGGATCGGTTGATTCTCGGTGTGCTCCTTGACGATCGGCATGATCACCTTCTCCGCGAGCGCCTCGAAGGCCTCGGTATCGCGGAAGAAATTCGTGACCGGGATCAGCAGCTCACGCCGCAGCGCATGGAGTTCGCTGATGTCGCCGTCGAGCAAGCGGACATAGTTGCCGAGATCGGGCACATGGCGGACCTGCATGCGCCGCTCGACCCGACGCATCACCGTCGCCGGCTTGTAGTCGCGGAAGTTGATCCCGCCTTGGTGGTGCAGCAGATGCAGTGCTTCCTCGAGTGCGCCTTCATGGTCATAGCTGACAGCGGCGCTGGCACGGGGCGGCGTCTGCCGGCTCGGGGCATGGCTGATATGGTCGAGGATGCGCGGGCCGAGCTCCTCGGGCGGCAGGATGGCGTCCACCAGGCCGGTGGCGATGACGCTGCGCGGCATGCCGTCGAACTTGGCCGTTTCCGGGTCTTGCGCGAGCAAGAGTCCGCCGGCGTCGTTGATCGCGACCGCGCCACGGGTGCCGTCGGAGCCGGTTCCGGAGAGGATGACGCCGATCGCGCGCTGCTTATAGGCGCGTGCGAGCGTGCCGAAGAACAGATCGATCGGCAGCGCGAGACCGCGCGGGCTCTTCGGGCGCAGGTGCAGCTCGCTGCCCGAGACGCTCATCATGCTCGCCGGTGGGATCAGGTAGATGTGATCCGGCTCGATCGTCATCCCGTCCTCGACCGTCGCAACCGGGATCGATGTATAGCGCCCGAGCAGATTGCCCATCATGCTCTTGTGATCGGGCGAGAGGTGCTGGATGACGACGAAGGCCGCGCCGGTCTGCACCGGCAGTGCCTGGAAGAAGCGCTCGAGCGCGTCCAGTCCGCCCGCCGACGCGCCGACGGCGATCACATAAGGTTCCATGCTTGGGCTCTCTTCGCCGGTCGGGGCGGCTGTGGAGTCTATTGCGGACTGATCAGGCATCGAGGGGCTCGAGTTGGGGTGACAGACACTGCCGTCGCGCCAACATTCTGCACCGGCGCGT
Organism: Halochromatium glycolicum; assembly: GCF_016584085.1. Lineage (GTDB taxonomy): Bacteria > Pseudomonadota > Gammaproteobacteria > Chromatiales > Chromatiaceae > Lamprobacter > Lamprobacter glycolicus. The sequence goes on along the minus strand of NZ_NRSJ01000006.1, from coordinate 86,227 downwards.
GCCGAACCGTTAATTGTCGGATGCTCGGGCGGATGACGGCACTGATCAGGCTCAATAATACGCCGTTTGCCAGTTGACGCCCGTTGGCGCAAAACCCTACCTTGAGCGTGTTATGCAGTGAGGTGCCTCGCCGTGATGGCGAGGTGAAACGGGAAGCCGGTCCAGCGGACACGCGATGCGTCCGTCAGTCCGGCGCTGCCCCCGCAACGGTAGGCGAGTGATCGGCGCGATCGAAAGCCACTGCGGACCGGTTTAACCGGACTGTGGGAAGGCGTCGCTGCCGCGATCCCTGAGAGGCTCCGTGAACCGGAGCGGCGCGGTGATCGGCTCGCAAGCCCGGAGACCGGCCTTCTGCCACATGCTGGGACCGCGGAGGGCGGTGTCCGGTGGCAGTGCGCATTGCTCCCACCCTGCAGTCCGTTGCCGTCGGTGTCCTCAGGCGGGCCTTGAATCGCCCAATGCTTCCGCGGGTGTGCGGAGGCCTGCCAGGACATCTGCTATGCATCACCCCCCCTCGTCGAGCGCCTGTCTTTCGAGCGCGCGCTTCCCGCGCGCTCTATTGGCGCTTCCGCTCTCGATCATCGTTGCCGCTGGTCTCGGCGTCAATCCGTCGGCCCGGGCGCAGGTGGAGGATGTGACCGAACTGAGCCCGGTGGTGGTGACTGCGGCAAGGACCGCCGAGACCGCCGACGAGACGCTCGCCTCGGTGACGGTGATCGATCGCGCCGAGATCGAGCAGCGCCAATCCAAGACGATGCGTGATGTGCTGCGCGGGCTGCCGGGTGTGGCGCTCTCGAGCACCGGCGGGCCGGGAGCCAGTACCTCCCTGTATCTGCGCGGCACCGAGTCCGATCATACGCTGGTGCTGATCGATGGCATCAAGGTGGGTTCGGCGACCACGGGCGCGCCCCCTTGGCAGCATATCCCGGTCGAGCAGATCGAGCGCGTCGAGGTCGTGCGCGGCCCACGCTCGAGTCTCTATGGCTCGGAGGCGATCGGAGGCGTCGTCCAGATCTTGACGCGCCGTGGTCAGCAGGGTCCGTTGACGCCGCGCCTCAGCCTGGGGGCTGGCACCCACAATACGATCCGCGCCAGCGGCGGCCTCTCGGCCGGCACCGAGCGCGGCTGGTTCGATGCGGGCCTCGGCTTCGAGCAGACCCAAGGGTTCAACGCCTGCGATGGCGAGCCCTTCGTCGGTGGCTGTTTCGTCGATCAACCGGACGATGACGGCTATACCAACAAGAACGGCCGTCTCAGCGGCGGTTGGGATCTCGCCGATTGGCTCGAGGTCGAGGCCAGCTTCATGCGCTCGGAAGGGGAGACCGAATACGACGGGGGCGCCTTCGCCGGGAACCGCGACAAGACCGCGCTGCAGACCGCGCGGCTGCGCTTCGATCTCCAGCCGTTGGCGATCTGGTCGAGCCGCATCGAGATCGGTCGCAGCTGGGACGACTCGAAGATCTATCATGAGGATGATTTCCTCGATCGTTTCGACACCCGGCGCGATCTGCTGAGCTGGCAGAACGACATCGCGGTGGCGCCCGGTCACCAGCTCACGTTAGGGGTCGACCATCAGCGCGATCAGATCTCTACAACCCTCATCTATAACGACGACGCGCGCGATAACACCGGCTACTTCGCCCAGTACCTCGGGCGTTTCGGAGCGCTGGATGCCCAGCTCAGTCTGCGGCAGGACGACAACTCCCAGTTCGGGGGCCATGGCACCGGCAGTGCCGCGCTCGGTTATCGTTTCGGCAACGGTCTGCGGCTCTCGGCAAGCTATGGCACCGCCTTCAAGGCGCCGACCTTCAACGAGCTCTATTTTCCTGGCTTCGGCAATCCGGACCTGAAGCCGGAGCAGTCGCGCACGGCCGAGGTCGGACTCGCCGGCGGTCATCCCTGGGGGCGCTGGGCGGCCAATCTCTACCAGACCGACGTCGATGAATTGATCGCGACCAACCTGGTCGGGACCCAGTACCTGCCAGAGAATATCGATGAGTCGCGTATCCGCGGACTGGAGCTCTGGACCACCGCTGAGCTCTCCGGCTGGCTGCTGGACGCCAACCTGACGCTGCTCGACCCGCGCAACGAGTCCGAGGGTCCAAACAACGGCAATCTGCTGGCGCGCCGTCCGGAGCAGACCTTCCGGCTGGATGCCGACCGGCAGTTCGGGCGGATCGGTGTTGGCGGAACCCTGTTCGTCTCGGGGCGGCGCTTCGACGAGTCCGCCAATCGGGTTCGGCTCGATGGCTACACCCTGGTCGACCTGCGGGCCGACTATGCCTTCAGTGATGCGTTGCGCCTGCAGGCGCGGGTCGAGAACCTGCTCGATGAGGACTACGAGACCGCCGCCTACTACAATCAGCCGGGCCGCACGTTGTTCGTGAGCTTGCTCTATCAGCCCTGAGGTCTTCGCCTTTCTAATGTCTGCTCAAGACGAGGCAAGTGGTCGCACCCTGATCCTCGGCGGCGTGCGCTCGGGCAAGAGCCGGCTCGCCGAGCAGCTGGCACGGGCTTCCGGGCTGCCGGTGACCTATGTCGCCACCGCGACGGCGAGCGATCAGGAGATGGGGGCGCGGATCGCGGCGCACCGGCAGCGGCGGCCGGCCGACTGGGGGCTTATCGAAGAACCGCTGGCGCTGGCGGCCGTGCTCGAATCCTGCTGCGGTCCCGGCCGGTGCGTGCTGGTCGAGTGCCTGACGCTCTGGCTCGCGAATCTGCTCTGGGCCGAGGAGGCCGGGCGCCTGCAACGCGAGTTGGACGCACTCGATGCCCTGCTGCCGGTGCTGCCGGGACAGGTGATCTTCGTCGGCAACGAGGTCAACATGGGCGTGATCCCGGTCAATGAGCTGGCGCGCCGGTATGGCGATCTCGCCGGGAGCCTGCATCAGCGCATCGCCGCGCAGGCGCAGCGCGTGGTGCTGACCGTCGCCGGCCTGCCGCTGGTGCTCAAGGGGCCGCCGTTGGCGGGAGTCGCCTAGACGGCATGCGTGACCCTGAATCACGCGACATTCATCGTCCGCGGTGGCACGCCGTGCGATGAACATTCGCGCTTGTCCGCGAATAACTTGAACATTTTCGCAAAGCGGGCCTTGCGTGATGGGGGCCAGCAGGCCAGACCTGTTCAGGTTGTTTGCGGACGGACCCTTAGCGTGAAACGTCGGCTGTGAGCGTCTGATTCGCCGGGTTGGCGGGCCGCCGTGATCGTTAGGCGGTACTGGGCCTTCTCGCCGATGTCGTCTGGCGAGCCCAGATTGCGCGCAATGATTGCGCGCAATCTCGAAACGGCCATCAATCGATGGCTCCATGCGCAGCGGAACAGCTCGATCAGATGCTGCTTACGCTGGATCTGCGCGCAGATCGGGGCCACCTCCCACGGCAGAGAACGCCGCAACCGAGCGAGACCCTGATGAACCAACCGAATCAGAGCGCAGCTGATCAGAGCCAGGCCGATCAGAGCAAAGTTGGCCAGAACAAAGCCGACCAGAGCCAAGGAAGTCACAGCATCGGCGAGGCCGGCGCTGACGCACGCAACCGGCTGGCCGAGACCACGAGCCCTTATCTCCAGCAGCATGCCGAGAATCCGGTGCACTGGTGGCCCTGGTGCGATGAGGCGCTGGCGCTGGCGCGCGCCGAGGACAAGCCGATCCTGCTCTCGATCGGCTATTCGGCCTGTCATTGGTGCCATGTGATGGCGCACGAGTCGTTCGAGGATGCCGAGACGGCGGCGCTGATGAATCGGCTCTTCATCAACATCAAGGTCGACCGCGAGGAGCGGCCGGATCTGGACAAGATCTACCAGACCGCGCACCAGCTCTTGGCCCAGCGTACCGGCGGCTGGCCGCTGACCGTGTTCCTGACCCCGGATGATCGGGCCCCTTTCTTCGCCGGGACCTATTTCCCGAAGGCGCGTCGTCACGGCCTGCCGTCGTTCCAGGAGCTGTTGGTCGGCGTCGAGCGGGCCTACCGCGAGCAGCCTGAGGCGATCCGCGAGCAGAACGAGTCGCTGCGCGCTGCCCTGGCGCAGCTCGAGACCCCCGGCGGCGATGCACTCGCTGACCTCTCCGCGCTCGATCAGGCCCGGCGGCAGCTCGCCGGCAGCTTCGACAAGACCCATGGCGGCTTCGGGCGGGCGCCCAAGTTCCCGCATCCGACCAATCTCGAGCTGTTGCTGCGCCACTATGCGGCCAGCGCTGCCGCTGGTACTCCGGATCAGCAGGCCCGCGAGATGGCCCGGTTCACACTCGAGCGGATGGTCCGCGGCGGGCTGAACGACCAGCTCGGCGGCGGCTTCTGTCGCTATTCGGTCGACGATCAGTGGATGATCCCGCACTTCGAGAAGATGCTCTACGACAACGGGCCGCTGCTCGCGCTCTGCGTCGACGCCTGGCAGCTGACCGGTGATCCGCTGTTCCGCGATGCCGCGCTCGGCACCGCCGACTGGGTGCGGCGGGAGATGCAGGTCGTGGAGGGTGGCTACTGCTCGTCCCTGGATGCCGACAGCGAGGGCGAGGAGGGCCGGTTCTACGTCTGGGATCGCGATGAGGCTGCCGCGCTGCTCAATGCCGATGAGCTGGCGCTGATCAGGCCGCTGTTCGGGCTGGATCGGCCGCCAAACTTCGAGGGGCGATGGCATCTGCATGGCTATCGCACGCTCGCCGAGATCGCCGCAGAGCTGGGGCTGTCCGAGGATCAAGCCGAGGCGCGACTTGCCAGCGCCAAGGCGAAGCTGCTCGCGGCCCGCGCTGAGCGGGTGCGTCCGGGCCGCGACGACAAGGTGTTGACCTCCTGGAACGCGCTGATGATCAAGGGGATGCTGCGCAGCGGTCGACTCCTCGAGCGGGCCGAGGACCTCGACTCGGCCGATCGGGCGCTCGGGTTCATTCGCGAGACCCTGTGGCGCGACGGCCGGCTGCTGGCGACCTACAAGGACGGCAAGGCGCACCTGAACGCCTATCTCGATGATTACGCCTTCCTGCTCGATGCCTTGCTGGAGCGCTTACAGATCCGCTTCGATGCTGCGGATCTGGATTGGGCGGTCGCGCTCGCCGAGGTGCTGCTGAGCCAATTCGAGGACGCCGAGCACGGCGGCTTCTTCTTCACCAGCGCCGACCACGAGACCCTGCTGCAGCGCCCGAAGCCGATGGCCGACGAATCGATGCCATCCGGCAACGGCATCGCCGCGCTCAGCCTGCAGCGGCTCGGCCATCTGCTCGGCGAGCCGCGCTACCTCGATGCCGCTGCGCGCACATTGCAAGCGGCCTCCGAGGCGATCCGGCGCATCCCCTATGCGCACGGCACCTTGCTGATGGCGCTCGATGAGCATCTGCGCCCACCCGAGTTCGTCGTGATCCGCGGTGCTCAGGCGGCTGCGTCCGAGAGAGGCTCCCAGACCGGCTCCGAGACAGACGCCGAGACCGGCGCCGTTGCGGGCGCCCTTGTGGACCCCCGAGCGACGGACGCGCTCGACGCCTGGCGCGCCGCAGCGCAGCGCGCCTATGCACCTCGGCGTCTGGTCTTCGCGATCCCGGCTGCAGCAACCGGGTTGCCGTCCGCGCTGGCCGCGATGGCGCCCGGCCCCGACATCCGGGCCTATCGCTGCCGCGGCACCCAGTGCGAGCCGCCGGTGACGAGCCTCGAGGCCCTCGAGGCTCGGCTGACGGACGACTGAAGGTGACCGTGAAACAATGGGGGTGATCGTCTCATGCTGCGGGATGGCTGGCCGCCGTGCGCACTAGGGCGGCCGCCTCTGGCTGCGGCTCCCGCTCGGGCGCCAACATTCTTCTGCCGGCTGGTGCTGATCCGCTCAAGCTTGCTGAATCCATGCGCTTGAGCGATTCCCCGAGCAACGATCGCGATGGGGCGCCCAGCGTCCGCACGGGTTCTGCTCGCTCGGTGGGCGATCGGGCATGAACCGCTGGCCATGAGTACCGCGGCTTGTTCGGGCTCGGGCAGGCTGCTAACTTGCGGCCCTCCCGATCCCGAACGGCCCGCGATAGCGAAGGAGTCTCCCCATGGCCACCAGCCTGCTGGCGCTCATCGATGATGTGGCGACCGTGCTCGATGACGTCTCGGTCCTGGCCAAGGTCGCGGCCCGTAAGACCGCCGGCGTGCTCGGCGATGATCTGGCGCTGAACGCCCAGCAGGTGACCGGCGTGCGCGCCGAGCGCGAGCTGCCGGTGGTCTGGGCGGTGTTCAAGGGCTCGCTGGTCAACAAGCTGATCCTGGTGCCGGCGGCGCTGCTGATCAGCGCGATCGCGCCCTGGCTGATCACGCCGCTGCTGATGGCAGGCGGACTTTTCCTCTGCTACGAAGGCTTCGAGAAGCTTGCGCACACGTATCTGCACGATGCCGAGGCCGAGGCGTCGCATCACGAGGAGATCACCCAGGCGCTGAACGACCCGAACATCGATCTCAAGACGCTCGAGCAGGACAAGATCCGCGGTGCGATCCGGACCGATTTCATCCTCTCGGCCGAGATCGTCGCGATCACGCTCGGCACCGTCGCCGGCGCGCCGTTCCTGACCCGGGTGCTGGTGCTGTCCGGGATCGCGCTGCTGATAACCGTCGGCGTCTACGGCCTGGTGGCCGGGATCGTCAAGCTCGATGACGCCGGGCTGGCGCTGTCCGAGACCGAGGGCGAGGCCGGAGCGGATCGGGCCAAGCGCGCGCTCGGCCGGCTGATCCTGTTCGTCGCGCCCTACATGATGAAGGCGTTGTCGGTGCTCGGGATGATCGCGATGTTCCTGGTCGGCGGCGGTATCCTGGTGCATGGCGTGCCGGCGCTGCATCATGGCCTGGAGCATCTGGCGCACGGCTTCGGCGGCGCCTTCGAGGCGCTGATGCCGTTGCTCGTGAACGGACTGGTCGGGGTGCTCGCCGGGGCGCTCGCTGTCGCTGCCGTGACCCGCTTTCAGCGCTGGCGCGCGGCGTGAATCCGCTGGCGGCCGAAAGGGTTACCGTGAAACAGTACCCTTGTAGTGAGAGGCCCAACAGGCCGCAATGTGCTGCGCCTCCTGGCGTCGCCCCAATCGACCGCCCCGTTTCATGCTCCGGGGTGGCGCTCCGCCATGAGCGTTACCGTGCGACGAGGAACCGCCGGAGGACGAACCGCCCGAGCAAGTGGCGCTCCGCCATGAGCGTTACCGTGACTCACGCGGCATTTATTGAGCGATGATCCGTCCCTGTCTGCTCGCTGCGCGTTTCCTGACCCGGGCGCCCTTGCCTGATCCGGGCGCGGCCGATGCGGCGACCCTCGGCCGCTCGGCCCTCTGCTACCCGCTGGTCGGGTTGCTGCTCGGTGGCGGATTGGCCGTCCTCTGGCTCGCGACGACTGTGCTGCCGGGCGGCGCGCCATCGCTAGCAAGCGCGGCGCTGCTGCTCGTAGCCTGGACCTGGGGAACGGGCGGATTGCACCTCGATGGGCTGAGCGATTGCGCCGATGCCTGGGTCGGCGGTCTCGGCAGCCGGGAGCGCACGCTCGAGCTGCTCAAGGACCCATTGACCGGCTCGATGGGCGTGGTCGCTATCGTACTGGTGCTGCTGGTCAAGCTCGCCGCGCTCGCGTCGCTGCCTGCCGGACCGGCCGCCGGCCTCATTCTGCTATTGGCCCCGACGGTGGCGCGTCTGCAGCTGTTGGTCCTTGCGTTGACCACGATCTCGGCCCGGCCCGAGGGACTCGGCACCGCGCTGCGCCAAACCCTGCCGCGCCGTGCGGCCCAGGGCGTGGTCGGATTCAGCGTCGGTGCGCTGCTGCTGGTGCTGGCCTTGGCTGGGCTTGGGCTCGCCGGGCTCGTGTCCCTGATGGTCGCCGGTTTGCTGCTGTGGCGCTGGCGCCGGAGCCTGTTGGAGCGACTCGGCGGCTTCACGGGCGATACGGCGGGCGCCTTGGTTGAGCTGACCGAGGCCGCCGTCTTGCTGACGCTGGTCCTGCTCGTGCGCGGCTGATCCGGTTGCCGGCTCTGGACGCTGGCTCGTGCAGGATAGCGGAAATCCCAAGACCGATTGTCGCTGCCCGCTATTGTCGTGAGGTAGGAGCCCGCTTGCGGGCGATCTTCGCCGCCTTGAGCGCGGCCTGGTCGCCCGCAAGCGGGCTCCTACAGCGCTGAGAGCCTGGCCTTCCCGTTGCCTGGAACAGCCGATATCCTTGAGAGACCAGCTCAAGGGAGGAGACGATGACGCTCACCCAAGAAGACATCGATTTCATCAAGACCAACATGGCCGGTTGGCTGGCCGAGCAGAGCTTGGGCAAGCCAACCGCGGTCTACGAGATCGAGCTGCGCGAGCGCATGGCGCGGGTGGAGGAGGAGCTTAAGCATCAGCGTGAGCTGATGCGCGAAGGTTTCGCCCAGATGGAGCGGCGCTTCGAGCAGATCGATAAGCGCCTCGAGCAGGTCGACAAGCGCTTCGAGCAGATCGACAGGCGCTTCGAGGAATCGCGGCAGGATATGCTCGATCGCTTCGAGCAGATCGACAGACGCTTCGAGCAGATCGACAGACGCTTCGAGCAGATCGACAGGCGCTTCGAGGAATTGCGGCAGGATATGCTCGATCGCTTCGAGCAGATCGACAGACGCTTCGAGGAATTGCGGCAGGATATGCTCGGTCGCTTCGAGCAGGTCGATAAACGCTTCGAGGAATCGCGGCAGGACATGTTGGCTCGCTTCGAGCAGGTCGATAAGCGCTTCGAAGACCTGCGCGAGGACATGATGATGCGGTTCGATCAAGCCGATAAGCGCTTCGAGGCGCTGACCCGCCGTATCGACCATTTCATGATCTGGTCCTTCGGGATCGTTCTCGGCGTCGGCGGCATCGTCGTCGGTCTGATCAAGTTTTGGAATCCTTGATCCCGCCGAACCGAGACTGTGTCGGGGCAGGCTGCGATCGCCTGGCCCTGTGCGAGGAGTGCGATCTGCTGCAGCGCAATCCGCCGCTGCCGCCGCGTGGGGCCTCGCGCTGCGTGCGCTGCGGATACCGGCTGCATCGCCACCGGCCGGCGAGCCTGGATCGCACCCTGGCCTTGGCGTTGACCGGCATGATCCTGTTCGTCGTCGCCAACAGCTTCCCGTTCCTGTCGTTCGAGATGCAGGGGCAGCGCACCGAGACGACGCTGTTCACCGGCGTCGCCGATCTGGCCGAACAGGGCAAGCCCGTGGTCGCAGCGGTGGTCTTCTTCACCGCGATTCTGGCCCCTGGACTGCAGCTGTTACTGCTCCTGATCGTACTGACCCCATTGAAGCTGGGCGGTCGGCTGCCTCCGGGGTATCCGACGCTGTTCCGCTGGTTCAAGACCATGCTGCCCTGGGGCATGATGGATGTGTTTCTGATCGGCATCCTGGTCTCGGTGGTCAAGCTCTCGGAGATGGCGACCATCGTGCCGGGGACCTCGCTGTTCGCGTTCGTCGCGCTGATCTTCGTGCTGGCGGCGGCCCACTCGGCGCTCGACCCGGATATCGTCTGGGAGCGGGTGCCACTGCCGGCACGCCTGCGCCGAACCCCGCGCCGCGGTGAGCCGGTGCTCGGCTGCGACGTCTGCGAGCTGGTCGTGCCGGAACAGGAGGCCGAGCGTGAGCGCGCCGGGCGCGGCCGCCAGTTGCGCCTGCGCTGCCCGCGCTGTCGGGATGTCTTGCATCGGCGCAAGCCGCGCAGCCTGCAGCGCACCTGGGCGCTGGTGCTGGCGGCGCTGGTCTTCTACGTGCCGGCCAACGTCTACCCGGTGATGACCGTGACCAGCCTCGGGCAGACCCAGTCGGACACCATCTTCAGCGGCGTGGTGTTCCTGCTCGAGCACGGGATGCTGCCGTTGGCCGCGATCCTGTTCATCGCCAGCATCTTCGTGCCCTTGCTGAAGCTGCTGATCCTGATCTTCCTGCTGCTCTCGGTCCAGTTGCGCTCAGACTGGCGACCGCGTGATCGGACGCGGTTGTATCGGATCACCGAGGCGATCGGCCGCTGGTCGATGGTCGATGTCTATGTGGTGACGATCCTGGTCGCGCTGGTCCATCTGGGCAATCTGGCCAGCATCCAGGCCGAGGCCGGGGCGGTGTTCTTCTGCGCCGTGGTGATCCTGACGATGTTCGCGGCGATGGCGTTCGATCCGCGGCTGATCTGGGATTCGCTGCGCCAGGCCGGGTGTTGGGGCGAGGGCTGGGGCGAGGGCCGGGGCGAGCAGCTGGGTGAGCAACGGGCCGATGAGCGGGCGGACGACCGGCCTGACAACCGAGGCGGGAGCCCGACCCAAAGCCCGGAGCGCAGCCAGACCCCGAAGCGCGGCGCGCTCCCGAGCGAGGCACCGGCCAATGCCGTCTGAAGGCCAAGCCCAGCGACCGGCGGGTTCGGCCGAGCCGGCGCTGCCGGAGGCCGAGGTCATCCAGCGCGACCGCTTTTCGCTGGTCTGGCTGCTGCCGCTGATCGCGCTGATCGTCGGCGGCTGGCTCGCCTACAAGACCTGGTCGGAGCAGGGGCCGACGATCACCATCAGCTTCAAGACCGCCTCCGGCCTGCAGGCGGGCAAGACCAAGGTCAAGTTCAAGGATGTCGAGATCGGCCAGGTCACCCGTATCGACGTCACCGATGATCTCGAGGGGGTGAAGGTCACGGCCCAGCTCACCAGCGGCTCTGAGCGCTATCTGACCGAGGAGACCCGCTTCTGGGTCGCGCGACCGCGGGTGACCGCGAGCCGGGTCTCGGGGCTCGAGACCCTGCTCTCGGGCGCCTATATCGCGATCGATCCAGTGATGGACGGCCGTTCGACCCGACACTTCAAGGGGCTGGCGGAGCCGCCGGTGATCACCACCGACGAGCCCGGGACCCGCTTCCGATTGCGCTCGCCGACGCTCGGCTCGTTGAATCTGGGCTCGCCGGTCTATTACCGCCATATCCAGGTCGGCCAGGTGATCAACTACCAGCTCGACGACGATGGCGCGGCGGTCACGATCGATGTGTTCGTCACCAAGCCGCATGACCGGTTGGTCTATACCAATACCCGCTTCTGGAACGCCAGCGGCATCGATCTCGACCTCTCGGCGGACGGGGTGGCGCTGAATACCGAATCCTTGGTGTCGATCCTGCTCGGCGGGGTCGCCTTCGATACCCCGGACACGCTCGAGACCAAGGGGGCGCAGGCGTCCGCGAATCAATTCTTCCCGCTCTATGCGAGTCGCGCCGCCGCGCACGAGCGCACCTACCTGAACAAGGAGCGCTACCTGATGCTGTTCTCCGGTTCGGTGCGGGGCCTAAGCATTGGCGCACCGGTGATGCTGCACGGGATTCAGGTCGGCGAGGTGCTGGATATCCAGCTGCGGTTCGATCCGGATCGGCTCGCGTTCTCGATCCCGGTCCTGATCGAGATCGAACCCGAGCGGATCAGCGTCGATCAGGGCGTCGATCAGGTGCTTGCCGGGGACTCGGATGTGCTCAAGAAGCTGATCGCGGCCGGGATGCGCGGGCAATTGAAGACAGGCAGCCTGCTGACCGGTCAGCTCTATGTCGACCTCGACTTCCATCCCGATGCGCCGCCGGCCGAGCTGAGCGAACGGAACGGCTATCGCGTGCTGCCGACGGTGCCGGCCCCGATCGAGGCGATCACGACCAAGCTCAGGGACGTCTTGGCCAAGGTGGATGCCTTCCCGCTCGAGCAGATCGGAAGCGAGCTCACCGTCATCCTTGGTAGTATCCGCGAGATCGCCACTGGGCCCGAGCTGAAACGCGCCATTGCGGATCTGGAACAGACCCTGACCGATCTCAGCGCACTGGCCGAGCAGCTTGACACCCGGATTGCGCCCGAGATGACGGCGACCTTGACCGAGGCGCGTCGGGCGGTCGAGAACATCAATGGGCTGGTCGGGCCGGATGCGCCACTGAACAATGAGATGGTCCGCACCCTGCGTGATCTGAGCTCGGCGGCGCGCTCGATCCGGACCTTTGCAGACTATCTGGACCGGCACCCGGAGGCCTTGATTCGGGGTAAAGGGGGGATGCGGCAATGATGAGGCAGAATCGGGTGGGGCGATGTCAGGGCAGCCGGCTTCTCGGTTGGGGAATGCTCTGTTGCGCGTTGCTGACAGCATCCTGCGCGAGCTCGCCGCCATCGCGCTTCTATACGCTGACGCCGTTGCCCGAGGCGGCGCAGCGCAGCGTCGAGATCAGCGGAGGCGCGCTGGCCATCGGTATCGGGCCGGTGGTGTTCCCACAGTTTCTGGACCGGCCGCAGCTGGTCGTGCGTGATGGCGCGAACCGCCTGGCGTTGGAGGAGTTCAACCGCTGGGGCGGCACGGTGCAGGACGATTTCCTGCGCGTCTGGGGCGAGAACCTGGCCTATCTGCTGGATACCAGCCGCATCCTGATCTTTCCGTCGGAGTCACGCATGCCGCTCGACTTTCGGGTCACGGCCGAGGTCGTGAGCTTCGAAGGCCGCGCCGATGCCGAAGCGGTGCTCAAGGTACGCTGGTCGGTCATGGATGAGCGCCTCCAACGCGCGCTGGCCTCACGGGAGGACGTCTATCGCTGTCCGGTCCGCGGCGGCGAAGCGCCCGAGCAGGCGGGGCCGGGCATCGGGCTCAGCGGCGGCGCGGGAGTGGGCCTGAGCCCGCAACGCTCGGAGGCGATCGTCGCAGCGATGAGCCGCTGCCTGGGGCGGTTCAGCGAAGATGTCGCGACCGTGATCCGGGCCCTGCCGAAGCCTGCGCCGCCTGATCGGCCCGACTATGGATGACGCGCATCGCCTCTGGCCATCGCCGCGCCCGCACCGGAACACCCTTTGGCTCAGCGTTTGGGCGCGGCATCGAGTGCGGCCCCCAGAGCAGCGCATCACCAGCAGCGCATCACCAGCAGCGCATCACTTCTACAAGAAGCCTCGAGGAGTCAGGAGCTTATGGCATCGATGCAAATGGGACAGCCGGATCTGGAAGCGATAAGAGGGGGCGGTGCCAGCAGGCGGCGACCTGGATCGGTTCGGGGTCCGCTTGGCCTGCGGCGGCAGACGGTTGGGATCGCGATCGCTGCTGCGGCGGCGCTCGCTGCCGGGGTCGCCGGCGCAACAGATGGGGCCGGGGACGGGGCTGGTCAGACGCCGCCGCCTTCGGTCGTGGTGGCAGCGGTCGCGGTTCAGGACGTCAGCGCTGAGCACCGCTACATCGGTACCATCAAGGCGATCCAGTCGGTCGACCTGAAGGCGCGCGTCGAGGGATTCCTCGAGCGGGTCGCGTTCGATCAGGGCAGCGCGGTCGAGGCCGGGCAGATGCTGTATCGGATCGAGCAGGCGCCGTTCCAGGCCAAGTTCGCCAGTGCCGAGGGGCAGCTCGCTGCAGCCAAGGCCCAGCTGGCGAGTGCGCAGGCGACCCTTGAGGACAAACAGGCGGACTTCGAGCGCCAGGCGACCCTCGTCAAGCAGGGCGATGTCTCGAAGACGGCCTTTGATCGGGCCAAGGCCGAGCGCGATGAGGCCAAGGCCGCGGTCGAGGAGGCGAAGGCCAGTATCCAGCAGGCCCAGGCCGGCATCGAGAGCGCTGAGATCGACCTCGGCTATACGATCATCCGCAGTCCGATCGACGGACGCATCGGTGCGACCCAGTACACCCAGGGCAACCTGGTCGACAGCAGCAGCGGCACCCTCGCGACCGTCGTTCAGCTCGATCCGATCCGCGCCGTGTTCTCGATCCCGAGCTCGGATTTCGTGAAGGTGCAGCAGCGTGCCGCCGGCGCGACTGGCAAGGATAAGGCGCAGGTGCAGTTCGTGCCGGAGCTGATCCTGCCGACCGGACAGACCTACCCGCATCAGGGCAAGCTCGCGTTCGTCGACAACCAGGTCGATCCGGGCACCGGCACCATCGCGGTCTATGCCGATTTCCCGAATCCGGATCATCTGTTGCTGCCTGGGCAGTTCGTCACCGCGCTGGTGCGCAGCGCCGAGCCGCAGCGCGAGCCGGTGGTGCCGGCCGCCGCGATCCAGCGCACCCGTGACGGCGCGCAGGTCTACCTGGTCGGTCAGGACAACCGCATCGCGGTGCGGCAGATCAAGACCGGCGTACAGACCAGCAACGGCTATGCGGTGACCTCGGGCCTGCAAGGTGGCGAGATCGTCGTCGTCTCCGGTATCCAGAAGGTCAAGCCGGGCGTCAAGGTGAAGACGGTCAAGCAGAGTGAGGCCGCACCGATGGGCAAGGCGCTGTCGATCGACTCCAGCGGTACTGGCTCGAGCGGTGACGCCGCGACTGACAAAGCCGATCAGCCAGCCGGCAGCCACGACGGCCAATCGGGCGATGCCGACGGCAGCGCCGATTCTGCACGGACCGACTCCGATCCGGCTTCCGGTTCGGACGCAAGCGGCACCTCAGAAGGTCGGCCGACCCAGAGCACAGCCAACGCAGCGGACGACAACTGATGATCTCCAAGACCTTCGTCGAGCGGCCGCGGCTCGCGGCCGTGGTCTCGATCGTGCTCGTGGTCGCCGGTCTGCTGGCGATGTTCGCGATCCCGGTCGCGCAGTATCCGCCGATCACACCGCCGGTGGTGCAGGTCACGGCGACCTATCCGGGCGCCGATGCGAAGACCATCGCCGATACGGTCGGCGGTCCGATCGAGGAGCAGGTCAACGGCGTCAAGGGCATGACCTACATGTCGGCGACCGCCTCGAGCGCCGGGATCTACAGCCTCTCGGTGACCTTCGATGTCGGCGTCGATCCCGATATCGCCCAGGTCAACACCCAGAACCGGGTCTCGCAGGCGCTGGCGAAACTGCCGCAGGAGGTCCAGGAGCTGGGCGTGACGGTCCAGGCGCAGTCGACCAATCTGCTGTTGGTGATCTCGGTCTATTCGCCCGATGACAGCAAGGATGCGCTGTTCCTGTCGAACTACGCGACCATCAACATCCAGGACGAGCTGGCGCGGGTCAACGGGGTCGGCGAGGCGAAGCAGTTCGGGCCATTGGACTACTCGATGCGCATCTGGCTCGAGCCCGAGCGCATGGCGGCGCTCGGCATCACCCCGCAGGATGTGAAGCAGGCGATCCAGGCGCAGAACATCCAGGCCGCGCTGGGGCAGATCGGCGCTCCGCCGATCGGGGCGGATCAGGTCTCGCAGCTCACCATCGTCACCAAGGGGCAGCTGGCGACCCCGGAGGAGTTCGAGCAGATCGTCGTGCGCACCAGCCAGGATGGCGGGATCGTCCGAGTCGGCGATATTGCGCGGGTCGAGCTCGGCTCCGAGTCCTATGACGCGGTCACGACCTTCAACGGGAAGCCGGCGGCGGGCATCGCGATCTATCAGGCGCCCGGCGCCAATGCGCTGACCGTCGCCGACGCCGTCCGCGCCGAGCTCGAGACGCTTAAGGGGCGCTTCCCGGATGGGGTTGCGGCCGAGGTGATGTACGACTCGACCCTGTTCGTGACCGCCTCGATCCACGAGATCCTCGTCACGCTGGCGATCACTGCGGTCATCGTGCTGCTGGTCGTGTTCCTGTTCCTGCAGGACCTGCGCGCGACCATCGTCCCGGCGGTGACCATCCCGGTCTCGCTGATCGGTGTGTTCATCGTCCTGCTCGCGGTCGGCTTCTCGGCCAACACCATCAGCCTGTTCGCGGTGGTGCTCGCGATCGGCCTGGTCGTCGATGATGCGATCGTCGTGGTCGAGAACGTGCAGCGCCTGATGCTCGAGGAGGGTCTCGATCGGCGGGCGGCAACCCTCAAGGCGATGCGGCAGGTCACCGGGCCGATCATCTCGACGACCCTGGTGCTGTTCGCGATCTTCGCGCCGGTGGCCTTCATTCCCGGGATCTCAGGCGAGCTGTTTCGCCAGTTCGCGGTGACGATCTCGGCGGCGGTCGCGATCTCGGCGGTCAATGCGCTGACCCTGTCGCCCGTGCTTACCGCGCTCTTCCTCGGCACGCCGAAACAGCCGAGGCGCGGGCCGTTCAAGTGGTTCAATTCAGGGCTGGACGGCGCGCGCAACGGCTATGTGTGGATCGTCGCGTTGATCGCCCGGCGTTCCGCCGTCGCCGGGCTGATCATCATCGCGGTCGGGCTGGGCTCGGCGTTGGTGCTCGAGCGGCTGCCGAGCGGCTTCCTGCCGAACGAGGACCAGGGGGTGATCTATCTCGATGCGAGTCTACCGAGCGGGGCCTCATTGCCGCGCACCGCCGAGGTCCTGGAGCAGACGCGCAAGATCGCCGAGCAGGCGCCGGGGGTCGAGAATGTGCTCTCGGTCGCCGGCTTCAGCATCCTCACCAATTCGGTGGCCTCCAACAGCGGTCTCGGTGTCATCGTGCTCGAGCCCTGGGAGGAGCGCACCTCGCCGGAGACGAAGCTCGGCGCGCTGATCGGCAACCTGAGCGCGCAGTACAGCGCGATACCGGGTGCCAACGTGCTGGTCTTTCCGCCGCCGCCGATCCCGGGCCTCGGCAACGCCGGCGGCTTCACGCTGCAGCTCGAGGCGCTCGGCGGCCAGTCGCCGGAGGCGCTCACCCAGGTCCTGAAGGGGCTGCTCGCGACCGCCAATCAGGACCCGCGGATCGCGCAGGCCTATTCGACCTTCAGCGCCGACACGCCAAGGCTGTTCCTGGACCTGGATCGGACCAAGGCCGAGTATCTTGATGTGCCGGTCGCGACCCTGTTCGAGACCATGCAGTCGGTGTTCGGCAGCACCTATGTGAACAACTTCACCTACCTGGGGCGGACCTTCCAGGTCAACCTGCAGGGCGAGCAGGATGCGCGCAACGCGGCCGAGAACATCGCCAGCACCTATGTGCGCTCGACCTCGGGCAAGATGGTCCCGATCGCTGAGCTGGCCGAGGTGCGCACCGAGCTCGGTGCCGACCAGGTCTTCCACTACAACCAGTTCCTGACCGCGTCGATCAACGGCAGCCCGGCGCCCGGCTATTCGACCGGCGATGCGATGGCGGCGATGGAGGCGGCTGCAAAAAAGGCGTTGCCGTCCGGTTATGGCTACGAATGGACCGGGATGTCCTACCAGGAGGCGCAGCAGGGTGCGGGCGCCGAGCTCGCGATCTTCGCGCTTGCGGTGCTGTTCGGCTATCTGTTCCTGGTGGCCCTCTATGAGAGCTGGGCGATCCCGTTCTCGGTGCTGACCTCGGTGGTGGTTGCGATCTTCGGGGCACTGTTGACGCTGTGGCTCGTCGGCCTGACCAACGACCTCTACACCCAGATCGGTCTGGTGCTGCTGATCGGTCTGGCGGCCAAGAATGCGATCCTGATCGTCGAGTTCGCCAAGGAGCAGCGCGACGACGGCAAGAGCCGCTTCGAGGCCGCGCTGGCCGGCGCGCAGATGCGTTTCCGGGCGGTGCTGATGACCGCGATGGCCTTCATCATCGGCCTGCTGCCCCTGGTACTGGCGAGCGGCGCCGGGGCCAATTCGCGCATCCATCTCGGCTTCACGGTGCTCGGCGGGATGCTGGCCGCGACCCTGTTCGGCATCCTGGTGATCCCGGGGCTCTACGTGATGTTCCAGTGGATTGGCGACCGCGTCGGCGGGTGGATCCGCCCGGGTGCATCGACCGGTGGATCATCGCGAGAATCGACCGGTCGTGCAGGCCGTGGCGCAGCGGGCGGAACGTCACCGGCGGCGAGCGAGCGGGGCGCCGGGGGCGTCTGAGGGCGCGCGCCGAGCTCCGAGACCTGGGATGGCGCGGTCATCTGAGCGCCCCCTGAATCTGGGTCTGCTGGTCTTGCTCGGCGGCGTGGTCGGGCTGCTGGTCGGGCTGTTGTCGGCCAGCTTCGTGCTGGCCGTGTTCCAGCTGAACGATTGGCTGCTGATCTCGCCGCGTAGCCGAATGATGTTCGAGCACCAGGGCTGGCTGGTGGCCGCGACCATTGCGGTGCCAACCCTCGGCGGATTGGTGGTCGCGCTGCTGCATCGGCTGATCCTGGAGCGTCGCCCGCACGGGCCGCCGGATGTGATCGCCGCCGTTCAGACGCGGAGGGGGCGGCTGCCGGTGCGCCCTGGACTGATCTCGGCCTTGAGCAGTCTGGTCGCGCTCGGCAGCGGCGCATCGGTCGGACAGTACGGTCCGCTGGTCCATCTCGGTGGCACCCTCGGCTCGCTGAGCGCGCGGCTGCTGCGCGCGAGCCGTTCCGAGGACAATATCGCGATCGCCTGCGGGGTCGCGGCCGCGATCGCGACCGCGTTCAAGGCGCCGCTGGCCGGTATCCTGTTCGCCCATGAGGTCGTGCTGCGCCATTTCGCGTTGCGCGCGTTCGCCCCGGTCGCGGCGGCCGCGCTCGGCGGTTATCTGGTCGAGAGCCTGATCTTCGACCGACCGCCGTTGTTCTATGTCGCCAGCGCCGAGATCCAGTTTCGCTGGGAGTATCTGCTGTTCCTGGTGATGGGCGCTGTGGGGGCATTGGTCGCGGTGACCTATATGCAGGCGCTGCTGGCCGCTGCCAGGTTGGCGCAGCGGAGTCGAATCCCAGCGCTGTTGCAGCCGGCTGCGGCCGGTGCCTTGCTTGGCACCGCCGCGCTGTGGGTACCGGATATCCTTGGCATCGGTGCCGAGACGCTGCGCTTCACGACGATCGCCGACGCCATCGGGTCGGCCGAGCTCGTGCTGCTGCTGGTCGCCAAACTGCTCGCGACCGCCCTCTGTCTCGGGTTCGGTTTCAGCGGCGGGGTGTTCAGCCCGGCCCTGCTGATCGGCGCGCTGTTCGGCGCCCTCTGCGGTAATCTTGCCGCACTCGTGACCGGCGGGCCGGAGGCGAGCATGGTCGTCTATGCGGTGGCCGGAATGGTCGCGGTCACGGCGCCGGTGATCGGGGCGCCCCTGGCGACGGTGCTGATCGTGTTCGAGCTCACGTCCAGTTACACCCTGACCACGGCGGCCTTGGCCAGTGTCGCGCTTGCCAATCTGGTCGGGTTCCGGTTGTTCGGACGCTCGTTGTTCGATCGCCAATTGGCGAATCGGGGGCTGGACCTCTCGGCCGGGCGCAGCCGGACGCTGTTGCAGGGGCAGCCGATCGATGCCTATGTGCGGCCGGCCGCGGTGATCCTCAGTCCCGAGACCCCGCTGCGGCAGGCCATTCTTCGGCTTGGTGCCGGCGGGCATGGGGAAGGCTATCTGGTCGATGACGACGGCCGCTATCAGGGTACCGTGACCCTGGCCGCGCTCGAGGCCCGCCACCGCGCCGGTGCCGAGACCGCCGCCGAGGCGCGGGAGCCAGGGCGGCCTGTGGTTGCGGCAGGCAGCTCGTTATGGGTGGCGCTGGAGCAGGCGAGGTCGCTGGAGGGGGCCGCGCTGCCGGTGATCGAGCGCGGTGGCAAGGGGCGTCTCGTTGGTGTGCTGCCTGAGGTGGCGCTCTCCGGCGCCCATGTCGAGACCCTGGACGCGGTGCGGCGCGAAGAGCATGGCGTCGGCTGAGGGACGCGCCGCTTGGTATCGGGCCTGCTGCCGGCCGGGCTGGGGCCTCATGCTGGTGGTGCTCGTTGCGCCCGCTCTCGGGCTGGCTGCGCCGGATAACGCGGCACCGGTGTTGCGGATCGGTACTTGGGGCGGCGCCTACGCGAGGGCGCAGCGGGAGGCGCTGTTCAAGCCCTTCAGCCGCGCGACCGGCATCGAGATCGCGGTGCGGCGCTACGACGGCGGTCTGGCCGAGCTGCGCCGGCAGGTTGCTGGAGACGGCGACGAGGTGCCCTGGGACCTGGTCGATATGACCATGAGCGATACCCTGACCGCCTGCCGTGAAGGCCTGTTGCAGCCATTGCCGCACGAGCAGCTGCCGCCGTCACCGGACGGCGTTCCGGCGGCGCGCGATTTCATCGCCGATGCACTGACCCGCTGTGGCGTCGCGCATACCGCCTATGCGACCGTCATCGCTTACGATCGCCGCGCCTTTCCCGGTATTCGACCGACCCGCGTCGCGGACCTCTTCGATCTGGAGCGCTTTCCTGGGCAACGCGCATTGCAGCGCGCACCCTTCGGCAACCTGGAGTGGGCGCTGCGGTCCTATGGCGTGCCCGCAGCGGACCTCTACAACCTGCTGAGTACCCGCCGCGGCCTCGGACTGGCGCTCGAACGGCTCGATGAGATCGCATCTGAGGTGCGCTGGTGGCGGGATGGGGGCCGACCGGTAGAGCTGTTAGCCGCTGGCCAGGTGGTGATGGCGAGCGGCTACAATGGCCGCTTCTTCGATGCCGTCGCCGAGCGTGACGCCCCGATCGAGATCCTCTGGGATGGCCAGATCCAGGAGCTCGAGAACTGGACCATCAGCGCCGCGAGCGCTCAATCGAGCGCGGCCTGGGACTTCGTGCGCTACGCCACCAGCACCGATGCGCTGGCGCGTTTCGCCCGCTATCTGCCCTATGGCCCGGCCCGACGCTCCGCGAGTGCGCGGGTCAGCGACCATATCGATCGCGGCCTCGACATGCAGCCGCATCTGCCGACCCACCCCCGCAATGCCCGGACACGGATCATCAAGGATGTGGAATGGTATGCCCGAACGCACGACCGCATCCGAGCAATCTTTACGCAGTGGCTAGAGCGTCGCGGCGCAATCGGAACCTCGCACGAGTGAGAGACGAGGTCTGTCCGTAAGCCTCAATCCAAGCGGTTGTCCGATCGGCGCAGCGGTCAACGGCCGGTTTTCGGATCACCCCGAATCAGCAGCGTCGCTGTTGCGTCACTCGGGGCGGTCGGAAACGGGCTTGGCAGGGCCGTCCAGCCCGGAGCGGCGCCTCTTTCGGGCCGCTACCGGCAGGTCTTGGAAGACGCTTGCGCTGTCAGGTGCGGGGGCTGTCGAGCGCGTAGGCCGAGGGCGGCAGAATCGGCTCGCGTTCGAGGACGATGTCGCTGATCAGGCGCGCCGAGGCCGGGCCGGTCACGAGCCCGTTGCGGAAGTGACCGGCATTGACGTAGAGCCCTTCGACGCCTGGATAGGGACCAATGTAGGGGATGCCGCTCGGTGATCCAGGGCGCAGACCGGCCCAGTGGTCTTCGATCGGTGTGCGCTTGAGCAGCGGGTACATCTCGACCGCGATCCGATACAGCTCTTCCTTGGCCTCGGCCGTCGTCCGCTTCTCGAAACCGGCCTCTTCGAGTGTGCTGCCGATCAGCACGCGGCCATCCTTACGCGGGATCACATAGCGCTCTCGGAAGAGCGTGACATGGCGGATCTGGCTCGGCTTCGCGTAGAACAGGATCATCTGGCCACGAACCGGTCGGATATCGGGCTTGTGGCCGAGTTTCTCGAGCAGTTGGGCGGTCCAGGCGCCGGTGCAGACGATCACATGCTCGGCGTCCAGCGTGCCCGAGATGGTCTTGACGCCCTGGACCCGGCCATTCTCGACCCGCAGGTCCACGACCTCTTCGCGCTCACGTAGCTCGATCTGCTTGCCGATGCTCGCGTGGAGGGCCTTGGTCAGCCGCGGGTTCCGGATCTGCCCGATCTCGGGCAGCCAGAGGGCCGCATCGGTCTCGAAGTGCAGGCCGGGCTCCTTCTCGGCGATCTCGGTGCGGTCCAACAGCTCCATCGCGACCTGCTCGGTCGCGGCCCAGTTCAGGGCCAGGTCCGGGGCATCGGGGTCGAGGATCATCATCCCTGAGCGGCTGTATTCGGGATCGACGCCGGTCTCGTCGAACAGGTCCTCGCAGAAGGCCGGATAGGCGGCTTGGCTCCAGGAGGCCAATGCCGTCACGGCGCCGCGATAGCGCCAGGGGTAGAGCGGGGAGAGGATGCCGCCACCGGCCCAGGAGGACTCCTTGCCGGTCTGGCCCATCTCGACCAGGGTCACTTTGCAGCCGGCTTGCGCCAGCTCGCGGGCGGTCATCAGGCCGATGACGCCGCCGCCAACGATCAGGATGCTGCTCATCGTCAGGCCTCGCCCTCCAGAGCGGCGTCGGGCTGAAGCTCCTTGGGCAAGGCAAAGACCACCTGTTCACGGATGCCGCTCTGCTCGACGACCGCGTCTGCGCCCAGTGCCTTGAGCTTCGCGATCACCTGTTCGACGAGCAGCTCCGGTGCCGAGGCACCGGCGGTCAGGGCAACCCGGTCCCGGTGCTCGAGCCAGGCTGGGTCGATGTCCTCGGGTCCGTCGATCAGATAGGCCGGGACGCCCTGCTTCTCGGCCAGCTCGCGCAGGCGATTGGAATTCGAGCTGTTGGTCGAGCCGACCACCAGCATCAGATCGGCCTGCTCGGCGAGTGCGCGCACGGCGTCCTGACGGTTCTGGGTCGCGTAGCAGATGTCGCTCTTCTTCGGTCCGGTCAGGTTCGGGAAGCGCGCTTGCAGCGCGGCGATGACGCCGGCGGTGTCGTCGACCGAGAGCGTGGTCTGGGTGACATAGGCGACACGATCCGGGTCCTGTACGCTGAGGGCCTCGACCTCGTCGGCGGTCTCGATCAGGTGCATCCGGCCGCCGTCGGCGCGGCATTGGCCCATGGTGCCTTCGACCTCCGGATGGCCGCGATGGCCGATCAGCACGACGTCGAAGCCGGCCTTGCAGTGACGCGCGACCTCCAGGTGGACCTTGGTCACCAGCGGACAGGTGGCATCGAAGATGCGCAGGTCGCGCGCGGCCGCCTCCTCGCGCACCTGCTGCGAGACGCCATGCGCACTGAAGATGCAGGTGGCGCCGTTCGGTATCGCGGCGACCTCATCGACAAAGATGGCGCCGCGGTTGCGGAGATCATCGACCACGTAGCGGTTATGGACGACCTCGTGGCGGACGTAGACCGGTGCGCCGTAGATCTCGAGCACGCGCTCGACGATGTCGATCGCGCGGTCGACGCCGGCGCAGAAGCCGCGGGGGTTGGCAAGCAGTATTTCCATCGGGCAGTGGCCTTGGGGCTAGGCTGGGCAAACATGCCGCCATTCTAGCAGCCGTGTCGCAGTAGGGCAGTCGGGTTATTCCGAGGGCGCGTCAGTTCCCGCGGCCTCGGGTTTCGGCAGGAGGTCACGGTTGCTGTATCAGGCCCAGTCCGGTTGCTCTCAAGCTCCGGTCGGTCTCAAGGCGCAGGATAGAGCGGCTGCCCCACACGTTCGATGTGCGCCAACAAGTCGGCGCTTTCCAAGGTGTCGACGAGGCAGAGATCGACCTGATAGGGCAGCAACAGGTCGTCGATGCGGCCTTCCAGGTCGAGCAGATCCGCGTCGGTCAGTTCCGAGCCGAAGAGGGCGAGGTCGATATCCGAACCATGACGGTAGTTGCCCTTGGCGCGCGAGCCAAAGACGACCGCGCGTTGCAGATGCGCAGTGCGGCCCAGCTCGGCGCGCAGCTTGGTGATGACGTCGGAGGTCAATCCGAAGGGCTGTTGCTCAGACATCCTGAGTCTGCGTCAAGGTCTGCATGCGTGCGGCGAAGGCCTGAAAGAGGCTCAGGTAGCGATCGGCGATGCGCTGCGTCAGCTGATCGGCGCGGGCCTCATTGGGCGAGCGAGCGGTGGCGCGCAAAGCCTGCTCGGGCCTCAACGCGAAGCCCGCCAAGCCAGCCAAAGCTTACGCAGCGGCGTGAGGCCGATGCGCTGGTCGGCGACGTCGAAGCCGCTGCGCTCGAGGACCGCGAGCAGGTCTTGGTGCAGGCGCAATTGAATGCGCACTGCCCGCGTGAGTTCAGACGGCTGGACAGGCGACCCGGTTGTTGGCTCGTTTGCCGGCCGGTTCGGCAGTTGCGAGCGGAGCTGCTCAGCCAGCGCGCGCAGCAGCTCGGGCAGCCGCTGTCGGCCCTCGGGGCTGGCTAGCGCCTCCTGGCTGAGACCGGCGGCGGCGAGCTGGTCGGCCGGCAGCACCGCGCGTCCCTGGCGCAGCAGCAGGCCGGCATCGCGAAGACGGCGTACCTGGGCACACCAGCCGCCAACACGGCGGGCCTGGGTGAGTGGGTGCCTGTCGACGACGCCTTCGCAGTGGGCGAGCAGCTCGAACAGGGCGCCGCGATCCTGCTCGTCGGCATCGCGCTGGGTACCGAGGTCGGGCTGACGCGGATTCTGCAGCGCCGTTTCGACTCCGGCGATGATCGCGATGAACGGGGCTTCGGGCAGCCGGTGGGCGGCCACGACCGGGGCCAGGACCTCGCTCAGCGGATGGCGTGGCGTGCCGGCGAAGATGCGCTCGAGCTCGCTGCGCCACCAGTCGAGCTTGATGCGGGCGACACCGGGGTCGGAGACCTGATCCAGGATCGCGCGCAGCTCGGCACGCCAGGCGAACAGGGCGGCCAAGGCATCGCGCCGTGGGGCGGCGGCGAGCCGCACGCTGTAGTAGGCGCTGGAGCCAGGGGGGGTGGCGCGGTTCGGAAACCGCCATTCGGCGCTGGCCGCGCTGGCTGATCCTGCCGCATGGGCCGAGCCTGCCGCGCCGACCGGGCGGGCCGCGCTTGGGCGGATGCGCTCAGGCGACATCGGCCGGGCCGCTGGCAGGGGCTGGACTGATCGGGGGCGGATCGGGCGCCAGGAAGCGCAAGACCTCGAGCGGATGCTCGAGCAGGCCGTCGGCGCCCCAGTCGCGGGGATGCAGCTCGATGCCCAGATAACCGTAGAGGGCGGCCAGCGTCCGCATCCCGGCGGCGCGACCGGCCTGGATGTCGCGCTGGTCATCGCCGACATACCAGCAGGCGCTCGCCTCACGGTCGATCAGGCCGCAGGCGTGGAACAGCGGGTCCGGATGCGGCTTGGGGCGCGGCGTGGTATCGCCGCTGACCACGCAGGCGGGTCGGATCGGCAGCGCCATCGCCTCCAGCAGTGGATCGGTCAGCCAGGCGGGCTTGTTGGTGACGATGCCCCAGCAGATCCCTTGCGCGTCGAGCGCTTCGACGAGCTCGGCGATACCGGGGAATAGGCAACTCTCGCAGTGGATATCGGCCGCATAGAGGGACAGATATTCATCCCGAAGCGCGGCATAGCGCGGGTCCTCGGGGCCGATGCCGAAGCCGACTGCGAGCATCCCGCGCGAGCCGGATGACACATGACGGCGCGCCTGCTCGAACGGGACTGCAGGCCGATCGTAGCGTGCCAGTAATCGGTTCAGCGCCGCCGCCATATCGGGGGCGGTATCGGCGAAGGTGCCATCCAGATCGAACAGCACCGCGGCAGGGCCGAGGGGGTCAGCCATCCTGCTCACAACCGGTCAATGCATCAGGGCGCCGCTTCAGGCATGCTCGGCTCGCGGTCTCCGGCAGGCTGCCAGATAGTTGACATCGATGTCCTTCGCCAGCCGGTAATGGCGGGTGAGCGGATTGTAGGTCAGTCCGGTGAGGTCGATGATCCGCAGCGGCGTTGGCCGGACCCAGCGATCGAGCTCCGAGGGTCGGATGAAGCGGGCGTAGTGATGGGTACCGCGCGGCAGCAGATTCAGGACGTACTCGGCACCGATGATCGCGAACAGATAGCTTTTAGGATTGCGATTCAGCGTCGAGAAGAAGACATGGCCACCCGGCCGCACTAGGCGGGCACAGGCATCGATCACCGAGCCTGGGTCCGGGACATGCTCGAGCATCTCCATGCAGGTGACGACATCAAAGCTCGCCGGACGCTCGTCGGCGAGTGCTTCGACCGGCATCTGCCGATACTCGACCTCGACGCCGGTCTCGAGGGTGTGCAGGTCGGCGACGCGCAGCGGCTCTTCGCCCATGTCGATGCCGGTGACCTTGGCGCCTTCGAGTGCCATCGCCTCGGATAGGATGCCGCCACCGCAGCCGACGTCGAGGACCTCGCGGCCAGCGAGGGAGACATGACGCTGGATATAGCTGAGCCGAAGCGGGTTGATCTCGTGCAGCGGCTTGAACTCGCTATGCGGGTCCCACCAGCGCGCGGCGAGGGCCTCGAATTTGTTGACCTCGGCGTGATCGACGTTGGGTGCGGTCTCGGACATTGGACTGAGGGCTCGTTTCTCAACAAGGTGATATTGGCGGGTTCCACTGGTCGCCGCATTGTACGCAAGCCGCGATTGTTACCCCACGGCAGGCGCGCTCTCAGACAAGGATTCTGGGTGCGCTCTTTAGATGCCTTAACAGAATGCCCTCTACGGCCTAGCAAATCAGCGGCTTGTGCAGGTTAGCCGGGCGTTTTGATAGGGCCTCTTAGGCGATTTCTGTCAAAGCTCATACCGCCTTGCTGGTCTTTTCGCTCGCCTTCTTCGTCGCGCCGCCGGTCACATAGCCCGGCTATGCTCCCGGCGACGCTCCTCGAAGGCAAACGAAAATCCTGCGCAATTCGGTACGAGCTTTTCCGGCAATCGCCTTAGGACGATCCGGGGCTCCCTTTTTACCGTCACTTTGGGGCTGACTTCGGTGAACGGCACTTTGATTGCGCGAGCTCTGGCTCGGGTGTTCGTTTGCATGTCGAATCAGACCTCGGCGGGAAACCCATAGGGCGGCGGGCTGACCTCGAGCGCCGGCCCGTCGGTACCGCCGAGTCGCAGATCACCCGACTCAGCAGCGCTGATCTCGCCGACGACGAGCAGCTCATAGCGGCCTGGTGCGGTCGCACAGGCGTTCACGACCCGGCCTGGCGCTTGCTCCGAGCTGCTCGAGGCAGCGCCAAGCGGCGTTCCAGGTGCCGGCGGCTCGGCGTCTGGGGGCAGCTCTGCGCGGGCGATGTACATCCGGCGCTTGAGCTTGCCGAGGTACTGCATCCGCGCGACGACCTCCTGACCGGTGTAGCAGCCCTTGTGGAAGCTGACCCCATCGATCAGCTGCATGTTCGCCATCTGCGGCACGAAGCTGTCGCTGGTCTCCGGAAGGACGGTCGGGATGCCGGCGCGAATGTCGTGAAGCGTCCAGTGCTCGGGATTCGCGGGCACGGCGCCGGCCGCCTTGGCAGCGTCCCAGGTGGCACGGGCGGAGTCGACTGGGCCGAGCACCAGGTATCGAGAGGGCGTGCCGGCGACGCGGATCAATGCGCTATCGCCGGCGCGGATCATCCCGTTGACTGTTTCCGGCAGATCACCGTATGCGTGTCTCAGCGAGTCGTCGACGCAGTCGCCAACGATGCCGAAGCAGACCAGCGCATCACTGACGTCATCGATGGTCGCCTGTGACCGGAGCAGGAACATCCGTAGCCGCTTCAACAGGGTGTCCATCATCGAGCGTGGCAGCACCAGGAACAGGCTTTCTTCGAAACGCAGCACGCGGAAGCTTGCGAGCATGCGGCCTTTGGGACTGCAATGGCTGTTGAACTGTGTATGGGTCTCGGAGAGCTCGCGCAGATCATTGCTGAGCTGTCCCTGCAGGAAGTCGATGGCATCGGGGCCGGCGACCGCGATCACGCCGAGATGCGATAGGTCGACGAGCGCGCACTCGGGCTCGGCTGGGGCATCGTCGAAACGGGCGGCGCCGTCGTCACCGGGACGACCGCTCTGGGACTCGAGAAAGGCTTGCCAATCGGTATGCATGGTCGGGTCTCGCTCGCTGGCCGATCCATCGACTGCTAGGTTGGTGTGACCTGGCTTCTGCGACAGGGCCAGCTCGGTACATGGTCAGGTCTCGCTTGCATCCATCATAGCGGAATGCGCCCCGCGCCGGGTGCAGCTGATATAGTGACGGGTTCGGCTCCCTTCAGGCGGCTGCCGAACAGTCGCGCCTAGCACGAGAGGTAACACCGCCTTGTCCTTCCATCAAGCCACGCCGCGCACTGGCAGCCTTGTTGTCTACAAGAGCCGCCCGGCCCGGGTCCTCGCCACAGCGGACAAGATCGAGATCGAGATCGAGGGCGGGCAGACCAAGCGCGTGCGCCCCAAGGACGTGCTGCCGCTGCATCCGGGGCCGGTCACGAGCTTGAGCAACCTAAGGCCATCGGAGGTTGATCCGCAAGAGGCCTGGGAGCTGCTCGAGGGCACGGAGAGCGATCTCAAGGAGCTGGCCGAACTGCTCTACGGCGAGCACACGCCGGGGGCGGCCTGGGGCGCGTGGGAATGGCTCAGTGAGGGGCTTTGGTTCGAGGGAACCACCGCGGTGCTGCGACCGCGCGCGGCCGAAGCGATCGAGCGCGATCGCGCCGAGCGCGAGGCCAAGGCGAGCGCGGAGCGCGCCTGGGCCGAGATGCTGGAGCGGCTTCGGGAGGGCCGGTTTGCCGACACCGACCGGGAATCGCTCCAAGAGGTCGAGCGGCTGGCGACTGCCCAGGGTGAGCATAGCCGCATCTTGAAGGCGCTTGGTTACGAAGAAAACCCGGCTAGCGCCTATCGGCTGTTGGTCGCGGTCGGCTACTGGGAACCGGAGCACAACCCCTATCCGGTTCGGGTTGGCGCGCCGCAGGAGGACAGCGCAGTACCGGTTCCAAGCCTCGCGGTCGCCGCTGATGCAGCGCCTGATGTGGGGCGCGAGTCGGATCGGCTCGATCTGACCTATCTGCCGGCACTCGCGATCGACGATGAGGGCAACCAGGACCCCGATGATGCGATCAGCGTCGATGGCGAGCGGGTCTGGGTCCACGTGGCCGATGTGGCGCACCTGGTCGCTGCCGATAGCGAGCTCGAGCAGGAGGCGCGCGCGCGTGGCGCCAACCTCTATCTGCCCGAGCGCACGATTCATATGCTTCCTCCGGCAGTGACCGAACAGCTCGGGCTCGGGCTCCAGGAGCGGTCGCCGGCGCTGTCGTTCGGTATCACCCTCGATGCCGAGGGGGCGATCGCCGACGTCCTAGTACAGCCGAGTCTGGTCCGGGTGCAGCGTCTGAGCTACGCCGAGGCCGATCGGCGTCTCGAGCAACCGCCGCTGTCCGAGCTCGCTGCCGTGGCCGAGCGGTATCGGGCACGACGCCTGGCCCAGGGGGCGACCGAGATCGATCTGCCCGAGGTCAGCGTCCGCGTCCAGGAGGGCGAGGTGGTGATCCGTCCGGTCGAGCGCAGCGGCGCGCGTGCGCTGGTCACCGAGCTGATGCTGATGGCCGGCGAGGCGGCGGCGCGTTACTGTCAGGCGCGTGCGATCCCGATCCCGTACGCGACCCAGCCGGCGCCGGAGCGGATCGAGCAGCCGGCCGGCATGGCCGCGATGTACGCCTACCGGCGCCTGTTCAAGCCAAGCCGCAGTCTGGTTGGGGAGCCGAGCCGGCATTTCGGCCTCGGGCTCGATGCCTACACCCGTGCGACCAGCCCATTGCGCCGCTACAGCGATCTGCTCGTCCATCAGCAGCTGCGTGCGCACCTGCAGGGCGCCGAGCCCTTGACGGCGGAGCAGGTCAGCCGCCGGATCGGGGAGGCCGAGCAGGGTGCAATGACGGCGCGTCGTGCCGAGCGGCAGTCCAACCTGCATTGGAAGCTGGTCCACCTCGGCCGGAATCCGCGTTGGAGCGGCGAGGGGGTCGTCGTCGAGCTGCAGGAGCGCAAGGCCGTCCTGATGATCCCGCCGCTGGCACTCGAGACCCGCATCCGCGCGAAGCCGGATATGGCCCTCGATCAGCGCATCCCGTTGGCGTTGGCCGAGGTCGATCTGGCGCAGGGCGAATGTCAGTTTCGCGTTCGCGGTTGACCGAGTCCTGCCGAGCAAACCGGCCGGTGAGTATAGGCAGTGATGCTGACCGCCGGACGAGATCGATGTGCAGGCCCTGAACCCTGTGGCGTCTTCTGTCCGGCGATCAGATGAAATAGCTCTAACCCAGCTGATGAGTGAACTGGCCGATGAGCGAACCGGCTGGGCGCCGGTAGCCAGCATCGCCTACCCGATCAGAAAACCTGCGACGGCTCCGGTCATCAGGGTCGCGAGGGTGCCCGCGAAGATCGATTTGAGGCCCAGCGCGGCGATCTCGGCGCGGCGCTCCGGCACCAGGCTGCCGAGCCCGCCGAGCATGATCCCGAGGCTGCCGAGGTTGGCGAAGCCGCAGAGCGCATAGGTCATGATCAGCCGGCTACGCTCCGAAAGGGCGCCTGGCGGCAGTTCGGCCAGCGCGACGAAGGCCAGGAGCTCATTGAGCACCGTCTTGGTTCCCATCAAGGCGCCGGCAGTCGTCGCCTCCTGCCAGGGGATGCCGATCAGCCAGACCAGCGGCGCGAATAGCCAGCCGAGCATGCGCTCCAACTGCAGCGATTGGCCACCGACCTGAGGCAGGAAGGCGAGCAGCTCGTTGGCCAGGGTCACCAGTGCGACCATCACGATCAACAGCGCGATGATGTTGAGCAGCAGTGGGACCGCTTCCAATGTACCCCGTGTGATCGCATCCAGGGTGCTGCCATAGCGGCTCTCGAGCCCTGTTGCGGGCACGTCCGGGGCGCCGACTGGAGGCGGATCGGTGTTGGCCTCGGCGTTGTCCTCGGCGTTGGCGATCGCCTTGCCATGGAACTGCATCGGCACCATCAGCTCGGCGACCGCTAGCGCGGCCGGGGCGCTGATCAGCGAGGCGGTCAACAGATGGCCGAGCGCGTTCGGGATGCTGTCGCCCAGCAATGAGGCATAGAGCATCATCACGGTTCCGGCAATGGTTGCCATGCCGGTGACCATCAGCGCGAACAGCTCACCTCGGCTCATCGCCTTCAGATAAGGCCTGATCAGCAGCGGCGCCTCGACCATCCCCATGAAGATATTGGCTGCGGTGCCGAGGCCCAGCGCGCCACTGACCCCGAGGCTGCGGCGTAGGAGCCATGCGAGCGCGTTGACGACCAGTGGCAGCACTCGCCAGTGGAATAGCAGCGCCGAGAGGGCGCCGATGACCAGCACCAGCGGTAGGGCGCGGAAGGCGAGGATGAAACGATTGCTGGGCTCGACGATCTCGAACGGGGCCGGACCGCCGCCCAGATAGCCGAAGACGAAGCCGGCCCCGGCATCTGTGGCCTTTTGGATACCCTCGACCACCGCATTGATCGCGATGAACAGGCTGCGCGCTTCGGGCACTCCGAGCAGAAGACCGGCGAGCGCAAGCTGCAGGCCGAGTCCGCCGATCAGGACCCGGTAGGAGATGGCCCGGCGGTTCTCGCTGAGCAGCCAGGCGATCAGGATCAGCACGGCGATCCCGAATGAACCCTGCAGCAGTTGCGCGATCGAGGTGGTCATAACCTGCTGCCGGAGCCGCTCGGCGGGCTATCCTGGACGCCTCGTGATCGGTCTACGATGACCCGTTGGGACTCGAATGGGCGGATTGTCTGTCGTGCGCCACCAGTTTACCCGCTTCGGCTTCAGTGGGTTCGGCTTGTCGTTCCGCCGGGACTCATCCAAACGGAGGAGCCGCCTATTTGCGGTATCTGGCGGCCTCTTGGTGTCCGGATCACATCAGTCGGGACAATAAGTGGGTTCATCTTCAGCGGGTTCGTCGAGCGGCCGTGTCGGGCCGCGCGTTGCAACGCCGCCGTCTTGTTCGCACAATGCGTTGGCGACCGAGACGCCTGCCCAGGCTTGGGTCCTCGATGGCCGCAAGGTCTGAGGACCCCTGCTGGGAACCGCCGCGTTCCTGCTCGGGTCTGCAGCAAAGGCCTATGGAGCCGTCCTGCCGCGGGTGCCGTTGTTCTGGACCGAGAAGGGTCCCTCCTGATGCGATCACGATGGGGCCAGGATGTGGGTGCTCTGCTTCAGATGGGCAGATCTGTGGGATGCGTGGCGAGATCAATCGACCTTGAGGAATCGACGATGTCTTTGATGCGATACATGGGAGCGGTGAAGCGCTTCGCGGCGCTGCCGCTATTGATGTTGCTGGCCGGGCCGGCCCTCGCCGCCGATCCAGGCCGTGATCCGGGCGACTATTTCTTCAACCAGACCTTCGGCGACTTCAGCGAAGAGCTTCAGCTCGCTCAGGACGAGGGCAAGGACGGCATCCTGCTGATGTTCGAGATGGATGAATGTCCGTTCTGTCACCGGATGAAGACCCGCGTGCTGAATCAGCCCGAGGTTCAGGACTACTTTCGCGAGCACTTTCTGATCTTCCCGGTCGATGTCGAGGGGGATATCGAGGTTGTCGACTTCGAGGGCAATACCGCACCGGAGAAGGAGTTCGCGCTCAAGCAGTTCCGTGTTCGCGCGACCCCGGTGTTCGCGTTCTTCGATCTCGATGGCAAGCTCGTGGCGCGCTACACGGGCGCGACCCGCGATGTCGAGGAGTTCATGCTCCTCGGTCGATACGTCGTTGAAGACGCCTACAAGGAGACCACGTTCACCAAGTACAAGCGGGCCATGCGCAGCGCCGGGCAGCAGGCGTCGCTCGCCGGCCCGTAGCAAGTCAGTAACAGAGCCGATTGCCGCTCGCTCG
Organism: Halochromatium glycolicum; assembly: GCF_016584085.1. GTDB lineage: Bacteria > Pseudomonadota > Gammaproteobacteria > Chromatiales > Chromatiaceae > Lamprobacter > Lamprobacter glycolicus. The sequence continues at coordinate 54,132 of NZ_NRSJ01000006.1, read as the reverse complement.
GGCCCAGCTAGCGTTGCCAGCGCAGGCCCTTGTTCGCACAGGCCCTTGTTCGCACAGGCCCGTATTCGATCGAATCCGTTTCAGATCAGGACCGTTTCAGGTCAGATTAGCGACCGATTAAACCGCGTCCAGAGGCAGAAACGTCATTCTTCCGCAGCAGGCGCGGTCAAAATTGCACATCCCAAACTGGACCCAGTGTAGACGCAGGAGATCCGCAATGAATCAGCCCGAGCCGAAACCATCCGACGGTGCTCGCTGCATGCGCTGCTTGATCAGCGGGCGTGTTCAAGGCGTCTTCTTTCGCGCGTCGGCCCGTGATCAGGCGCAGCGACTGGGCGTGTCCGGCTATGCGAGCAACCTTCCCGATGGCCGGGTCGAGGTACTGGCTTGCGGCCAGCCCGAGGCGTTGGATGCGTTCAAGGCCTGGCTCGGTCGCGGCCCCTCAGCTGCCGAGGTCACCGACGTCGCCTGCGAGTCGGTCGCCTATCAGCACAGGAGTGGCTTCTCGACCGCCTGAGGGATGACCTCGACACGCTCGATGCCGGTGTTGAGGCGTCCGTCCGCGTGGAGTTCCAGCCAGCGATAACCGGGCGGCTCGTCATCGAGGGTGAATTCTTCATGACCCGGTGCGAATTGAGCGCAGGTAGAGGGCGTGGCGAGGAGCCGCGTGGACCCCTGCCGTCGGTCAAACGACTGGTGGACATGGCCCCACAGGATCAACCGGAGCTGAGGATAGCGAGCCGTCAGCCCGAGGAGCGCTGCACCGTCCTCGACCTTCATGGTGTCGATCCAGCGACTGCCGACCGGGACCGGCTGGTGATGGAGGGAGATCAGCGTCGGGCGCCCCTGGTTCGAGGCGAGATGCTGTTCGACTGCCTCGAGCGTTCCCGGCTGCAGCCGTCCGGCGTCCGAGCCGTCGATCGTGGAATCCAAGAGCAAGAGATCCCAGCTGCCGATCCGCTCGGCACGAAAGGGCTCGGCTGCGAGGGCGTCGACCGCCTTCGCGAGGAGCCCCTTATGATCATGGTTGCCCGGGATGCAAAAGCAGGGGATACCACAGCGGTCGATGACTTGGCGCAGGTAACGGTAGCCCTCGAGGCGTTCGTCATGGACCAGATCGCCTGTGAAGAGGATCACGTCGGGCGGCCAATGTCTTACCTGTGACTGCGCAAGGACCGCCTCGAAGGTGGAGCGGGTCGGAACGCCGAACAGGGTCTGATCTGGATCGGCGTAGAGATGGAGGTCGGTGAACTGCAGCACGCGCTGGATACCCTGCCTGGCATGCCAAGGGCCGGCGCCAGGTTGGCGCGCTGGGTCAGATTGGGCCATTCGGTCGGCTTCTTCTCAAGCGGCATCGAACTAATCGTCTTACAGAGATGTAGCACTGGCACCCCGTAGAGGCAATGCGCCGGTTAACGAATTATGACCGGGTTCGCAATGCGGGAAAGCGCGCGGCAAGGGTCGATCGAACGGGTGCAAGCAAGCGGCGATCCCGAGGCCGATTGACGCTGTCCGCAAGGGTCGTGCGGTAGGAACCCGCTTGCGGGCGACCAGACCGCGCTCGCGGCGACGAAGATCGCCCGCAAGCGGGCTCCTACAGCGCTGAGAGCACAGATAGCAGGACCCGGTGGCAGGACCCGGTGGCAGGAAAAGGGTCTCGGTCTCTCTGACGCGATGCACGAGCGCTCAATCGGCGATTGGAAAGCTCGCTGTAATCGCGACCGCGAAGATGAGGGCATTGGTCAGGGCGCCAACCAACGGGTGCCCGGTTCGGCGATAGATCCAGCCGCTGAAGAGTCCGAAGACGATGAACAGGATCAGGATGGCCGGGATGATGATGACGAGGAAGAACAGCTGCCCGAGGTCCAACGCGACCGCGAGCATCAAAGAGGCCAAGAAGAGCCCTTTTGTGAACGCATAGGCGCCGCGGGCTGCGCCTTCGCCGCGCGTGATCCATTCGTCGATGCTGAACCAGAGCGCCGTCGCGGTCAGCAGCACGATCAGGATGAGGACGCGATGCGGGTCGGGCAGGAAGGCCGCGACATAGCGATCCGTTGGCAGGGCGATCGTCAGGGTCAGGTAGACGATCACGGCGACCAGCGCGATGATCAGCGCCGATAGGGAGCTTTGCGGCCGTTCGGCCTTCGGGCGCTTGCCCCAGAGGACGAGCGCGATGCCGCTGAGCAGGGCGTAGACCGCAAAATGCAGCGCGATGTAGTCGGCGATGGCAATGGACAGGAAATCGCTTGGAACAGGTCTGAGGATCAGCGGCGTGAACAGTGCCGGCAGCGCGGCCACGGGCAGCAATCGGCGCCACTCGAGGCCGGCACCCAGCGGTTGCGGGCTCACGCGCGGCAGCAGGCGACTGAGGGGCCAGGCGAGCAGTATCACGCCTAAGAAGTAGAGTCCGAGCCAGAGGCCGCGTCGATCCACCCAACCGCTGCCTTGGTGATCGAAGACCTGATTGAGCCAGCTCAGGGCCGCTTCCAGCGATTGCTGGCTGTAGAGCACGCCGATGTGCTCGACCGCGTCGGCGATCACCAGCCTGCGCGCACTGCCGCTCTGCTGCCCGCCATAGGTGACCCCGGCAGCGACCTGATCCGGCGGCAATCCCGCGACCGCAGCGACGGCCTCACGGCCCTGTTGATGGATCATCTCTGGCTCCCAGGCGCCATAGATGAACAGCATATTGGCCGGGCTCTCGCCCGGTTGGTACGGGCCGAGCTCTTGCGACAGGTAGGGAGAGACGGCGACCAGGGCGTCGACCCCGATCCGGTCGGGACGCCCAGAAGTCGGCTCGGACTGCGGCGGCATGGACGCCGGGTCGGTCTCGGCCTCCGTGCTCGCATAGCGTACCGCGATGTCGCCTGCCATCGAGTGCCCGAGGAGCGCCAGCCGGCCATCGTATTGCGGCAGCGCAGCGGCATAATCGACGACCGCCGCCAGCGCGTCGAGCAGGATCTGGGCGCGGCGCGGCGCGCCGATCGCACCCTCGAGCGGTCGCGGGTTGGCACCGTGGCCAGGGAAATCGAGGGAGACAACGGTATAGCCGTTGCGCGCCAGGGTCAGCGCGAAGGGCTGCATCATCTGGCGCGACCCGGAGAAACCGTGGGCGATGACGACGATCGGGGCCTGATCGACGTCGATTGGTTCATAGACGGTCAGCGGCGCCTCTGGGAGCGTGCTGTGCTCAGTTGTCAGACCTTGATCCGTCGTGCCCAATCGGAGCAGACCAACCAGCATCAGCACAATGGCGACAAGGGCTGCCAGTCCGTCGATCAGCCGGAAACGCCTCCCGCGGCCGTGTTGGGGGGAAGTGGTGATTGTCATGGGGCCGGGTGTCGTTCGTCTTGTGGCGGACCGGTTCTGTCTGGGCGAGGGGTTTGCGCGGCCGGATGTCGTGCGTCGACGGCATTCTAGCAGGGCATCACAGAATGCTGATTGCGGTCCCGCGGATTGACAGAGAGATCGTCATCGAGTTCTGCTAGATTTGCAGCGTTCTGGAAGGCAACGGTAGCCATGATGATGAGCGTAGTAATCGACGAACCGACAACGGCCGAAGGTTTGAGGGCATCGGTGCTCGCGACTGAGCTCGATACGATCGAGCTCGCGAGACTGGCTGAGGTGATGGGTCAGGTGCGCCTCCGCGATGGGGCCTGGGCGGTACGCGAGGGCGAGCAGCGGCGAACCCTGTTCGTGCTGATCGAAGGCCGTTTGGATGTGACGCATCGCAGCGAAGGGTCCGATACGGCCGTCTACCGGATGGCGCCCGGCGAATGCGCCGGTACGCGGGCCTTTGTCGACGGTTCCCCACGAAAGGCCGGGTTGCGCGCGGCGGGTGATTGCGTCCTGCTTACGCTCGAGCCAGATGATTTCGAGGCGCTACTGGAACAGCAGCCGCGGCTGGTGCTCAAGGTGATGCGGGCGCTGTTCCGGATCACGCACAGCAACCTGATGCGCGCGAACCAGGAGAGCGATCAGCTGCGCAACTATGTGACCCGGTCGCACGGCCGCTACTGAGGCAATGCGTCCGTCAGCCGCAAGGGGCAGGCCAACGGGTTGGTTGCAACGTCGCGCCGAGCGTGCGCGCGCTGACCGCATCGTCGCGTCCCTGCCGCTCTATCAGGTGGCCTTATGGCCAGATGGCTGGGAGCACGCCGAGGATGGCGGCGTGATCGTGCGCGACACCCATGAGATCGCCGAGGCCCGGCGCTGGTACCAGATGGCCGAGCGCAACGGCGCCGGGCAGGGCCAGAGCAGGGGACCGCAGGCAGCGAAGACCATGCGTCTGCACGGGATCGGCGTTCCGCGAAGCCTGGTCGAGCTCTCTGGACGCCGCTTTGCCTCCGAGCAGGCCGCGTCGGTGGCGGTGCGCCTGGTTGCCAATGACTGGATCGAGCAGCGTCGCCGGATGCTGGCTGAGAATCCATGCCGGCTCCTCGCGCTGCGGGCTCAGACCTGGAGCGGATCACGGCACCGGCGCTTCGATGACGGCAATGCGGTCCAGGGTCTGCTGCGCTGGTTGGTCGGCCTCTGTGTCGCGGAGCACTTGACCCCTGCCGCGAGGTTCCGGCTCGATGTCCGTGCCGATGATGGCTATGGACTCAAGGGCTGGCGCTGTCGGGTCCGGGTCGATCTCGATGAGACTCAATGCCAGGCGGTCGGCGATGCGATCAGGCTCGCATTGATTCCTTGGAATCGGCAGGCGTTGCGAGATGAGAAGCCCTACCCGCTGATATCGGTGTGGGTCGAGCGCGGCGAGCGAGCTGAAGACGGCCGATGAACGCTCCGGAATCCGCTGGCGCGCATCTGCCGCGCATCCTGTACCTCTGGGTTCTGGTTGCAGCGCTGGCGCTGATCGCGGGAACCGCGACCGCCGATCCGGTCGCGGCGGGAAAGGCGCTTCGGTTCTTCGTCGTCGGCGATGCCCCCTATGCCGATGCCGAATACGAGCCTTTTGCGCGCTTGTTGGAGCAGGCCGGTGCGCGGTCGCCCTCGTTCATCGTCCACGTCGGTGATATCAAGGGTGGGGGCCAGCCCTGCAGCGAGGCACGCAACCGGCGCATCGCGACGCTGTTCAAGGAACAGACGGCGCCCGTGCTCTATACGCCCGGGGACAATGAATGGACCGACTGCCATCGGCGCTCGGCTGGACGCCATGATCCGCTCGAGCGGCTCGCGGCAGTGAGGGAGCGGTTCTTCGCCGATCCGAAGGTGCTTCATAATCAGTCGTTGGGCTTGGTCGTTCCCGATCCGGCGTTTCCGGAGAACGCCTATCTGGTGCGCGACGGCGTGATGCTCGTACTACTCCATGTGGTGGGGAGTCAGAACCATCACCGACCCGATTCGCCATCGGCGATGGCGGAATGGGAGCGTCGTTCTGCGGCCAACCGCGCGCTGTTGCAGGCGGCGACGGCCGCGGCAAGGGAAGAGCGGGCGCGGGCGCTGGTGCTGTTCTTCCATGCCAATCCAGGCTTCGAGCGGACCGCGCCTGAGGAAGGCTTTCGTCCCTTGTTGGCCGACTTGCGGCGATTGCTCGAGCGCTACCCAAGGCCAGTCCTGGCCGTGCATGGCGATACCCACCGCTTCCAATTCAATCAGCCGCTGGCCGGCGCCGCTGATCACGATCGGGCGGGTCAGGATGGTCGTCGGTTCTGGCGTCTCGAGGTGCCCGGCTCGCCATTCCTAGGCGGTGTTTGGGTGACAGTGACGGGCGATACAGAAGCCCCGTTCAAGATCGAGGTGGTCTTTTTACGTGCCGAGACGGCATTCGAGGGCCGCTAGCGATCCTGTTCGACCATCGCATAGGCCGAGTGATTGTGGATCGACTCGAAGTTCTCGGCTTCGACCCGATACGCGCCGATACGGGTATCGGCATTGAGACGGCGCGCGACATCACGGACCGTGTCCTCGACGAACTTGGGGTTGTCGTAGGCGTGCTCGGTCACGTACTTCTCATCCGGACGCTTCAATAGGCCATAGAGCTCGGCGCTGGCCTCGGATTCGACCATCTCGATCAGCTCCTCGATCCAGAGGAAGCCTCGCGTCTGGGCCTCGACGGTGACATGAGAGCGTTGGTTGTGCGCGCCATAGCGAGAGATCTCTTTCGAGCAAGGGCACAGGCTCGTCACCGGGACCACGACCTTGATCGAAAGCTCCGGCTGGCCGGCACGGACCTCGCCGATCAACGTGACGTCGTAATCAAGCAGGCTTTGGACCCCGGTCACCGGTGCGCGCTTGTTGACGAAGAACGGGAAGCGCATCTCGATATGACCGGCCTCCGACTCGAGCCGCTCGGCCATCTCTGTGAGCATCTCCTTGAAGGTGCCGACGCCGATCTCGTGTTCGTGCCCGTTCAAGATCGCGACGAAGCGCGACATGTGCGTCCCTTTGAAATGGTGGGGCAGGAACACGTACATGTTGAAGGTCGCGACCGTGTGCTGCTCGCGGCCGCGGCGATCCTTGATCCGGACCGGATGGCGGATGTCTTTGATGCCGACCTTGTTGATCGCGATCCGGCGTTCGTCGCGACTCGCCTGGACGTCCGCGATCTCGCAGGCAGCGGCTGGGCTGCTCGCGTCGGTTGAGGGTTCGAGGTTGGCCGACGCCGAAGGTGGCGGGCTGGTCAGCAGGGAATCCACAGACAAAGCTCCAACGGTGAAACGGGATGGGGCGGCGCGTGGGCGCAACCGGTAACGGCCCCGATTGGTCTTTCTTGATCACAGAGAGTGCGGCCCTCGCGTTCGCGCGACAACCCCGACTCGGGTCCAGGACCAGGCACTTGGCTTCTTGCGCTCCGGCTCAGTCGTGCTCGAAGAGCCCCTCGGCCTTCATCAGTGCCGTCCCGTAGTCGAGATCGACGGCAAAGGAGATGTTGGTGTTTCGGGCCGGGCGGCGCTCCCAATCCGCATCCTGGACGATGACGTCGGCCGGTTCGAAGCGGCCGCTGATGACCCCGACGATGTGTCCATCCTGCACATGGATCAGCGGTCCGCCAATATCGCCGTTTTGGACCATGTTGTCGAACAGGATCAACCTCGTGTCGTTGTAGGAGCGGATCTTCGCCGAAGCATAGCCGCCGACCGTCAGCGAGGTATGGATCTGATCATGCCCGAACGAATAGCCCAAGCTCATGACCATGGCGCCGGGCAGCACGTTCTCTCCGCTGCCCAAGAAGTCGTCGGGGATACCGATGTCGAGCGCTTGGTCGATCTTGAGCAGCGCAACATCATGCGCCGAATCGCGCCGAGCGACCGAAACCGCCATCGCAGCGACTCGGTCGAAGGTGATCGGATGGAATTCACCGCCGCTCGAGGTCGGGACGACGAGCAGCCCTTCGGTCTCGGTCACAAGGTGGGCTGAGGTCAGCAGATAACCCTGCTCATGGACAACGAAGGCGCTGCCGAGGAAGTCGACCGACTCCCCGTTGTCGCGGACGAGCATCAGACAGCCGCCGCGGAATTTTTGGCTGATGCCTTGCAGCATGTGGCGTTCTCCGTGCGCGTGAGTGCACGGCCGGCTGAGGCGGCCGTGTGAAGGGTGGTATCAAAGCGCGGGCAATATTACGGCGCGCCGGCCTCGAGCCAGGCATCGACGCGGTCAGGATAGGCGCGCGTCCAACGCAGGGCCTGGGCATAGGGGTCCCGACCCTGATCTTGGTGGATCCAAACCAGGAGCCGCTCCATTGCCTGCGGGTCCCACTCGAAGCGATCGAGCAGGGCTGCCGCCTGCGGGCGCTCATCGGCAAGGCCAAGGCGCGCCATCGTATGGATGCGCCCGCTGCCGCCATAGACGTCCTCGGGATCATCGAGAAAGCGCAGCGACCAGCGGCCGAACATCCAGTGCGGGACCCAGCCGGTGACGACGATCGGACGATTGCGCGCGACGGCGTTGGCGAGTGCCTCGGTCATCGTCGCCTCGTTGCCGGTGATCAGCCGGAATCCAGCGAGCCCGTAGACGTCGATCGCACGCTCGGTGGCGGTCATGATGCCCGCCTCCGGATCGATCCCCTGGATGCGACCGCCGAGCATCCGGCGATGCTCGGCAAGCTCAGGAATGCTGTGGATATTCAGGCTGGGCCGGGTACGCTCGCCTTGGGCGCCGGTCTGTCGGCCAACGCCCGTCGCCGGCACCACCAGGCCGGTGCGGGTTCCGACCAGATTCGGACCCAGGTCATCAAGCTGATCGCCAAAGGCTGCGAAGTAGTCGGCATGGGTGTCGGGAAGCCAGGCCGAGAGCATGGCATCGGCCTCGCCCTCGGCAACCAGGCGCCACATCTCATCGGCACTGGTCTCGATCAGCTCGCAGCCCAGGTCGAGCCGTTCCTCCAACACCACGCAGACGACGTTCGCACTCGCGACCGACGACGACCAATCGACATAAGCGATCCGGATTGGCGGCGCGGCGTGGCCGACAGCGGTGACGAAGCAGGCGAGGGCCGCGGTCAACAGCGGCAATGCCGGGTGTATCCGACGCCGCTGAGCCTGCCTTCGGCGGTGGAAAGGGCCCTTGATCATGCGCTGCCTCCGCTCTTCGGCTGCTCTGTGGCCGGCTGATCGGTGCGACTGGTGTCAGGTCCTGGGCCTTGCGGGTCCTTGGTCGATTTGCTGACGCCAAACGCCGCGACGGCGGGCCGCGGACGGACGGCAGCGCCCGTGGCGCGTTGGATATGACCGGTTGGAACCCAGAACTGGCGTCGCCCGAAGGTTGGCATCTTGCGTGTCGCATGGGTCCGGTACTCGGGGCCTTCATAGCCGCCGAGGTTGAGCTCGAAGGTTTGGCCGGTCTTGTAGTGGACGAGACCGAGATGGAGTGACCAGCACATGCCGAGCAGGATGATCGCGAATGGCAGACCGGTCGAGATCGCTGCAGTTTGGAGCGCAACCAGACCACCGCCGAGTAGCAGCGCTGCGGCGACTGTGCCCTCCATCACGGCCCAGAACACCCGTTGGACCACCGGCGGTTCGGTGTTACCGCCGGCGGTGATGATGTCGATCACGAGCGAGCCGGAGTCGGACGAGGTCACGAAGAAGGTGATGATGACGGTGATCGCGACGACCGACGAGATCGCGCTCAACGGCAGGTTTTCGAGCATCACGAACAGCGAGACCGGGATGTTCTCCTGGACCGCCTTGGCCAAGCCGCCGGCGCCGAACATCTCGATATCCAGTGCGGTGGCGCCAAAGGTGGTCACCCACATGAAGGTGACCAGCGTCGGCACGAGCAGCACGCCCTTGATGAATTCGCGGATCGTGCGTCCGTAGGAGACGCGCGCGATGAACATACCGACGAACGGCGACCAAGCGATCCACCAGCCCCAGTAGAAGACCGTCCAGCCGTTCTGCCAGTCGGTGTCGTCGTAGGTCTCGTTCCAGGTGCTGAGCGCCGGGAAGTTCTGCACATAGACACCGATATTCTCGATGAAGGCGTTGAGGATGAACAGGGTCGGTCCGACCAGCAGCACGAAGAACATCAGGATCGCGGCGACGACGACGTTCATCTGACTCAATAGTTTGATGCCGGAGTCCAGGCCGCGGACGACCGACCAGGTCGCGACGCCGGTGATGCCGGCGATCAGCAACAGCTGGACTGTCGTGCTCTGCGGGATGAAGTCGACGAGGTGGCTGAGACCGGCGTTGACCTGCTGGACGCCGAGCCCGAGCGAGGTCGCGACGCCGAACATGGTCGCGACCGTGGCCATGATGTCGATGATGTTGCCGATCGGCCCATAGATCCGCTCGCCGAAGACGGGGTAGAACACCGCGCGAATCGACAGCGGCAGACCCTTGTTGAAGGCGAAGAAGCCGAGCGAGAGCCCGACCAGTGCATAGATCGCCCAGGGATGCAGTCCCCAATGCAGGAAGGTGAAATCCATCGCGACGCGGGCAGCCTCTGGGGTGCCCGGTTCCGCCAGTGGTGACGCCACATAGTGGAACATCGGCTCGGCGACGCCGTAGAACAGTAGGCCGATCCCCATCCCGGCGCTGAACAGCATTGCGAACCAACCGAGCGTCGAAAACTCTGGCTTGGCACCTTCCCCACCGAGCCGGATATCGCCGTAGCGCCCGAGCAAGAGCGCGATCACGTAGATCAGGATCACGTTCATCGTGCCGACGAAGAACCAGCCGGCATACTTCGAGACCACCCCCTGAACCGTATTGAACAGGTTGTCGACGGTGTTCTCGAAGAAGATGGTGAGGCCGACGAAGAGGATGATGATGGCCGCCGAGACGAAGAAGACCCAGGGATGGACGTCGAGCTGGAGCCAGCCGGGGCGACCGGAATCCGGCCTGTTGGTGGCCCCGGTGCTTGGACCGGCGCTGGCCCCGGTCGTCGTCACGCTGCCCGGGCCGGTGTTCGAGTCGGTGTTCGGTGGGGAGTCGCTCGATTCTTGCATAAGCTCATCAGCTCGCTCGTGATCCGCTGCAGGCCGCTGAATCCTAACCTAAGCGAGCTCGATGCCGAAAGTTCGGAAACAACGCTTTTTTGCGGCGGTTGCCCCGTCTGCACCGGGCGCTCCGTCGCCCCGTGGAGCACGCCCGTCAAGGTCGGGTAGGCCCTGGGGCGCCCTTCCTACTGCGTTGTGTGAACGGCATTTCCGTTAATCCTGGCGGTGAGATGACAGAAAGATGACGCGGGCCGATGACTTGCGCGATTTTCGATGCTGTGATCTAGAAAAAACACTGTTCCCGATATAAACTACAAGATGTTGCGCAGGGGCAACATGTCGCGTCGATTGTTCATTCGTCGGTCGCGCGCGAGCGACGTTGCACAAGCAACGCGATCGATTCTTCCACTCACACACGCTAGGTCATAGGTCACTATGAATACCCAGATACCGCGCGCGACTCGCGCATCTGCCGAGCGTCTACGGTCAGGGCCACAGGCCTCCCGCACGCTGCTTGCCCTCAGCCTCGCCGCCGTCCTTGGCGCGCCACAACTTGCAACGGCCGCCGCTGATCCGGCGACACTCGAGCGGCGGATCGCCGAGCTCCAGGCCGAGCTCAGTCGGGCTCAGGCCGAGCTTGCCGCTGCCAAGGCCGATGCCGAAGCCGCGAACGAGAAGGCAGCGGCAGCGGAGGCACAGCTTGATGATTCCGGTCCGCCGGTGGCGGACAAGATCCAGTTCGGGCCCTTGACGATCGGCGGTGCGATCCGGGCCAATTACATCCTTGGGAGCTATCCGGATCGCGGCGATGGTCCGTCGCGCGGGGGCAATGGCGGCGATTTCGAGCTGGACACCTTCCGAATCAATATGGACCTGAAGTACGACCAGCTGGTCGGAAAGCTCGAGTACCGCTGGTATCCTGGTTATAACTTCATCCATACAGGATGGTTGGGGTGGGACTTCGACGACGGCAGCCAGGTCCAGGTTGGTATCAACCGCGTGCCGTTCGGCCCCGGTCCCTATGGCGTCTCGCAGAGCTGGTTCTTCGATCAGCACTACTATGTCGGTCTGTCCGATGATATGGACCTCGGCATCAAATATGTCACCGATATCGGCAATCTGAGCCTCGATTTCGCCTACTATGCGCGCAGCGAATGGAACGGCAACGGGACCAGTCAGGACAGCACGCGCTATGGCTATGACGCCGTTGAATGGCATTCGGGGGTTTCGCCTAATGGAATCGTCTTGGACGGAGACAATGCTCCACCGCCAAATGGTTACCGAGAGCGTAATCAGTTCAATATCCGAGCAATTTATACTTTTGAGGACATGCCGGTTGCGACTGATCTCGGCGTCTCATTGCAATATGGACAGCTCAAAGGACGGCGGGCCGATGATGGCCATCACTGGGCGGCTTCCGTTCATATGACCAACAGCTGGAACAACTGGCTGCTCGCGACCCAGCTGACGCGCTACAAGTACGATATCGACTCGGATAACCCGCTCAACACCGACACCCTGTTGCCGATGGGCGCCTATGACTTCGCCTGGCCGGTTGCCTCGGAGGCCTGGTTGCCGGCAGTCTCGCTCAGTTACCTCTACGAGACGCCGCAGATCCCCTGGCTGGATTCGGTGCGCCCGTACGTCGAGTACTCGAGCATCATCAAGGAAGAAGGCGACTTCAACGACAGTCAGCTTGTCACCTTGGGCGCGGCATGGGCGCGCGGCGGTTGGTACATCTACACCGACCTGGCCTTCTCCGACGGCAACTATTTCGTCGGTAGCGAGACTGAAGACGGGAACGCGGAAACCTTTAATGACGCGGACCTGTTTTCGTCTACTGCTGGTGTTGGCGACTTCGGTGCCAATGGCAACGATCACTGGAACTATCGCTTCAACATCAACTTCGGCTACTACTTCTGATCGAAGCCTGAGCGGTGCGGTGCCACCGCCCGCGTTGGTGCGGCCCGCGTTGGTGTGATCAGAAGAGGTCGAACTTGGCAACGGCGCTCGATCCGAGCAGGGTCGGGCGCCGTTGTGCGTCTGTCACGCCGCTGGTTTCGGACGGGGACGGGGCGTGCACTGGTGCAAGACAGCGGACACCCCGAGACCGATGGTCGCTGCCGCCAATGGTCGTGGGGTAGGAGCCCGTTTGCGGGCGATCTTCGCCGCCGCGAGCGTGGCCTGGTCGCCCGCAAGCGGGCCCCTACAACGCTGAGGGCCAGGTGGCGGAAAAAGGTCTCGGCATTTCTGACGCGATGCACTAGTGGTCGTAGCGGTCATTACCCATGGGTGCGCTGCATGAAGCGCCAGCAGTGGAGCCACTGCAAAGGGTTGCATGCCGGGCTATAGCCATTCCGCCTGATCGCCGGACAGAAAGCGCCGGAACAGTCAGCACCGATGGGCTCAGCTTGTCCGGAAATCAGGGCGAGTGACGATAAGCGGTCCACTGCGGTTTCTCGGTTCAAGGCTTGAATCCGGTGGCAGCAGCCGGCGGTTCACCAAACGACAACCGCCACCGACCTGAGAGGGTCGGTGGCGGCGTTTCAGCGCCGAAGCGGGCTCGGCGCGTCAAAGGAGATTGACCAGGCGGCTCAACCGGCTGCGCCGCCCGCTGAGGAGATGCTCGCCGCAACCTGCACAACGGCCAATGACCGTTTCCAGTTCCAAGCAATGCCGGGCGAGCGATCGGCCGCCGGCCGCTTGGCCAGGAGCGCGACTCAGAGCTCGCCGGTGACCCAGTAGTTGATCCGATCCTGATTGTTTTCGATGTACTTGGTCACCGCATCCTCGTAGGAGGTCTCCTGAGCATCGTACATCGCCGCCTGCAGGTCATCGATCGGGATCTGCATCCGCGAGATGAAGCTTGCCGCCTCGATGTCCTCCTGATAGAAGCCCTTGCGTGCGAGTGCGACAACACGCTCGAAGCTACCGAGCACGCCCTTGGGGTCTTCCAGATAGCGCAGGTCATAGGCGCCGAACATCCAGTGCGGGCTCCAGGCAGTGACGACGATCCAGTCGTCGCGGCGGACCGCACGCTCGAGCGCCGCCGTCATACCGGCCCCGGATGAGATCTGGAGCTCGTAGTCGTCGAGCTCGTAGTCCTTGACGGCCTGCTTCGACAGGCGGGTCAGACCAGCGCCCGGATCGATTCCGGTGATGGTCTCGTCGAGCTTCTCTTTGACCTCGTCCTTCTTCAGGTCCTCGATGCTGCTCACCATGTCTTCGGGGACATAGGCCGGCACCGCCCAGCCCAGACGGGCGTGGGTGTAGAGGATGCCGAGCGGGACGACATCGTTGCAGACCTTCTCCAGGTAATCGGCGTGCGTCCCGGGAAGCCAGGACATCAGCATCATATCGAGGCTACCGGTCGAGAGCCCCTGGTATTGGGGGGCGATATCGGTCTGCAGCAGCTCGACCTCATAGCCCATCTCGTCTTCAAGGATGCGCTTGGCGAGTTTGGTGACGAATTCGGCGTCCGACCAGGCTGTCCAGCCGATCTTGACGGTCTTTTCGGCCGCCATCGCGCTGCCGAGCGATAGCGCGAGCGCACCGGCGAGCAAGACGTTGGTTAAGGTCTTCATAGACATCGTCAGTCCTCAATGGGTTGATGAATGACATCGGAGCGGAAGATGCGAGTGTCTCACATGTTCCGAGTAGGGCAGGATGCCCCGTCATACTCGACCGCCGGTGGCGAGCGAGAATGGTGGCGCGCAAGCGCCAGGCCGATCGCAGCCGCGCATGACGACCGATCGGTTTTCAGCGCAGACCTCGAGCGCAGCGGTTGGGGCATTGCGAGCACCCCGGGTCTGCCGAGCGAGGCGCTCGATCGGTGCTGCTGCGCCGGCACGGCCGCGCTGAATTCGGCGATAATTGGACCCCCTGGGCCTTGGGCCAGGGCGTCTCTCAGACCAGGCCCGCCTCGCGTGATCCCGGAGCGGACTGACCGGTGCGGCCGCGGACAAGCCGTTATTCTGCCGATGCGGGATCTCGTTGAAGTCTGATTACACTGCGTCCAGTTTGGGATGTGCAATTCTGATCGCGCCCGCTGCGGAAAAATGACGTTTCTGTCTCTGGACGCGGTTTAGACATCCGATGATTGGGATTCCTTCCAGCGCTCGAAGGCTTGGCGCATGCGCCCAACGAATGATGGCGCTGCGGCGGCGCCTCCAACGGCGCCGAAGCTTTGGGTGATGCGGTCGAGCAGGATTGCGAGCAGTACGACGCCGAGACCGCCCTCGAAGCCGAGCCCGACATCAAGGCGCTGGATGCCGGTCAAGACCGTGTTGCCGAGCCCGCCGGCGCCGATCATCGACGCGATCACCACCATCGACAACGCCAGCATGATCGTCTGGTTGATGCCGGCCATGATCGAGGGCATCGCGAGGGGGAGTTGCACCTTGAAGAGCAATTGGTGATTGGTGCAGCCGAATGCCTTGCCGGCCTCGACGTGCTCTTCGCTGACCTGCCGGATGCCCAGATTGGTCAGGCGCACCGCCGGCGGCATCGCGAAGATCAGGGTTGCGATCGACCCGGGCACCTTGCCGAGGCCGAAGAAGATGGCGGCCGGGATCAGATAGACGAACGGCGGCATCGTCTGCATGAAGTCCAGCACCGGGCGCACGACGGCCTCGACCGGGTCGTGCCGGGCCATCGCGATGCCGATCGGGATGCCGATGATCAAGGCCACCAGGCTCGACGCGATCACGAGCGCCAACGTGGAGATCGTCTCCGGCCAGATGCCCATCCCGAAGATCAGCACCATCGCTGCGACCGAGAACAGGCCGAACTTCCAGCCGACGCGCCAGGTTGCGATCACGACGATCAGCGCGGCGAGCAGCACCGGCGGGACGGCTTGCAGGCCGCCCTCGAACGAATCGATCACGAGCTCGAGCACCTCGGAGATGCCGTCGAGCACGCCGGTCAGGTTGATCTGAATCCAGTCGACCCCGTCGGCGACCCAGTCGCCGATCGGGATTTGGAAATCGGTGATACCGTTGGCCATGGGTCAGGTCGTCTTGTCCAAGGTGTGGAGCAGGATCGTCTTGTCGACGACGCCGCGATAGCGTCCATCCGCATCGAGCACTGGCACTGGCCGCTCGCTCGCGGTGACGCGGGTCAGCACCTCGGACAGCTCCATCTCGGCGGGGACCGGCTCGGCGTCCTTCAGGAAGGCCGCCTCCCACTGCGGGTTGTCGCTCGCGGCGGCGGCCGCCAGGCTGTTGACCGTGACCAGCCCGCGGAACTGCCCGCCCCGATCGATCACGACCGCGACGTCGCCGCGGTGATCTCGCAGCTGTGCCAGCGCCGAGCGCAGGTTGACACCGGTGCGCTCGAATACCGCGAGCAGGCTCTTCGATGCGATATCACCGGCGTTGAAGACCTTGCTGACATCGACGCCATAGAAGAACGAGCGCACGTAGTCATTGGCCGGTTTGGTGACGATCTCCTCTGGGGTGCCGATCTGGACGATGGCGCCGCCTTCCATGATCGCGATCCGATCCCCGATCCGGATTGCCTCGTCGAGATCGTGCGAGATGAAGACGATCGTATGCGCCTCGGTCTCCTGCAGTCGGACCAGCTCGTCCTGCATCTCGGTGCGGATCAGCGGGTCGAGGGCCGAGAACGCCTCGTCCATCAACAGGATCGGCGCCTCGGTCGCAAGTGCGCGGGCAAGCCCGACGCGCTGCTTCATGCCGCCGGAGAGTTCATCCGGATAACTGTCGGCGTTGGGGGCCAATCCAACCGTTTCGAGCGCCCGCATCGCCTGATCGCGCTGCTCGGTCTTGCTGGCGCCGGAGACATTGAGACCGAATGCGGCGTTCTCGGCGACCGTCTTGTGCGGGAGCAGTGCGAACGACTGAAACACCATGCTCATCGTGCTGCGCCGCATCTCGATGAGCTGCTTCTTGCTCATCTGAGTGATGTCGTGACCGTTTACGATGACCTGTCCACGGGTCGGCTCGATGAGGCGATTGAGCATCCGAACCAGCGTGGACTTGCCTGAGCCTGAAAGGCCCATGACGACGAAGACCTCGCCTTCGCGGATGCTGAAGTTGGCCTTCTGAACGCCGACCGTCGTGCGGGTGCGCTCGAAGATCGCATCCTTCGAGAGCCCTTGCTCCAACAGCGCAAGCGCCTCGTCAGGCTCAGGACCGAAGATCTTGTACAGATCCTTTATTACAACCTTGTCTTGCATCAGATTTGAACAGCATGACCGATCAGCTGACTTCGGGACGGGCCAGACGCGATCAGTGCGGAAAGGGTTAAACGAGGCTAACAGCTTCGTCCATTGCTTTCAACAAATTCACCCGTAGCCTCAGAAGGCCATAACAGAATGGTCCCTGTGGCGGTTCAATCAGGAGCTTGCGCGAGTCAAGCAGCCGTTTTGATCGGGCCTCTTATTGACCTCAAGCGAGTGACGACGATCCTTCCAATACAGAGGATGGGTTCTGTCGCTCATTGGGTTAGCGCCAAGCACGATGAAGTAGGCGAAGCACGATTCAGCCTTGGCCGATGCTTGGGTTTGACTGCGCTTCGAGAGGTGGGGCGATGGCATTGCTTCGCCGATTCAACGAAACATTGCAATGAGCTCCGGCTGCTGGATCATCGTCGATTGAATCATGACGATCGGGTGATGACCGATTGTTCCGGCTGTCCGTTTCCCAGTCCCGCCTCATCGGTCCCGCCTCATCGGTCACGGCTGACGATGTACTGGGCGATCCAACGCAATGGGTCTGCGCCGTCATCGAAGCACTCGAGGCTCCTGAGCGCATCGTTGACGAGATCGTTGGCGGCCTCGTGTGCCGGCGCGATCCCCATCAGCGATGGGTAGGTGGCCTTCGCGTGCACCACATCGGCCCCGCTCTGTTTACCGATGACGTCGGTTTCACCTTCCACGTCGAGTAGATCGTCTTGGATCTGAAACGCCAATCCAATGCACTTCGCATAATGGTCGAGTGCGTCGGCGCGCGCCGGCTCGAGGTCCGGGCAGGCCAGCGAGGCCATTTGGACACTGGCCCGGATCAGGGCGCCAGTCTTGTGGATGTGGATGTTCTCGAGCATCACGAGGTCGAGCTCGGTGCCCTCTGATTCGAGATCGAGCGCCTGTCCGCCGGCCATCCCGATCGATCCAGCCGCGCGCGCGAGCGCCGCCACCATCGCGACGCGGATCGAATCATCGATCTCGTCGATCGGCTCCTGGGCGAGGGTCGCGAAGGCGAGGGTCTGTAACGCGTCCCCGGCGAGGATTGCGGTGGCCTCGTCAAATGCCTTGTGGCAGCTTGGCCGACCCCGCCGGAGGTCGTCGTCGTCCATTGCCGGCAGATCGTCATGGACCAGCGAGTAGCCGTGAATGAGCTCGATCGCGACGGCCCCGGCGTCGACGCGCCCCTTAGGGATGCCGAGCGCCTGCGCGCCGGCATAGGCGAGCGTCGGCCGCACTCGCTTACCGCTGCCGAGCACTGCATACCGCATCGCCTGATGGAGACGAGCGGGGGGCTGTTCGGCGGGCGGAAGTGCCTGCTCCAAGGCCGCCTCGACGCGCGCCTGGCATTCGGAGAAGAAGGTTTTCAGCTGGGGCGCGTTCTGCATGAGGTGGCTATTTGGGTTGGCTAATCGTGACTCAGCTTGGAGGCATCCGCGCTCGGGTCGTTCTCTGGCCCCGGGTCAGGGGTGGGCTGGGAAGAGGGCGCGCCGGGCGGCTGCCCGGATACCGAGAAGGGCTCGGGCTCTGCCTCGGTGGTCTGTTCGCTCAGGATGCGGACCCGCTGCTCGGCTTGCTCGAGCGCCTGCTGGCAGCCGCGACTCAAACGCACGCCTTGTTCGAAGGCCTCAAGCGATGCCTCGAGTGTGAGATCCCCGTGCTCGAGCTGATCGACGATGGCCTCCAGGGCTTGCAGCGAGGCCTCGAACTGTTTGGGATCGGCGATGGTGTCGTTGCTCATGGGGTATTTGAACCATGCTTTCGAACTACGGTACCGTAGTCGGCTTTGGCCGGTCAACGCAGCGAGACTGCTGCGCGCTGCGGTCCAGGTTATCGAAAGGAGCATTCCGCCACCGCATGAGCGGACAGTACGATTCTTCGTCGATCGAGGTCCTCAGCGGCCTCGACCCGGTGCGCAAGCGTCCGGGGATGTACACAGACACCACCCGGCCCAATCACCTCGTGCAGGAGGTGATCGACAACAGTGTCGATGAGGCGCTGGTCGGTCAGGCGAGCCGCATCGATGTGATCCTGTATCAGGACGGCTCGATCGAGGTCAGCGACGACGGCCGCGGCATGCCCGTCGATGTCCACCCCCAGCAGGGTCTCCCCGGCGTCGAGGTCATCCTGACCAAGCTCCACGCTGGCGGCAAGTTCTCGGCCGGCAGTTACCGCTTCGCCGGCGGGCTGCACGGCGTCGGTGTCTCGGTGGTCAACGCCCTCTCGAGGCAGCTGCAGGTCTGGGTCAAGCGGGACGGCAAGGAATACAGCATCGCCTTTGCCGGCGGACACAAGACGGCCGAGCTGACCGAGATCGGCAAGGTCGGCCGTCACAACAGCGGCACGCGGCTGCGATTCTGGCCTGACGAGCGCTACTTCGATTCGCCGAAGGTCTCGGTGCGGCAGCTGACCCATCTGCTCCGTGCCAAGGCGGTGCTCTGTCCCGGTCTGGATGTGCGCTACCGCGACGAGAATACCGGCGACGAACAACAATGGTGCTATGCCGACGGCCTGAGGGACTATCTCGCCGAGGCGCTCGGTGATGCGGAGCGGGTGCCCGATGGGCTGTTCGTCGGCGCGCTCGAGGGGCAGACGGAGGCCGCGAGCTGGGCGATTGCCTGGCTGCCCGAGGCCGGCGATCCGGTCACCGAGAGCTATGTGAACCTGATCCCGACGGTTCAGGGGGGCACCCACGTCAACGGTTTTCGCACCGGTCTGACCGAGGCGGTGCGCGAGTTCTGCGAGTTCCGCAACCTGCTGCCGCGCAGTGTCAAGCTGGCGCCCGAGGACGTCTGGGCACGCGCGAGCTGGGTCTTGTCGGTCAAGCTCGCCGATCCACAGTTCTCGGGGCAGACCAAGGAGCGTCTCTCGTCGCGCGAATGCGCGGCCTTCGTCTCGGGCGTCGTCAAGGATGCCTTCAGTCTCTGGCTCAACGAGCATGTCGCCGATGCCGAGCGGATCGCCGAGATCGCGATCGGTGCCGCCCAGGCGCGGCTGCGGGCCGGACGTGCGGTCACGCGCAAACGGGTCACGCAGGGGCCGGCGTTACCGGGCAAGCTGGCCGACTGCACCGCGACCGATCCGGTCCGCAGCGAGCTGTTTCTGGTCGAGGGCGACTCGGCCGGGGGGTCGGCGAAGCAGGCGCGGGATCGGGAGTTTCAGGCGGTGATGCCGCTGCGCGGTAAGATCCTGAACACCTGGGAGGTCGACCCCGCCGAGGTGCTCGGGTCGCAAGAGGTGCACGATATCGCCATTGCCATCGGTGTCGACCCGGGTAGCGATGAGCTGTCCCGGCTGCGGTTCGGCAAGATCTGCATCCTCGCCGATGCCGATTCCGATGGCGCCCATATTGCCACGCTGCTCTGTGCGTTGTTCCTGAAGCACTTTCCCCGCCTGGTCGCGGCCGGCCACATCTATGTCGCGATGCCGCCGCTGTACCGGATCGATGTCGGCAAGCAGGTGTTCTACGCGCTCGATGATGCTGAGCGTCGCGGGGTGCTGGAGCGGATCGCGGCCGAGAGGCTCAAGGGCAAGGTCAGCGTGCAGCGGTTCAAAGGGCTCGGCGAGATGAATCCCCAGCAGCTGCGCGAGACCACGATCCATCCCGATACCCGGCGATTGGTCCAGTTGACGGTTGACCCTGGCGATGCAAGCGCTACCTTGATGGATATGCTGCTGGCAAAGAGGCGGGCCGCCGATCGCCGCGCTTGGCTGCAAGAGAAAGGTGATCTTGCCGAGGTCTAATTGACGGTTGGCAGCAAAGCCCGTACCGAATCGCGCGGGATCTTCGTTTGCCAATCGCCTAAGGAGCCGTAACAGGATGCCTCCTGTGGCCAGACAAATCAGAGGCTTGCGGGCTAAGCGGCCGTTTTGACAAGGCATCTTGCGCTCACCGGCTCGACCGTTCGAGTCTGCGTTCCACATCGCATTCCGCACTACCCCTTATGCACTCATTCCCCTTCGCCCATGCCGCTGACGATGACTGGCATACCGCACTCGAGCGCGTCATCGGTGGTCTTGGCTCGGTTTCGGGCCGCCTTGGCTTCCTCTATGTGACCGACGCTGCCAACGCGCATCTGGATGCCATCCTCGATGCGCTGCGTGAGGCGACCGACGTCGAGCATTGGGTCGGTGCGGTCGGGCTCGGGATCTGCGCGACCGGTGTCGAGTACTACGAGCGCCCGGCGATCGCGGCAATGGTGACTGACCTGCCAGAGGACGCCTTCCGCGTCTTTCCACCGATCGTCAAGGACCTCGAGGCGTTTGACAGCGCCCAGCGGTCTTGGCTCGGGAGTGCCCAGCCATTTATGGGCCTGGTGCATGCCGATCCGGCGAATCCGCTGACCGAGAGTCTGATTCGTCAGCTCGCCGAGCGGACGGTGACGGGGTTCTTGGTCGGGGGCCTCGCCAGCAGTCACAGCAACGCGCGGGTCGTCGCCGATGAGCCGACCCAGGGGGGGCTTTCCGGTGTCATGTTCACCGAGGCGGCCGGTGTGCAGACCGCGCTGTCGCAAGGCTGCTCGCCGATCGGGCCGCATCGACGCGTGACCCAATGCCAACGCAATGTGATCGTCGAGCTCGATGGCCGTCCGGCGCTGGATGTGTTCAAGGAAGACATCGGTGAGGTTCTGGCCCGTGACATCTCGCGTGTTGGGGGGTATATCTTCGCCGGGCTGCCGATCCCCGGCTCCGACACAGGCGATTATCTGGTCCGCAACCTGATCGGCGTCGACATCGAGAAGCGGTTGCTCGGCATCGGGGACCTGATGGAGAAGGGGCAGGAACTGATGTTCTGCCGGCGCGATGCGAACACCGCGAGAGAAGACCTGTCGCGCATGCTGAAGCATCTAAAGGGCCGGCTGAGTGGCCCTCCGCGGGGAGGGGTCTATGTGTCCTGTCTGGGCCGTGGCGCCAATCTGTTCGGCGATGACTCGCAGGAGCTGATCCAGATCCGCGATGAGCTCGGGGATTTCCCGCTCGTTGGCTTCTATGCCAACGGCGAGATCTCCCAGAACCGGCTGTACGGCTATACCGGCGTATTGACCCTCTTTACCTGAAACGGGTGGCCATGTGGTTCGGGTTGCTCCGGACTCTGATGCGTCCAGCGTTTGAAGCGAGCCCTGCCCAAGGGCGAACACTGGTGCTGCTCTGGGCGCTGGTCGCAGCGCTCGCGGTGGCCGTCTTCAGTGTTGCCACGATCAAGTTGTGGCCCCTGTTGCAGTCGCCGGTCAGCGAGCGTGCACCGCTGAATCCTTCCTGTAGTCTGCATGCCGGCCCTTGCTCGGTTCGCTTCGACTCAGGCGGTGAGGTCGTGCTCGAGATCGTTCCGCGAGCGATCCCGGCAGTCCATCCTTTGCAGATCCAGGTGACCTTGCGCAATCTGCCTGCGCCGCAAAGCGTCGAGGTGGATTTCGCCGGCGTGAAGATGGATATGGGATTCAACCGCACGCGCTTGCGGCCGCGACTCGATACCGGGATGCGCGAATCGCCCGGACCCGTTGAGGATAGAAGGCCCGGGGCGCCGCTGGCTCGCCCTGAGCCGCTTCAGTGGCGCGGGCAGGGGATGCTGCCGGTGTGCGTGCGTGACCGGATGACCTGGGAGGCGCGTGTCCTGCTGCAGTTTCCGCAGCGGCTGCTGGCCGCGCCATTCCGCTTCGAGACGCTCCGCCCCGGCCAGCGCTGAGCCCGGCCATAGAAGAAACGGGCCCGATCGCGCCGCTGATCGTCGCGAGCGCTGCTATCATCTTCCGACAGCGCCCGGCTGTTGTCGCAATGGGCGCGTCGTCAAGCTTGGAGAGAGAGTCATGCGTGTTTTGGTCGGCGATATCGGCGGCACCAAGACCGGTCTCGGGATTGCCGAGGTCGAAGGCGATGGGGTGACCCTCGAGCTTCACCGACGCTACCCGAGCCGCAAGTCGGTCTCGCTCGGTGAGATCGTCACGACGTTTGTGGACGAGACCGGCTGTGAATGCGCGGTCGCCGCATTCGCTGTCGCGGGGCCGGTTGTTGGTGGCCGCAGTAAGACGACCAACCTGCCCTGGCAGATCGATGCGGCCGCGCTGCAAAAGGGGCTTGGTTTCGAGCGCGTCGGCCTGCTCAATGATCTCGAGGCCGTCGCGTGGGGCGTGCCGGCGTTGACCGAGAACGAGCTGGCGGTGATTCAGGACGGTGCTGAGAACGCGATCGGCAATGCCTGCGTCGTCGCGGCAGGGACCGGGCTCGGCGAAGCCGGGATGTTCTGGGACGGTGCTCAGTATCGGGCGTTTGCGACCGAGGGCGGACACACCGATTTCGCGCCGACGGACGAGCGTGAGTTCGCGCTGTTGAACCACCTGCAGAAGCGGGTCGGACGGGTCAGCTGGGAGCGCGTCGTCTCCGGCATGGGGATCGGCAACATCTACGAATTCCTCGCCCAGTGGCATAAGGCGGTTCACCCGCCGGCTGTGGCCGAGGCGCTGCGCAGCGATGGCGACATTGCGGCGGCTGTCGCCGAAGCGGCGGACAATGGACACGCGATCAGCCAGGAAGCGATGGAGCTGTTCGCCGTACTCTATGGTCGCGAGGCCGGCAACACGGCGCTGAAGCACATGGCGATGGGAGGCGTTTATCTGGGCGGCGGGATCGCGCCGAAGAACCTGGCATTGCTGCAAGGACCCGGCTTCAGCGAAGGGTTCCGGGACAAGGGCCGAATGCGCGGGCTGATGGAGCGCATTCCGGTGCATGTGATCCTCGACCCCGACACCCCTCTCTATGGTGCAGCGCGCTATATGAAGGCTGAGTTGGGCTGACCCAGGGGCTTGCGTGGGGCATCGGCGAGCCGCCCTCGCTGTTTTGGGTGCATTTTTCCGCAACTGTTACTTCTGTGCCATAATGTGTTGTATCTGTGCACCATGAGGCAGTCCCATTCCGATGTCGCCCGCTCGACGGAGACCCGACCTGGCCGAAGCCCTGCGGCTTAGCTCCCTGGTGCTGACGCCTCTGTGGCGCTGGGCCTGGCTCGGCTGGCTGGCGTTTTGTTGGATGCTTCCGGTTACCGCGTTCGCGCTTGATCTCGAGGTCGAAGTCGATGGCTTGGAGGGCAGGGAGCGGGACAATGTGCTTGCGCTCCTCGCGCTCTATCAGGAGCGCGAGGATGCCTCGATCACACCGGCGCGGCTGCGTGCGCTGTACCGTCAGGCGCCAGCGCAGATTCGCGAAGCACTGGCCCCGTTCGGCCTCTATCGCGTTGAGGTCGAGTCAACCCTGAACGAGCCAGCTGCAGCGGATAGAACCTGGGTCGCACGCTTCGAGGTCGACCCCGGCCCCCCGGTCGAGATCGGCCGCATCGACTATCGCATCACTGGTTCCGGTGCCGACAACCCGCGTTTCCCGGAACGGTTCCCGATGCAGGTCGGGGACGCCTTGATCCATTCCGAGTATGAGAAGGCCAAGAGCCGGATCATCCGCATCGCCTCCGAGGAGGGGTACATCTTTGCCGACCTGACCCGGCATCGGGTGCTGATCGATCCGGTCGCCTATGAGGCGATCGTCGAGTTCCACCTCGAGACGGGCGAGCAGTACTATCTCGGCGAGGTGCGATTCGATCAAGACCTGCTGGCCGATTCGTTTCTGCAGAAGTACGTCAATTTCGAGCCCGGCGTGGTCTACAACCCGGAGCGGCTGCTCGGGCTCCAGGGCCGTCTGATCGCGACCGAGTACTACGAGAACGTCGAGATCCAACCGCTGCGGGATCAGGCCGGTCCTGACCGCCAGGTCCCAATCGAGGTCATCGCGAGCCGTAACAAGGCCAATGTCTATCGGGTCGGTATCGGCTATGGCACCGATGTGGGCCCCCGATTCAGCCTCGACTATCGGCGTCGCTATATCGGACGCTACGGACACCACGCGAAGGCCGAGCTCGAGATCTCTCAGCTCGAGCAGTCATTGGTCGGCGAATACCGGATTCCATTTCGCAACCCGGTGCGCGATTATCTCCTGATCCGCCCCGAGGTCTACTTCTTTGACACGGCTAGCCGCCAGGGTGACCTGTTCAAGCTCGGCCTCGCGCAGTCGGTCGAGAATCGATACGGCTGGCGGCGCATCATCGGCTTGGACTATCGTTACGAGGATTATTCGGTCGCCGGTGACGAGGATGACAGCTTCAACGGGGTGGTGCCGCATATCTCCTGGTCCAAGGTGGAGGCCGATGATCCGATCAACACGCGCAACGGCTATCGCGCCAAGATGAACTTGCAGGGAACGGCAGAGGACCTGCTTTCCGATAGCAATTGGTTGAGTGCGAAGCTCGACTACAAGCTGATCAAATCCTTGGGCCAGAACATGCGTTTCATCGGGCGGACCGAGCTCGGCGCCATCTGGGCGAGCAGCGTGAGGGATGTGCCGGCCAGCCAGCGCTTCTTTGCCGGTGGCGACAACAGTATTCGAGGCTGGGACTTCGACGTCTTGGGCCCGAATGATCCGGCCGATAACGAGACCATCGGGGGTCGCTATATCGCGGTCGGCAGCCTCGAGCTCGAGCATCGTCTCGTCGGCAATTGGGCGGGCGCGGTGTTCACCGATTTTGGCAACGCCTTCGATCCCGATTTCGAAGACGAATGGGAGCAGAGCGTGGGGTTAGGTGTGCGCTATAGCACGCCGATCGGACCGGTTCGGGTCGATGTCGCCTATGCGCTGACCAAGGACCCGACAGGATTCAGGTTGCACCTTTCATTGGGGCCGGACCTATGAACGAGTCCGCGAGCACTCCGGCTGAAACCGAGTCGTCTGATCCTCGTGGCGGTGCGGCCCGGGCCGGCGGCACGCGTCCAGCTCGACGGGCCTTGGGCTGGCTGCTGGCCGCGTTTGGCGTCTTGCTGACCGCGGTTGTGCTGGGTTTGCTGTTCCTGCTCGGCACCCAGACCGGCCTCAGAGCAGCGTTTGCCGTCCTCGATGAGCTCGCGCCTGAGATGATCGATGTTGGTCGCGTCGAGGGACGGGTGCTGGGGCGGCTCGAGCTCGGTGAGCTGGCCCTGAGCGTGCCCGGACTCGACGCGCAGGTCGGGACGCTCGTGCTCGATTGGCGTCCTGGTGCGCTGCTGACCGGGACCTTACGGGTCACCCAGCTGAGTGCGCGCGATCTGACGCTCGTCAGCGAGCCGGCGCCGAAGACCAAGCCGTCGGAGCCGTTCGAACTGCCGTCGATCAGACTGCCGCTCGCGGTCGATATCGAGCAACTGCTGGTCGAAAACCTCGTTTATGAACAGGCTGGCGCGCCGCCCGAAGCGGCGATCCGATTGACGCGGGCCGAGCTTCGGGCCGAAGCGGGCGGCGAGACCCTGGACCTGAAGCAGCTGACCGCCGACTTGGCGCAGCCCGATGCACATCTGCAGGCGTCCGGTCGGGTCGGGCTCGCGGATGCGCATCCGGTGAGCCTGGCGCTCGATTGGGGCCTTCGGCAATCGCCAGCCCTGGAGGTCGATGGCGACGGGGCGATCAGCGGCGATCTGACGCAGCTCGCGGTGACCCATCGCATCACCGGGTCGGTCGAGGCCAGTCTGGATGCGCGGGTTCGTCAGGTCCTCGAACAGCCCAGCTGGGACGCGAATCTCTCGCTTGAGGCGATCGCGCTACCCGAGATCGTCGCCGATGCACCCGAGCTCGATCTGCGCGCTGAGCTGAAGAGCGAAGGGGATCTTGAACAGGCCGCTGTGACTGGGACACTCCGTGGCGAGGCCCCGTCGGTAGCCGAAATCGGTCGGCTTGCCGCGGATCTCGATATCGAATGGGCCGATCAGGTGCTCACGATCAAGGCCCTGCGCCTGACCGAGTCGAGCCAGGGACCGGTAGGCACTGACAGCGACGCACCGGCCGAGGTTGGACCCTTGAATGCGCGGGTCGATCTGACCGGGCGGCTGGACATGAGACCGGCCGTACCGACCCTTGCGATGCAGGCGGTCTGGGAACGGCTGCGCTGGCCCCTGGCCGGTGATCCGCTCATCGAGCTGCCGCAAGGCTCGCTGAATGCCGAGGGTGCCTTCGACGACTATGCCTATCGGCTGCGCACGAGCCTGTTCGGACAACCGATCCCGGAGACCGAGATCGCCCTGGTCGGGACCGGAGACCGACAGCAGACCTCGATCACCGAGCTCAGTCTCAACACACTCGGCGGTCAGGTCAACGCGAAGGGGCTTGCCGGCTGGGCGCCGGCGCCGAGCTGGGATCTCGCGATCACCGCGAACGGGATCGACCCGGGGCTCCAATGGCCGGGGTTGGATGGGCGGGTCGAGCTGAAGGCGGACAGCCGCGGTGACCTCGAGGACGGGTTCAGCTATGGCCTGAAGGTGGACGCGTCCCTGGAGCGCTATCCGGCGGCACTGATCAATCTGAGCGGCAGCGGCACCGGGGACCAACTGACGCTCGGTGAGCTCAGCATCGAGACGCTCGGCGGGCTGGTCGAGGGAGAGGGCGAGCTCGCCTGGGCTCAGACGCCGGCCTGGTCGTTGAAGCTGGCGGCGCGCGATATCGACCCCGGGCAGCACTTCGAGGGGCTCGCGGGGGTGATCAGGCTCTCGGCCGAGAGCGAAGGCGATCTCGAGGAGGGGTACCGATTCAGTCTCACGGGGAATGCGGCGATGGAGGATTACCCGCCGGTGCAGATCGATCTCGCTGGCCAAGGAGGCGCCGAATCGGCCAAGCTCGAGACCCTGACGGCCGAGGTGATCGACGGTCGTCTGGACGGCAGCGGCACACTGACCTGGGCGCCGAGCATCGCTTGGGAGGCCGAGCTCGTCCTCGATGGCCTGGACCCCGGGCAGCTGCTGGCCGATTGGCCGGGCACATTGGGCGGGCGTATCCAATCCGAGGGCACGACCGTCGACGACGGGCTCGAGCTCAGCGCTCGCATCAGCGACTTCGGCGGCGAGCTGCGCGGTTATCCGGTCCAGCTCCAGACCGAGCTGGCGATGCTGGGGCAACGGATCGACCTGAAGCGGCTCGAGGCACGTTCCGGTGAGACGCGGCTGACCGCAAGTGGTCGCGCCGATCAGAAACTCGACTTTCGTTACGCTTTTCGCTCCCCGAGCTTGGCCGCGCTGGTGCCTGCACTTCAGGGTCAGCTCGGTGCGGAGGGCAGCGTCGAGGGTACCCTGGCCGCGCCGCGCGTGACCGTCGAGCTCGATGGGCGTGACATCGAGCTCGAAGGGCAGGGCATCGAGCGCATCGATCTGACTGCCGATGTCGGCCTAGACCCGGAGAGTCCGCTTCAGCTCGATCTGACGGCCAGCAACCTCATCGCGGGTGGACAGCGTGTCGAGACCCTTGCGTTGCGCGGTCGCGGGAGCATGCGATCGCATCAGCTGGATGCCGAGATCAGCAGCGATCTGCTGCGTCTGACGGCTGCGGCCGATGGGGGGCTTAGCGACCGTGGCGAGTATCGCGGCGAGCTCGGACAGCTCGCTCTTGAGACGGAGGATTATGGCCGCTGGAGCCTGCAGAAGCCGATGCCTTACGCTGTGGTTGGTGCGTCGCTCGATGTTGGACCGCTCTGTATCGCCGATGGGAACGCATCGCGCGGGTGCGCAGCATTCCAGCGGCCCGAGGCCGGTCGCTTCGTTGCTTCGCTCGATCTCGAGCGTCTCGGTTTCGACCTGCTTGATCAGTTGACTCCGGAACTGATCTCGCCCGAGGGTTACCTCCAAGCGAACGCGCGTTTCGAGGGGCGCGGCGACCTGTTGACCGGGACTGCTCGGATGTCGGTTCCTGACGGGGCGCTGGAGGTGGTGCTGCCTAGGGCGAGCCAAACCCTGACCTTTAGCGGGACTGAACTCGCTATTCGATCCGATGCGGATGGGATCGACGCCCGCTTCCAGCTTCCTGTGGACCAGGCCGGTCGCTTCGATGCCCGTGTCGGGCTCCCCGGTTTTCGGCTGACCGCCACCGGCCAGCAACCGCTGCGCGGGCAGCTCGAGATCAATCTTGACGGCCTGGATCGGTTTGCCGCGCTCGTGCCGGATCTGCAGGATGTGGGAGGTCAAATCGACGGCGATATCGGGCTGAGCGGGACACTCGGTCAGCCGCAGATCCGGGGCAATCTATCGGTCCTTGATCTCGCCCTGAGGGTTCCAGCGATCGGGCTGGAGATCGCCGAGCTCAATCTCACTGCAGCCAGTGAGGGGGCGAGCAGGATGCGGCTGAAGGGGGGAGCGCTGATCGGTGGCGGCCAGCTCGATCTTGACGGCGCGATAACGGGGATAGGAGATGATGAGCCCAGTCTCGAGCTGGAGCTGACCGGCGATGCGCTGACGGTCGCTGATACCAAAGAGTACAACGCGGTTTTATCAATGAACCTGGAGGCTGGATTGGGTCTTGGCGGCGGTGCTGTCAACGGAGAGATCAAACTGCCGCGCGCCCGGATAATGCCGCGGACGATCCCGGCCGGTGCGGTGCAGCCTTCACAAGACGTGGTGGTCGAGGAAGAGGCCAACGAGCAGGAACCCTTTCCGCTCAGCGTCGATGTGCTCGCGAAGCTCGGCGAGGATGTGTTGATCGAGGCATTTGGTCTACGCGGACAGCTCCGCGGGCAGCTGCGGGTAACCAAGGAGCCCGGAGGAGCGATGCTGGGCGATGGTGAGCTGCAGGTCATTGACGGCACCTACCGGGTCTCGCTGCCCGGGCTCGGGCTCCTGACCTCGGTCGGCAAGCCTTTGGTGATCGAGAAGGGGATCGTTGTCTATGCCAAGACCCCGCTGGACAATCCCGGCATCATCCTGAGCGCCCAGCGCCAAGGCGGCGACATCACCGCGGGCGTCCGGGTATTTGGTACCCTCCGCAATCCGAAGCTGGCCTTCTTCTCGGACTCTGACCCGAACATGACACAGTCCGAGATCACGAGCTATCTTGTCACCGGCATCCCGCCCAAACGCGACGCAACAACCGATGACCGCTCGATCTCGGTTGGCACCTATGTCGCGCCCAAGCTATTCATGGAATACGACACCAGTCTCGGTGATCAATCGGACAGTATCAAGATGCGCTATGACCTGACCGAGAGCATACAGGTTCAAAGTGAGACGGGCGATGCGCAGGGTGTCGATATCTTCTACAAATTCGAGAACTGAGGCGCAATGACCAGCAGCTCGAGAACTGGCCAGCTTTCTGGCCTAGGAAGCCCTAACAGAATGGCGCCTGTGGCCATTAAATCAGGAGCTTGCACGATCCTGGCGGCCGTTTTGATAGGGCCTCTAAGTCCGAATTTCATTCGGCCCCGCCCATCGCTGAGGAAGTGCGCACTATCTTGAATTGGATCGATGTTTCCCATTCTATTCTTTGTCGTCGGGGAGCGTGCGGCGAGTCGTCATCGGCTGTTCTGTCTGCGCCGTCGTCAAACTTGGAAGCGTGACACAAGGACGATCAGAACAGTATCTGACCGGCTCTTGGTCTGTGAGTGAGCTGTTGCGGTGAATTCGGGCGCAGGAAAGCTGCTTGGGCCGCGTCATTGGTTTAGCTGGCTCGCGGTCGGTCTTTTCAAGCTCCTCGCATTCTTGCCGTTCCGGCATCAGGTGCTGCTCGGGCGCGGGTTGGGAGGGGTTGGTTACTTTCTGGCCTGGCGCCGCCGTTCGATTGCGAAGACGAATCTCGCTATCTGTCTGCCCGAGTATAATGAGGTTGCGCGTGAGCGTCTGATCCGCGAGCATTTCGCGTGGCTTGGTGTGGCCGTGGTCACCCAGGGTCTGACCTGGTTGGCAACGCCCAGGCGTATCGCGCGGATCGTTCGTGTACGTCATCGCGAGCGGATTGACCCCTATCTGGATGCTGGTCGGCCTGCCATCTTCCTGTTGCCGCATTTCGTGGGCTTGGAGCTGGGTAGCACAGCCTTTTCGGCACTGGTGCATTCTGGGATGTATATGTATCAGCGTCTCCGCGATCCGGTAATTGATGCGCAGGTGCTGCGTGCACGAACTCGCTTTGGGGCCATACCGATCGAGCGTCATCGCGACCTCCGTGAATTGGTTCGGCGCTTGAAGGCCGGCACGCCATTCTTCTATCTGCCTGATCAGGACCCCGGCCGGCGGCGTGGGGTTTTCGTGCCGTTTTGCGGGGTGCCAACGGCAACGGTACCGACGCTGGGTCGGATCGCGCGGATGGCGGGAGCGGTTGTGATCCCGACCTTTGCGCGTTTCTTGCCGAATGGGGAGGGGCTCGAGCTTTGTTTTGATCCGCCGCTGGAAGATTTCCCAAGCGGAGATGAAAAGGCTGATGCGGCGCGGATGAATCAGGTGATCGAGGCGAGTCTGCGGGGCATGCCGGCGCAGTATTTCTGGGTCCATCGTCGGTTCAAGACACGGCCTGTGGGCGCCGAGCCGATCTATCCGGTTCGTCGTCGACGATGATCCTAGAAACCGCAGTTGGACGGCCGCCAGGGTGCGTCCCGCGTGCCTGATCGGGAATTGGCCAGCTAGGCACAACGAGGCGGAATAGTCATTCTATTCCAACGAGTTGTCACAACGCTGGGCGCCGCGCGGGGCGTGCCCTGGTGGTCGTAGCGGCCGTCACCCATGGGTGCGCTTCATGAAGCGCCAGAAGTGGAACCAGTGCAAAGGGTTGCATGCTGGGCTAAGCGGTCAACTGCGGTTTCTAGGATGATCGGATGCTTCGATCGGCGTTGCCCTGGATTGCTT
The DNA here is from genome assembly GCF_016584085.1 of Halochromatium glycolicum. Lineage (GTDB taxonomy): Bacteria > Pseudomonadota > Gammaproteobacteria > Chromatiales > Chromatiaceae > Lamprobacter > Lamprobacter glycolicus. Next base: position 22,886 of record NZ_NRSJ01000006.1, on the reverse strand, counting down.
GCTGGGGAGGTCGCGTTCAGAGGGCGCTGTCGTTGGGCGTGTCGCGGGCATCCGGGCTGGTCACCGCTTGGCGGGGGACGCCGTGAATACGGTCCCTGTAGGCTCGGCGATCGCCGTCCTGGCGATCGACGCCCCCGCCAAGCGGTGACCAGCCCAGATGCTTCAGCTCCAACGAGTTTTAGCGCAGGGGGCGCCACTCGGGGCGTGCCCTGGAGGTTGTATAGTCAACCGTACTGGTATCCGTACAGACCCTTTTGGTTGTCCTGGATCACTGCCGCCAGAATCAAAGGGGTCAGTACTCGCATTAGGTTGGATGGCGATAGCGTCCTGCACCGAAATCGAACTCACCTAAACGGTCGCGCCGACGGGAAAGCAGTTCGACTGCCGTTTCGAGGATGATCTCTAATCATTCACAGGGGCTGCGGCTCGGGCGGCCGAGAGATTGGTTCGTCGGGTCGGCGCTGCTGGCGCTGGTGGTGGTGCTGGTCGAGGCGGTCGTCGGCTGGTCGGCGCTGCTTGCGCCTTGGGTGACGCTGCCGCGCTGGGTCTTGGTCACTGCCTTTGGGTTGACGGCCTTGAGCTACCTGTTGCGGGCGCTGAGGGTGCGGGTCTATTTCACGGATGAGCTCCGAGGACGATTCGCTGCGGTGGTCCGATTGTCATTCTTGCACAACACTGCAAACAATCTATTGCCGATGCGAGCGGGGGAGATGGTCTTCCCGTGGCTGATGCGCCGCTATTTCGGTCATGGGTTTGTTGCCGCTGGGGCGTCCCTGGTCTGGATTCGGTTGCTCGATCTGCACGTCCTCGGCCTGATCGGCCTGCTCGTGCTCTGGCTGCAGGCGCCGAATCCGGCTTGGGGACTGGCCGCGTTGGGCTGGGTTGGTTTGCTGCCGGTGCTCTGGTGGACTGTTCGCTGGAGTGGGTGCAAGGGTGAGCCGGGCCGCGCACATTGGCTCAGAGGTCTATTGCGGTTCTTTGCAGAGACCGCACCGCCTGATCTGCTCCGGCTTCTTTGGCTTTATCTCTGGACAACCTTGTCCTGGAGTCTGAAGCTCGTTGCCTTTGCGCTGATCCTTGCGCACTTCTTGCCGATCGAGCCCTGGCAGGTGTTACTCGGCGTGATGGGTGCGGAGTTGTCGAGCGTGCTGCCGTTCCACGGCATCGCCGGCAGCGGTTCCTATGAGTTCGCGACGGTCGCGGCGCTTGTGCCGTTCGGTGTGAGACCTGCAGACGCCTTCAGCGGTGCAGTCAATCTCCATCTGTTCCTGCTTGGCGCGACCCTGCTGCTCGGGGGCGGCGCACTTCTGATTCCGGCCGGGAAACGCACCGATCTCGCGAAGGGTCAGCCTAGAAACAAGAGTTGAACGGCCGTCAGGGTGCGTCCGCGGGCCTGATCGCAAACAGGCCAGCAAGGCACAATAGGGCACAGCAAGGCGCGATAGTCAGGCTCTTCCAACGAGTGGTTGCGCAGCTTGGTGCCGAATGGGGCGCACCATGGGGCCGTAGCGGCGCGCACCCATGGGCGAGTGCCAAGCGGCTACATGATCCCAGTCAATCGAAGCGAGAGTCATCCGCCCTGGTTTCCGGACAGGCTGAGCCCATCGGTGCTGACTGTTCCGGCGCTTCCTGTCCGGTGATCAGGCGGGATGGCCATCGTGTTTGAGGGGTGGAGCGGTCGCGGTCAACTGCGGTTTCGAGTCGAATGGGTATGACGGTTTCCGTTAGCGCGCAAGGGCGAGCAGTGCATCGAGGTCCAGGTTGGCCTCGCAATGGTCGGCGAGGGCATCGAGGGCGGCCTCGATACGGGCCTCGAAGTCGATCTGGGCCGCTCGGGCGCCGATCTGCTCGAGCCAGTGGGCGCGGAAGGCGTCGCTTGCGAAGATGCCGTGGACGTAGCCACCCATGACGCGGCCGTCGGCGGAGACGGCGCCTTCCGGGCGGGTTCGGCCCGCGGCGTCGAGCGCGAGCCAGGGGTGCTCCAGTCCGGCGCCGGTGGTGCGGCCCATGTGCATCTCGTAGCCGGTGAGGCGGCAGCCGCTGTGACGGTCCTGAGCGTCGAGCTCGAGCAGGCGCTTGTCGCCGCCGATGGTGGTCTCGATCTCGAGCAGGCCGAGGCCGGGGGTCTCTCCGGGTGGGCCTTCGATCCCGTCTGGATCGCGCACCACGCGGCCGAGCATCTGGAAGCCAGCGCACAGCCCCAGTACCCGGCCGCCGCGGCGCACATGGGCGAGGATGTCGATGTCCCACCCCTCGCGCCGCAATGTCTCGAGGTCGGCGCGCGTGGCCTTGGAGCCGGGCAAGATGATGACATCGGTCGTGGCCGGGATCGGCTGGCCGGGCTGAATCCAGCGTAGATTCACCGCCGGCTCGGCGGCGAGCGGGTCGAGGTCGTCGAAGTTGGCGACCCGCGAGAGGCGCGGTATCGCGATGTTCACCGTCCCTCCCGAGGTCTCGGCCGGGCGCTCGAGCGCGAGTGAGTCCTCAGCGGGCAGCCGGTGGGCGCCCTCGAACCAGCGCACCACGCCGAGGAAGGGCCAGCCGGTGTGCTCGGTGATGGTCGCGCAGGCGGGCTCGAACAAGGAGAAGTCGCCGCGGAACTTGTTGACCAGGTAGCCGACCACCCGGTCGCGGTCGGCCTGATCCAACAGCAGCCAGGTGCCGACCAGCGAGGCCATGGTGCCGCCCTTGTCGAGATCGCCGACGATGACCACCGGCACCTCGGCGCGTTCGGCGAAGTACATGTTGGTGATGTCGCACTGGCGCAGATAGACCTCGGCGCCGCTGCCGGCGCCCTCGACGAGGACTAGGTCGGCCTCGGCGCAGGTGCGCTCGAAGCTGTCGAGGATGGCCGGCATCATCCCCTGGCGCATCTGGTGATAGGTGCGGGCCGGGCAGTTGCCGAGCGAACGCCCGCGCAGCACCACCTGCGAGCCGACATTGGTCTGCGGCTTGAGCAGCACCGGGTTCATGTGGATCGAGGGCGGCACGCCGCAGGCGCGCGCCTGCAGTGCCTGGGCGCGCCCGATCTCCCCCTGCGGCCTCTCGCCGTGCGGCTGCTGGCCATCCGGGTCGGGTGCCGCATCGCTGTCGGCGGTGACCGCGGCATTGTTGCTCATGTTCTGCGCCTTGAACGGGCGCACCTGCAGGCCGCGCCGGGCGTAGGCGCGGCACAGGCCGGCGACTAGCAGGCTCTTGCCGACGTCCGAGGCGGTGCCTTGGATCATGAGCGCTCTGGCGCGCCTTGGACCGCTGCGTGTCAGCAGCGGGAGGTCGTCGGGGATCTGGGGGGCTTGCTCGAGCTTCAAGGCAGTACCTATTACGGGCTGTTCGTTACCCAGCCCCGACGGGGGCGTCAGGCCTCTTCGAGGGCCTTGGCGCGCTCTTCCTGATTGATGGCGAGCTCGGGGTTGTTCATCTGCTCCTCGGTGAGCTGCTCGCCGCCACCGCCGCAGGCCATCATCGAGGCCTTGGCCTTCTTGGTCTCCGGGATCGCGACCTCGACACTCTCGAGCTGTTCCGTTCCGCCGCCGCAGGCCTTGGGGACCGCGGCGCTGGTGCCGACCGCGGGCCGCTTGGCCGCCGGTGCCTGCTTCCAGGCGTTGTGATCGGGCTCGACGATCTTCTCCTTGCTCTTGTCGTAGTCGAAGCGGATCAGCTTCTTGAACATCGGCCCCCAGTAGTTCTGCTTGCCGAGCTGGTAGAACTTGCGCTCGAAGGCGCTCTTGAAGAAGGCCTTGATGCAGCCGATCAGGTACCTGCGGCGGAAGGCGTCCTTGACCCAGGGATACTGGAACAGCATCCGCTTCATGTAGAAGCGCCGATAGTTGGCCATGACCCCATCGAGCAGCTCGGCGCGGTCGATGTTGTCGGGCTTCATGATCGGCTGCACGAAGTTGTACTTCGAGTAGTCGAAGACCTCGACCTTGTCGCCCATCTCGGAGAACATGTCGGAGAAGGGCCAGGGGGTGTACATCGACCAGTTGGCCATGTCGGCGCCCCAGTCCATGACCATCTGGTAGGTCTCCTCGAGCGTCTCGCGGGTCTCGTTCTCGAGGCCGACGATGAACTGCGCCTCGGTGACGATGCCGTTCTCCTGCAGCAGGCGCACCGCGCGCTTGTTCTGCTCGATCGTGGTCTCCTTGACGAAGCGGTCCAGGTTGAGCTGCGCGGCGGCCTCGGTGCCGAGCGAGACGTGCACCAGCCCGGCCTTGCGGTAGAAGGGCAGCAGCTCCTCGTCGCGCATCACGTCGGTGACGCGGGTGTTGATGCCCCAATGGATGCCGAGATCGCGGTCGATCAGTTCCTGACAGAACTCGATGAACTTGTTGCGATTGATCTGCGGCTCCTCGTCGGCGAGGATGAAGAAGCCGACGCCGTGGACCTTCACCAGCTCCTCGATCTCGTCGACCATCTGCTTCGGGTCGCGCACCCGATAGTCGCGCCAGAACTTCCACTGCGAGCAGAAGCTGCAGGTGAACGGGCAGCCGCGCGCCATGTTGGGCGTCGCGACCGGCACGCCGAGCGGGATGTAGATGTACTTCTTCCACTCGAGGATGCCCCAGTCGGGCCAGATCGAGTCGACGTCCTTGATCGAGGGCTCGACCGGGGTGGCGATGACGTTGTCGTCCTCGAGATAGGCGATGCCTTTGATCTGCTCGCGCTCGGCCGGCCAGCGGCCCTCGTCGATCGCGCGCACCAGGTTCAGCGTCACCGCCTCGCCCTCGCCGCGCACGATGACATCGATCCAGGGCGCCTCGCCGAACACCTGCTGGTACATGAAGGTCGGATGGATGCCGCCGAGCAGGGTGATCGCGTTGGGGCATTCCTCCCGGGCGATCTGCAGCAGGCGCTGGGCGGCGTAGATCATCGGCGTCATCGCCGTCGTCGCGACGATGTCGGCGTTGGCCTCGCGGATCGCCGTTCTCAGCTGTTCCTCGTCGAGGTCGTCCACCAAGGCATCGACGAACTGGTAATCGGTATAGCCGCCCTGTTTCAGATAACCGGCTAGATAGGCGACCCAGGCCGGCGACCAGTTGCCGGCGATGTCGGCGGCGCCGGCGCTATAGTTCGGGTGGACAAAGAGGATGCGCATACTCAGCTCCGAATGAATCGTGCCGTTGCCCGCAGCAGCGGACCGGCGGTGAGAGGGCTTCCGCGTCGAAGACCGCGGTAGGCGATGACCGCCTCGGCCGGGATTCGCTGTCTCGACCAGCTGACAGACCGAATCGTCGCGTTCGCTTGACGACCGCAGATTAGCATGCTGGGCCGCTGAGGTGCCGCGCAGGCCGCGGCGTGAGTTGCCTTGAATCAAGCCCGAGCGGCTTTCTCAGGCGCTTCCGTGCGAGCTTGGCCGCATGGTATTCGCAGCGGTTTCGTCAGCCAACGCGGGGACCAGTACGCTGTCGACGCGCAAGCGGCCGATCTGAAGCCCCTGCAAGATCAACTCGTGGAGTCGGGGCTTCGCGTTACTTGCTCGGGTTGATCCAACTTGCATCAGTTGCGGTCAAGCATCGTGCGCCACGGCCCAGGGCACGATGTAACGGCGGGTCTCGCCGCCTTCGATCTGCTCGCCGATGAGCGCGCGCACGCCATAGACGCTGCGGAGATTGTCACTGCTCAGCACGCTGTCGACAGCGCCGCTCGCAACCGGGCGGCCCTGATCCAACAGCAGCAAGCGGTCGCAGAAGCGGCTGGCGAGGGTCAGATCGTGCAGCACGACCACGACCGTTTGGCCGCTGCGGCAACGCGCGCGCAGCAGCTCCATCACCCGCAGTTGGTGCATCGGATCGAGCGCGGCGACCGGCTCGTCGGCGAGCAGGACCTCGGCCTCGACCGCGAGCACGCGGGCGAGGCGGGCGCGGGCGCGCTCGCCGCCGGAGAGGGTGTCCGAGCGGCGCTCGCGCAGGGCCCAGACATCGGTCGCGTGCAACGCCTGTTCGATGGCCGCGTGGTCGGCCGCACTGGCGCCTGGGGCCTGACCGCCGCGCCACCAGCTGCCGCGGTAGGGATGGCGCCCGAGCGCGACCAGATCACGCACCCGGATCGGCCATTGCAGCCGATCATCCTGGCTCAGATAGGCCAGCCGTCGGGCGCGCTCGCGCGCGTTCATCGCGGCGAGCGACGCGCCCTCCAGCAGGACCTCGCCGCTCGCTGGCAGCAGCTGCATCAGGGCCTTGACCAAGGTGCTCTTGCCGGCGCCATTAGGGCCGATCAGCCCGAACAGCTCGCCGCGGCCGATCGCGAGGTCGACGCCCGCGAGCAGGGTCTGCCCCCGAATCTGCACCGACAGGTCATGGAGTTGCAGGCAAGGCGTCATAGCATGTCCCGGCGCGAGCGCAGCACCAATGCCAGGAAGAAGGGGGCGCCGACCAGGGCGGTGACCACGCCGAGCTGCAGCTCCTTGGGCGTGTCGATCAGGCGCAGCGTGATATCGGCAGCCAGCACCAGCACGGCGCCGCCGAGGGCGCTCGGCAGCAGCAGCTGTCCGGAGCGATACTGGACGAAGCGTCGCAGCATGTGCGGCACCACCAGGCCGACGAAGCCGATGGCGCCGGTGACCGCGACGCAGGCGCCGACGCTGAGCGCGGTGCCGACGATCACCAGGATGCGCAGCCGCGGCAGATTCACGCCCAGGCTGGTCGCCTCGGCCTCGCCGAGCGCGATCACCTCGAGCGCCGGTGCGGCGGTCAGCAGCAGCGCGAGTCCGCCAACCACGAACGGCAGCACCAGGCGCACGTCGGCGAAGCTGCGATCGCTGATCGAGCCGAGCAGCCAGAGCACGATGTCCTGCACATCGTAGGGGTTCGGCGCCAGGTTCAGCGCCAGCGAGGTCAGCGCCGAGGCCAGCGCCGAGACCGCGACCCCGGCCAGGATCAGCGTCAGGTTCGAGGAGCCGGCGCGCGCGAGGCCATACAGGAACAAGGTCGCGATCAGGGCGAACAGCATCGCCACCGCCGGCAGCGTCCAGTCGTTGATGGCGCTCAGGCCGAAATAGAGGGTCAGCACCGCGCCGAGCCCGGCGCTCGACGAGATCCCGAGCAGGCCGGGCTCGGCGAGCGGATTGCGGAGCAGACCCTGCAGGGCCGCGCCGGACATCCCCAGCGCCATCCCGACCAGCCAGGCGAGGGCGACGCGGGGCAGCCGGATCTGCTGCACGATCAGCTGATGATTCTCCGGCCCGCTGCCGAATAGACCAGCGACCACCTCGTCGATGGTGAGGGGGGCGGCGCCGAAGCGCAGCGAGAGCAGGCTCAGCGCGAGCATTAGGAGGAGCAAGACTAGGCTCAGCGGCAGGGCGCCGGCGCGCGGCACCCGGGCGAGGCGGGCCGCGCCCGTGCCCAGCCGGCTGATGCCCGCCCCGCTGGTGCTCGCCCCGCTGGTGCTCGGCCTGCTGGTGCTCGGCCTGCTGGTGTTCGGCCTGCTGGTGCTCGGCCTGCTGGTGCTCGGCCTGCTAGTGCTCGGCCTGCTAGTGCTCGGCCTGCTGGTGCTCGGTCTGCTGGTGTTTGCCCCGCTGGCGCTCGGGCCGTTGGTGCCCGGGCCGCCCGTGATCGCCCTGCCGGTGCTTGGCCCGCTGCTGTTCCGTGCCCCGGCGATGGCATCGCCGCTGATGGGCGCGTCGGCGTCGTCGAGGGTGGGCTCGCCCCTTGCGGTGGAATCGCTCAAGTGAGATCGCTCATCGGTTGGGCCGCGGGCTCGATACCGGCCCCAGGCGCTCGAGCTGCGCGGCGATGTGCTCGGCGGCGTCGATCAGCTCGAGCCCGCCGCAGCCCCAGGCGCTGTCGCTCGGCATGCCGATGGTCGGCACGCGGGCCAGCAGATCGGCCAGCAGCGGGTGGCGGGCGAAGCGCGACTGGGAGGGCGGCTGTGCCTTATCGAAATAGCCGAGCAGGATCAGATCGGGCGGCTCGGCGATGACCTGCTCGAGCGGCATCCGGCCCCAGCCGCGAATCCCTTGCTCGGCGGCGAGGTTGCGCAAGCCCAGCAGCTGTATCATCGCGTCGATATAGGTGTCGCGGCCGGCGGTGCCGCCGTTCGGGCGCAGATAGAGCGTGCGGTAAGGGTGGGGTTGGCTGGGGAGGGCCGCGATGCGTGCGGTGGCGCGCGCGGTGGCGCGCTCGCCTGCCGCGGCGCGGCCGATCGTCTGGGCCAGGCTGCGGGTCATCTCCAGCGCGTCATCCAGGTCCTGTGGGTAGGGCAGCGGCACGGTCCGGACGCCCTGGCGCGCGAGCAGGTCGCTGTGCGGTCGCCCGGACCAACCGAGGTAGGTCAGCGCGATATCCGGGCCATAGTAGAGCAGCTCCTCGACCGCGCCTTGATTCGCCGGATAGCCCGCCGCGCGCTCGGTGACCGGCGAGACGACCGGGTCCTGGGCCTGGTGGGAGACCGACAGGATCTGCTCGGGCCGGCCCAGCCGCAACAGCAGCAGATCGGCGCAGAGGTTGGTGCTGACCACGCTGGGCAACTGCTCGGTGGCGCCTGCGGAAGACGGCGAGCCTGAGGCTGGATGGGTCTCCGCGGTCGCTGACGCAGCGGGCAGAGCCGCGAAGGCCGCCAACGTCACCAGCCATGGCAACAGCCAGGGGAGGCCACGAAAAGGGTGGGAGTGTCGACGTAGACAGGGGGTGAACTTCGATGGCACAGCAGAGTAGCCCGAATGCCTATCCCGAACCAGGATTCTCGGTCGGTTCGGATCGGCCCCGGTGGCAGCAGCTCGGAAAGGCGCGTGATTATGACCGAATCGGCCACGCGATGCCGAAAAGGCCGGACATCAAGAGCCGGTTGCACATCCGGCAGGCACGGATAGCGCGGCGGAGCCTCGCCCCCCGGGCACGGTGTGGCCATCCGTTTACCCTGAATAACGCAGGATTCATCGTCCGGGGTGGCGCCGTGCGATGCGCGTTAGCCGCTGTGCCGCGCGATCGCCCAGCCGACATGCTCGCGCACCACTGGGCTCGGATGATCGAGGCGCTGTTGCAGGGTGCTGCGGACCGCGGCCGTGGTCGGCGCATTGCCCAGGGCCACGGCGATGTTGCGCAGCCAGCGCTCGTGGCCGAGGCGGCGGATCGCACTGCCTTCGGTCCGTTGCAGGAAGGTCGGCTCGTCCCAGCCGAACAGCTCGATCAGCGTCGCGGTATCGAGCCGGTTGCGAGCGAAGAAATCACCCTCGTCGGTCAGCCGTGCGAAGCGGTTCCAAGGGCAGCAGAGCTGGCAATCGTCGCAGCCGTAGATGTGATTGCCCATCTTGGGTCGCAGCGGCTCCGGGATCGGCCCGAAATGCTCGATCGTCAGATAGGAGATGCAGAGCCGGGCATCGAGCTGGAACGGCGCGATGATCGCATCGGTCGGGCAGACCTCAATGCAGGCCCGGCAGCGGCCGCAGTGCTCGGCGGCGGGCTCGTCGGGCGGCAGCGGCAGGTCGCAGTAGATCTCGCCGAGGAAGAACCAGGAGCCAGCCGCATGGTTGATCAGGTTGGTGTGCTTGCCGATCCAGCCGAGACCGGCCTTCTCGGCGAGCGGCTTCTCCATCACCGGCGCCGAATCGACGAACACCCGCCAGCCATAGCGGCCAATCGCCGACTCCAGTCGCTGAGCCAGGTGCTTGAGCCGGTTGCGCAGGACCTTGTGATAGTCGCGCCCGAGCGCGTAGCGCGAGACGAAGGCGCGCGCCGGGTCGGTCAGCGCCGCGTCGACCGCCTGCTGATGCTCGGGCAGATAGTCCATCCGCGCCGAGATCACCGACAGGGTGCCTGGCACTAGCTCGTCGGGCCGCGTGCGCTTGGTGCCGTGCCGGGCCATGTAGTCCATCTCGCCGTGCAGCGAGTCGGCCAGCCACTGTTTCAGCCGGCCCTCGGCCTGACGCAGGTCGCAGTCGGCGATGCCGATCTGCTGGAAGCCGAGCTCCTGTCCCCAGCGCTTGAGGTCGCGCTTCAACGCATTGAACTGCGGCGGTGAGAGGGCCTGACGGGTGGGGCTGGGCATTGCTGCCGCCCTCAGGCCTCGGCTTCGAGCGAGCGCACATCCACGGAATCATGATAGAGCTCGATCCCGAGCCGCTCGGCGACCTGGCGCGCCCGTGGATCGACCATCGGCGAGATCACGATCAGGCGCTGGGCCTTGCGCTGGTGGCGCTCCTCGTAGAAGCGGGCCTTGCGCTCGAAGCTGTACATCCCAGCTTTGTCGATCGATGACTTGAGCTCGCAGATCAGCAGGAGGCCGTTCTTGATGATGATGTCGAGCTCGATCTGCTCCGGACGTCCGAAGACCACGCCCTCGTCGTCGAACTCGTTGACGTTGAGCACCTGGACATCGAAATTCTCTTCAAGGATGCCTGCGAGGGCCTTCCGGAACGCGGCCTCGGACTGCATCCCCCAGCGCGACCCCAAGGCGCCGATGCTGCGATCGACCTTCTTGGCTTGCGCCATGATCTCTTCATGGACGCGATCGAAGTGGCGATTGCTCTCCTCCCAGTTGAGCTTCTGCTCCTCCCACTTCTGCGTTTGCTCCTCCCACTTGCGTTCCTGGGCCCACCATTTGCGCGAGTCTTCCTCCCATCTTCGCTTCTGCTCCTCCCACTTTTGCGTCTGCTCCTCCCATTTACGTTCCTGTGCCCACCATCTGCGCGAGTCTTCCTCCCATTTGCGCTCCTGCTCCTCCCACTTCTGCGTCTGCTCCTCCCATTTGCGTTCCTGGGCCCACCATCTGCGCGAGTCTTCCTCCCATTTGCGTGTCTGCTCCTCGCGATCACGTCGGAGCTCGTCCATCATCTGGTTGAACCAGTCCGAGCTCTCGCTGCGCGTTGGATGGTGCTGACGCGTCAGCTCCAGCACATAGTCGCGAAAACCCGGGTCCTCCCGCAGCAAGGCCGGCAGCTCCCGCTTGATCGCTTCCTTCAGTGATTCGGCTGTCATGGCTTGCACCCTCGCCCGTTATGTCGTCGTCTCAACAAATAACAGAAGTCATCAGCCTTATGGTAACGCCTCGCCATTGCTTCCGGTCGGCCGATGCCAGGAGACCAGGAGCCACAAGCCACAAGCCACAAGCCAGGAGCCGAGCTGGGGAGCCCTGTGCAGCAAGTCGCCGGCTTGGGACAGTAAGTCAGTCGTGCACATTGTCCCGCCCGCTAATAGCTTGGCTGGCCGCCTGCGCCAAAAAATAGGGATGAATGGCTGATATCGGTCAATCAGGCAGGCTGAGGTCCCTGTTATCCTGAGTAGTTTTTCGGAGATCGCATGAGCCCCGCCCTCTCCGTCGTCCCGTCGTTGCTCGCGCTCGCGCTGGTAGCACATCCGGTTGCTGCGCAGGTCGAGGACGTCGATGAATTGGACCCGATCGTCATCACCGCGGCACGCACCGCCCAGACCGCCGACGAGGCGCTGGCCTCGGTGACCGTCGTCGATCGGGCCGAGATGGATCGGCGCCAGTCCCACACCATGACCGATGTGATGCGGGGACTCCCAGGCGTCGATATCTCGACCAACGGTGGCTTGGGGCACAACACCAATATCTATCTGCGCGGTGCTCGGCCGGATCACACCTTGCTGCTGATCGATGGGGTGCGCATCGGCTCGGCCAGCAGCGGCTTCCTGCCCTGGGCCTCGATCCCGCTCGGTCTCGTCGAGCGTGTCGAGGTGGTGCGCGGACCGAGCTCGAGCCTCTATGGGTCGGAGGCGATCGGCGGCGTCGTCCAGGTCTTCACCCGCAGCGGCGAGGTCGGTCCGCTGCGTCCGCGCCTGCTGATCGGTGCCGGCAGCGATAACAGGATCAATACTCAATTCGGCGTATCCGGGGGCACCGATACCGATTTCGGCACAGGCTGGTTCGACGCCGGGCTCGGCTTCGAGCAGACGCAGGGATTCAATGTCTGTGATGGGACGCCGGACGGAGGCGGCTGCGGCGTCTACGAATTCGATGACGACGGCTATCGCAATGGCAATGGCTCGCTGCGTGCCGGCTGGGCCTTCTCGGATCGGCTCGAGATCGATCTCAACTTCCTGCGCTCGGAGGGGGATCTCGAGTATGACGGGAGCGCTTTCTACGGCAACGAGAAGCGACAGGTCTTGCAGGTGCTCGGCACGCGTCTGACGGCCAAGCCCCTCGACCCCTGGACTCTGACCCTCAGTGCGGGCCGGAGTTGGGACGATAGTGAGATCTTCGCCAACGGCGAATTCATCAACCGGCTCGACAACCGCCGGGATCAGCTGAGCTGGCAGAACGATATCGCCTTCGCGCCCGGCCAGCTGGCGACGATCGGGATCGACTACCTCCGCGACGAGCTGAGCACGCCGACCGACTACGACGAGACCTCGCGCGAGACCACGGGCGTCTTCGGTCAATACCTCGGCAGGCTGCTTGGCCAGGACCTGCAGCTCAGTCTGCGCCACGACGACAACGAGCAGTACGGCGGCAAGACGACCGGGGATGCGCGTTGGGGCATCGCCCTTGAGAATGGGCTGCGGCTGACCGCTGCCTACGGCACGGCATTCAAGGCGCCGACCTTCAATGATCTCTACTATCCCGGGTTCGGCAACCCGGATCTCGAGCCCGAGACCTCTTGGAGCGCCGAGCTCGGTCTGTCCGGACGGCATGTTTGGGGCGAATGGGCGTTGAATGCCTACCAGACCGAGGTCGACGAGCTGATCGCCTTCGATGCCGCGACCTACTCGCCGATGAACATCGACCAGGCCCGCATCCGTGGGCTCGAGCTCTGGGCCACTGCCGATCTCTCGGGCTGGCTGCTCGACGGCAACCTGACCTTGCTCGATCCCCGCAACGACAGCGAGGGCCCCAACGACGGCAATCTGCTGCCGCGTCGGGCGCAGCAGACCGTCCGGCTCGATGCCGATCGGCGCTTCGGTCAGATCGATGTCGGCGCGACCGTCTTCGTCTCCGGTCGCCGCTTCGATGACGACGAGAACGCGGTGCGTCTCGATGGTTATTCGCTTGTCGATCTGCGCGCCGCCTATGCCTTCAGCGATGCGCTGCGGATCGAAGGGCGGATCGAGAACCTGTTCGACGAAGACTATGAGACCGCCGCCTACTTCAATCAGCCTGGCCGCACCCTCTTCCTGGCGCTGCGCTATGAGCCTTAAGGACGCAACAGACATGGCTTCGTTAGACATGGCTTCTTTAGACAGGGCTTCGTTGCAGCGGCGACGCGGTTGCCCGGCAAATAGACCTCGAAACGACAGTTGACCGCTGCCCAGATTTAGAGGTCCTATCAAAACGGCCGCTTGACCCGCGCAACCTCCTGATCGATCAGGCTACAGGAGGCATTCTGTTAGGTCTTCTCAGACAGCGGCTTGGATGGAAGCGGCGCAGCAGACGCGATTGCTCAACGACGCGACAGCGGCTTCTTGAACACACTCGCTGAGGAACACCCGATGAGCCCCAGTAACTCGACCGATCCACACGCAGCCGGTGGAATCGACTGGTGTCGTGCACCAGCGGCTGCGGTGGATCTGAATGCCCGCGAGGCGGCGATCAGCCGTCAAGGGAATCTGACCAAGCCGCCCGGGGCGCTGGGGCGCCTCGAGGACATCGCGATTCAGCTCGCCGCGCTGCAGGGACGTGAAACGCCCGGCGTGGATCGGGCCTGGATCAGCGTGTTCGCAGCCGATCATGGCGTCGCCGCTGCCGGCGTCTCCGCCTTCCCGCAGGAGGTAACCGCGCAGATGATCGCCAATATGGCCACTGGCGGCGCCGCGATCAGCGTGCTGGCGAAACGGATCGGAGCCGAGATCGAGCTGATCGATCTCGGGACGGTCGCTCCGGTCGCGCCGCATCCGATGATCCGTGATGCCGCGATCGCGCCTGCGACCGCGAATCTTGCCGAAGGCCCGGCGATGTCGCCGGTCCAGCTCGAGCAGGCCCTTGGCGAAGGGGCAGCGGCCGTCGAGCGCGCACGTGCGTCCGGGGCCGAGCTCTACATCGCCGGCGAGATGGGGATCGGCAACACGACCGCCGCGACGGCGCTCGCGGCCGGCTTGTTGGGCCGGCCAGCGGCGGAGCTGGTCGGTCCCGGGACCGGGCTCGACCATGCCGGCCTGACGCGCAAACGGGCGCTCATCGATGCGGCGTTGGCTCGGCATGCCGAGCAGCTCAGTGATCCCGCCGCCGCGCTCGCCTGTCTTGGCGGCTTCGAGATTGCCGCGATGGCCGGCGCCTACATCGCCTGTGCGCAGCAAGGCCTGCCGGCGCTGGTCGATGGCTTCATCAGCTCGGCCGCGGCCTTGGCGGCCTGTCGACTCTGCCCCGGCGCGGCCGACTGGATGCTGCTGGCACATGCCTCGGCCGAGCCCGGTCATCAGGCGATCGTCGCGGCCCTCGGCAAGCAACCGCTGCTTGATCTCGGGATGCGGCTCGGGGAGGGCAGCGGAGCAGCGGCCGCCTTTCCGCTACTCCGGTTAGCCTGTCAGCTGCACGCCGAGATGGCGACCTTCGCCGAGGCCGGCGTCGCCGAGAAGGCGCGTGAGGCCTGATTCGACGTCCGAGCCTGACCCATGTTTGCGTATTGGTTGATCGATCTGGTGCGCCACGGCGAGACCGAGGGCGGCGCCTGCTTCCGAGGTTGGCAGGATGACTCGCTCAGCGCGGCTGGCTGGCAGCAGCTCGAGCAGGCGACGGCGGGCGCGCCGATTCCGCCGCAGTCCGCTGCGGCGCCCGGCCACGCATCTGGCCTGTCTTCCGGGCACGGGAGCAGGCCGACAGCGGTTCGCTCCGAGACGCCCGCCGAGACACAGCCTGCCGCCTGGGATCGCATTCTGACCTCGCCGGCGCGGCGTTGCGCGTCCTTTGCGCAAACCCTGGGCCGGCGGCTCGGGATCGGGGTCGAGCCACGCGATGCGTTCCGCGAGCGCGGTTTCGGCGCCTGGGAGGGCAAGCGAGCGGACCAGCTCCCGGCGGATGAGCTGGCCCGCTTCTGGACAGAGCCGAGCGGTTATGATCCGCCTGACTCGGAACCCTTCGCCGATTTTCGCCACCGGGTCATCGGGGCTTGGCACGAACTCGTCGACCGCAGGGAAGGGCATACATTACTGATCACCCATGGCGGGGTGATTCGGGTGATCCTGGGTGAGGTCTTGGGGCTCGCCGATGACCGCCTGCTTCTGCTCGAGGTGCCGCCCGCCTGTCGGACTCGCTTGCGCGTGCCGATCGGTGAAGGCCGCCCCAGTCTGATCAGTCACGGTGAGCCGACGGCAGCTTCAAGTGACTGATCGGCACGGCGGCAACCTCGAGCGGCTGTCGAGCATGAGCGGGCGGCCCCCGCAGACCCTGCTCGACTTCAGCGCCAACATCAATCCGCTCGGCATGCCGGCAGCGGCCCGAGAGGCATTGATCGACGGCATCGATGCGCTCGGCCATTATCCGGACCCGAACTGTACGGCGTTGCGGCAGGCGATTGCGGCGCATCACGATATCGATCCTGCGCTTATCGTGGCCGGAAACGGCGCCGAGCAGCTCATCTGGTGGTTGCCGCGGCTGGTGCATCCGCGCCGGGTGCTGATCACCGCACCCTGCTATGTCGATTATCGGCGCGCCGCTGATGTCTGGGGCGTGCCCGTACAGGTGCTGGAGCTGAAGGCCGAGCATGGGTTCCGGCTGGACCCGGAGCGTCTAGCTGTCGCAGCGCGACCGGGCGATCTGGTCTGGGTCGGCCAGCCGAATAACCCGACCGGGATGCTGGTCGAGCCCGATGCCCTCGAGCAGGTAGTGCGCCATCGTCCCGACGTGGACTGGGCGATCGACGAGGCCTTCATCGACTTCGTCGAGGCGGTGACGACTGCGACTGCCCAACGCCCGGCTAATCGGCCGGGCGCGGATTCCTTCATCGAGTTGGTCGACGCGGTGACGACTGCGGCGGCCTGGCGGCTGCCGAACCTGATCGTGCTGCGCTCGATGACCAAGTTCTATGCACTCGCCGGGCTGCGGCTCGGCTATGCAGTGCTGAGCGCCGACCGGGCCGATGCGTTGGCGCAGCTGCTGCCCGACTGGTCGGTTAATCGCTTGGCGTCGGCGGCCGGTGTCGCGGTGCTCGCCGAACCAGAGCGGTCAGCCTTTGCCGAGCGGACGCGTGTCTCGGTGCGGATGCAGCGCCAATGGTTGGCTCAGGTGCTGCGCGGGTTGGGGCTGCCGGTGATCGACGGACAGGCCAACTATCTGCTCCTGCGGCTGCCGGAGCCGTTGCCCACTGCGACGGTGATCGCTGAGCGGTTGCTAACGCAGTCTGGCATCGCCGTGCGTGTCTGTGACAACTATGCTGGCCTCGATGAGCGCTACCTGCGGATCGCAGTGCGCACAGCCGATGAGAATCAGCGGCTTGTTGGTGCTTTGCAGTCTGTCCTCGGCGGTGAATGCAGCCTTCGCGAGTGACAGGTTCGCGATTGCCAACGGCCGGCGTGCTCAGTCAATTCGTCCAGTGCATACTCAGCGCCTCCGCGGTGGCGCCGATGCCGCGCTGCGCGATCTCGCTCGGAGCACCGTCGGCCACTAGCCGTCCGCCTGCATCGCCTCCTTCTGGTCCCAGGTCGATCACCCAGTCGGCGGCCGCGATCAGGTCTAGATCGTGCTCGATCACGATGAGCGAATGGCCGGCCTGGACCAACTGCCGTAGCACGCCGATCAGCCGCTCGGTATCGGCCATATGCAGCCCGACCGTGGGCTCGTCGAGCAGGTAGAGGGTCGGCTGCTGCGTCCCGCCATCGGTTCCGCCGCGCGCCTTCGCCAACTCGGTGACGAGCTTGATTCGCTGTGCTTCGCCGCCGGAGAGCGTCGGGCTGGCTTGTCCGAGCGAGAGATACCCCAACCCGACCTGCTGCAATAGCCCGAGCGGGTGGCGAATCGGCGGATGCGCCTGGAACAGCTCGACGGCCTCGTCGACGCTCATCGCCAGCACCTCGCCGATATCGCGTCCCAGGTAGCGGATGCGCCGCGTCTCGGCGTTGAAGCGCGTCCCCGCGCAGAGCTCGCAGGGCAACTTGACGTCCGGCAGAAAGCTCATCTCGACGCGCTCGACGCCTTGCCCTTCGCAGGCGGGGCAGCGGCCGGCGCCGGTGTTGAACGAGAACCGGCCCGGCCCCCAGCCGAGCATCCGCGCCTCGGGCGCGGCGGCGAACAACCGACGAATCCGGTCCCAGATCCCGATATAGGTGGCCGGGCACGACCGCGGTGTCTTGCCGATTGGGGTCTGGTCGACCTCGAGCACCCTCGTCAACGCCTGCCAGCCGGTCAGGTCGGTGCAGCCGACGAGGGCACCGGGCTGCGGACGCCGGCCGGATCGGCGCCCGGAGCCGGCGTCCGCTGCAGCGCGCTGCTTGAAACCGCGTCCGGACCCGTCCGGGCTGCTGAGCAGGCGTTTCAACGAGGCGCCGAGCACATCGCGCACCAGCGTGGACTTGCCCGAGCCGGAGACCCCGGTGACACAGACGAATTGGCCGAGCGGGACCGCGAGGTCCAACCCTTTTAGATTGTGGAGGTTGGCGCCTTCTATCCGGAGCGACTGTTCTTGTGTCGTGTCGGTGGTATCGCGACGTGCTGGCAGGCTGTGCGCTTGAATCTGATCGGTGCCAGCAGAGTAGGATGTTTCCTGGGTTTCCGGCTCGGATTGGGCTTCGGATTGGAGCTCAGACTGCGACCCGGCTTCGGCTTGCGCGGCGGCACTCGTTCGTGCTTTGCGCTCGAGGCCGGGTCTGGCTTCGGGCTCAGTATCTGGCCCTATCGATGCGGGGCGTGACTGTTTTACTTGGCTGGAATGGTCGGCGTAACGCCCAGTCTCGGAAGCGGTCTCAGAAGCGGGCGCGGACTGCGGCGATTCAGCCTGGGGTTCTCCGACGCACTGACGTGCCAGATACCGACCGGTCAGCGAAGCGGGATTCGCGGCCAGCGTGGCGGCGTCTCCGCGCGCGACCACCTCGCCCCCGTGGACCCCGGCGCCGGGCCCGAGATCGATGATCTCGTCGGCATGACGCATGGTTGCGGCGTCGTGCTCGACGACGATTAGGCTGTTGCCGTTGGCTTTCAGCGCGGCGAGGCTGTCCAGCAGACGGGCATGGTCGCGTGCGTGCAGCCCGATGCTCGGCTCGTCAAGGATGTAGCAGACGCCGCGCAGGTTGGAGCCGAGCTGGGCGGCGAGCCGAATCCGCTGTGCCTCGCCGCCGGAGAGGGTCGGCGCCGCACGCTCCAGCTTGAGGTAGCCCAGTCCCAGCTCGCGCAAGAAACCGAGCCGCGAATGGATCTCGCCGACCAAGTCCGTGGCGATCGCCGCCTCACGCTCATCCAAATCCAGATCGTCGAAGAACACCGCTGCGTCGGCGACACTCAGCGCCGACAAATCGGCGATCGAATGCCCACGAAAGCGGACCGCAAGCGCCTCGGGGCGTAATCGTTGACCCGCACAGGCGGGGCAGGGCGCCTGCGCCTCGGCGTCGAGCCAGCGACCTTCCTCGCCCGTCTGGTCGGCATCGAAACCCTTAAGCTTGAGGCCAGTCCCGAAGCAGGCCGGGCACCAGCCGTGCTTCGAGTTGTACGAGAACAGCCGCGGGTCCGGCTCGTCGAAGCCGGTACCACAGCTCGGGCAGGTGCGCTGGGTCGAGTAGGTGTGTAGCGGTGGCGATGCCGCTGGCGATGACGCACTCTTTGCGTGACTGGATTGGGTGCAGTCGAGCACGCGAACGACGCCCTTTCCGAGAACGAGCGCTTCATCCAGGCAAGCGGCCACGGCCGCGCGGTTGCTGGGATCGGTCGGTTCGGGCCCGATCCGTTGCCGCGGCAAGGGCAGGTCGATCGAATGCTCGCGATAGCGGTCGAGCGGCGGCCAGGGGCTCACCGGTACGAAGGCGCCATCGACATAGAGCTCGGGGACTCGACGGCGCTCCGCCCAGGCCGCGAGCTCCCGATAGATCCCCTTGCGGGCGATGACCAGCGGGGCGAGCAGCATGACCTCCCGTCCGGCGAAGGTCTCGAGGAGGCGTTCGAGGATCGCCTGGCGACCCTGGGGCTGAATCGGGACCTGACAGCCCGGGCAGTGCTGCACACCGAGCTTGACGAAGAGGAGCCGCAGGAAATGATGGATCTCGGTCGAGGTGCCGACCGTGCTCTTGTGCCCGCCGCGGCTGGTGCGCTGCTCGATCGCGACCGTCGGCGGCAGCCCGAGCACCGCATCGACGTCAGCGCGCGCGGCCGGCTGAACGAACTGCCGGGCATAGGCATTGAGCGACTCGAGGTACCGCCGCTGCCCCTCGGCGAACAGGATGTCGAACGCCAGCGTGCTCTTGCCGCTGCCCGAGACGCCGGTGATCACGACGAAGCGGTCGCGTGGGAGCGCGAGGCTCAGGTCCTTGAGGTTGTGCTCGCGGGCGTGGCGGACGATGATGGTGTTTTGGCTATAGGGCAGAGCGGGCTCGGCGACTTCGGCGTCGGGTTGATCGACTCTCTCGCTCAAGGCCCTGCCGGTGTGGCTGTGCGGGTGCTCGGCGAGCTCCTGCGGCGTGCCGCAGGCGACGAGCATGCCGCCCTGGTCGCCGCCCTCGGGGCCGAGATCGATGAGCCAGTCGGCGGCGCGCATCAGGTCGGTGTTGTGCTCGATCACCAGCAGCGAATGACCGGCTTCGAGCAGCCGCTCGAATGCCTGCAGCAGGGTCGCGATGTCGGCGAAATGCAGTCCCGTAGTCGGCTCGTCGAACAGGAACAGCAATCCCGGTTGCGTCGCCTTGCGGCGCTTGCGGCCCAGGGTCTTGGCCAGATGTCCGGCCAGTTTCAGGCGCTGCGCCTCGCCGCCGGAGAGGGTCGGCACCGGCTGTCCGAGACGCAGATAATCGAGGCCGACATCGGCCAGCGGCTGCAGGCTGCGCTGGATCTCGGGCTGATCGGCGAAGACGGCGAGCGCCTCGGAGACCGTCATCGCCAGCACCTCGGCGATGTTCGGCGCCGAATCCGAGTCGATATCGGACGCAGTATGCGATATCGGGGGCGAATCGCTCTGCGCGTCATTCGAGGGGACCTCCGGTTGAGATCGGCGATTGTCCGGCTTGGACTTTGAGATCGGCTCGGTACTGGGGGTTGCCTCGAGCTCGGGCCCGTCGGCGATGCGCCCGACCTCGGGACTCGATGTCGCCGTCGTGGACGCGAGCCATTCGCCCGGCAGCCGCACCTCGAGGACCTCGGGCCTGTAGCGGCGGCCATTGCAATCCGGGCAGCGCAGGTAGACGTCGGACAGGAACTGCATCTCGATGTGCTCGAAGCCGGAGCCAGAGCAGGTCGGGCAGCGCCCGGGCCCGGAGTTGAAGCTGAAATGCCCGGGCTTATAGCCCCGCTCGCGCGCGAGCGGCGCGGAGGCGAATAGTTTGCGCAACGGGTCGAGCGCGCCGACGTAACTGGCCGGGTTCGAGCGCGCGCTGCGTCCGATCGGCGCCTGATCGACCATCACCACATCCGCGATCAGCTCCTCGCCCTCGACCGCGTCGCAGTCGCCGAGCGGCCCTTCCGGGTGGCCCTTCTGTTTGGCCAGGTGATGGAACAGGACCGCCTTGACCAGCGTCGACTTGCCCGAGCCGGAGACGCCGGTCACGACCACCAGCCGTCGCAACGGCAGCGCCAGGTCGATCCCCTTGAGGTTCTGGGCGCGGGCGCCGCGGATCTGCACGGCTGGCTCGTCCGCAGCCGGCGGGTTTGGCGGTCGCGGCTCCGTGACCTGGCGGCGCCCGGACAGGTAGGCCCCGGTCAACGAGTCGGGGTCATCGAACAGGGCGCTCGGCGGGCCGTTGAAGACGAGCTCGCCGCCATGCTCGCCCGGCCCCGGCCCGATATCGAGAATCCGGTCGGCCGCGCGCATCACCTGCGGGTCATGCTCGACGACCACCAGCGAATTGCCCGCACCGCGCAGGCGCTGCAACACCGCGATGATCCGAGCCATGTCGCGCGGATGCAGGCCGATGCTGGGCTCATCGAGCACGAACAGGGTGTTCACGAGCGCGGTGCCGAGCGCGGTGGTCAGGTTGACCCGCTGCACCTCACCGCCGGAGAGGGTGCGCGACTGGCGGTCCAGCGTCAGATAGCCGAGCCCGACCGCGTTCAGATAGCGCAATCGGGAACGGATGTTCACCAGCAGCAGCTCCATCGCCTGATCCAGCGTCCCCGGCAGGCGCAGTGCGTCGAAGAAGCGCTCGACTGCGGCGAGCGGCAGCCGCATCAGGTCGTGGATCGTCAGACCGGGCAGCCCGAGCCAGGCCTGCTCAGGCAATGACGCGCGCGCATGACGGAAGCGCTCGCGCCGGTCGAGCACTGCATCGGCAAGCGCATGGTCGCCGAGGCGGAAGTCCAGCGCCGCATCCTTGAGCCGGGCACCGCCGCAAGCGGGGCAGGGATCATAGCTGCGATAGCGCGACAGCAGCACCCGCACATGCATCTTGTAGCTGCGGCCCTCCAGCCAGTCGAAGAAGCCGCGGATGCCGTACCAGACGCGTCGTTTCGGGTCATCCTCCCAGGCGCCCTCGCCCTCCAAGACCCATTCGCGGTCGGTCTCGCCGAGCGCGCGCCAGGGCACATCGGTCGGTACGCCCCGGCGATGGGCGGAGGCGATCAGGTCCTCCTGGACCTGCGAATAGCTGTCGGATTGGATCGGCTTGATCGCGCCGTCGAGCAGCGACTTGCTCGCATCGGGCACGACCTGATCCCAATCGATACCGATCACGCGGCCGAAGCCGCGGCAGGTCTCGCAGGCGCCAACCGGTGAGTTGAACGAGAACAGGCTCGGGAGCGGCTCGCGATAGTCGATCTCGCAGTCCGCGCAGTGCAGCGCGCGGGAGAACGACCAGGGCGGTCCGGGCTGGCGCTCGGCGTCGAGCGGGTAGACGCGCAGGCGGCCACGACCGTGCTCGAACGCCGCCTCCAATCCCTCCAGCGCGCGGCCGCGGTTGTCCTCGGCGAGCCTGAGCCGGTCCTGGATCACCTCCAAGCGTCCCGCGTCTTCGTGCAGGAACCGGATGTAGCCTTGCTGAGCGAGCAGGGTCTTGAGCTGCTCGGTGCTCAATCCCTCGGGGACGGCGAGCTCGAAACAGATCAGGATGCGGACCGGCTCGTCGCCTGCGCGCTGGCGCAAGGTGGCCCAGATGCGCTCGGGCGTCTCACGCTGCACCTCCCGACCGCAGCCGTGACAGAACAGTCGTGCCGCACGCGCGAACAGCAATTTCAGATGATCGTTCAGCTCGGTCAGGGTGCCAACGGTCGAGCGCGAGGTCCGGATCGAATTCGACTGATCGATCGCGATCGCCGGCGGGATGCCGTCGATCCGCTCCGCCTGCGGCCGATCCATCCGGTCGAGGAACTGCCGGGCATAGGGCGAGAAGGTCTCGACGTAGCGGCGCTGACCCTCGGCGTAGAGGGTATCGAACGCGAGTGACGACTTGCCCGAGCCGCTGACGCCGGTGACGACGATCAGCTCGCCGAGCGGCAGGTCCAGATCGAGCTGCTTGAGGTTGTTCTGGCGGACGCCGCGCAGGTGGAGCATCAACAGAGATCCATGCGCCCAGAGCCGATCGCGTACTCGCGCTCCAGCGTGCCAGCGTCGTTGATCACCCGATGCAGAAAGGCCATCAGCACCAAATTGACATAGAGTGCGCGGTACTCACCCTCGGCATTGAGCCGCTCCATCAGCTCGAGCAGACAGCTAGTCTTGCCGGTCTGACGAGGGGCATGGAGCAAGATAACCATAACGGACCCTCTTGATCGAAGGGCTGCCCCGGCTTTGCCGGGGGATGTTTACATTCCTTGCTTGGCCGTGCGGCCCTGGCTGGCAGCGCTGACCTTGGTATCCTTCGCCAGTCGATCCTCCCTCAGCCGCCCCGGAGCACGGCAACCATGAGCGCAAGCGAGCAACCCTGGCGCATCCCCTA